>NZ_JAHYBW010000005.1:0-338741 GCF_032027985.1 Haloarcula sp. 1CSR25-25
ACGCCTGTGGAGACTGCGCTCCCTGTGGATACACCCGTATCTGCAAAGCGCGTCGTGGAAGCAGGAAGCCCTACCCTCAAGGAGCGAACGGCGCAAGCCGTGAGCGAGTAGGGTAGGGTAGTTCACTGCAAGAGCTCGACGTGTTGAATCGATTTCAGTGCCAGCAATCTGAGGACTCGGTGCTCTGACTTGGGAACTGATGACTCCATTCTCACCAACAGGAATCGTACCGACGCCGGCTGCATGGGCTGCATCGTCGAAGGCAGTAAGTGCTGATGCCTCAGCCGCCAAGTACGATTTATGCACGCCCCGCCGATAATCGGTGGCTTGCCCGATTCCTTTACGAAGATGCTTGTCGCCTTTGGCCTCAACAGCGATGAGTTCGTTTCGCCCGAGGATGCCGACGAGATCAGGCGTGCGACTGGCGATCGTGATTGAGTCGTTGAGTCCACAGTTGGGGCGTTCGCAGACAGTTGTCCGGACCTTGTCGTATGATTCGTCAGATCCTGGATCAACGAACAGGACTGCTCCCTTGCTGTTGAAATACCGGATGACAGCATCCAGGACAGTAGCTTCGTCCATCAACCAATCCCTGATATTACATCCATATTATTGTTGTGACCAGTTCAGGGTGAGACTGATAGACAAGTGTATTTATTTTAGTTCTGTTACTGAAAGTTACAGTGGCCGGTAGGAACGAGGTGAGACACACCCTGTTTCGAGTGTAATTCGGCACGTCTGTCACTATTTATAGTGTTCTCGGGATCCATCTCCCCTCATGAGTTCTGCAACGTCCTCTACGTTCTCGAACGCTGCGAGAAGTGCATACTCACGGGCGTCTGTCTTTGCGATGTCGTCTGTCTTGAGCTCCGAAGCAATCTGGCTCCGAAACTCCGCTTCTCGCGAGACGACTTTATGACGAGCGAAGAAGTTGAGGCGATTGTCTCGTTCGTCCCCGACGTTACTCCGACGCACGAAGTACGGATACTGGTGGCCACTGGTCTGGTGTGATCTGGTATCGCTGGCCGTCGAGGTACTCGTCGTACTCTCTTCGCTGGTACTATTCGCTTCCTTCGCTCCTGAGGACCCCCGGCCGTCATCTGCTTTCTCAGAGGTGACCCCCTTGGGTTCCCAATTATCCGCCTCTTTGTCTGCGATGTCATCAATCTCCTCAGCGGTTTCCTGTGGCTCGCCGTCTACTTCTTCCTCATCGTTATTCCGGAGTGTCTGTGTGGTGACGTCCAAAATATCAGAAAATCTTCCTGTCATCATCGATTCCTCAACGCCTAACAGTATCGCGACGGCTTCTGAGACCGAAGGGCAATATGGAGTGAGAGTTCGCCGACATTCAGCATTTGCTGCGCATGAGCGGCGTTTCGACCTACGCAGATTCTATTCATCACCATCATATTAGCAGGACTACTCCCACACATGCTCGTATTCGCAAACGGCTTGGAAGTAGCTTGGTTCGTCGACGACGGGTCGAGGGATGACTCCGTTGTCGAAATTGCTTAGCTGCCCGAGGTGAATTGGGAAGTGGCCAGTAGACGGGTCGTCGTCTCCGCTTGTGGCAACGAGCCGTCGGTTGACGAGTCGCAAAGTGGCTGTATCGTCTTCCTGCTCGGCTGTTTGTTTCCACTGTTTGATGGCACGTCGGACGGCGGATTGTTTCGCTGGTGCGATGTCATCTTTCGGGACGTTCACCCAGACGTGAGCATTCTCTGTGATGTATAATCGACCGGCTGTTCCGCGATACTTTTGATATTTACTGACGAGTTCTGGATGGTCAAAGGCTGATTCGAACCGGTAGTCTTTCCATTTCCAGAACAACGTCTCATCATGGCTGACGCTCCAACGTTCCCCATGATGGAACGGAAATCCCTTCCACACTTTGATACTATATTTCCGTGGTTTCGGTGGGTCTAAGTCTACCTCGTCGAATTCGAGTGTGCCTGAGAGTTTCCCAACGTATACCGGAATCCATCCCTTGTCGAGGGGGGCTTCATCGATGTGCTTGTACTCGTCGGCTTTGACCTTCGTCAAGACTTCGTTGTCAGCAGTGACTCGGAAACTCCCGTACCCGCCGGTTTTCCCGATGAGAGCGAGTGCGCGATGTAACCCGTCTGGTGGCTCTGTGTAAATCGCAAGATCGCGTTGTTCCCATTTGAGGACGGCGTCGTCAAAGTCGTCATCGGAGACGAGACTGTACTTCGACCCGCGATACGCAGACGGCCATGGTTTCCATGGTTCCAGTGTGATTGATTTTTGATTTTCTACTGGTACGCTCGTCGACTCCTCTTTGAGTGTTGCCGTCATTGAGAATCTCCTGTATGGCCACTATTCACTGCATCCAGAGCATTAGCCAGCGAGCCGAACTCTTTCTGATAATATTCTACCGGATACGAACCATGAGTTCGAACATCTTTCCAGGACATCATTTCATCCGCATCTTGTTTCGCTTCTAAGAGGTCAAACACTAGCTCTTTCCGGTCAGTCTCATCATATGTGATTAATTTCTCATCCGTATCGTCCGACGCCTTGTTTACAGTCCCTGTGCCCTCATCATCGGATGGCTTTGACTCCTGCTTTCCATCCTTGATGTCATCAACAAATCGGTCAAACGCTTCAAAGTCGCCGTCTTCACTGGGATCCGCGTACAGTGTCCCGGTTTCGCCGGCAGTGGGTTGGGTGCCGCGGAGTGGATCATCTCTGGCGGTTGAGCGGTCCAAGCCGGTTCCCTGCTTACCCCTGTTTGTCTCTGTCCGCTCAACTGTCGAGGGTGGGGTATCTCCCTCAACAGGTGTTGTGAGAGAGTCGATATCGAATGCTCGATTGATTTCGAGAGGATTGATGGTCTTCCTCGGGTCTGGGATTGATGGGAGTTCGACGAGGTCAGTGAGCGGCCCATCGTGGGATTCACCGTCTTCGAGTAGTGTGCCGACGACAACCATTGGGATTCTGGCCCGGCGGAACCATTCTTCGACATGCCCGGCATCGAAACAGTGGATGTCGTGTTCATCGGCGGAATCGAGGGCCTCGTCGGTGAATGCCCGATTCGTGACGATAGCCAGTTCAGAGGGACTGCTGATATCGTCTGGAACGACCGGTCCGTCAAGTAAGGCGTCGATGTGGTTGGTATCAACAGTCCCTGATGGGGTTGAGACGATGCGCAACGCGACGGTCATCTGCTGTCGGTGCCAGACAAGATCTGTTTCTACCTGCGTGGCCCCGGGCGGGCGTACCGTATTCCCGTCGAACTGTTCGAGTGCAAGCCCAATGAGTCGAGCAGCTTCGCGGTTCGAAACATACTCTAGGTCGTCGACGGCGAGTTGGTTCGTTACGGGCTCACGCGGTTCTGCGTCCGTGGCTTCGGGTTGTGAGAGCTGAACCGTCGCTGCTGACGTGTCTTGGGAGACAGGGATAGTCTGAATGATGTGTTCGACACGAGACAACGGGACGTCATCGAACTCGCGTTGTGCAAGATATTCAGCAATACGGCTCGTCGATATATCGTTCGCTAACCCGTTTTCGACGGTCGCACGGATGTTGCCCGGGTCATACCAGGAGAAGGATTGTTCGCTATCGCTCATAGTCGCCCTCCGGAGAGCCGGGCAAGTAGCCCCGTTCGATACTGTTCGATTATATCACCGGAGTCGCGTTCGAGCACAACAATCTCGTTCGACCGTACGAGTCGCTTCCCGTAGACTACAACGAATGCCGGGTTGGTACTGATGAGCATTGAGCGGAAGCTGAGTGAATCCGGGAGTGTGTCCTCGACTTTCGGCTGGAGTGATTCGTTTTCAGCTAACTCGTGACAGGTGCGACATTCCCCGTTATCCACAGCAGTCGTGGCAACGGATTGTCGGCACGTGGTACACGTCGTTTGGTGCTCTGTACACACCGCTTTCTGTAGAACCGGGTCGGTGTGAGCGTGTTCGGAGCACAGGTTCGCCTCGTCAATGACGCACGTTTGTAGGTGATTCTGGCACCGGGGCTGGTCGAGGTCAGTCTCGTCTTGACAGACACTGCACGACGCGATGTGTTCGTGGCAGTGTCGGTCCTCGTCGTCAACGCATTCAGTACTATCTGCGGCGCAGATTGGGTTGTTGCAGGTGCCACAACGGGAGTGATGGTCGGCACAGAAACTCTCTTTACAGTGGATACAGTCTGCACTGTCTGAGAGGCACGCCGTCTCACCGCAGGATTCGCAGGTCTCTCGGTCAGTGCGACAGACGAGATCCCCGCAGTTGTGACATTCCTCTAGATGGTCCGTGCAGAACGTGAAGTCACATTCTGTGCATGTAGCTGAGTGAGTGACGCAATGTGGTTGATGACAACCGAGACACCCCTCAGTGTGGGTGGCGCAATGTGGTTCTTCACACGTGGTACACATCGTCGCGTCGTCCTCGCATAACAGATCGCCGCAGTGTGCACAGGTTTGGACGTGGGCCTCGCAGACGCTCTCACCGCACGTATCACAGGCAATGATGTGGGAATCACAGTGTGGTTGCTCGTCGACAGTACACGTGGTTTGATCGGTCTGGCAGAGTACTTTGTCGCAGGTAGCACAGTCCGCACGGTCATCCTGACAGACGTGTTCGCCGCACCGATTGCAGGCTTCCAGATGTTCAGGAGTGAATTTAGTGCCACAATCAGCGCACTCTGCTGCATGGTCCAGACAACGGACTTCGTCGGTATCATCGGCGGTGGCAGAGTGTGCCGGGCAAAACGCCTCTTTACAGACTGCACAGAATCGGTTGTGCTCGGCGCACACCGTCTCATCGGTATGAGTACACGTGTCTTGGTGGTGGCGGCAAACGACGCCATCACAGTACGCGCAGTCAGTAACGAGGTCGACACAGTAGGTTTCCTCGCATTGTGTACACGTATCTGAGTGGATATTGCAGAGCACGGCGTCGTGGTCTGTACACCGGGATCGGTCTGCCGGGCAGAGAACGTCCCCACACGTAGCGCACGTGTCGCTGTGTTCCGGGCACAGGTCTTTTTCACACGTTTCACACGTCTCTGCGTGCACATCACAGGTAACAGCGTCACAGACATCACATTCTATCCGATCAGTCTCACAGATATCGTCGCCGCAAGCGGTGCACGCTTCGAGATGGTCAGTACAGAACGGTTCAGCACACAGGTCACAAGAATTCGTGTGTGTTGGGCAGGTGATATCGTTACACTCCGTGCAGGTTCTGGAGTCGTCAGTACAGACGATGTCATCGCAGACACCGCACTCCCCGCGGTCCGTTCCACAGATTTCGAGGCCGCACGTCTCACACGCTGTCAGGTGCTGTGTCCCGAAGGGATCTGCACAAATGTCACACTCGTTGCTATGGGCCTCACAGAGTTTGTCGCTGCAACCGGTACAGTCGATAGTATGGTCGCTGCAGAGGGTCTCTCCACAAGTGCCACATACGGTAGAATCGGACTCGCAGACGGTACGGTCACAGGTCGTACACGCGTCTAAGTGTCGCGCTCCGAATGAATCGGCACAAATCTCACACTCGTTGCTATGCGTGGCACACAGCGCATCACTGCAACCGGCGCAGTCAATAGCATGGTCTGTACAAATCGTGTCTCCACAGGTACGACAGTTCTCGGAGTCAGTTGCACACACACTGCGGTCACAGGAGGCGCATGTAGAGAGATGAGCGCTCCCGAATTTGTTCCTACAGATCTCGCATTGTTCAATTGACTCAGCGCAGTGATACCCGCTGCATCCGTCACAGGCGACGGCATCGTCGTGACAGCGCGTCTCACCGCACGTCTCACAGGTCACTCGGTCGTCAGGACAAACGCCAACCCCACACGCGGTACAGGACTCAAGATGATCGTCACAAAGCGTGCCTGTACACTCATCGCAGACGCCAGAATCAGCATCGCAATACAGATCACCGTCAACGCGGCACCTATGGAGTTGCGAGTCAGCATGGAATGTCCCGCAACTGGTACATTCTTCACCGCAAGCCAAACACGTTGAATTCTCGGTCACAGCACATGTATCGGTATGGCTGGTGCACACTGCTCGGCCGCACTCTTCGCAGACCGATCCACACTGGTGACATTCGACGCGGCCACACAACTCACAGGCCGCAACTGGTGTATCACAATTTGGACAACCGGTTGCACTACACTCTTGACAGATGTTTAGACAGCCAGCACAGATAACGCTACCACACTCGCACACTTGCGGCCGGGTTTCTTGGTCAAATGATGTCTCGCACGTTGCGCACCCGAATTGAAGCGTTTCCCCTGTTGCAGGTGCATAACGAGCCACCGCAGTACCAGACCGTTCACCGTCATCGATTGAAAGTGTGAGACTGCCGACATCGTGGGAAAGTAGCGTCATCCCGACGAGGGAAATGTTCACCGTGACATCATGCCGGTCAACCATGTCCTCTATCTCGTCGCCTTCGCGTTTATCGAATGATTTTCGTCGTTTTCGGAGCGCGCCACCGTGCAGTTCGTCTGCAAGTTCTTCCCGTCGCTGGTCGTACAAGTCACTGATTTCTTCTGCTCGAGTTGATGCAGCTTCGGTGGCCTCATCAAGTAACTCGGCCGCATCGTCTTCGATTCGTCGTTCAATCTCCTCGACAGCCGTCGTGTATCGCTGTTCGATTGTGTCGCCTGACGGGTTGATATCGCTTGTCTCGTGGGACCAGCCGAGCGTGCTGGTGTGAGCCAGTAATCGCTCGGTAATGGCGGGTTGAGGACTCCCGTTTCCCAGGTCTAGCGTGACGGTCTCAAATCGCTCCCGATGAAACGACGAAACACTCTCCATCTCGACCAGAAAATGAAACGCGACGGCGTCGGCTGTCTGTTCTGGAGTGAATTCATCAATCCTTGCTGTCGTTTCGGAGACATCGAGCACGTCAGGAAGGGTGACCTGCATATCGGCAGCCGTGAGATACAACTGTCCGACTGAGATTTCTTGTTTTACTAATTCGAGTAATTGGTTGAACGCGAGGGAGCCAGGTTGGACGAGAATCTCATCACGACCAGGTTGCTGGTCTTTCGGGTCAAACACCACGGCGACTTCACGAGATTCTGCGAGATTACTAAGTGGGCCTGGTAGTCTGACATGCCAAGAATCCGCGTTGCGTCGGTTGACGTCGCCGCCGTATGCTTCAATCGTTGTCGCAGTGAATCGACGCAGCTCCAAGCGATTGAGTGTGCTAACGTCATCAACGCTCATGCGCTCTCACCGAACTCAAAGCCGTCAAACACGCCGCGGTTGAAA
This sequence comes from Haloarcula sp. 1CSR25-25, assembly GCF_032027985.1. Taxonomy (NCBI): domain Archaea; kingdom Methanobacteriati; phylum Methanobacteriota; class Halobacteria; order Halobacteriales; family Haloarculaceae; genus Haloarcula; species Haloarcula sp. 1CSR25-25. The sequence goes on from NZ_JAHYBW010000005.1 coordinate 7,253, forward strand.
TCGTTCATTTTCTCTGCGGCTTCGGTATTTTCTTCCAGGTCAACTGCCATATCCTCGAAGTTATTTTCGAGTTCGACTTTTGAATCGGCGTGGCGTAACTGTTCGAAGACTTCCCGTTCGAAGTCGGATCCAGACTTTTCCATGCGGGAGAGGATATCTCGGAGTCCGCCGATGGATTGATTGAACAGATCGATCTTCCCGAACAGTTTGTTCAAGACGTGTTCCTCAATCGTGCCCTCCAAGGCCATATTGAAGACGTGGACCTCGCGGTCTTGCCCGATACGGTCGACGCGCCCGATGCGCTGCTCGACTTTCATCGGATTCCACGGCAAGTCATAGTTCACTAAGACATTGCAGAACTGCATGTTCCGGCCCTCACTGATCGAATCAGTGGCAACCATAATGCCGCCCTCATCTTTGAACTGCGCCACTTTCCGTTCTTTCCCCTTGCTGGAGAGGTCTCCGTTGACAATATGGACTGGCAGATTTAACCCTCGGATACTCTCCGCGATCGCGTCCTGTGTTGGACGGAACTGCGTGAACACAATTGCCCTAGTGGTCCCGATTTGGTCCTGAATCGTTTCGATGACATTCTGGAGCCGTTCCTGCTTGGTCGTCCGATCGATATCCTCGATAATCGACTGAATATCGCTCAACGCGCTCCGTTCTCCCTTTGAGAGAATCTTTTCTTTGTCAGCCAGCCACCGGTCAATCGTTTTGTCGACCGCGTACGGGCTTGACACGACTTCTTTCTGCAGAGTGAACAACACTAGGTGCCGAGCATCGTCACTAGAGTAGTTCGATCGGACATAGTCCGTGACCGCATCGTACAGCTCTGTCTCGGCTGCTGAAGGCTCAAATACGTTCGTATGGACGTTTCGGTTCGTAAAGTCGATTTTTGTCTCTTCACGACGGTTCCGAATCATCACACGATTGAGTTTCTCCTGCAGTTCCTCGCTACGTTTGATTTGAGCATCATCACTATCGACAACATACCGGTTGTCGAACTGTTGTCTGGTTCCGAGCATCCCGGGGCGGATGAGATCAATAATGTTGTAGAGGTCAGAGATGTCGTTTTGAATCGGTGTCGCGGTCGCAAAGAACGCCTCTCCGTAGCTAAGTTCGTCCATAAGTTCGTATCGCATCGTGTCGTCGTTGCGAACATAGTGAGCCTCGTCAAGAACAGCAACATCCCATCGGCGTGAGAGAACGTCGTCTCTGTTGGTTTTCGATTTGGCGGTGTCGACACTAGCGATTATCTTATCATGCGCATCAAATCCGCAGAAATTCTCATCGTAATTACAAACGAAGTCTAGTCCGAACTTCTCTTCAAGTTCTTTCTGCCATTGTGGGGCCAATTGGGCTGGGGTCAGGATGAGAAAACTGTCTCGAGTGTCCCGGAAATCCATCTCCTTGAGAACCATACCGACCTCTATCGTCTTCCCGAGTCCAACTTCATCGGCGAACAGAGCTCCACCGCTCATTTTGAACAAGGCACGGTGGGCGGCCTGAAGTTGGTGGTCTAGCAGTTTGATCCGGTCTTTAATCTCCTCAACAGAGAGTAACTCCTGTTGCCCTTGTGCGATTTCGAACTCCCGGGCCTGCACATTGAGGAGGTGGCTCGTCACGTTCGAAGTGTCCGTTGAGAGTGCCTCTACTGCAGTAGAGGGTTCATCGATAGAATATGATAGCTCCGGCCCAATCCCGGATTTCGAAACCTCTTGTGACATCTACTCGTACAATCTGGTACGCAGATGATAAACTCCACGTTGCCTTTTCAGGTAATGATAATCACACGTAGCAATACCAGAAAATACTATCAAATAGTCTACTTCTTTTCAATTTGGTCGTCAGACATATATTTCGGGCTGTGAATACATCATGAAACGGTCCCTCTGACCGTCACCAGCTACCGATGACATCAAGACATGAATCCGGCGACAGATGGACTGAACATTATCGTGGCTATCGACTGCGGACGAACCCGGACGGTGATGTCTGGTGGCAAGCCTACCAAGGAACTGACCGACTGTACCTGGAGCCTGCACCTGAAGACCTCGTCGAGTCACTACTAGAACTCAAACGCCTCGGTGGCCGTATTCGGATTACTGAAGGGAACGATGTACTCACACGGGCCGAAGAGGGCGACGAATACGAAACTTACTGGATCGGATCCTTTGACCTCAAGGGCGAGTTAATCCCACCAGAGGACCCAGATTTCAGTGTACCAGTACAGCCTGACGACTTGGAACCCGGTGACTTCTGGCCAAGCGTGTATGATGGTGCGAAATACTCATTCGGACCAGGCGTCGAGCGAATTTGGTGGGACAACCCACAGACGCACAAGCGACATCCAGTCCAAGAATCGCTTTCACAGGAGTTAGTGACAACACTGTCGCGGTACAAGCCACAGGGCGGTTCATTGCGTGTCACTCCATGGAACGATATTCTGACACTTGTGGATTTAGACAAACTCCCGTCACAAACTAAAACGGAATTCGATTCGCTCCCGCGTGTGGTGAAGAACCTCATTGCGCTTCGACGTGACCGTGGAGGCGTCCAAAAGCTCCCAATTTACGCCGGGCAGGTCGATGATACGCCATTCTCTATTGATGATCCCCCATCGTTGACCGACCCCTTCGAGCAAGAAAGTGGCGGGGTCGATAGTTGGCTTGATTCGCTCGGTGAAACATCACAGACAGATGTCGACAACCACACTGTGAGTGGTTCAGAAATCGAATCAGATCCGGGTAATGAGCACGATACTGATATCCCCGACGATGACCCGGTTGATTGGTAATCGATGGGGCGACGCTTCCCACCACCGCTGTTCGGTGTTGAAGAGACTGCAGACAGAGCACGGTGCTTTATCGACATTGCTACCGCCTCAATTGAACCAATAGAAAAGACGGAATTCGTTCGTCGCGCTCGCTTACGGTTACTGAAACCAGACGGAGAAAAATATTCTGAGCAGTATCTTCGCCGCATCGTTTCAACGTATATCCAGTTGGGTGTCCTTCGGCAAACACAAGATGGAGTCACAGTTTACGAGTTCGCCCACGACTGGAGATCGGGCGAACTTGAGTTTGAGACATTCCTCTGGTACGCCGTCAAGCAATCATGGGCGCTTGAAGGGTCCTTCCCGGAGGGAATCGAGGGGTTGTATAATATTCACCACGTCGTCAAACAGGCAAGTGAGCCAGTACGTAGGGGCACAATCCGAACACGTCTCGGGGAAAAGTACGGATACGAATTCAATGAGGAGGGAATACGCGGGTACCCACTACTGTTAGAGAGCATGGGTGCATTGCGTAACGGTGAGGATGGGTATGAAACGACAAGTCCTGAGAAATTCAGTGAACGGTTCCGTAACGCCGATATTCTGTGGCAGTTCGAGCAGTGGCTCAAACGGGAAGGCCCGAACACAACACCGCCCTCGGAGAGAGTGAAACGTGACCTCGCAAAGTACTATATGTACCGTGAATCCGGCGGGCATGGCCAACATCGGCAACTCCTCGATACAGCTAGACGTGATTATCTCGACGAGTCGGTGCTGACGGATTCGTCGGAACCGCGACTCCAACGGTCAAAAACGTACATCAAGCAACGGCGGCATCGTCGAAAACTCCGAGAGACAATCTGTGCAGAGTTCGATTCATTCACCCCGCAAGATCTCGCTGGTCTGTCGACAGCAATGTTGGAACAGATCGCCGATGCAGACACGGAAGTTGCGGCAATGCGAGCGAAGGCGAACGCTGGTAGCGGGTTTTCACGAGCGACTCTTGAAGCGATGGTCCCAGATCGGCAACCGTACACGTTTCCTGAAGCCTTCGAACTGTACGACTGGCAAAAAGAAGCCGCTACAAAATGGTTCACTGGCGAAGAGACGGATACGGAGCGCGGTATCGCACAGGTGGTAACCGGTGCTGGGAAAACGGTGATGGCGCTTGAAGTCATACGTCAGTGGCTCGCCGACCACCCAGATGGCGTGGTGACAGTTATTGTTCCGACGAAGGTGCTCATGCATCAATGGCTCGAAGAACTCGTCGAAACACTCGGTGTCCCGGCTGACGGCATCGGCTGGCTTGGCGACGGGCATAAGGACGGATTTGAGGGTGAATATCGGGTCCTTGTCTCGATCGTTAATTCGGCGGTCAAAGATGGGGCACTGTCACAGACGCTTCGAAATGCCGATGTGCGTGATCATCTGCTCATTGCCGACGAATGTCACCGCTACACCGGCGACACATTCTCTGAAGTGTTTGACTGTTATAGAACCGCCAGCTTGGGTCTTTCTGCAACCCCACTGTCTGACCCCACCGCTGACGAACGGAGTCCTGAAGACGAGATGCTGGTTGCCAACCTCGGCGATATCTACTACGAACTGTCGTACGATGAAGGCCAACGTCGTGGCCTCATTCCGGACTTCCGGATTAATTACATCGGGTTTGACCTCACCGATGCCGAACAAATGGCATACCAGCGCCTAACCGACGCGGTGGTTGACGCCGTCACGGATATTGAACGGCAGTACCAGAACCGGTTATACGAACTCAATGGAAGCTTTTCACGGAAACTGCAAATTATTCGGAACAGCGCTGACAAGGCGACGCCAGCGATCTCGGATTATTTCAAATACACACAGGAGCGGCGAGAATTGGTGGCTGACGCCGTCGCTCGGCAAGCCGTAACACTGGAACTGCTTGAAGAAAGCGTGGACAACGAGCAGAAAGCGATTGTTTTCCAAGAGCGAATCGAGCAGTTGGAGCGGATGGTTGCCCCGAAAGAAACTCGGGGCCGTGATGCACGGACTGGCGAAATCACCGATACAGATGTTGACCGTGCGCACCTCTACGAACGCTACCCGGCACTGGAACGAATCGACGAGAAATTGGAAGAACTGTTCTTCACGGCGAGTTACCGTCCAGTGATGTACCACTCCGGACATCGGAACAAAGCCTGGAATGATTTCGCCATCGAATGGTTCAGCGACGAGGGGTTTGCAAACGTAATGCTGAGCGTCAAGGCGTTGATCGAAGGCGTCGATGTCCCATCAGCAGACGTGGGTATCGTTCGTGTCTCTTCAGGGAGTATAAGACAGCGTATCCAAACGCTGGGTCGTATCCTTCGGACCGGCGAGGATCCAGACAAACAAGCGGAGCTGTTTGTTCTGTATGCACGAGATACCGTCGATGCGAACATCTTCGAGCGATACGACTGGCGGGAAGAATTCTCACAGGCAGAGGTTCGCCATCTCACATGGGAAACCGAAGAAGATGCGATTACTGGCCATCTCAGACCTGCAACCGAGAATGAAATACCGGACCCACCGACCAGCAAAACGATTCCAGATCCCGATGAGTTAGGACAAGGCGATCCGTACTCGGGCCCAAGCGAGGGATTCGAGTTCAGTGTTGATGCCGAGGGCCGTCCGTTCACCAGAACACAGGACGGTAGGAAATTTATTCAGTCAGAAAGCTACCGAGACATCGCTTCGTTCATCCATGCTGAGAAAGGTGGCGGGAGCGTGACGGTCAACGAAGCAAACCATGCAGTGACCTATCTCGGTGACTCACTCGTCTTCGTCGGCGTCGTCAAGGATCCCACTGAGATCGATTATATACAAGATTCCGGTGGCAGCTTAACGGACAAATCAGATATTACCCTCGATGAGATGGGCGAATAGACGTGAATTCTCTTCAATAGAATGGCGTGACGCTCTTTTGGCGTAGATTGTGGGTGTGTTAAAGTGCAGAGTTGAACTGACGGGATGCGTGAGGTGTAACTGAAACGGACCGGAGCACCTACCCATCACAAATTTAATGCCCATAGAGAATATATTTGAGCCTGATTATGCTCAAAGGGCATTATGTTACTCCCTCGCTCAGCACACGCTCACTGCGGTCCAGGCCGACAGTCTCTCTGGTACGGTTCGGACACAAGTCACTGACGAACTAGATACCCCCCTCGAGACGTTCGATCTCATCCAGATCGGTAAATGGAACACTGACAGTACGAATTATTCACTCGCCGAGTTCACAGACGCCTAAACCACGGGTTGATGTCGGGGTGCGATCGTCCGAGCATATTTATCTCGGTATTTTCAAAGGGGAATTGAAGTGAGACCAATAAGAGTTCTCCGCAAGCCAGACCTTCTATACGCGTCGCGACTGAACCATCATGTATGCAGCTCGACGAATTGAATGCAGAGATTAGGGAATTCTGTGATCGACGCGAGTGGGGGCAGTATCACACACCCAAGGAACTCGCAATCGGGATCACCACGGAATCCAGTGAACTTCTCGAACGGTTCCGGTTCAAGAACAAACAGGAACAGATCGCACTTATAGACGAGCCCCGTAGTCGTGAAATAATCGAGGATGAGATGGCTGATGTGCTGTTTTTTCTCCTCCGATTCGCGGATCTGTACGACATCGATCTCGAAACGGCGCTGGAAAACAAGTTAGAGAAGAATAGAGCCCAATATCCGGAAGACGAATATAAGGGACGGAATAAAAAGCACGACGAATAACGTCGATGCTCGTCTACGAAAATACCAAGGCTGGATTTCTCGACGACGTCCTTGAGGATCAACTCGTTCCAGAGATCAAACGTGGCTACGAATCTCAGGGGCTGGGAATGGGGAGCACCAGTGAAGTCCGCTCTTGGAAGAACTCTTTCCAGTATGTGTTCAAGGTACTCAGTGGGAGCGATGTGCCACCAGATGCTGGCGTAGCCATCGAGTTCAAAATTCCACTGACGTCACGGCGGATCGACTTTCTGATCTCCGGCTACGACGAGGACGACACGGCCAAGGTCGTCGTCATCGAGCTGAAACAGTGGAGCGGCCCAGAGACCGAAGCAGTCGAAGGGAAAGACGGCATCGTCAAGACACCGCTTGGAGGTGGCCTTCGGGAGACGACACATCCCAGTTACCAAGCAACCTCGTACGCCCAGTTGCTCCGGGATTTCAACACCACGATCCAGGAGAAACCCATCGAGTTGTCGCCGGTCGCCTATTTGCACAACTTCGAGCCACAGTACCGGAACCGCCTCGACAACGACCAGTACGACCCCTACACCGAACAGGCGCCGCTGTATTTACGGGGTGACGCCAAGAAACTGCGATCCTTCCTCGAATCCCAGATTCGGATTGGCGACGACAAGGCCCACCTCTACGAAATGAACGATGGGGAAATCAAGCCAGCCAAATCGCTCCAAGACACCTTACTGGGGATGCTCGAAGATCAAGACGAGTTCACGCTGATCGACTCCCAGAAAGTGGTCTTCGAGCGCGCCGTCGAACTGGCACAGCGCTCTCAGCAGGACGGCCAGAAACGCGTACTCCTCGTTGAGGGTGGGCCTGGCACTGGCAAGACGGTGGTCGCGATCAACATCTTGGCCGAACTCATCAGCAACGACCTATTTGCCCAGTACGTCTCGAAAAACCGCGCCCCGCGCGAAGTCTACAAGGAGAAGCTCCGGGGAGACAAGCTGGTCAAGGAGATCGAGCATCTGTTCACTGGCGCCGGTAGTTACGTTGAGACCGAGGCCGATACGTTCCCGGCACTGATTGCCGACGAAGCCCACCGGCTGAACGAGGAGTCGACCTTCTTCGGGCGTGGAGAGAACCAGATCATGGAGATCATCAACGCTGCAACCTGCAGTGTGTTCTTCATCGACGAGAGTCAGCGCGTCCACATCGACGACATAGGGTCGAAGGAGGAGATTGAGCGACACGCCCGGAATATGGACGCCGAAATCGAGCACATGACCCTCGAATCACAATTCCGCTGTAACGGTTCGAAGGGGTATCTCGCGTGGGTCGACGACGTCCTCGAGATCCGTGAGACGGCTAACGCCGACGGGTTTGAACTCGACTTCGACCTGCGCCTGTTCGACGATCCGGAGACCCTCCACAAGGCGATTGCACAGCGCAACGAGGAGACCCGTCTCTCGCGGGTCGTGGCTGGCTACTGCTGGGAGTGGGACAAAGAGGGCCGAAGCGATCCCGACGCCGTCGATATCACAATCGGCGACTACGAGCGCAGCTGGAACCTCGACGTGAGCGAGCCCTGGGCCATCGCGGAGGGGTCGATTGACGAAGTTGGCTGTATCCACACCTGCCAGGGACTGGAGTTCGACTATATGGGCGTCATCATCGGCGAAGATCTCAAGTACAGGGACGGAGAAATCGTAGTCGACCACGAGGCCCGCGCAAGTAGCGATCGGTCGCTGTTCGGCATCAAAAAGATGTTCGACGAAGAACCTGAGCGAGCAGCCGATTTAGCCGAAGAACTGATCAAGAACACGTACCGCACGCTCATGACACGCGGGATGAAGGGGTGTTACCTGTACTGCTGTGACGACCAGTTACAGGAGTATCTGCGGACTCGAATCAGAGCTGTCAGTACTGGGTCGGAGTGATGTTCCGGTTCGACCTCAGTATTATCCGAATGGTCTCCTTCTCAGGCTGACTCAGCCAGTTCCGAATATGCGTCTTCCAGGGAGCCTTCTAACTGCCAATTTGCCCGCTCGAAGGCCTCGTCGGTCGGCCCGTCCCACCGGGGGAATGCGGAGTGGCCGCTCACCTTGACGGTCCACTCAGCAGGCTTGTCGATTGGGTTCTCTGTCGGTAGTTCGACGACGTAGATATACTCCTCGTCACCGTGGATGCCGTCTGCTGGATTCTCGACGCCGTGGCCCAGCAGGAACAGTGGCTGGTCAAGATGCACCATCTTGGCTGGATCGAGGAGGTCCACTGGCTGGGCTGCGTCAATCGTTCGCTCTGGCTTGCCATCCAGATACAGTCTCATCGTCGAGAGTTTGCCGAGGAACACGAATGTTGCCGCCGTGTATCCTGGTCCGCGCTCGGCGCGGGTCGCATCGAGGAGTTCCTTCAGTTGAACGAGATCCCGAAGCACGCTCTCCGGGTAGCCGTCCGAATGCCGGTACACCTGCGCGACTCGTTCGACGTTACCTTCTGTTTTGTCGGCCTGTTCGACTCGTTGGACGAATCGGAGTTGGCTACGTGTCGACATCGATACTCTCCGGCGCGTGTGCGCCGGCACCTATCGCCGGCGCAAAAAACACCACACGTAGTCGCTGCGGGATAGAACCCTCCTACGCTAGATGCGACACCTCTTCTGGCTCCTCGACGTCATCGAACTCGCCACGTTCGACCGGCTCCCACTCCCCGTCCGGCTTCGGGCTCCACCAGTCAATCTCGTAGCCGTCCCGCGTGCCGAAGATCTTCACCCGTGCCAATCCATCGGGCAGATCACGACGGAACTTCTCGTCGATATGAAAGTTCCAGGTTGTGTCGGTGTCGAAGCAAGCGAGGATGGCCTCTTCGTAGCCCCGTGTCTCTTGGGACTCTTGGAGGATGACCTGCGTGTTACAGTTCTTGCAGAACACCCCCTCAAACGGGATGGGGCTGAAGACCTCGTGTCCACAGACTGGACACCAGAGGAACTCGAACAGTGCTTCACTATGACGATCAAGTACTTCCAGACTCATTGCTGAACCTGGCCCGCTCGGGACGGGCCATACATTGTGGCCCACAAATAAACCACACCGGTGGGACGATCCCGTCCTCACCGTTCGGCGCCGTAGACGGCTTTCGACGGCGACTCGTAGACACACTCAGGGCAGTCGAACCATCGCTGTACCGTTGAGCCATCGGCAGCCTTCTGCCCGATGACGACGTTGTTGGTCAGGCAATTCAACAAATAATACCTGAATACAGCACTGCGTATCCTGTTAGTCAAGTAGAGCCAATTTCCCTGCATTACGCCATTTCTCTCGTCCTGATCAAATGTAACGAATTGACGTCCACCTTGGGATTAGGCTCCTCCACGCTGGACGATGGTCCACGGGAGTGATTTACGGGTTTGTGCGCTGTTCTTTGGAATTTGTCCCGATCTCAGGGGCGTCTATGGTCGAACGCCACTCGTGATTGTCCCACTGGAACCGCACGGGCCGCGCCATCGGCCTGACTTGGTGGTCAGTATTCCGGCGTAGGAACGTCTCTGCGGCAGTGAGATCGGCGTGTCCCTCAAACCCGCAGGGACAGGTCAGCGTCTCTCGATGCCGAACCGTCTCGTCTTGCTCCCCACACTCCGGACACGTCTGACTCGTCCATGCCTCGGTCTTCTCCTCCACCTCGATCCCATATTCCTCACAAACGGACCGCAGCTGGTCGGTGAACTGTTTGAACGCCCAGAAGTGCTTCAGCTTCTCGTTGATTTCAGGGGACGGTTGGGTTTCGATGATGCCGGTGAGCTCGCCGATGTACATCGTTGCGATCCCTTCGTCGTGCAATCGCTCGACGAGGTCACGGATGAGGGCCTTCTGGGCGTGGGTCCGTCGGCGAGAGCGTTTTCGGTAAAGCCGGCGAATTCGCTGGCTCGTGTCCTGCTCTGGCGGTAACTTGGAGGATAGGCGCGCAATCTCTTTGGTCGTCGATCGGAACTGTTCGAACAGCTCTTCACCGTCGTAGAGGTACTGAGCCCCCACCGTGGTCGTACACGCAACGAGGTTGTTAGCACCCAGATCGAGGGCGGCTTCTTCGGAAGCCAGCGGTGAGTCCAGTTTCGATTCATCGACTGAGACTGGTTGATATGCCCGGTAGGTGTCTTCAACCTCGTCGTATTGGATTTCCAGCCGGCCCTGTTTGCCGGACCACTTCGGCTCGCCACGCACCTCCAACCGGAGCCGTTCGTAGTACCCCAGTCCATACCCCTCTTTGAGGTCCTGGCCGACCGGAATCTCTACCCGTGAGTACTCGCTCCACTGGATCTCGTACGAGTCATTCCGTACGAACAGCCGGAGATCCCGGCCATCCTCTTGATTCCCCCAGTAGCCGGGTGGGGACGCGTCTTCACCGCTTTCCAACTGTGCGAAAAACGACTTCCAGGCCGCGTTGTTCTTTCGTGTCACCGTCTGGACGCCGGCAGCGCCGAGTTGGCCTTTGTATTGTTCGCGAAACTCATCGGTCTCCCAGATGTTCTCGTCATCGAAGAACCGCTGGCGGCGGGCATAGGTCAACTCGTTCCAGAAGCTCGCGGTCGCGTTCATAACTTCCTGCAGAAGGGCCTCGTCTGCTTCCGAGAGTGGGCGCACCTCGAAGGTGTTGGTCCGCTTCATCGCTGGCTTACTTCCTGCTGGTCGGGTTGCTCCCACCGGTGAGGGGATGTACCAAGCCGTTCGATTTCGGCAGTCTGTTCGCGGAGGATACCGACGAGAATCTGCTCTGGAACGCCTGCCTGTGCCTGCACGACCAACAGACTCTGGAGTTCCTCACGGGCGTCCTCGGCGGCTTCGAGATTGTCATCACCCATCGATGCACTCCCGGGTATCCCCGGCTTGATATTTGAATGTTCGCAGCGGGATTCTGCATTTGGAGTTCCTTCGACTCCGATCGAAAGCGGCGTTAGCGTGTGGATCAGCGCCAACGAGTTGACTGAACACTGCCTTTCCTGCAGCCAATGCTTCGTCTTCTGTCGATGCCTCTACCAGCGCGTAAATCACCATATGCATTTTCAACACCTCAAAACGCCGACGACTGGGTAGGGGGCGTGTCCGCCCCAACTCCGCCGGCACCCATCACGGCGGAAAAACCATACCCGAGGTTGTGGCTGCGCGCGCAGCGAAGCGAGCACGGAGCGGAGGGTGGGGTGGCGGGGTCTGGGCCGGTCCGGCAGATAATAAAAAAGAGACGTGTTAGCTCGTTATTCCCACCACCGACCGCGTTCGGGGAAATGGATGGATGACCAGCCGGTGACGGCCAGCGAGGCGCGTCCCTCGTACCAGCTCACCGAGGCCCCGTGGATACGCACCGTATCGCCTTCCTCGATCCAGGGAGCTTCCGAGGCCTTCCAGATGGTCACACGCGTTCTGCCGCTCTCATCCTCGAGTAGCCCGACGTTCTGTATTTTGGGGCTTGAGGGATCCCACAACTGTGCGACCCGGCCTTCGACGCTCACCTCGCCGCGATTGACCTCTCCGATCTTCTCAATGGGGATGACCGTCCCGGCCGCCTGATCCAGTTCGTCGTAGACATCGACGACTGCGTCCGTCATTCCACGGCCGTCTGCAACCCGCTCGGCCAGCCGACGACTGATCGCCGCCCGCGTCCAGCCATCGAGTTGCTCTTCCAACCGCGCGGCCTGCCTGTTGACCGTTGCGAGGTCTGACTGCGAGAGCAGCTCTCGGGGATCGTCCTTCGCTGGATCCCGCCATCGGTCCACGCTCGCGGCCCGTTCGTCGAACCGCTCTCGTGCCTGCTGCCTCGCCTCCTGCACTGCCTGTCGCGACCCGGCTTCCCGCGTTTCAATCTGCTCGCCAACTCGGCCCCGAGTTCGTGCGATTTCGATGTCCCGCGCCATCGCTTCCTCTTCCTGTTCCAGGGTCATGCTCGCCCGGCAACTGTCCGGGTGATTCGTATCGACCTTTCCCTGGATCTCCTGTTGGACTGACCGCCGCAGTTCGGGTGTCTCGTCGACGACCCACCCGCGCTTCTCGTCTGTTCGCTTCTGTGCGACCGTACGCTTATCACGAATGATCTTCTTACCTGACATTGGAATCTCTCCTGATTCCGAAGGCGCTCACGCGCCGACACCGCGATGTCCCAGCATCGCGGTTTTCACGACGACAACTGCCCGACAGTCCCGACTGCGCTCTCGCTCGCGCCTTCGCGAGCGCCCCAGTGGGCGCGAGCGAGAGCGCTTTCGTGGGATGCATACACCAGCCCCGCGCGCCGGCACGCCGCCCGGAGCGAGCGGCCAGCGGGATTAGCTTGCTCGTGTCCGGCCCGGAGGGCGGGTACGTGTCCAGTGTGACTGTCGACGAGCACTCGCGCCGCCGGGTGGCGCGAGGGCGCAGTCGGCACCAAACACTGGAACGCGAAAGCCAGCGAGGGGCGCAACCGACAAGCTAACCCGCTGGCGTCGAAGGCACATACATTTTAGCCCGGAACGGACGCTCGCGGTGCGGAGAGCGTCCGCACGCCCGGAATGGTCAGTCGCGAGCGTGGCGAGAGCGACCGTCGCGAGCGGGGAGGCACGACCCGCGAGCAGGGAGCGACTCGCTGCGAACGGGGAACGCAGTGACCCGTGAGCACGCGGAGGGCGGCAGGGCGAGCGGGGCGAGCCATAGACGAGTCAGTTACACGATCCTCACAGATGTGGCTGTTCAAACGGGCAGGACTGATTGCTGAGATTGCGTCTAAAACGGCTGTTGGGGATGGCGAAATTATCGATAGCTAAAGTCTGATTGAAACTATGGTATATCTACTCGGGAAAGCTACCATATTTACACTTCGGGCGCAGTTTCCGTTGTGCTCAGCTCGTTATCCAGCCGATTGAGTCGTTATACTGCCGTAGATACGCCGGTGCGACATTTCCATCCAGCTGTGGAACTGACTCACCAGCCCGGTCTATGATTGTCTGTTTCAGCAGGTCACTGTCTGTCTCGAAGTCGGGATTGACGTGCAGCTGATAGTTGTGGTCGATGGTGAATAGTTCGCGATCGAAGGCTGCGTGGTGAATTTTGCTGAGTGGGAGGACGTTAGTAGGATCCGCCCGGTGCTGCGGATAGTCGCTCCAGGGCAAGACGTGGGCAACATCCAGCAGCCCGCGGTGGTCAACGCCGGATATCGGACAGGCCACATCGTACTGGACGAGTACTGTCTCCCGGAACTCCGGGTCAACTGCCCGGGCCTGCACCGTCGTTTCGTAGGTCGTTGCAGTCGAAGAATCTGTGGTTGATACGCCGGCCTGTGGGTCAGATCCGGCCCACTTTTCGACTGCAGTCTCCACGAACCGGCGTCCCTCATCCGTGAGTGCGTACTGCTGGCCGTCCCTGTGGACGAGCCCGAGACTCCGGAGCCAGTTCGCCCGCTGTTTGGCCATGTCCGTGTTGGCTGGATCCCAGCCCAGGTTTGCATGTGTCTCGAGTTGTTGACGCCCGATTTCTTCGATTGTCATCGGGGCAGGCACGAGCGAGTACAGCAGGCTCCGGAGGCCGACGTTCCGTCGACACATGATTTCGAGAAGCGTTTCGGTCGTTTGCTCCGCGACGTAGGTGGTGCCCTCCGGCCCGAGTCGCCAGTGGTGGCCGTCCTGCTGGATAAAGCCGACATCTTCGAGATAGTCGATTCGGCGCTGTATTGAGTCCCGGCTCGAGACTCGTTCGAAGTGGCCCCGGTGCCAGCCGATGAGTTCATCGGGTGTGGGCTGCTGGTCAGCGACGTACTCGAGGATTTCATCGAGCGTCTTGACGTAACTCGTCGCGCCGCCGAACATCGGGACGATACTCCGGAGCCGATCAGGTGGCATCCCTGGGTGGTATTCTGGAGGTCAGTACATGATCTTTGGGACTGCGCGGTTGGATTAATAGACGGAGTCTCTGCTGGCTGTCGGATTGAGAGGGTCCCTTGGCGTTGGTACTGTGTATTGCCGTTCCAGCGTTATCGTGCAGGCTACATGCCGAGTTCTTGACTGGGCTCTCATGGTTTCGAAGGCGATACGCTATGATCGTCCTGGAAGATTGTGGTCACGCACTCGGTGACTGGTGAGTCTCTACCTGCAGGTATGGTCGAGGTTGAGGGGTAGACGTTTTAGACCCAACGCGTATATGTAATTGGTAAGTAAACGACCGTAGATGCATAAAGGACGGCTGCTCGTTATCGGTGTCAGCCTCGTGGCGTTTGCGAGCGGCGTAACCGATCTCTGGAACGGAAACATCAGCCAGGGCGTGTTCGCGGTTGGCCTGTGTCTCGCACTCGGGTACTCGTTGAAGATCTCGACGGCCGAGGACCCGGTCGCTGGTGGGATCGTGTTCGTCGTGCTCCTCGTGGTACTGGGCGGCATTGTCGGCGCTATCGGCCTTGTGCCTCCACTGGACACCGGCGACGTCCTCGGATCTGACGACACAGAAACGAGTCCGACACCTGAACCGAGTGCTCTCAAGACAGACACCAGTGCTAAGTCGTCCGGATACAGCGGTGACTACGATTGCGATGATTTCTCCTCACAGTCGGCTGCCCAGGACGTGTACGAGGAGTCTGGTGGTGCCCATGGGCTAGACGGCGATGATGATGGGAAAGCGTGTGAGCATCTGCCCTGAAATCGAGCAGCGCACACGACTAGAAAGCGATTTACAACGAACACGCAACGTCTTTTGAGCGGTACAATGGCCCGTCAACTAGCTTTCAATCACATCTGTCGCTACCTGCACACCCGAATCGGGCGGGACTGAAAGGGGCCGGTCGCTCCGGGACGACGGGCGAAGCAAGCACCGACTGGCGCGCAGCGAGTGTACGGCGCCCCGCGCCGCAACCACTCGAACGGTGAGCGAAGCGAGCCCTGAGAGCCCCTCGACTGGAGCGACCGGGGGCGTTCTCAAGCAATACGACCGTTCTCCCACAGATTTATACTAAATTATACATATGAAAATTGTAATGGCAGTAGAGAACAATTTACCGGTCCCGGTCGAGGAGACCCGGCAGTACATTCGGATCACGCCGACGGACGAACCAGTTGATCCGGACACCGTCGAGGCGCAGTTCGAACGCCTCCACCAGCTGGACTCCCGCGACACTGCCACTGGTCTCCTGGACCGATTCACCGAGTCCCCGCCAACGATTGAAACGTACCTCGTCGCACCGCCGGAAGACACCCAGACGATCCAGTACTACGTGGGCGTCGACGCCGACGACCTCCACCAGCCACTTGAGCGTATCCTCCGGACACTGTTCCCGGACAGCTACGAGTTCAGAACTGTCCAGTGGGCACCGACACTCCTCCCTGAACAGCCTGCAGCCGGCGTGGAATTCGAGGGGCGACCCGATCGTCGCAGGGACTGGCAAACCCGGCTCACGCCGTTACGCGAGTTCCGGAACGACGGCGAGCACGTCCGCACGCCACTGGCCAGTGTTGTCGAGGCGATGGCCGCCACCGACGGACCGGCACTCCTGCAGGTACTCATCCAACCGAAGGCAGACTGGTCGACCGACAGAGACCTCCAGCGACGAGAACTCGAAGCGGGGCGGGAATCGTGGGCCGGCCAGGTTATCACCGCACTGATCGCCCCGGCCGAGCCGACCCACACCGACACGCCGATCCCCATCGAGGATCGAGCACGCCTTGACGAACTCGCCGAGCGCGACCCCCGACGGTCCTTCGAGGTCAACGTCCGTGCCGTCCTGTGCGACGACGTCGATCAACACGTCGCCGACGACCTCGCAACGGCCTTCGCCGAGGTGAGTCACAGCTGTTACGAGATTACCGGCACCGTCTGTACAGGCACGGATGCAGCCGACCTCCGAACCCGGATCTGTGACCGGATGTTCCGGCCCGCTGACTACGACCGACTGCAACACCGCCTTCCGTTCACCCGCCCGTCCAGTCCGGGGATCGTTGCCGACGCGAGTGAACTCGGGGGCCTCTGTCTCCTGGACGGCAGCGCACTCACGACTGCAGCCAGACGCGCCCTTGCGACGACACCCGGTGAACGACGCATGCTCCCACCGCCGCCATCGTCACATCTCACTCCGTTTCACGACGATGGCCTCCCACTTGGCCGTCCGCTTTCACAGGACGGCACGGCCCAGGACGACGCGGTGTCGCTCCCGCCATCACTCCAGTCGCTGCACGTCGCATGGTTTGGCAAAACTGGGTCAGGCAAGTCGACGAGCCTCACGAACGGGGTTGTCGCGAATCACGGGGCCACGGACGGGGCTGACATCGTGTTCCTGCCGAAAGGCGGTGGGATGGCCACCGAGTATATGCGCGCCCACTACGCCACGTACGGAGACCTCGATGATGTCCTCTACTTCGACTGTGCCACACTGTTGCCCGCGCTTTCGTTTTTCGACATCCGCAAGGACCTCGCGGCTGGCGTCTCCCGGACCACCGCTGTCGAGGACAAAGCCGACCACTACCTCGAACTGCTGGTGGGCATCATGGGTCGTGACCGGTTCGAACAGGCCGTCCGCTCGCCGGATATCATCCGCTATCTGGTGAAGGCACTGTTCGACCCGGTCAACGGCGACGACGCCTTCCAACATCGCGACCTGCATATGGCCGCCCAGGAGATGCACGACCGCCAATCCGCTCCAGCCGTTGCCGACGAGGACCTCGAACGACTCCTTTCCGGCGTCGTCGCCAACAGCGCCCGCTCGTTCGATGAGATCATGCAGGGGGTCGCCAACCGGATCGAGAAGATCCCCGTCGACCGACGACTGGCCCGCATGTTCAATCACGTCCCAGAGGATGACGACCGCCACTTCGATTTCGGCGAGTTCCTCGATGAGGACGTCGTCATCATAATCGACACCGGCCGCGTTCGGACAGATACCCAACGTGTCATGACGCTTGTCTTACTCTCGAACCTCTGGTCTGCACTTCGCCGGCGCGCCCAGTCGACACCATCTACTGAATCGTATAATCTCGTTAATGTCTATCTGGAAGAGGCAGCGTCGATAGCGACCTCGGATATCTTACAGGACCTGCTCTCACAGTCGCGTGGGTTCGGCGTTGGAATCACGCTTGCGATGCAGTTTCCAGACCAGCTTCGGCGGATCGACGACGGCGTCTATCGGGAGTTGCTCAACAACGTCTCGACGTACGTCACCGGAAACGTTCCGACTGACGACCGGCTGGCCAGCCGGTTCACGACCGCGGATATGTCAGCAACAGAGATGGCGGATCAGCTCAAGTGGCTCCCCCGTGGTGAGTGGCTGGTCCAGCTGCCCGCCCCCTTTGACCACCCTGAACCACGTCCGTTTCAGGTGGAGTCACTGCCGCTGCCAGCCGGCGATCCAGACGGCCCCGGACCGACGATTCCGACCGAAGAGATCGAGCAGTTGATCGAGGACGTAGCCGAGCGGACGCATGCGACCGCTGGACTCACACTTCAGGCACCGAGTACTACAGACGAGACCGGCGACGACAGTGATCCGACCGACAATGGTGCGCCCGTGCGCGTCGATAGTGCCCTCCCGCACACGCGGCGCCTCCCGGAGACGGTCTCCTACGACCGTGAGAGTCATGCCCTGCACTGTCAGCGGTGTGGAAACCGGTACGATCCGTCTATCGACGGGATGCGACGCGCG
Organism: Haloarcula sp. 1CSR25-25; assembly: GCF_032027985.1. Taxonomy (NCBI): domain Archaea; kingdom Methanobacteriati; phylum Methanobacteriota; class Halobacteria; order Halobacteriales; family Haloarculaceae; genus Haloarcula; species Haloarcula sp. 1CSR25-25. The sequence continues at coordinate 25,371 of NZ_JAHYBW010000005.1, forward strand.
ATCGCCTGTTGTGGCTCCCTTGCCGATATCAATCCGGATGACGTCCCGATCTGTACGCTGAATCTGAAGCGCTCCGCCGACGAACGTGCCGATAGCGAGTGGTCGACGTCACAGCTGTGTTTCCTCCAGGCCGTCTACAACGCCCAGCAACTCCGGTATGAGCCGCTCGAATACGATCTCCTGTCCGACTCGATGCTCCGACTCCAGGAGTATGTCGGCATCGAGAGCGACGCCGTCCAGGACCTGTGTGATGCCGACGTCCTGCGTCACGATACGGACCGCCCGCATCGACTGTACTCGGTGACACCCGCAGGGAGGGACGCTATCGGGGAGTCATACCGTCGTGGCGTCGATTATGGCCACGAGTGTGGCGACCTCGAGGAATCGAGTGAACACGTCCTTGCCGTGGAGGCGGCCCGGCTGTATCTCGAACACCAGTACGTCGCCGACCCGGCGTCACCGGTGTCCCAGGTCGTCCCCTACTACGAGATCCAGGACGGCTCGCTCCCAGCCGCGACGTTCATGGGGACGGACCAGGAGGCTGTTGAGGCGGTCTCGGAGTCCTATTCCCTGCATCGCCTCGATCTCGTCGGGCTGGATTCCGACGGCGAGGTCCGTGTCACTGTTGAAGCCGAGCGCGTCAACAACGACCTCGGACGCGCTGTCCCCGCCGATTTTGACAAGATGGCTGCGTGTGATCCCGATGAGGCCATCTGGGTCGCGATGTCTCACGACGACGCCCACGAGATCCTCGCTGCGCTGAATGATCCGCTGGAGGGGGATCCACGTGTCGAGAAAACGTATTCGGAAAGTACACCTGCGAGTTCCTTCTCCATCGACGAACCCGGGTTCACGGATATTCTCACTGTCAATCAACTGCTTGACCGCATCGACCGCCCGGATCCACGCGATATGCAAAGCTAGTCTGAGTCGATTGAGACTGCCAAACCGGGCGAACATCGTCCTTTGTCGATTTCCGGGTATCCAACCCAGGGCACCAGCCCCGCAACAAGGTGTGTGACCGCTGTCGAGCCTGGCTAGATGCGTGGGGAATCCAGTCGGCGAATGCCGTGGCTCACTGGCCAACGCGGCTCTATTCGCGGGACAGCGCCCTGCTCGAAGCGGGTCCGGAAACGCCGTGACACGCGAATATTATTCCCTCGGTTTGATAGTTCGGGCGGGCAGAGATTTCCAACCTTAGTTGCTGTCTGGTGATTCGACCTAAGGTTGGAACTAGTTGCGATCGTGAGGTGTGGCGTCGCTGCCATATCTGTTTCCCACGGAGCGCCCCGCTCGCCTGGCTTTTGCTCGTGTTTCGCCCGCCTGCCCGTTCGGTGTGCGTGTCGGTGGGCATCTAGGGACTGTTCGACCCGCTTTGCTCTATTCTACCGGCCGATTTCACCTGGGTTAATTCGAGCAGGCCTGCAATCCAACCAGAAGATACCTCTCAGGGCTGGTGCCATTCAATCAGGTCGTGGCCTCCCGTGAGTATCGTACCGGTTACCAAAGTCGTACGCAGTGACCTCGCATGAACGTCAGACTGGCCGGTATCTTTGAGCGGCGCTCGGCCAGGGACTCTTGATCAGGAGGCAGCTGAATCTGGGTTAGTAGTGTTATCTAGGCCGGGAATCATCGGAACATCTCACCCCGATCCAAAGAGATAGCCGATATAGAAATACTGATTACTCCATACGAAACAAAGGTATGTACGGCTGACATTTATACCAGAAGCCGGGAGCAGAGTACGGTGATGTTCCGAGGAAGAAGTTCTGATTCGTCACCGGAGAATTGTAGTGTTACTGAACTATGCAACGGTGGGTTTACTGGGGACACTGAGGTGGTGACAACAACTGGTCTGTGCCCCATCTCGGAATTGGACACTACAGACTACGTTCTGGCCCTGAACCCAACGACGAACGTTGTCAAGCCAAAAGCGGTCGTCGATATAATGCCGCTCAATCCTGCTGATGAAATAGTTAGTATCGAAACACGCCGCTCAAACTTCCGTATAATGCCAAATCATCGTATTCCTTATACAACGAAGCAAATTTCGTATCCACGATTCGTTCGAGCCCGGGAGCTACCTGAACGAATCAACTATCGGTTCCTCAATGAGTGGCGGCCCCGGCCGGGCACACGCCTCCCGCAGATTGATATCACCGACGTAATCACGGACTTTGAGGCGCGTGCCGAATTCGGCTGCCATGGTCATACTGTGAGACGGATTCTTCCAGATGGCTGTGAACCCTGTCGAACAAATAGTCACTACGGCTACTTTTTTGATGCTGAGACGTTCAAAACATACCAGAACGAACTGGAAGCTCTGGCCGAACGCGTGACAGTCCATGCCGGGCGAAATCACTGGCACCGACCCTACCGGTTTGACGGCGACGATTTCATCGAATTTCTTGGCTGGTTCATCACCGAAGGATCCGTTACATGGAAAGAGGATTCCGAGTCGGCGGTCGTCCAGATCGCTCAAGAGACTCCGAAGTATCGGACCCGAATTGCAAGCCTCCTGAATCGAATGGATATCTCGGTTGATACACAGGACCGGTCCTTTAGCTTTGGCTCGGTGATTTTCGCTCGGTTATTGAACCACCTCTGTGGCTCCGGCTCGAGAGACATGCATCTGCCCGACTTCATCTGGGCGTGCAGTGCTGCACAGAAAGAGCTCCTTCTCCAAACGTTGATCGACGGCGACGGACACGAGTCTGTGAAATACTACACTGCCAGCAAACAGTTGGCAGAGGAGATAATGCGGTTGCAAGTCGAACTCGGAATGAAACCACGGTACGGACGGAACGGAGATGTCTGGCGACTTTCTCTCTCGACCATCCGAGATGGTTTCAAATCGTCTCGCAATGTCTCGTTCATTCAGGTTACCGAACCGATGTACCAGCTGACGATCGAGGATTTCAGTCTCATCATGGCTGGTCGAAACCGGACGTTCCAGTGGATCGGTGTCAGTAACGTCTCATAGAGCTATCTTCTGAGTGCAAATCTAATCCTACGGCCTTGTTGAAACCCTCTGGTACTGATAGGAATTCGTCGTGAATAGAGAGAGTGTAGTAAGCACGGCAATTCTAGCTTTTGTAGCGATTCGGCCCTGTTGAAACCCTTGGTCGCTGATAGTTCGTTGAGGCCGTGCTGACTCGATGGAAACGCTGCTATCCCTGGAGAGCGTGAGGTAAGCATGGGACGCAAGAGACCGACCTGTATTCAGTGCCTTAGAGCACGTCGTGCTGACTGGTCCATGCGCGAAAGAAGCCGAATCATGGGCGCTACAGCCCCGGGGGGAATAATCGTCCTGTGTAGTGTTATCTATTACCATGTTTGGTGAACATCATCGGGGCATCTCGCCAGCAGCATCTGACCAATAAACGCTGCGTATGCAGCAGGGGCTTAATTACTCGCCAAAATCCGCAGTATCATCCAGTTCTGAAACGCCTGAAGCTGCACTAGAGATACGTTTATTGGACTTCCAAGTTATTCGTTAGCATGGAACAGACCCGATTCACTCCCGATCTTGACTTAGACGGGGTTTCCGCGGACGAGGCCTTCGCCGTATTGGGAAATGAAATTCGATTAGAGGTCATCCGGGTTCTCTGGCGTGCGGACGCTGCTCACGAATACGATGATGGATCAGATATCGCCGAGGCGATCTCCTATTCCGAGTTGCAGAAAAAGGTGGGCATTGAGGATAACGGAAAGTTCAACTACCATCTTTCACAGCTCGCGCCACATTTCGTTCGACGAACTAACGACGGATACCGGTTAAGCGGTGCGGGCAAACAAATTGCCAGAACGGTAATAGCTGTTTCCGGAACAGACCAACTCGACTTCTCTACGGAGATCGAAGACGATTGTCCGCTATGCGGAGCACACATAGAGGCTACCTATGAGGATCAGTGGCTTCGAATCAAGTGTACTGAGTGTGACGGGCTGTTCGGTGACCAAGCACCCAAGGGGACGCTCTTCCTCACGAGTTATCCGGCCGCTGGACTGACGAACCGTAATCCTGACCAAGCTCTCGCAGCCGGCCTCTACCGGTGTGCGTTGGATATCACCTACATGATGTACGGTATTTGTCGAGAGTGTGCTGGCCACATCTCGTCGTCAGTAACGGTTTGCGAGGCGCACGAAAGTCATGGGGACAGACCATGCGCCACCTGTGGGACCCCGTTCTCGGTGTGGGCAGACATGCGGTGTGATACCTGCGGGTTCGCCAAGCGGTTGCCGGCCGAAATGTTTGCCACTGGTCTGGCCATGGCGACCGGATTGATAGACAATCAAGAACTGGATATCCACTCCCCCTCGTTTGAAGAGGTCGTCAACTTGCTCCAAAATAGTGTCGAGACCACTGTTTCGAAGAATCCACTTCGTGTCTCGATCACTATCAAGGCCGAGACGAGTACGTTCACTATCACGCTGGACGACGAGATGAACATCCTCGATATCGACCGAAGGCTTCGATCTGAGACCCCTACCTAGTACTCAGGATTTGAGTCGATTGGGCTAGAGAAATATTATTCTCCTAACACATAAGTTCACTCTCGCATATAGAATTATTTGCCAGTAGCGGAGCAAGACCCAAGCGATGTGGCGTCCGTCTCGTGGAAGGACGGAACAGAGATATCGAGACCTCGGTTGGATGCCGCAGGAGGCGACCAATGATACCACCAAGCAACACGAACCCACACATCGACCGTTTCTGGTTGGGAGCGATAACATGACTGCCACGGAGCAAAGCAAGCAGGATCGTTTTCTGGATTGGGGAGGTTTCCCTGGTCGATGGGAGATCACGGGATCGACCGAGGAGACGAACGGCGAGCTGTTAGAAATGCGATTTGAAATCGAATCAGTCCCCGAGGACGGCCCGTTTGTCCACACTCATCCTCACGCCGCGGAGAGCTATGAAGTACTCTCTGGCGTTCTGGAAGTATACGAGGATGGTGAGTGGATGGACGTGCCCGCAGGCGAGAAACACACCGTCCCTCCTGATACCCCACATACGTTCAGGAACAAGACACCCGTCGAGATCATTAATATCCACGAGCCCGCGCTCCAGCACGAGGAGTTCTTCCGCAGGTTTCATCAACTCGTCGCGGAGCGGGGAGTGTCATTACCGCCAGGGGGCTTCAGTGATATCGTGTTGATAGCGATGCTGACGGTAGAACACGAAGAAGATATCCAAGCTGTGAGTCCCCCTCATTGGGTCTTTAAGATCCTGGCTGGCCTCGGCCGCGTGCTAGGATACCACCTTCCCGACTAATCAGTGACACTCTGTGTCAATTGACGAGTGGTTTTCTCAATCCCAACAGGAACTACTAGCAGTCTGTAGGTGTTGAGGTCGCACAACTGGACAGGGACTCCTACGGAAACGGCGTTCCACATTCAGCAACTACTAGTAGACTTGGCGGTGGTTGCTCCTGTTGTAACAAACCATCAGATGGCAGTGGATCTGAATGATACGGAGGTGAAGCTAAACCCGTGCTGAGTCCACAGCACGTATTTTCACCGGCAGGCCACCACGGACAACGAGCTGACTATAATTGCGTGCCGAACCAACTCCTCATGAGTCCGAACAGGTTCGCTCAATGTCCAATTTTCCGTCTGCAAGAACAGTCACGTTGACATCAAGGAGAGGACAGTCGGTAATCGACCACTCGAAGGTTTCACGTTCGGCTTCTGTTTCAATAGCCACCGTATATGGGCCACTGGAAAGTCCGGCCGAGAAGTAACTCGGAGCCCCCTCTTGATCGGGCGGAAACCCGGACTCGAATTCGTCTTCGAGATTCCCATCCGCATCAACTACTTCGACATGGATGAGAAAATCACGTGTCGCTTCCGTGCTGAACACGATATCGATCTCGCCTGACGGTCGCTCTGTGACGGTCGGCTGCCCACAGCCACTGAGTACAGTGACACCCGTGGCCATCAAGCCAAGTACTGCCCGTCTGTACATTGTCAAGTCTACTTTTCGGGTTCTCCCGCTTTTCCGGGACGGCGACGCTCGAACGCCGCTCGGACGGACTCGGTTGGGTTGAGGGCTTCAAGCTCACTCTCGACATCGACAGCGGCGAACTCCTCCGCGCCGGCAGGTGTCTTCTTGAGGATGTTCACGTGATACAGATACGAGAGTCGAACGAGCCATCGGGCGTGGTCGTAGTCACCCGGCTCTTCGATGTACAACGTCGTCCACCCGGAGTCATTAAGCAGGTGGTGGACGCCCGTCTGGTCCTCTTCGATGAGCACATCACGGAGCGCGCGAAGATAGGCGACATCGAGCATCCCCCACGCGTGGACGTGGCCGATTTCGCGCGGACCGACACGCCACTCGGTTCCGCCGAACCGGTGTTCGCCGGTTGTGACACCCGGCCACGAGCCCACATCTTCGATGAGGTCTTCAACTGTCGATTCAATCTCCGCTCTGCTTGAACCTGACATGCGAACGGTACGGTTCCAACAGATATGAGTCGTTCGTTAGCACCACTCAATACACACTGTTCACCGTCGCAACAACAGCGCTACCGGCACCAACAGGAGTGCCCCGGCGACGAACGGCGACCAGTAGACCACGACGTAGGCAGCGGCAGCAAGCGGTGGTCCGACCGTCCGCCCGAGACTCCCTGCCCCTTGCGTTACCCCGAAGGCTGCTCCCTGCGCATCTCCAGCGGCACCCTCCGACACAAGCGCCGCGAGGCCAACCGTTATCGCACCGTTTCCGAACGAGGCGAGTGCACCGAACGCTACCAGCACGACGAGTCCGCTGGTCATCCATTCCGGACCACTACCGAGGAGGGATGTCGTGCCAGCCATCGGGGACACCGCGAGCAGGATCAGCGCGAGGAACAGCGCCACGACGCCGCCCCTGACGACGTATCGAACGCCGATTTTCCGCGAGAGCCAGCCGATGAGCACCCCCTGGTTGACGATTCCGAGTGCGCCGATGTAAGCGAGGAACATCGCCGCCGCGGTGGCATCGTATCCGAAGAAATCAGCCAGGAGCGGCACGAACATAGTGGTCATACCGGCGAAGGCGAGCGAGGTCAGAAAGAACGCGATAACGAGCGGCCGGAGTGTCAGGTCGGCAAGCGCAGTCCGAAACTGACCGACGAACGTGACACGCCGTGCCGGGGTGCGAATCCGATCCGGTTCTTTCAGCACGACCGCTGTCGCTGCCAGCGCGAGAAACGAGAAGCCCGCTGCGGCAAAACTCGGCAGCGAGAAGGGAGTTACCGGAACGAACCCGGGCAAGAGAGCGCGCGCGGTCGATACCACCGCGTCGCTCGCCAGGAGCCCACCGATGGCCGGGCCAAACACGAACCCGAGGCCGAAGGCCGCGCCGACGAGACCGAGCGCGCCGGTCCGCTCCTCCGGTGACGTCACGTCGGCGATATACGCCTGTGCGGTGGCGATGTTCCCGCCTGCTGCACCGGCGATCAGTCGAGCACTGAACAGGATGACGAGGCCGACCGTCACGCCGAGGGCTGCGCCGATCTCCGCAGCGAACCCGAAGAGGATCCAGGCGACACCCCCGACGCCGACCGAGAGCATCAGCACTGGCCGCCGGCCACGCTCGTCGGAGATCCGGCCGAGCACCGGCGCAGCCCCGAACTGTGCTAGGGAATACGACGCCGCAAGCAATCCGATAAACACGTCGCTGACGCCGAACGAGCGGACGTAAAACGGGAGGATCGGGATGATGATACCGAAGCCAAGCAGATCGATAAAGACGATTCCAACAACGACTGCGACGCGGCGACGTGTTCCCGATGATGTGACTGGCTCAGCCTGCTCGGTCGTCGCTGCCTGACTCGAAGCCACTGGTATGTGAACTCGGTACAGACGAACATACGAATATCGGATGCCACACCCAACTGTCGAATCGAATAGTGGAGACGACAGAAACCGTTGCGCTGACGCTTTGCTCTCGAAGAAACGCGTCTCGTAACGTCGCCACGCGTATCAGGAGCGAAGTCGCGCTGGTGAAGTCAGTAGTTAGTGGTCTGCTAGATTTTCGCTGGATAGCAGGCGCGTAGACGAACTAACCGCGGCGAATCCGACGATGATTCAGGCCGGACCGGCGATGCCGACTCGGCCGAGCGGGGTGCCGTCGGCCAAGGTACGGACGACGAAGGCCGCCACGTTACCCGTCGTGACCTGTGTCCCGCCGTCGGGGAGCCGGTCGGTCTCGACGCGGGCCTGGCCGGTCGCGTCGCCGTCAGGCATGTTCGGTGGGCAGACCAGCGTCCACTGCAGGGATGATTCAGTGAGCGTCTCGTAGACCGCGCGGTGCTGTTCGGCCACGCCGTGGAGGAAGGGTGGGAACCCCTCGGCGTCCAGTCGGAGTCCGCCGCCGGGTGCGTCGAGAACGCCCGCTGCAGCGACGCCGACGAATCGCTCGATTCCGAGGTCGGCCATCGCTTCGACGAGCGTCCGCACACCGGCCGAGAGCGTGTCGTCTGCCGCCTCATCTGGCGGCGTTCCGAGTGCACTCACCACCGCATCGACAGGGCCACCGTCGCCGGCAGTCAGTGCCTCCCGGACCACGACAGGGTCCCGGACGTCGCCGGCCACAGTGTGGACCGTCGCGGGAAGCACCGATGGGTCCCGGGCGAGGCCTGACACCTCGTGACCAGCGTCGAGCAGCTGATCGACCACACGCCGACCCACGCGACCCGTGGCACCGACGACAAGAACGCGCATCAGTGGCGCACCCCCTGGCCGTACTCGCGGCACCACCCGTAGAGGTGGCCGAACGCGGGCTTGAGCGCCTCAGCACGCTCGGTTGCGATGTACTCCACACGAGGCGGGACCTCCTCGTGGTCGGTCCTGTCGAGGAACCCCCGCGCGGTCAGCTCAGCGAGGCGGTCAGACAGTGTCGTTGGGGACAGATCGAGCCGGGACTCCAGCTCCCCAAACCGCCACGGACCGGGGTCGCGGGCGAACAGATAGAGAAGGGAAAGCGTGTGACGTTTGCCAAGAAGCGTCAGAAGGTCAGCGACCGCCGCATCGGCTGCCTCGCGGTCGGCGTCGGGTAGATCCGGATGCGGCGGTTCGGGACGGGTGGCCGTCATGCCTTCACTACGCCATCTGTAGTATATTTACTCATCGACGAAACGGACTGCGTCCGCACAGCCCGGTGGCAACGGTGGCACTGAGTGACGCTTCACGCTACAGAAGTCTGGAGTGACCATCTTATGACTACAGGGAACGTAGGATGTGGATGGAACAGTCCACCACCCAAGCTCGATACGTATCGCCCGAAACCGCCGGTAGCCTCGCTCGGCAGACGACGCTCGGAGTGCTGGTCGCCGTCGTCCTCGCACTGTTCGTCCGTGGCCTCGCACTCGGCTCTGGTGTCAGTCTCGGGCCGACCGGGGCGAGCAGTCCGTTCGCGGTTGTTCCGCTGGTGATGTCCACTATGGTCGCCGGGGCGGGTGCCGCCGTCGCCTACGCCGTGCTCGACCGCCTGACCGCCCGTCCGGTTCGCAACTTCCTGCTGCTCGGTGGACTGGTCTTCGTCGGAATGATGCTGCCAGTCGTCCTGTTCGCGCCCACGCTCGGTGTCACGCTCATCGGACAGTTGGTCCTCATAGTCCTCCACGCTGTCGTCGCTGTCCCGCTCGTTGCGTTTATCGTCGGTGTAGTGGGGCTCTGAAACGCTTTCTCCGGACGGGAAACCATCCGACGGTCCTCAATTGATCACCGACGAATATGCGACGATACCTGAGATGCTCACTTTCTAACTCTGTTCAGCCGAAATAACTCCTTTCTCCTCCGTTGGGGATAGATGTCGTGCTACTTCAGTGCCGACTTGTCTGAGAACTCGAAAAGCAACTATCACGACATGCCCGGTTTCCGATGTACTTGTTGCAACGGTTCCATAGCTCAATAAGACGCTGATTTTGACTGTTTGATTGCTTCTTCAACTATCTCCAGTCCCCCAACTGAGAGCGTCTTCTACTATTGGTTCTTCTCTGTGGTCACCGCACAATTGTAGAGGGACTTTCCGAGAAACGGCGTTCCACATTCGAGAACTACTAGTAGCCGCTAGTGGGTCGGGAACCGGTAGCCTGGACCGGACTGGTCCTTCGAAGTTCCAGATGTACTATGTAATTGGACGAATATGCTGAATAGAGGGCGCGTATCTTGTAGACTCGGTTTTTGTTGAATCCGAGTTAGATGCTACTACCAGACTTAACTGCTGTGGGTGTCAGAATTGAACCATGGCTGAGATGTCAAGGAAGGATACTGATAGAATTCATCTCCTTTACGTAGATGACGAGCCTGATTTCGCAGACTTAGCTGCAACATTACTTGAACGGAAGGATAGTCAATTCACCGTAGCAACCGTCACCAGTGCCAGCGACGGACTAGACCGGCTTGCCGACACTGCATTCGACTGTATCATCTCCGATTACGACATGCCTGGACAGAACGGTATCGAGTTTCTCGAAACCGTCCGCGAAGAATATCCAGACCTCCCATTCATTCTCTACACGGGGAAGGGCTCCGAGGAAGTTGCTAGCGACGCTATTTTAGCGGGTGTGACTGACTACCTCCAGAAAGGCAGTGGAACTGACCAGTACACCGTCCTAGCCAACCGCGCCAGGAACGCCGTCGAGGGGCACCGTTCGCAACGGGCCCTTGCCGAGCGCAACCAAGAACTGCGACGCTACAAACAGGCGGTCAACTCGATGCACGAGGCCGCCTGTATCTACGATACTGCGGGCCAGTTCGAACTCGTCAACGAGTACCTGGCTGACTGGTACGGGAAATCCCCCGAGGCGCTTGAAGGCGAAGCGAGTGCGCTCATCCCGCGAATTCGAGAACAGACAGACGGCGATCCATATCAGGCATTGCTGGACGGTACCCGCGACGAATTAAAGGGTGAACTTGACGGCGACTTTCCCGGCCACGGCTACGCAGTACTGGCGTATCGGTTGACCCCACTGCGCGTGAACGGCACCGTGGACGGCATCGTCGGCGTTGCCCGTGACATCACTGACCGCAGAGAACGACAAGCCGAACTTGAACGCAAAGATAGGGCAATGGATGCAGCACCTGTCGGGATCAGTATCAGTGACCCATCTCAGGAAGACAATCCACTCATCTACGTCAACGAACGCTTCACAGAGTTGACGGGGTACGCCGGAGAGGAAGTACTCGGCTCCAACTGTCGCTTCCTCCAAGGCGAACACACGAACCTCGAGCCTGTCGCCCGGATGCGAGAAGCCATCGACGACGAAGAGCCCGTGACTGTCGAACTCCGGAATTACCGCAAGGACGGCACCGAGTTCTACAACCGGGTATCGATTGCACCAGTTCAGGATGAGGATGGCGAGGTCATCACCTACGTCGGCTTCCAACAGGACGTAACCGAAGACAAAGAACGTGAACAGGAATACGAGCGGGTGGTCGAACTCCTGAATCATACTGAACAGATTGCGGATGTCGGTGGGTGGGAAATCGATCCCGACACACAGGACGTGTTCTGGACGGACCATCTGTTCGAGATGGTTGCCGGAGACTACGACGAGGAACCACCGCTAGAGGACGCGCTCAATCTCTACATCGAAGCTGATCGTCCACGTGTCGAGACCGCAGTTGAAACTGCCCTTGCGGCGGGTGACCCGTTCGATGTCGAAGCGCGATTTCGCCGCTCAGATGGCGACATCGGGTGGTTCAGAATCCGCGGTGAGCCGACCATCGAAGACAACAAGGTCGTGACGCTCCGTGGCGCAGTGCAGGATATCACCGATTACAAGGAGCGCGAACAGGAACTCCAGCGCATCCAGACGTTTTTTCAGGAAGCCGAACGACTTGGGAACCTCGGTGCGTGGGAGTTCTCTGCAGACGGCACTGTCGTCTGGACCGACGGCACCCGCCGCATTCACGAGGTCGGTGATGAGTACGAACCGACACTTGAGGAGGGGCTCGAATTCTTCCATCCGGAGGACCGCGACCAGATTGTAGAAACCATCGAGAACGCCCTCGCAACTGGTAAGCCATACGACCTAGAGGTGCGTCTCATCACTGCCGAGGGCAACGAACGGTGGGTTCGAACTCGGGGAAAACCTGTTGAAGGAACTGAGGACACGGTCCGGGGATATATCCAAGATATCACCGACCGGAAGCACCGCGAGCGGCAACTCGAACGGCAGAACGACCGGCTTGACGAGTTTGCATCGGTCGTCTCCCACGACCTCCGGAGTCCGCTGAGCGTGGTTGAGGGACGACTTACACTCGCCCGTGAGGACTGCGAGAGTACTCATCTCGACCCAATCGGTGACGCGGTCGAGCGGATGAACAGTATTATCGATGGTGTCCTGTGGCTCGCACGGGAGGGGAGGGATATCGATGAGACAGGGGCGGTCGTCCTCCAGCAAGTGATTGAGGACGCATGGTCAATCGTGACCGACGACCAGGGAGAGGCAGAACTCATTCTCACCGACAATCCGGACGGATGGAAGCCAATCAGTGCTGACAGGGATCGGCTCCGACAACTGCTGGAGAACCTCTTCCGAAACGCCATTGATCACGCCGGTCCGAACGTGACGGTTCGCGTCGAGACGATGGGTGCAGGCTTCGCTATCGAGGACGATGGCCCTGGCATCCCGGAAGCAGAGCGCGAGCGGGTATTCGAGAGTGGTTACTCAACTGCGGGAATCGGCTTCGGACTTGCGATCGTGAGGCAGGTGGCTGAAGCCCACGGTTGGGAGGTTCGCGTGACCGACGGCTCTGAGGATGGCGCACGATTTGAAATTACTGGCGTCGAGTTCACTACTGAATAAATCCTCTGTATCTCGCACGCCGGTCCTATCAATTTCTGAGGGTTTCAACAGAGCCAGAGATTCTGATTTGCATCAACTACTAAGAAGATGTGCCGATGCAGCACTCGGCCTCCATCGATATCACGCTTCTACTCATGGACCAACTGCTTAGCCGGAATGGGAACCAGGGAGCTGAGAAAGATTCCCAGGCACCGCCGAACGGTTGTGATGCTCGTGACACACTTTTTAGGCCATCGTATAGTCATCGCTCGTATGGACCCAACCGAGTTTCTCCAGAACGGGGCAGTCAGCGTAGCGGACGGCACATATGCAGTCTGCCGGACCGACCACAATCATCCCGATGCATTTGCGACAATTCAGGACGAGACATAGACAACGGTAGTCGTCGAGCAGGATGATGTCGACGCCGTTGATGCCAGCGAGGTTGAGTCCGGGTGGAAGCGACTGACGTTCGAGATGGATCTCCCATTCGAACTCGTTGGCTTCCTCGCGACGGTTGCGTCAGCCCTTGCCGAGGTAGACATTTCTGTTTTCGTTATCTCTACGTACTCAACCGACCATGTGTTTGTCAAGGAAGACGACCTTGATGCTGCTGTCCTCCGACTCGAAAATTTGGGATGTACAGTCACCGACTGACAGCGGTCGTCAGTGAGGACTGTGATACGTGTAGCTCAGACTTGTTGTCCGTCTTGTACCCGATTGTGACAACACTCGGAAATGCAGGTAGCCGCTCCGGTCAGTGCTTTCCCTGTCCTGAGCAACCACCACTGGTCTCCAACTGCTACTCAAGATGCTAACTCCGTGCTCTGTATCCAGCAGTGGCTCTTCCACCTACTCACTCTCTTTTAGTATAGCGTGACCGATACAGGAGGCAGAAACAGCACCACAGTCTCGCTTCCTTCAGAGAATTCCAGCTGATGCCAATTAGAAAACGGCCCCGCAACTCGGACAGGCGCTCGCCGTGTGATTGACCTCTGACTTGCAGTTGCTACAGTAACGCTTTGACCCGGTTTTGAGCCGCCGTCCGACCGGGGATTCGTCCTCGGGACCCAGTTCAGCCCCACACTCACCGCAGTAGTTTTGCGCAGTGTCGCACTTTGACGAGCAAGCCGGACAGACACGGACCAGCCCCGAGTCCCTTTCGTCGTCGGACTCCCTATCGTCAGTCGGATCATTCGTGGTCAGAACGACCAGCCCGTAGAGGACGGCCCCAAACAGACCAGTCAACAAGGTCAGAACGGCCCAGAAGCCGCCATTGCGGTCTCGTCCGCTCGCGTCAAGGCCTACAGCGAACGCCACCATCGCCCAGACGAACGCAACCATCGCAAAGAGGACCACATGGCTGGACACGCGTCTTAGGTCCTGCTGAGGGATGCTCTCTGGACGTGACGCCAAAGCACCGAGCCACCATGGCTCAGCGCCTGGTACAGGACCCTCGCCAGTATCAACATCCCAGCAATGACCAGCACGACGCCAAGGGCCGCAGAGACCTGCTGGTAGAGCAGACCGCCGACACCGAGATCTGCAGCGGCAAGCAAGACCGGACGGAGGGCGTGATTCATTGTCTGTCCGAACGGCGTCGGTGTCTCTTGATTCCTCGCGGGGAATGGAGGTGGGCCCTGACGTGTTTGACTGCCTCGGTGGCAATGGCAGCACGTTGGGCCTGGGTGAGGGAAGGAGAGCAACTCATATCGTTACCATCTGCAGGTGAGCCTAAGTACTTCCTGAAGGCTCAAACCGTGATTGTACCGTGCTGAAGAATGAGCACTTACAAGTCGTCACGAACTCTGACACGTCTTCTGTTGATATGAGAGATCCATTCGGAGGCAGGGGTCGATATGCAAAAGACCGCAGGAAGTACAGACCTTTGACCAGAGAAATCGAGTCAGAAAGCTCGGTCGATGACACTGACGAACCTGCTATCTCGGACGAGTTGGTGACGACGGCACTGGTTCCTGAGAGGCACGACGCTTGTCTTGAACCGCGAAATAGTCCAAGACCCTCGTCACCGGGGAATTACTGTAGAGTTGGTAGAGAGTGTACTGAAGTCGAACCTTTGAGCTGACGTTCTCGTTGCATCAACCAGCACTGTACCGTTGCAGAGCAACACCGGTTTACTATTTGCGCCGGAACCGCAGGCATGCGACGACTCCGTGCGCTGGGTGAAATACTCGCCGGCTTCCTGGCCAGGGCCGGGGTCATCCAGCGGTCACGGCTCAAGGAAACGGTTGACCTCGCGTGGCCTCGTATCGTGACGGGGTTCGCAATCATGTCCAAGCGGACGGTTGACCTGGCGATTGTCGGGATCGCAGTGGGTGCCGATGCGGTTGCTGGTCTCACGGTTGCGAATGCTTTCTGGATGGTCGCGAAACTCGGATTTATCGGGCTGGCCGGTGGGACCCTCTCGCTGGTATCGCAAAACTACGGCGGTGATGACGAGCAGCGGGCTGCAGCGGTCGTACTCGCGAGTCTAATTGTCTCTATTGCGCTGGCGCTCGTTGTTGTCCCCGTGTTTATCCTTGGCGCCGACCGGCTCATAGCGCTTATCGGGAGTGGTCAGCGTGTGACCGCGCTTGGCGCGACGTACCTCGCTATTGTCGCGCCGGGGCTTCTGTTCGAAGGCATAAACCTGGTTGCCTCCCGGACGTACGCCGGAGCTGGCGATACTGTCACACCTATGGCGCTCCGCGCGACTGGTGGGGTGCTGAATGTCGTGCTAAGTGCCGGACTCGTGTTCGGGGCAGGTCTCGGCGTATTCGGCGCTGGACTCGGAACGACCATCGCTACCGGGACAGTTGCCGTCGTGTTCCTCTGGGGCCTGTCTGGACGCTCCTATGTTGGGCGAGGCGCCAGTCCAGTACCAGTCGGGCTTGGGCCAGTCCCGTCGCTGTCGCTGCTGCGCCAACTCTGGACTGTCTCGGCCCCGCTGGTTGCCCGGCGGGTTGCACAGGGCCTGGTTGTCTTCCCACTGCTTGCGGTGGCGTCGTCGTTCGGGGCAGTGACACTAGCTGCTATCGGGGTTGGTCGGCAGATTCGAGACTTGCTCAACAGCTTCACGTGGGGGTTCTCCATCGCAGCCTCAACGCTTGCCGGCCAGGCCCTCGGCGCCGCAAACGAAACACTTGCTGAGACATATGGCCGCGAAATCACGAAATTCTCGCTCGTAACCTACCTCGTGGCTGCAACGGTGGTCATCGTCTTCGCGACTCCGGTTGCAACGCTGTTCGTCGACGGTGAGGCTGTCCCGTTGACATCAACCTTCATTCGTGTTGCTGCAGTCAGCGCTGTCGCGCTCGGTATCGATGGCTCAGTGACGGGTGTGCTCCGCGGCGCCGGTGACACACGTGTGCCGTTCGTTGCCACCCTCGCGGGGCTATATCTGGTGGCAGTGCCGATCGCGTGGCTTGGCACCGTGACATCGCTCGGACGGAATGCGCTGCTACTCGCGCTACTTGCCGAGTCGAGCATTCCGATGGTGGTCAATGGGTTGCGCTTTCGGACAAACACCTGGAAAGTGGTCAGCCGCTCGTACCGACCGGAGACAGACGCGGTAAAATAGCGGCCACTAGCAATCCCTGTACGGCGAAAATCCGACAATAGCTTTCAACAGCAGTGGCCTCCAGACGCCAGTAGACAGAGGCACACCGATATACAAGAGCCTAGTCAGCACTCGCATGCAGATGTCGGCGGTACTGGTTGACTGATCCGTTTCCCGTTGTCTGCGATCGGTCGGTCGTCAGTCTCTGATTGGGGTGACCGTTGCCGGCACACCATCGCGCGGTCGAAGGACAACCACCCTTCTCGTCACAGAACAGCAGATAGATCGTACTGCCTCTTCAACGCTAAACTGCTAGGTTCGACCGATAAACGGACTGTAGCGAGAATCCAGCAAACTACGACCGGAGCCACAAGAGTCGTTCGTGATTTAATCGAGTCCTCACTCGTTCGCAGCTATGTCGAGGTTTCAGCCGCACCGAGAACGGCTACTGACCCTTGCGGGAGATGCGGACCCGATACGTGCCCCGCTGGCGGAGCAGACGCCGCACGAACTGCCCAACCCGGCTAGGTGCCGCCTGGGGACGAGGCACACCGGGAAGGTAGAATTTTGATTCAGTGGCTTTTTCTCGGTCGCCTGTACGGTTTCTCGGTGCCATATATATGAATGAACGGCCAGTGACTGCATGGATTTGTGGCTTAATCGTATAATCCATTTATTGTGGCCGCAGTCTTGATCTGCTAGAATCGTCTGAAAGAAGCCATACTGCCTGTAACTAGCGAACCAGGGTTGAAGCGGCAGTACGTCCGTTACTCCGTCCCGCCCGGCGTTTCGGTCCGGACCTGGGACCGGATCCGTTCGAACGTCGCTTGCGGGAAGAGGCCGGTGACGCTGTCGACCGAGAGCGTCTCGATGAGGCCGGCCGGCGGGCCAGTGACCAACAGCGCGCCCGCTTCGGAAACAGAATCGTCGATGGTGAGACCGAGGTCAGACGTCGCGCGCTCCTCGAAGCCAGTCATCGCGTCTTCGATAAGGCTCTCCTGTGCGGTGCGGTACTCCGCCTGTGCCTCGCTCTGCGTGAGGTTCCCCGCCTGCAGTTCTGACTGGATCTCCTGCTGTCGTTCCTGCAACTGTGCCTGGTCAGGTTCGACGCCGACCGTCACCGTCGCGGGCTCCGCGCTCGCGGTCTGGCTCTGCAGTGCTGTACCCGTTTCCGTTCCGTCGCTGTCTCCTCCCTGGAGGGCGTTACAGCCGGCAAGCGACACTGTCGCGCTCGTTCCGGCGAGTTGCATGAAGCGGCGGCGCGTGGACTCGAATTCCATTGTCGACTAGCACGGGTCACGCGGTGTAATCCTTCTGATAGCCGCGTGTGGACCCTGGCGCTTGCCTGATCTGATAACAGTACCATCGGCTGCTCATCTGGGCACGGACTGACGGCGAGATAGAGGGCCCTGCACAGTCACTGCGGAAAGGCGACTGCTTGGAACGGTCATGGGAGGGTAGAGGACGGGGTCACCGCAACGGGAGCCTACTCGGTCCACCGTATCTCGTACTCGAGTTCGTACCGCTGGTCGCCGGTTTCCGAATCTGTGAGTCGTTCGAGTTCGACTTCGAACCGGGGACTGTCCGGAACAGCGACGGTCTGTTCCGCAGTGGCACTCGATAACTGGACGTCGCCGGACTCGATCTGAGCGGCGGCATCCCGTAACGCCTCAGCGATTTCCGTCCTCGTCGCCTGGTGTTCAGTTTTGAACAGTTGTTCTTCTGGCATCGGTAGTCAGTATTCGGGCCGCTGGCCCCTGATGATGTCTCCGAGGTGCTGGTGTTCGTCGGCGAGCAGTTCTGTCATGTCATCGGCGGTGATGATTCCCACGAGCGTGTCTCCCTCACAGATGGGGAGCCGCCGGATTCCGTGGTCAGCCATCAGGGTGGCTGCCTCGTAGAAGCCGGCGTCGGGTTCGGCCGTACAGAGGTCGTCTGTCATCACGTCTTCGGCAGTCTGGCCGGCCGGGTCGATCTCCGCTCCGAGGACGCGAACAGTCAGGTCCCGGTCCGTGACGATTCCGACGGGTGTCTCGTCGTCCGTAATCACGACACTCCCGACGTTTTCCGCATCCATGGTCGCTGCAAGTTCGGTCACAGGGGTTTCGGGAGCAGTGCTGACGGTATCGCTTCGTGCAAGGTTTTCGATTGGCATTGGAACTCACCCATCAAAACCTGCGCTGGAAATAGCAGTATAGATTGTTATTATTCTCACATTATAGGAATTCCAACACCTCCTGAATACGCGCCGGGTCGTACACCGGCCGTCGTGTTATCACTACGAGAATACTGTTTCACTCAGTTCGGTACCAGCCCGGGCCCTTTTGATACGGTCGTACGATGGTCCCGAACGGCGTGGGTTTGAAAGCCGAAAGACAGTGGTGTCTGTGGTCCAACGGTGACTCAATAGGCGCGTATGCCGGGACTGGAGTCTGACGACACGCTCATACCACGGGGAGACGCGATTCCGACGCTCGACGACGAATCGGGAACGGTCGTCTGGCATCGCGAACACCTGCGGGTTCGCGACCAGGCCGCGGTTGCAAGCGCCGCGGCGGCCGAGTACGTGCTCCCGCTGTTCGTGTTCGACCCGGCGTTCTACGGCGCGGACGGCCTGGCCTGTGACTCCCGCATCCGGTTCCTGCACGACTGTCTGGCCGACCTCTCGGACCAGTACCACACCGCGACCGGTCGTGGCCTTACCTACGCTCACGGGGACCCGGTGGACGTGCTGGAGCGGTTCCGCGAGGCCGGCTGGGACGTCGTGACGATGGCCGTGCCGACGGGCCGCTACGGCCGCGAGCGGGACCGTCGCGTGCGGGAGCAGTGCGACGTCACCTTCGTCGACGGCGACGGGCTGGTCCGCGACCGAGCCGATACCCGCGACGGGTGGCAGGACGACGTGTCGGCGTGGTTCTCCGCCGACCCGCACGACTGGGACCCGACAGCGGTCACCTCCCGGAGCTTCGACAGCGGTGTCGACATCGGCACCATCGAGGACCACTACGGCGTCACACCGTCGAAATCCGAGGTGCCCCGCGGCGGGACCGGCCGCGCGAGAGAGCGGCTGTCGGCGTTCGCCGAGCGGATTGACGACTACCCGGGGAACATCTCCGCGCCGGCGGACGCGCGAGACGGGACCAGCGGGCTCTCGCCGTATCTCGCCTTCGGCTGTCTCTCTGTGCGCCAGGTCATCCAGTACATCGACGAGCACGCGCCCGACGGCCGCGGGAAGGAGCTGTTCGTCTCGCGGCTGTTCTGGAACAAACACTACGAGCAGAAGCTCGAAGACTGGCCCGGGTGGCTCGACACGGCGGTGAACCCGGTGTTAGAGGGGTTCAATGCGGAACAGTACGACCCTGACCTGGTGGCCGCCTGGAAGCGCGGGCGGACCGGGTTTCCGATGGTCGACGCCTCGATGCGGTGTCTCAGAGCGACGGGCTGGCTCAACTTCCGGATGCGGGCGATGTGTGCCTCGGTGTACTACCACCTGCTCCAGCAGCCCTGGCGGATCGGCGCGGACTGGTTTTACCACCACCTCATCGACGCTTCGGCGGCGATCAACTACACCCAGTGGCAGTCCCAGTGCGGGCTGGTCGGCAAGCCGACGCTCAGGCTGTACAATCCCCGAAAGCAGGTCCGCGACCAGGACCCGGACGGCGAGTTCGTCCGTCGATGGGTGCCCGAACTCGAGGCCCTCCCCGACGAGTACCTCGACCGGCCCGAGGGGACGCCGGTCCACGTGCAGGCGTCCTGTGGCGTCGACATCGGCGAGGACTACCCGCACCCGGTCGTCGACTACGACGCGGCCCGACAGGCGTTCCGCCGCCGGTACGAGGCGGTCCGTGCCGATGCGGCCGACGCCCTGCGGGACCCGGCCATCGCGCGCCGCGCTTCCTTTTCCGGCGGCCGCGAGGCCGCCGCACGCATCGCCGCGGAACACGGGACGGACGCGTCAGACGGCGCGGACGACGGCGGAAGGCAGGCCAGTCTCGGCTCGTTCGGCGACAAGTAGGCGGTCAGTGCTGCCACACGCCAAAGAGGCTAAGATGGTTGCCCACACAAGAGTGTGCAATGACGGAGGGTCCGGACGACACCGCCTTCGAGGACTGCCAGTTCCTTACCGGGTCACCACAGCGGTTCGCGGTGCTGGCCCAGCTCCGGGAGGGTCCGGCACGGCCCACGGACCTGTGTGATTCGGTGGACGCGACCCGGACCACGATCCAGCGGATACTCGCGGGCTTCTCCGAGCGCCAGTGGGTGGTCAAGCGGGACGGCGAGTACCAGCTCACGGTGACCGGCCAGAGGGTGTTCGACCAGTACGGGGCGCTTGTCGACGAGATCGAGCGGGCACGGGCGGCTGGGCCGCTGGCCGCCAACCTCGGCTCCATTGCGGGGGACCTCCCGGCGGACCTGCTGGACCCTGCGTGTCTCACGACGAGTTCCGAGCAGAACCCGCTGGCCGCGGTCAACCGGTTCACGGACTGGCTCCACGAGGTCGACGGCGACGTCCGGGCGATATCGCCCATCGTGACGTCGGTGTTCAACGACGTGGCGGCGGAGCTCCTCGAAACGGGGACCCACATCGAGTTCATCATCGACCACAGCGTGCTCGAACGGTCCGCGTCCGATTTCTCCGAGGCATTAGAACGAAGCGTCGAACACGAGAACATCGACACGTACGTCCACGAGAGCCCGCTCGATATCGGCCTCGCGCTGGACCGCTCGCGGGTCTGTCTGGCGGCCTACGACGACCGGAACAACATCCGGGCCCTAGCCGAATCCGACGCCGAGGCGGTGTACCAGTGGACCGAAACGGTGTTCGACCGATACAAGGCGCGGTCACAACCGCTTGCGGCGGTCCTGTCGGTGCAGGAAAGCAACCGGTGACTCGCTTTAGGGTCGAGGTTGGAAGGGCCGAAGGGAGCGCTGGTCGGCGGTCCAGCACTCGCTGGAGGGCGGGATGACGTATCCCCGAACCACGATACTGCCTGCGGTTGCCTATACTTATTTGCTGTAACTGTTCGCGGGTCCAAAACATGTTACAGGGGCTGTAACAGCAACAGTAAAATCTCGCTGCCCCGGCGTTCCGGCGTTGAATATCACTGACCCATACCACCGGCCAGTGTTTCTATACTTTCGCGCAGATTGAAATAATAGCCGACAGTATAAGTGTGTGCCAATCGATATCAGAAGTATGTCTCCGCCTGGGCGAGAGGTCCAGTACACTGAATCGGACGTTATCGAGGTGTTCAAACACCGAGGCGATTACGCGGAGCCACTCACAGCGTCAGAGGTGGCGGACAGGCTGGGCTGTTCGCGCCGGACCGCGCTGAACAAACTCCACGACCTCGAAGCAGAGACCGACATCACGAGCAAGAAAGTCGGGGGGCGGTCGCGGGTGTGGTGGATTCCCGTGCGAACGGACTGAGTCGTCACCGCGGCTCGATTTCGATGGAATGGCGGGCCGTCGCTACAGACACTCTGAGAGGCCGGAACACGCGGACGGACGGCCCAGCGCATCGTATCGGATTTCTGCCCGGGCGGTGACCGGCCCTACAACTCCCACTGCTGGGCGCGCTCGCGGGCCTCCGAGCGCGCCTGTTGTTTGATGGCCTCGATTTTCTCAGAATCGTCGAGGAACGCTTCGACGGCACTCTGTTCCGTGGGTCCGTCCTCGGCGTCAGCCGCAGCCGTGTCGCGGTCCGCTGACGGGAGCCGCGTGTCGGGAGCGGCCCGTCGCGTGCTGTCGGCCAGTGCCGGGTCGCCGCCCAGCCGCTCGGCGGGCATCCCCGGTGGGACCCGCAGGTCCTCCGCCTCGTGGGCAGATTCGAGGTCGGCGGGGGCGAGCGTGTACAGCGAGACGTGGTACGGCCCAGGGACAGCGAGGTCCGCGAGCGCTGGCGGGCCGCCCCGGTCCGTGCCGGTGTGGTAGGTCAGAACGGGGACGCCGTCGGTGAACGTGATGACGCCCCGGCCCTCACCGTCAAGCAGCAGCGTCTCCTGGGACTCGAAGACGGCGTATCCGGTCAGTTCGCGGTCGAGCACGTCGGCCAGGGTGTCCCGCGGGTCCGTGACGACGCGGGACCTGTCGAGTCGGCCGCGGGGCAGCCTCATAACGACTCGGGGATGACGGCGCTTCGGAACCGGTCGGCGGCGTCGGCGGCCGTTCCGTCCTGTACCGTGAGCGCCTCGGCGGCACCTCGATAGGCGTCCGCGGCCGCACACTCGGGCGCATGGGCCAGCAGCGGCCGGCCGGCACGGCGCGCCTCGCGGGCCCGCTCGCTCTCGGGCACCGCGGCCAGCGTCGGCCCGTCGAAGTACCGTTCTGTCTTCTCGGAGACCTGCTCGATGGATTCGGAATCGCGGACCTTGTTGAACAGGAGGCCGGCGACGCCCGTGCCGTAGGTCGTCGCGTACTCCTGGACCTTCAGCCCGTCCGAGATAGCGGGGATAGTCGGCTGGAGGACGACGACGACGCGGTCGGCCAGCACGACCGGGAGGACGGCGGTGCGACTGTCCAGCGCCGGCGGCGAATCGAGGAGGACAACGTCCGTGTCCGCCGCGAGCGTCGCGACCACGTCCCGGAGGCGGTCCGGGTCGGCGTCCCTGAAACCGTCGAGGCTCGTTCCACAGGGGACGACTGTGAGCCCGAACCGGTCGTACGCGGCCGCCCCGACGGGCGCGTCGTCGGCTAGCACGTCGTGCAGCGTCGTCTCGGCGCCGGAGAGGCCGGCGTGAAAGAGGAGGTTCGCCATGCCCGTGTCGGCGTCGACCACCGTCACGTCGTAGCGGTCGGACAGCGCCATCCCGAGGGCGACGGTGCTCGTCGTCTTGCCAGTCCCACCTTTCCCACTGGCGACCGCGAACACTTCGACCATTGGAGAATATTGCGAGCCAGCTGCATATAAATTTCTTGAATGTATCCGAGTATCAAAGCGTCACCGTTCGGGCAGTCCGAGCGGTCCGAGGTCGACGTGGTCGGCGATGAGACCCGCCGCTCGCTCGTACGGGTCGGCGCTCTCTCTCCCGTCTTCGGCTGGCGGGTCGACTCCGGCTGCCTCGAACGTGTTTCGCACGAAGGCATCTCTGGCAGTGTCGTTGACGAAGAGGTCATGCAGGTAGGTCCCGAGCACGCTGTCGGTCGCCGCCCCGTCGCCGTCGAACGGGCGGGCCGCCGCACCCGTCAGCGTCGAGTCGCCCATGTGGATCTCGTATCCCTCGACGAGCCCGCTTGCGCCGGCGAGCGGCCCGACGCCGTCGAGGTCTCGCTGGACGTGCTCGACCGTCTTCGATTCGCTGAACGCCGTCGTCACCGGGAGCAGCCCCAGGCCGTCCACCCGGTCCGCGTCGCCGGTCCCCTCGATCGCGGCGTTCGTGATCGCCTCGCCGAGCATCTGATAGCCGCCACAGAGGCCGACGACGGGGCCGTCGAACGCCCGCAGACGGTCGCCGAACCCGGCGTCGCTAAGCGCCAGCAGGTCGTCGACGGTGTTCTTGCTCCCCGGCAGGACCACCGCGTCGGCGCCGTCGAGGGCGGCCTCGGGCGGGACGTACGCGACCCTGACGCCGGGTTCGCGGGCGAGCGGCTGGAGATCGGTGAAGTTCGAGATGCGCGGGAGCCGCGGGACCGCGACGGTGACGCTCTCGCTCTCGGGCACGCCGTCGTCAGCGCCGACGACGGACCGCTCGCCGACGGGCGGCAGCGCGACGCTGTCCTCCTCGGGCAACCCGGGGTCGTCGTGGGGAATCACGCCGAGGACGGGGACGCCGGTCCGGTCCTCGAACTCCTCGATGCCGGGGGCAAGTAGCGACTGGTCGCCGCGGAACTTCGTTATGACCGCGCCGGCCACCTGGTCCCGGATGTCCTCGGGGACGAGTTCGAGCGTCCCGACGAGCGACGCGAACACGCCGCCGCGCTCGATGTCGGCGACGAGTATCACGTCGGCGTCGGCAAAGCGCGCCGTCTCGACGTTCGCCAGGTCGCGGTCGTGGAGGTTGATCTCGGCGATGGAGCCAGCGCCCTCGGCGACGATTACGTCGTGGGACTGTGCGAGTCGGTCGTGGGCCGCGCGGGCGGTGTCTAGAGCGTCCGCCCAGTGCTCGTCGTAGTAGCCGCGGGCCTCGAAGTGCCCGACCGCCTCGCCGTCCAGAACGAGTTGCGACTCGCCGTCGCCCCGCGGTTTCAGTAGCACCGGATTGTGGTCGGTCGCGGGCGCGACGCCGGCCGCGCGGGCCTGGACGTACTGCGAGACGCCGACCTCGCCCCCGGGCGTCGCCCGGGCGTTGTTGCTCATGTTCTGGGCCTTGAACGGCGCGACCGAGACGCCACGGTCGGCCAGGCAGCGACAGAGTCCTGCCGCGACGGTCGACTTGCCGACGTGGCTCGCCGTTCCCGCGACCAGCAGCGTGTGGGCCATTAGGCAGTGCTGGGGCCGCCTCGATTATCAGTGGTTCGGCGGGGTTCTTTACGCTGGCCCGCCGACCCCTGTCTGTGACCGACGAGCGACTCCAGGCCCTGCACGAACACCTCGCGGAGACCGGGTCGCGGCCGGTCGAACGCACGGCCAGCCGATGGCTCGGGGAGGCCGAGGCCGTCGCCGAAGACATCGCCGCGGGGGACCTTCCCGACGACGTGCTAGCCGAGCGGCTTGCCACCGTCGACCACATCCTGTCACACGTCGACAGCACTGACGATGCCCTCGCCGACGACCACGTGGAGGCGGCCCGCGAGATTGTCGACGACCTGCTTGCCGAGCGGTAGGGACCGGTCTGGGACGCCGCGCTCAGAACTCCGTCCCCTTCCGCGCACCCTGTCCGGCCTCGATTGGGTGTTTCTCCTTTTTGACCTCTGTGATGAGGTCCGCGCGGTCGGTCAGGAACTCGGGCCGCTCGTGGCCGCCCGTGAGGACGAGTTCCAGGTCCTCGGGCTTTTCGTCGATGAGCCCGAGTACGTCCTCGGGGTCGACGAGCCCGCGGTTCGCGGCGTAGAGAATCTCGTCGAAGACGAGCATGTTGACGCCGTCTTCCGGCGGGCCGTCGGCATCTCGCGGCGTCGAGAGGTCGGCGTCGGCGCTTGCCTGTACGAGCTCCCGTGCGCGGTCGAGCGCCCCCTTCGCGCGGGCCTCGTGCTCGTCGTCCTCGCTCCCGTCGAGGAAGCCGTGCCAGCCGTAGTGGCCCGCGTTCTCGTAGGAGAAGCCCGGCAGGGCGGCGATGGCGTTGTACTCCCCGCGCACGTCCTCGACGGTGCTGGTCCCCCCTTTCATGAACTGCAGGAGGTGGACCCGGTAGCCGTGGCCGACGGCGCGGGTCGCCATCCCCAGCGCCGCCGTCGTCTTGCCCTTGCCGTCGCCCCACCAGACCTGCACCAGCCCGAACTCCTCGGGCGCGCTCGGACTGATCGGTTCGGCGGTCGGTCCGGCCGTGTTGTCGCTCATGTCAGCCCGTTCGACCGGATTCTGTTTAGCCGTTTGGTATCTGGGAACGCCGCGCGATAAACGGCGCTTTCACGGCTCGGACACGTCGGTCTCGCGGTCGGTGACGACGCCGTACGCTGCATCCTCGACGGTCGGTAGGGCGTCGCCGTCGTACCGGGCGACCAGGCTTGCCCGAACAGCATCCCGAACGCAGGCGCGGGCGGCGGCCCCGAGTTCGGTCGCGCTGCCGGCGAACGGTGCGGATTCGGCGGCCGGGTCACAGCCGACGATGGCAGCATCCGAGGTGGTCCCGGGGACGCCTGCTGCGTCGAGCAGCGTCGCGGCCTTCGCCTCGACAGCCGTGGCGAGCAGCGTCGCCAGCGTGCCGTCGTCCAGTGCGCGGTCGACGCCGACGACGAGATTGACCGTGCCGGGCCGCCAGTCAGGGCTGTCCCCCGGTTTCGACGCGGTCCCGTCGGAACCGCCCGATGTTCCCTCCACCGACATCGGCAACGCCGCGGGGTTCGAGAGGCCCGCGGTCGCCAGCACCGAGACCGGGCCGCAACGGGCACAGCGGGCGTGTTCCATGTGAACACCGGTGAGCAGCGTCGGGCCGACGGGGAAGCCAGCCGCGGACAGCCGCTCGGCGCGGTAGGCGTCGAGGTCGGTCCGCTCGAACCCCTCCGGCACGGTGACGTTGTAGACGGCGTCCGCGGTCCGATAGCCGCCGTCCCACGCCGTCGAGAGCCACCGCGCCCCATCGCGGCGAATCCGGCAGATGCCGTCCCGAACGGTCGTCTCAAACATCCAGCGCGTCCAGCAGCCGGTCGTTCTCCGACGGGTCCCTGACGGCGACGCGGATGTGCGAGTCGAGCCCGCGGAACGTCCGGGCGTCCCGGAGTGCGACGCCCGCTTCGCGGGCCGCCGCCAGAACCCCGTCGACGGACTCGTCGTCGCCGACCGACAGCAGCAGGAAGGGGGCAGCCGAGGGGGCGACGTCGAACCGGTTCCCCAGCCGTTCCCGCATCCGTTCTCGCTCGTCGGCGACGCGGGCCTTCGTCTCGGCGACGAACCCGGTCTGGTCGTAGCAGTGTGTGCCGACCGCGGCGGCCGGCGCACTCATCGACCAGGCGCGCCGTGCGGTTGCGAGGCGGTCCCTGGCGTCGCCAGTCCCGACAGCGTACCCCATCCGGACCCCGGGGAGGCCGAACAGTTTCGTCAGCGAGCGGGCGACGACGACTCCCTCCCGGCCCGCCAGCGACCGCTCGTCGGTGAACCCCAGAAAGGCCTCGTCGACCAGCAGCGTCGTTCCGGCGGCGAGACAGTCGTCGGCGAACGCCCGGAGCGCCGCCGGGTCGGCTGTCTCTCCAGTCGGATTGTTCGGGTTGCAGACGACGGCGAGCGCGTGGCCGGACGGGTCGGCGCTCAGCAGGTCGTCGTGTGGGACGAACTCCGGCGTCCCGCCCTGGAGCCGGACCTCGCGAGCGTACTCGCCGAAGCTGGGGTAGGGGACGAGCACGCTGTCGTCCGCCCGGACTGTCGTCTGAATCGCCAGACGTATGGCTTCGAGGCCCCCGGCCGTGGGTATCACCTGCTCCGGCTCGCAGTCGACAAAGGACGCTGCAGCCGCCCGGAATTCGGGGTAGTCGTCCGACGGGTACGAGCGGGCGGTCTCGAACGCGTCCCGGTACGTCGCCGCGGCGTCCGGCGGGACGTGGGGGTTCGTGTTCGCGCTGAAATCCAGCAGGTCCGGGTCGTCGCTGCTGCCGTGTGGCACGCGACCGTCCGGGTCGATGGCGTCGCCGGCCCCCTCGCCACCGCTCGCCCGCAAGCCCTCGACCGAGTCTGGGTCCATGGACAGGGGCTACGGCGGGCGGTATGGAGAAAGTTTCGCGGTGACGTGGCCAGTTTCGACCGCGGCGCTCGTCCGGATGCGTGTTGAAACATCTGATAATCGCAGGCAGTGATTTTCCGATAGTTAATTTCAGGCTGAATTATAGACACTCTATCTATTGGGCGCCGGAAACGCCGCTTTAGCCCGTTGAACCCGACGGATACAGCATCGAACAACGCTCCGTTACTCAGGATTATTATCAAATACAGAAGTAACTATTGGCATTTATATATGTTCAGTTAATACGTACTTTTGGGGGAAGTGAAATGGAAAACGTAACAATTCAGGACGGGGAGGTGTCTGTTTCAGAGGCCGGCGTTCTCGTGAAACGGAATCTCACGTGTAGAGACGGGTGGATAATCGGCAGTGTCCAGATCGAGTCGATCGGTACGACGAGTGTGTTGGTCCACCTCGTCGATGACTTTCCGGAGTCATTACCGGTCGAGACGGCCGGGTTCAGACGCGACCAGGAACTGGAAGGCGGAGACATCACGACCGAGCGGGCGTCTATTAAACAGACCGTCGAGGGCGACTCGGTCACCGTCGACTACGGCATCAAACTGGCCGAGTCGGTCGAGGAAGTGGAGCTCGGGCCACCCGAGATCCGTGACGTGGAGTCCGCCGAGCTACCGCGGTCGGGTATCGCTCACACCGACGGCGGCGACCCCACTGGTGGACCTGCGGACGACCGTTCGGACGCATCGGCGCCCATTCCGACCGGCGAAACGACGGCCTCCGGGTCCAGCCCGGGGACGGCGATACAGTGGGGTGACGACGTCGCGTCATCGACCGGTGTCAAAAGAGCTGTCAGGAAGGTCGACGACGAGGACGGTGGGGCCGAGAGCACACAGACCGCCGACGACGGCCGCGACGGGTCGACAGCCACCGACGAGACCGAACCGGTCCTGGGCCCGGACCGAGCCGAACCACCGGAGTCCGCGCCGTCGTCGGACCGAAGCGAGCCAGAGGGGGAGCGCACCGGCGGGAGCGAACGAGGGGAGACGACTCGGCGGAGTGTCGACGCCCGAATCGATTGGCTCAGTGCCCGCGTCGACGAGTTCGCGGCCTACACGACCGCGCTGGAGGAACTCATCGACGACCACGGGACAGCCCCCGAGTTCATGGAGCGGATGGAGGGGGACCTCGAAGACCTCGAAGGGCGTCTGGAGTCCGTCCAGGAGGACGTAGACTCCGTCGAGGCGGCACACCGGACGGCCACGGAAGACCTCCACCGGAAGACGGACGATCTGGATCAGCGCCTCGACGAGGCCCGCACCACGTTAGAAGCGGAACTCGAGGACATCGACGACCGCGTCAGCGACAGCGTCGAACGTATCGACGACGACCTGGCGGACCAGCAGGCGGTCGTCGAGACACATTCAGACGATATCGAACGGCTCACCGAGCAGGTGACCGAGGTCGGGGACGAACTCGAAGCGGTCCGCGAGACAGTCGGTGCTGTGGACGACCAGACGGCAGAGCTAGCGGAGGAAGTCCACGCGATGCGTGACGACCTGCGCAGCATCCGGTCGGACGTCCAGGAGCTCACCGAGTTCCGTGACTCGCTCAGTAACTTCTTCGACGGGTCAGCGGATTCCGAGCGGCCGGACGAGCAGGAGTCCGAACCCGACGGCGAGTGACGGGCCGCTCGCGGCGGTAGCCAGCCGCCTTCCGTGACAGCAGCCAGTCAGAGCCACTGCGCTGCCACGCGCGCGTCGGCGAGCCTGTTGACGTTGACGGCGACGCGTCGGTCCCGCGTGAGCCAGGCGTCGTCGGGGCCGTCGCCGACGACGTTGACGCCCGTCGGCGCGACGGTTCGGCCACCTTCTTCGAACGTCGTGTCGTCGCTTACGCCGAGCCTGCGCTTCAGCGAGGCCGGGACCAGGACCGTCAGCGAGCCCCCGTCGTGCTCGCCGAGCACGCGGTCAACCATCTCACCGTCGAGCAGCGGCAGGTCCGCGGCGACGGTCAGCACCGGCCGTGAGAGCCGGTCGTCAGCCAGCGCCGCATCGAGGTCCGTGACGTACCCCTCACCCGGCGTCTCGATGCAGGGAACGTCCAGATGCGACCGCGTGTCCGGCGCGTTGGGCGACGTTGCGGCGACAATTCCCTCGACGGAACTATCTCGGAGAGCGCCCACGACACGGTCGACCATCGGCACGCCGCCGACCCGAAAGAGCGGCTTTTCGGTCTCGGCGTCGAGGCGTGTCCCACGCCCGCCACACATCACCAGAGCGTCCATGCGAGCACCCCCACGTCACCGAGCGGCACCGACCAGACGTCACCGAACAGCGACCACGCGGCGACGCCGACGTGGAGCGCGGCGGCGCGTGCTAGTTCGTTGGCCGCGCCGAAGGCGTCGCCGCCGACGCCGTCCAGTCGGCGGTCGGCCCAGCCCGAGAGGCCACGGGCGAGCAGCGGACCGGTGAGAACTGCGAGCGCGGTCGCCGGAACGGCGACGACGGCGGCCGGGAGCGCGACGGCGAGCGAGGCGAGAAGCTGCCGTGGGCCGGTCCCGTCGATGACTGTCGACCCGAACCCCTCGTGGCTCGGGCGGCCGACGCAGGCCAGCGTCGCCATCGCGAGCTTCGCCCCCACCTCGGCGGCGAGGACCAGCGCGACGGCGACCAGCGGCGGGAGTCCGGCCACGGCCAGCGCGGCCAGCGCCAGCGCGAGGAGCACGGTCCCCAGCGCGAGGACCGCCCCGACGCCGACGGTCGTGTCCCGCATCACGTCGCGGCGCTCCGCGGGGTCGCCGTGGACGACAGCCGCGTCCCCGAGGTCCGCGAGGCCGTCGGCGTGATTGACGCCGGTGACGAGGACGACGCTCCCGAGATACGCCGCGGCGATTACCGGGTCCGGGAGCAGGCCGGCGGCGAGGTAGGGGAGCGCGACGAGGCCGCCGACCACGTAGCCGGCCAGCGGGAACGCCGCAGGCGTCCCGACGAAGGCGTCCCACGCCCGCTCGCTCTGCCCGACCGGGAGCCGCGAGAGGAACCCGAGCGCCCCCCGGACCGCGGTCAGAACCACGCGAGCACCCCCAGTCCGGAGAGCAGGTACGCACCTACGCCGGCGACGCCGACCCGCGTCACGCTGCGCTGGGCCGTCGCCGCGTCGGGGAGGCGTCCCGCGGGGTTCAGGACGTACACGCCCGGCTTTTCGAGTCGAACGTCGAGCGCCGCGGCGGCCGTCCCCATCGGCCACCCCGAGTTCGGCGAGGGGACGCCGTCCAGCCAGTCCTGTGCGCGGACCAGTGCCCGGGGCGACCCACACGCGAGCGCGAGCAGGAGCGCGCTCACCCGTGCCGGGAGCCACATCACGGCGTCGTCGAGCCGCGCCGCGGGCGTCCCGACGCGTTTCGAGCGGTAGCCCAGCATCGAATCCATCGTGTTGACGGCCTTGACCCACGCCGCCGTCCCGGCCGCGACGGGAAGCGGCGGAAGGCCGACGCCCGCGGCGACGAGCCCGCCCAGGACAAACGCGGCCAGCGACGCGACGAGTCCGTCGGCGAGGTTCTCCGACGCGCTCTCGACGGCGGCGCTCCGGACCTCACTCGCGGAGAGCGCGCCCGCGTCGCGGCCGGCGAGCGCGAGCAGTCCGTCCCGAGCAGCCGTGAGGTCGGTCTCGGTGTCAGCGATGACGCCCCGAGCAGTCGCAAGTAGGTCCCGGAGGCTCGTGGTCAGGAACAGCGCGAGGCCGGCGAGCGCGACGGCGGCCAGCGGTGCGCGGCCGGCCGCGAGCGCGACTGCTGTGCCGACCGCCGTGGCGGCTCCGAGCGGCAACAACACTGCGGCGAGGCCCCCGACTGCGAGCGGATGGTCCCATTCGCGGTCGACGGTCCCGACGAGCCGCCCGAACCACGCGACGGGGTGAAACCGGGTCGGCGGTTCACCGATTGCGAGTTCCAGCCCGCCGGCGACGGCCACGGCCAGCGCGCTCAGCACAGCGCTCCCTCCCGGAGTTGCTCGGCTATCGCCGGCAGCGGATGGTCGTCCAGCAGAACCGACTGTGCGCCCGCGCGACCCGCACCGCCGTCCGTCCGGGCGTCGTCGCCGACGTGAACGAGGTCGGCGAGCGCCACGCCGAGCGCGTCGGCGGTCGCCTCGAAGATATTCGGATGCGGTTTCCGCCAGCCGCAGTCGACGCTGGTGACGACGGCATCGAAGGCGTGGCCGCTGCGGGTCTCGATGGCCGCTTGTTCCAGCGTTCGCTCGACCAGCCCCGGGACGCTGCAGTTCGAACAGATAGCGACCGGGCCCCGCTGTGCCGCGGCGTCTAGCGCCTCGATAGCCCCGTCGCGGACCGCTACCGGGCCGTCGAACGCATCGAGAACGGCCTCGGTTGCCGTCGCCTCGGTGACCTCGACTCCGCGGCTGGCAAGCGCCAGTCGAACGTGCTCGTCCAGCGGCGCTTCGCGCCCGCGGTCGTAGTCGCGGTGGGCCGAGCGGTAGGCGTCCTCCCAGTCGGCCGGCACCCGAACCGACCGGGCCGAAAGCGCCTCCGCGACGGCGTCCCACGGCTCCGACGGCCGGTCTGCCGCCACGAGCGTCCCGAACAGGTCGAACGAGAGTGCCACACCCGTGTGGTTAGTGCAAGCTCACTTGAACTGTGGGGGTGGACTCGGGACCCGTAGTGTCACGCGGTACCGCCGTCGGTGGACTGCGGGTCGGCGGAGACCCAGCCGCTCCGGTCGGACCCAGCTATAGCGGTGCAGTCGCGACGGGCCTGGCTTGCGTCATTCCAAACCGTTTATACCCAAACAGGGGTAATCCGGCGGTATGGCAAGAGAGCAGACCGAAGTTCGAGAGCTCGACGAGGGAAGCTACGTCATGATCGAGGACACGCCGTGTAAGATCAACTCCTACAGCACGGCCAAGCCGGGCAAGCACGGCAGCGCCAAGGCCCGAATCGACGCCAAGGGCGTCTTCGACGGCAAGAAGCGCTCGCTGTCCCAGCCCGTCGACGCGAAGGTCTGGGTCCCGATCGTCAACCGGAAGCAGGGCCAGGTCGTCTCCACCGACGGCAACGACGCTCAGGTCATGGACCTCGACACCTACGACACGTTCACGATGCGCGTCCCCGAGGACATCGACCTCCAGCCCGACGACGAAATCGAGTACCTCCAGTACGAGGAACAGCGCAAGATCACACGCTCGTAACGATGTTGCCCGGTGCGGGGGCCGACCGCGGGGCGGCCGACTACGCGCTCGTCGGCGCACCGCTGGACGCGTCGACGTCGTTTCGCCCCGGGGCGCGCTTCGGCCCGCGCCGCGTCCGCCAGTTCTGTCAGGGGTTCGACGATTACGACCACCGCACCGGCCAGCACTTCACCGACTGTTCCGTCTACGACCACGGTGACATCGGTCCCACGGCCGACGTCGCCGAGTACCTAACCTACCTCCAGGGCACCCTCTCGGATTTCGAGAGCGAGGGAGCCGTCCCGCTCGTCGTCGGCGGCGAACACACCGTCTCCGTCGCCGGCGTGCGCGCCCTGGACCCCGACGTGTTCGTCTGTCTGGACGCGCATCTGGACCTGCGCGAGTCCTACGCCGGCGACGAGTACTCCCACGCCACGGTAGCCCACCACGCGCTCTCGGTGGCCGACGAAGCGGTCGTGCTGGGCGCACGGACCGGGTCGGAAGCCGAGTGGGACCGCGCCGCCGCCGACGACGTGACCGCCGTCCCACCCGAGGACGTGGCCGACTGGACGCCCGCGTTCGAGGACGAACGGGTGTACCTCTCCGTCGACATCGACGCCGCGGACCCCGGGTTCGCGCCGGGAACCGGGACGCCGGAGCCGTTCGGCCTCGCCCCGCGAGAACTGCGCGATGTAGTCCGAGCCGTCGCACCGCAGGCCGTGGGCTTCGACGTGGTCGAGGTCAACGACCGCGACGACGGCCAGGCGGCGACGCTGGCCGCGAAACTCCTCCGGGCGTTCGTGTTCGCCCACGCGGCCGAGAGCTGACTCGAAATTAACCAGGGGGCCAGACGACCCTTCGTAGAGGGCGTATTTCAGACAGAACAGACTGCACAATACGCCCGAGTATCCAACGGTAGGCTCTCCTGTCAGTACCAGAACGTGCTAGGAGGGCGGCGAATACGGAGCACATATCGCTCACAGGCCGCCGTACACGTCTCACGTACTCCCCCGTCCTAACTTACTTGTTATATGTTAACGTCAGTCACACTATGGGGTATTTCGTCACAGGGGCGACTGGCCTCATCGGGACCCACGTGGTGGAGCAGTTAACCGACGAAGGGCACGACGTTGTCGCGCTGACGCGCTCGCGCTCGAACGCGAGCCACCTGCCGGACGAGGTGACGGTCGTCGAGGGCGATATCACGGAGAAAGACAGCATGCGGGACTCGATGACCGGGGTCGACGGCGTGTTCCACATCGCCGCCTGGTTCTACGTCGGGCCCGGCCCTCGCGAAGCTGAAACGGCCGAACGAATCAACGTCGAGGGGACGCGAAACGTGCTGGAACTCATGGACGAACTCGACATTCAGAAAGGCGTGTACACCAGCACAGTCGGTATCTATCCGGGAACCAGCGGCCGGACGGTGGACGAGTCTGTCGACCCCGAGTGTCCGACGTTCGCCGTCTATTTCCGCACCAAGTGGGAGGCCCACTACGAAGTCGCGAGACCGATGATGGCTGACGGCCTTCCGCTTGTCATCGTGCAACCGGGGGCGGTCTATGGTCCCCGCGACAAACTCTACGGGTCGGCACGAGGTGCGTTCCGCGATTACCTGCAGGAGGACCTCCCGATGATTCCCCGAAAATGGACGCTATCCTTCGATTACGTTTCGGACGCGGCACGAGCACACATCCTGGCGATGGAGAAAGGCCAGCCCGGCGAAGAGTACATCGTAGCCAGTGAGCCACAGACGATGGGTGACGTGTTACGGAGTGCAAGCGACATCACGGGGATTCCTGTCCCGCGAACCGTTCCGGACTGGCTGTTCGGCGTCCTGGCGAACGTGATGCGGGGCGTCGAACAGGTCACCACGCCCCCCGAAGGGTTGGAAGCAGAAATGCTGGAATTCTTTGCCGGGCGCCAGTACCTCGTCGATAACTCGAAAGCCAGGCGCGAGCTCGGGATTGCACATCGTCCCCTGGAGGAGGGGCTGCGAGAGTACCTTGCCTGGGAGATCGACCAACTCGGGATGGACTTGCAGGTGACATCCTCCGCGCCGTGAACGGCGCGGCTTCCCACGCATGGGGAATAGTCCCGCCGTCCGCTTCAGCAGACAACTCGTTCGATATCCAGCGGGGACGCTCGCCGAACAACCGCATCGACCGGGTCCGCGACGGCCGAGAGGTTGTCCGAGTCGCCGTCGAGTACCAGCAGTGCGGCCCGGCGGCCGGGTTCGATGACACCACAGTCGAGGCCAACTGCCTCGGCTCCAGCGGTCGTCGCCATCTGAAGCACCGTCCGCGAGGGGAGGTCGAACGTCTTCGCGGTGTACTCCATCTCACGGAACATGGATGGTGCGTTCAGCATCACGTTGTCCGTCCCGAGTGCGACGTCAGTGTACTCCAGGAGCGTCTCGATGGGCGGCCGGCCGACCCCGAGCACGCGGTTTGCACGGGGACAGACGGCGATGGGCACGTCCTGCTCGGCCACCCGTTCGAGGTGCTCCGCTTCGGCATGGACCATGTGGACCAGCAGGTCCGGTTCCAGGTCCAGCGCCGGGTGTATGTCCGTGGCGTCCGGTTCGCCGGCGTGAATCGCGAACGGGACTGCGCGCTCCTCTGCGACGGCACGCCTGGCGGTGAAATCATCGTCGGTCGCGCCGCTGGCACCGAACCCGTCGGCTACGTCCAGCACTGCGGGGTCATCGCTCCCGAAGATGAAGGCCTCGACATCGAGTCCCGCGGCGGCCTCGCGGAGCGCGGTTGCGCCGTCGACACCGAACTCA
Source organism: Haloarcula sp. 1CSR25-25 (assembly GCF_032027985.1). NCBI lineage: Archaea > Methanobacteriati > Methanobacteriota > Halobacteria > Halobacteriales > Haloarculaceae > Haloarcula > Haloarcula sp. 1CSR25-25. The sequence goes on from NZ_JAHYBW010000005.1 coordinate 60,948, forward strand.
CGGAAGTCGAGAAACGCCGCGGTGCCGGTTCGCTGCATGAACCGGAGCGTGCGGTGCATCTCGGCGATCAGCGTCTCGTCGTCGGCCGCTGCGATCTGTCGGTGTTTCAGGCTGTCGGGCGGGACCACCGCCGCTTCCAGGCCAAGTCCGACAGCCGCCTCCTTGGCAACCGAGTCTCCAACGTGGGTGTGCGCGTTCACGAACGCCGGCAGGACGATGCGGTTCTGGTCGCTCTCGCGCTCGGGTGTCTCCTCGACGGCCGATATGCGACCGTCCTCGACGACAACGCGGCCCTGGACCGGGTCGAACGACCGTCCTGCGAGGACGGTTCCCTCGATTGTCTCCATGTGGGAGGGAGGGAGCGGGGCTATATGTGTCCCATGGAAGCGGGAGCTATCCCCCAGTCCTTCTCTGTCGGTCCCGCTCCGCGGTACACTGATACGCCCGGCGCCGGACAGGTCGCGTATGAGCACCGGTACTACCGTTCCCGAGGACCGGGCGCTGTCGCCCGACGACTGGTCCCGTCCGGCCGAGCGCCGGTACGCGGACGCACAGGCCCGTCTCGCCGCCCGCTACGACCTCGCCGTCGAGTCCAGAGTCACCGAGACGGACGCCGCGGGCCGGGTTCACTATCTCGTGGGCGGGAACCCGGACGGCGACCCCGTGCTCTTCCTTCACGGGGTCGGGACGCCGGCGGCGACGTGGCTCCCGCTGTTTCCGGCGCTCACCGACGAGTACCGCGTGTACGCCCCCGACCGGCCCGGCCTCGGCCTCTCGGCCGCTCCGAGCTACCGCGGCCGGGACCTCCGGTCGTTCCTGGTCGCGTACCTGCTGGACCTCCTCGACGACCGCGGCGTTGCTCGCCCGCACGTGGTCGGCAACTCCCACGGGGGCCTCCAGTCGTTCCTGCTCGCGATCGACCACGACCGGGTGGACAGACTGCAACTGGTGGGCGCGCCGGGCGGGGTCTCGCGGGACCTCCCGCTCCTGTTTCGGCTCCTGACGGTCCGCGGCCTCAACCGCGTGTTGCTGTGGCTGCTCAACCGCGGCGACCCGGTCGAGAACGCGAAGCAGTCGATGCAGCGAGTCAACGTCGTCGACGCCTCGGCCATCCCCGACGTGTTCTACGAACTGCTCGCCGCCGGCCAGGACCTGCCCGGGCGCCGGGAAAGCCAGCGGTCGCTGGCGACCGCACAGGGGTCGTACGGCCGCGCGCATCCGCTGTTCGATATCCGGAGCGAGATTGTGCGGGTCGACCGCCCGACGCAGTTCGTCTGGGGGACGGCAGACGCCTTCTACCCGCCAGACGTCGGTCGCCCCGTCGCCGAGAAGATGCCGGACGCCACGTTCCACGAACTGCCGGGGCACGGCCACACGCCCTGGCTGGAGCCCGGTGACGAAGCCACGGAACTGGTCCGGGGATTCCTCGACTGAGGCGTATGCGAATTAGTACAGAGTATACGCAGAGTGGGCGGAGCTGGCCCCCGTTGCATCGGCGGACACTCAGCCGTCCGACTCACCGACGCCGGCGGCCCGCTCGGTGACGAGTACCCATCCCAGCGTGTCTAACCGCACCTCGCCGTCGTCTAGCGTCACCAGGTCGTTCTCGATGAGCTCTGCGAGAAGGGCTGGCGGGTCTGCCGATTCGCGTGCCAGTACGCTCCTGGAGTCTGTGCGCCCCCCGTGTGTGTAGAGCCGCGTCAGCGTCCGGACGACCGGGTCTGGGGGGTCAAGCTCCCGCAGCTCCCGCCGCAGACCAGCGTATCTGCGCCGAAGGTACCGCCCGAGCAGATTGAGCTTCCGTGGCGGGTTCAGCGACAGGTCGACCCCAACGACGACGCCCTGTCTGACGTACCGGAGGTCGACAGTCGGTTCCTGACGGTCCAGGAGTTCCTTTTCAGCGCGGCTGACGCCCACGACGGTCTCGAGGTCGACGTTAAGCGGTTGCCTGATACCGGTACACCCGACTCTGCCGGGGGTGACTCGGAGTTCGCCGATCTCGAAGCGGCGCTCTGTCACACGCCCGCCGATTGTCGCGGGGTGGCACACGGCCACCTCTGTCCCGTCGAGCAACCGACGGAACAGCAGCCCGCTGACCCGGTCTAACGTCGATTCCGTCCCGTCTATGAACAGGACGACGCGCTGGCCACCGCGTTCGAACCCGACTGTGAGCACCGTCCCCGAGAGCGCCCCCGACGCGGCCTGTGGCGGCCGCCCCAGCCGAATATCGAATATCTCGTCGAGTCCGGCCTCCTCCGCGAGCTGGCCGCCCTCGACAGCGATTCCTGCGGCGTCGAGCCGAAACTGTGCCTGGCTCGGTTCCGCGGAGACGGACGGGCAAAGCACAGTCGTCGAGAGTTCGATTGTCCGGGTCACGGTCGATCTCCTCTCGGCACAGACGTCGTGGCTGCACGGACGGGGAACGGCCTGACCTGGGAGTATCCAGGCCTCCGTGCTACCGTTCGCAGTGACAGTACGCCCGACGGGATGGCCACGGTCGGTGTAGCAGCCATACCGGTATAAGCATTTTAGTGAACAGCATCTCCACTTAGCGAGCATGGACCAGCTATCGTCGTGTTACTTCTGTGGCGGCGCGCTCGACGTCTCACTCTCCGAGTATCCGATTGTCCCGAAATCGCTCGACCCGGAGGCAGAACAGCAGGGGACCGTCGTTCTCTGCTCGACCTGTCGGGAGAAACTCGCGACAATCGTCGAACCGGCCGTCGAGGCGGCGAAGGCGGACGCCCGCGAGGCGTCGGAGCCAGTCGCCGATGCCGGGACGACGGCCGACGAGCCGACGACTACCGACAGCGTGGTCGAACCGGCCGACGACGGCTCGCTCCTCGGCGACGACAGCGCGAGCGCGCCCGAACGGGAACCGCTGGAGCAGTCAGCGCGAAAAGGAGAGCCGACACCAGAGCCGGATGCGGTGGAAACGACTGCGGCAGACACCACAGACCAGCGAACTGCGGAGTCGACCGAAGACGGCGACACAGGGACAGCCGCGACCGGGGCGGGGAGCGGGGACGCCGGAAGCAGCGAGAACAGCGACGGCAGCGCCGACAGTCCTTCGCTGACGAAACTGGAGTACAACAAGGTGATGCGCCTGCTCAAGAACCGGGAGATGCCCGTCGACCGCGCGGAGATCCGCGAGGTCGCGATCAACGCCTACGACCTCGAGGGAGAGCAGTTCGACGCCATCATCGACACCGCAGTGGACCGGGACCTCATCGGGCAGACGAACGGACAACTGGTCGACTCGGACGGATAGCCGGACACCGGTAGAGAAAAGCATACCAGCGCCCCTCTCGAAGCCCGCGCCATGAACGCAGGAGACATCGCGACGCGTCTCGACGACCGACTCGACACCGAGGCCTACGCCGACATCGACGCCAGTCCGAACGGCCTGCAGGTCGGACCGGCGACCCAGCCGGTCGAGCACGTCGCCTTCGCCGTCGACGCCGCCGTCGAGACCATCGACCGGGCCGCCGACGCGGGCGCCGACCTGCTCGTGACCCATCACGGCATCGTCTGGGGCGGGATGGAGCGCGTGACCGGAACCAACTACCGCCGGGTCGCACCACTGGTCGACGACGACCTCGCGCTGTACGTCGCTCACCTCCCGCTGGACGGCCACCAGTCGCTGGGCAACGCCGCGGGCGTCGCGGACCTGCTGAACCTCGACAACCGCGCGCCGTTTGGAGCGATGGGCGGCGAGTACATCGGCCAGCGTGGGTCCCTCACAGAGCCCCGGACGGTCTCCGAGCTCGCTGATACCCTCGAAGGAAGCACTGATACCGGTGGGCAGTCCGTCCAGGTACTGGACTTCGGCCCGTCGACCGTCGAGGACGTCGCCATCGTCACCGGCAGCGGCGTCGACTGGCTCGGGGAAGCGGTCGAGAAAGACGCCGACGTGCTCATCACCGGCGAGGGGAAACAGCAGGCCTTCCACGAGGCACGCGAGCAGGGGATTCACGTCGTCCTCGCCGGCCACTACGCGACGGAGACGTTCGGCGTCCAGTCGCTCCAAGCCGTCGCCGAGGACTGGGGGCTGGAGACGACCTACGTCGACTGCCCGACTGGCCTCTGAGGCGATGGCTGGGGAAGTTTCGTTCGAAGGCATCAGCTCGGATTCGGACCTCGTCGCCTGGTCACGGCAGTACTGTCGCCGGGTCCGCCGCGAGCGGGGCGTCTCGGTCCGGTTCGACCTCGTCGACTGGGAGGTCTCTCATCGCGCCAAGCGCCGGGCCGCAGCGGTCAAGCGGCCGAAACTGGACGACGCCTCCGTCGGCGACCGCTACGACTGGGACGGCGTCGACGGGAGCGACGGCCGCCCGCTGCCGTGCACGGTGTCGCTCACCTGGGACGCGTATTCGGACTTCGACCGGGCCGCCTGGGAAGCGACGCTGCGCCACGAACTCGTCCACGTCGAACAGTACCAGCGCGACGGGACGACCGACCACGGACGGGCCTTCCGGGAGCGAGCCGACCAGCTCGACACCGACGTCCACTGTCCGTCCTTCACCGACCCGAAACACGTTCTCACCTGCGAGGCGTGTGGCGACCTCGTCGCCAGACGCTACCGGGACTGCAAGCTCGTCGAGCAACGCGAGCAGTACCGGTCGGACTGCTGTGGCGCGGCGCTGGAACTGGACTGACTCCGGCCGGGTATCTCCCCCCAGCCCACCATCCAAACAGCACTGATACGTCGCTGCGTACCTGCCCGGTCCCAGCCTTTCCATGTTAAAGACTAACACACTTGGCGACGAACACAGTCGTGGGGCTCCCGGCACGGCCCGGACTCCGGTTCCGGTGCCCGGGGCGCCACGCGTGAGGTGACACAATGTCAACAACCGAATCCTCGAACGCGGACACCGTCAGGCGATACCTGCGCGCGTTCAACGAGCGAGACCTGGAGACGCTGGACGACATTCTGGCCGACGACGTGGTCGAGCACGGTATTCACGAGACACTACACGGTCCCGAGGACGTCATCGAGTTCCTGGAGTCACACTTCGAGCGGTTCCCGGACTACGCCGGCACGACCCACGCGATGATCACGGAGGGCGATACGGTCGCTGTTCGCTACTCCGCGACGGGAACGCACAAAGGGGAGTACCTCGACGTCGAGCCGACCGGGCACGAAGTCGAGTGGACCGGGATGGCGATGTACCGGCTGACAGACGAAAAAATCAGTGAGGTGTGGGTCGAGGAGAACCGACTCGGCCTGTTAGAACAGTTGGAAGCGGTCGACCCGCCCGCCCACCTCAGAATCTGACGGAGACGGATTGTTGTAGCGATGCACCGGTATCCGCCGACCTCGAAGTCGGCGTAATCCGGACGGAATCTACAACAACCCGTTTCAGAAGCGGGGCAGGCGGTTCCAGACCCACGCGGTATAGCACCGGATTCCTCCGGTCAAACGCCGGCAGAAAGCAGCAGTCGGATCGCCCAGAGGACACCCATCCCCGTCGCCATCGTCGCGAACACGTTCTCGGTCTTCCAGGCCACGCCCGCCGCGAGCGCTCCCGCGACGAACTTGTCGGTGGCGAAGTTCGCGGCGTCGAGGGTCACGAACGACGGGAGGACGAGCGCCGCGAGGACGGCCGCGGGGACGAACCGCAACGGACGCTCGACGCCCGGCGGAATCTCCTCGAGACGGCCGAACAGCGCGATAAAGGAGAGCCGGCAGGCGTAGGTCAGGACGCCGGCGAGCGCGACGGCGGCGACGAGCGCGGCCGGGTCGTAGCTAGTCGCCATCGGTCCCCTCCGCGAGTGACTCGGTGAGCACGCCGGCAGTGATGCCGACCCCCGAGCCGACGAGCAGGCCGAGGTTGAGCGGGAGGCCCGCGCCGAGGACGGCCAGCGAACCGCCGACGACGGCTGCGACCGCTGAGGCCCGGTCTTCGATAGCCGGGACCAGGATGGCGAGAAAGACAAGGGGGATAGCGAACTCCAGCCCCCAGGCGTCCGGGACGCCGGTCCCGAGCAACGCGCCGGCAATGGTGGTGACCTGCCACACAGCCCACAGTGTGACCGCCGCGCCGAGGTAGTACCACTTGCGGTCGACGGGGCGGTCGGACCGATAGCTGGCGACGGAGATGGCGTAGGCCTGGTCGGTCAGGACGTACGCGAGCACGGCCTTCCACCGGGCGGAGAACTCCCGGAAGTACGGCGCGATCGACGCCGAGTACATCAGGTAGCGGAGGTTGATGACGACCGCCGTCACCACGACCACGGAGAGCGGGGCGTTCTGGCCGAGCAGTTCCAGGGCGGCGATCTGGGACGCGCCGGCGAAGACGACGACGGACAGTCCGACCGCCATCGGGAGCCCGAACCCGGCGTTGACGGCGGCGATCCCGGCGACGAGTCCGAAGGGGACGATTCCCAGCAACAGCGGAACCGCGTCGCGGGCGCCGTGGCGGAACGCAGTAGTGTCCATGCCGACGGGTCCGCGCCGGTGACGCTAAGGCCTCCGCTTCGGACGCCGTGTGATATGTGGGGACGAGTCACACGGTCGAGCCGACGATTACCCACCACGCACGGCGAACCGCGACGTTGAAACATCGGCGCACCCGACTGGCGTCCAATGAGCGACCACACCGACGAGCGGGAGACGTTCCATCACGACCCCATCGGACACGCGGAAGCCCGGGCCGGGATGACGGTCGGCGAACTGGCCGACAGCTACGGCGAGGCCGGCATCGGAGCGAGTGACATCCACGAGGCCGTCGACATCTACAGCGAGATGCTCGACGACGGCGTGACGACCTTCTTCGGACTGGCCGGTGCGATGGTCCCCACCGGCATGCGGGCCATCGTCAGCGAACTCATCCGCGACGGTCACATCGACGTGCTGGTCACGACGGGCGCGAACTGCACCCACGACAGCATCGAGGCCATCGGCGGCAAGCACCACCACGGCGAGGTCACGCCGGAGGGTCGGACCGAGCGCGAACACGACGAGACGCTCCGGGACGAGGGCGTCGACCGCATCTACAACGTCTACCTGCCACAGGAGCATTTCGCCCTGTTCGAGTCCCACCTCCGCGACGAGGTGTTCTCGACGCTGGAAGACGAGGGCGCGGTCTCGATCCAGCGCATGACCGAGGCACTCGGCCGGGCCAACAGCGAGGTCAACGAGCGCGAGGCCGTCCCCGAAGACGCCGGCGTGCTGGCGGCCGCCTACGAGAACGACGTCCCGGTGTACTGCCCGGCCTTCCAGGACTCGGTGCTCGGCCTCCAGGCCTGGATGTACTCCCAGACCAGCGAGTTCACCGTCGACGCGCTGGCGGATATGACTCAGATCACGGACATCGCCTACGAGGCCCAGAGTGCTGGAGCGATGGTCGTCGGCGGCGGTGTCCCGAAGAACTACGTCCTCCAGACGATGCTGATCTCGCCCGACGCCTACGACTACGCCGTCCAGCTGACGATGGACCCCTCGAACACCGGCGGCCTCTCCGGCGCGACCCTGGAGGAGGCCCGCTCGTGGGGCAAACTCGAAAAGGATGCCCGGAACGTCTCGGTGTACGCCGACGCGACGATCACGCTCCCGCTGGTCGTGGCGGCGGCCCGCGAACGGGTCGGCGAGTGAGCCCGGCCCTCCCTGACGGTCCCGCCGAGCGCGACGGCGACGCGGCTGACCCCTCGGTGCAGGTCTGACCGGCGTCGATGCCGAATGTTGAAGGGCCGACCGGCCGACGGCCATAGTATGGAAGCACCGACCGGGGACGCAGGAATCTACGCCCGCGAGTCGTCGTATCTCGACCGGTACGTCCAGATCGGGGAGGCCGGCGACCGGATTATCTCGCTGTCGTTCCCGTCCCAGCCCGAGGACGACGCCGGCGAGGACCACGCGCTGTTGGACCGAATCGAGGAGTATCTCCAGGGTGTCGAGGACGACTTCACCGACGTCACCGTCGGCCTCACCGTCCCGACGGACCAGCGCACAGTGCTCGAAGCCGTCCGGGAGATTCCCTACGGCGAGGACGCCTCCGTCACGCAGGTCGCGCGGATGACGCCGGACCTGGACGCCGACGACGAGGACGACCTGATACAGGTCCGGGAGGCACTGGCCGCGAACCCGGTGCCGCTGTTGATTCCGGACCACCGGGTTCGGGACGGGCCGAGCGCCGCGCCGCCGCCCGTCGAGCAGAAGCTACGCGCCGTCGAGGGCCTCTAGGCCCAGAAGCGGTCGACGCCCAGCCCCTCGTGGACAATCAGTTCCAGGGCGTTGACCAGGTAGTGGGCGACGACGACGGCGAGGAAGCTGTTCGTCGCGATGAACAGGCCGGCAAGCGCCAGCCCCAGCGTCCCGGTGACGACGATGCCCGCCCGGCCCTGCGCGCCATGCCCCAGCGCGAAGGCGACGGAGGCGACGGCGGCCATCGCCCACGCCGGCGCGCCGAGTCCCGCGACGGGGACGCCGATAGCCGCCGCCCGGAAGAGGAGCTCCTCGACGAGTGCGATGACCGGCAAAACGCCGCCAAGCAGGACGACCCAGCCGCCGGCCGAGTCCGGGGCGAGCAGTTCCCGCAGTGACTCGTCGAAGGCGACGCCGAAGCCGTCGGCCAGCGCGGCGGCGGCCTCGTTGCCGACCCAGAAGCCGACCCCCGCGCCGATACCGACAGCCACCGCCGGCAGTCCCGTCGAGAGCCCGTCCGTGGTGATGCCGAACGCGCCGGCCGGAATCTCGAAGTAGAACGCGCCGGCGACCAGCAACACGCCGAACAGCCCCTGCGTGAACGCGACGTTGGCCAGCAACGCCCCGGTCGAGAGGTCACTCGGGGCGAACGTGTCGCGCATCTGTCGCCGCTGGGCCGCTGCCTCCTCGGTCTCGAAGCGTGGGATGGTCGGGTCCCGATCGGGCATCGAGACGCTGTCAGGCGTCGACGAGACGCCGCCGTCGGCCCGCACGGCTCCCTGTGAGAGCCGTGCGAGACCGAGCAGTGCAGTTAAAAGGAATCCCGTCAGGCCGACGAACGCGGCCCACTCGGGCATCTATTGGGGACTCGGGCTGCCGCCGCTCTGCCGGCCGACCTCGTGTTCGAGTGCCTTGCCCGTGATGGACTTGAGGCGGTCGACCAGCGAGTCCTTCTCCGCTTCGCCGGTCAGTGCGACCTCCAGGACCTCGGAGATGTGCGAGACGGGGATGATCTCGATCATGTCCTCGTACTCGTCCTCGATCATCACGTCCTGGGTGTTGGCCTCGGGGATGATGACCGTATCGAGGCCGGACTTGGCGGCCGCCTCGATTTTGTGGGTAACGCCGCCGACCGGAAGCACGTCGCCCCGGACCGACAGCGAGCCGGTCATGGCGAGGTTCTGCTTGACGGGGACGTCCTCCAGCGCGGAGATGACCGCGGTGGCGACCGTGATAGAGGCGGAGTCGCCGTCGACGCCGCCTTCACCGGCCTGGACGAACTGGATGTGGACGTCCTTCTCGGAGATGTCCTCGTCGGAGAACTTCTTGATGATTGCCGAGACGTTCTGGACGGCCTCTTCGGCCATCTCCTTGAGCTGTCCCGTGGCGATGACCTGACCGGGGCCCTGTGACGGGCTGACCTCGGCCATGACGGGGAGGACGATACCGCTGTCCTCACCCATGACCGCGAGGCCGTTGACGCGGCCGATTACGTCGCCCTGGTTGACGGTGAGCTCGTAGTCCTTGCGGCGCTCGATGTAGTTGTCCGCGAGCTGTTGCTCGATGGACCGGGAGCGCCGTTTGGCCTGCAGGACGTCCGCGCGCTCGGTTCGGTCGCGGTCCTCGGCGCGGGCGATGTCGCCGGCGACGCGGACCAGTCCGCCCAGGTCACGGAACTTCAGGCTGAGGTGGCCTTTGCGGCCGGCGCGACGCCGGGCCTCCAGGATGATCTCCTGGACGGCCTCCTCGGTGAAGTGTGGGAGTCGACCGTCGTTTTCGACCTCCTGGGCGACGAAGCGCGCGTACTTCCGTCGCATCTCGGGGTCGTCCTCGATGGTGTCGTCCATGTACACCTCGTACCCGTACCCCTTGATACGGGAGCGCAGCGCGGGGTGCATGTTCTCCATCGCGTCGAGGTTCCCCGCCGCGATCATGATGAAGTCACAGGGGACGGGCTCGGTCTGGACCATCGCGCCCGAGGAGCGCTCGGACTGGCCCGTAATGGAGAACTCGCCCTCCTGGATGGCCGTCATCAGCTTCTGCTGGCTGCGGATGTCGAGCGTGTTGATCTCGTCGACGAACAGCACGCCCTTGTTGGCCTGGTGGATGGCGCCGGGCTCGACGCGGTCGTGGCTCGGCGTCTCCATCCCACCGGACTGGAACGGGTCGTGACGCACGTCGCCCAGCAGCGCGCCGGCGTGGGCGCCCGTGGCGTCCTCGAACGGCGCGGTCTTCTGGTTGGCGTTGTTGACCAGCAAGTTCGGAATCATCGCGTCGCTGCCACGCGACCCGTAGCGGAACGCGAGATAGATGACACCGGCCGCAAGAATCCCCAGCAGGACTTGCTGGACGAGGATCAGGGCGTAGCCGATGACGATAGCGATGATGATCCACATGAGGAAGGTCCGCATCTGGTTGCGCTTGCGGGCCTCCTCCTTGTGGGCCTCGACGATCTGTTCCCCTTTGCCGCCGGGGACAGTGCGTACCTTCGGTTCATTGCCGTCGTCGGGGTTGTGGTAGACGAGAACGTCCTGCAGTTCCTCCCGCGGAAGCAGTTGAGACATCGCCTTCGCGAGCATCGACTTCCCCGTCCCGGGGGAGCCGATCATCATCACGTGGCGGCGCTGTTTGGCCGCCTTCTTGATCACGTCACGGGCGTGGTCCTGCCCGATGACCTGGTCGACGAGTCGGTCTGGCACTTCGATGTCTGCGGTCGAGTCGATCTCGAGACCGCCGAGGAGGTTCTCCTCGTCTCCCTCCAGTTCGGACTCGCCGTCAACCTGGACGTCGCTTCCGAGTGTCGTTTCGGACGTTTCTCCCTCGCCGCCCCACCGGTCCTCGGGCTGGTCGGATGGCTCGTCGGCAGAGGGTTCAGAGGCAGGTTCGTCGGGGTCCTGTTTGGCCCCGTTGGTCGACGCCTCTTCCTCCCCAGCGTCGGATGCCTCCCGGTCAGGGTCGGGAGTCGCGTCGGTGTCGGTGTTGTCGCTCATACAAACGTTGCTAACATACACAAGGAAGGCCTGTCGACTGATATACTTTCTCCCCGTGTCGGTTGTTGCACCACCCCCGAAACCGCAGTACAGCGCCCGAATCAAGCGGTGAGGTTTCCGGCAGTACCGCGTCGTCGGGTTTATCAAACCACCACACCCACTGGGGAGTATGCGTGGGTTCTACATCGGTCGCTTCCAGCCCTACCACAACGGCCATCACTCGATGGTCGAGCGGATTGCCGAGGAAGTCGACGAGCTCGTCCTGGGAATCGGGAGCGCCGACGATTCACACACCACACACGACCCCTTCACCGCCGGTGAGCGGATCATGATGATCACGAAGGCCGTCGCGGAGTACGACCTGACGACCTACGTCGTGCCACTCGAGGACATCAACCGCAACGCCGTCTGGGTGAGCCACGTCGAGAGCATGTGTCCGGACTTCGACGTGGCGTACTCGAACAACCCGCTCGTCGTCCGGCTGTTCGAGGAGTCCGGCATCGAGGTCCGCCAGTCGCCGATGTTCGACCGCGACCGGCTGGAGGGCAGCGAGATCCGCCAGCGGATGATCGACGACGAGTCCTGGCGCGACCGGGTCCCGCGGCCTGTCGTGGAGGTCATCGAAGAGATCCACGGCATCAAGCGGCTCCAGCACGTCTCGGACACCGACTCGCTCGAACGGTACGCCGCCACCGGCGAATCGGTCACGGAATCGCTCGACGAACTCGACGACTGATGATAACGCTGAGCTCCGATTTCGGGTCGCCGTATCCGGCGGCGATGAAAGGCGTCATCTGCCAGGCGACGGACGCGCGCATCGAGGACATCGCGCACGACTTTCCCCGCCAGGACGTCAGGGCGGCGGCCTTCTGGCTCACGCAGACGCTCCCGTACTTCCCCCCGGCGGTCCACTGTGTCGTCGTCGACCCGGGCGTCGGGACTGACAGGGGCGCCGTCGTCGTCCGCGCGGGCGAGCACGCGCTCGTGGGCCCGGACAACGGCGTCCTCGTTCCGGTCGCCCGCGAACTGGCCGAGAACGGCGGGACCGCTCCGGACGCGTTCGAGGTGTTCACCTGGGCCTACGACGACCCCCCGAGCACGACCTTCCACGGGCGGGACGTGTTCGCGCCCGCCGCGGCGGCCGTCCACGACACCGGCGTCGCCGCCGTCGAAACGCGGCCCGAGACCGACCGGACTGACGACTACGTCGCCCTCCGATTCCCGGAGCCATCCGTTGACAGCGACGGGGCGACCGGTGAGGTGCTCGTCGTCGACGACTTCGGGAACGCCGTGACGAACATTCCAGGCGAGGTGCTTGCGGACGGATTCGGGGGAGCAATCGGCGTCAACGGGCGCGATGCCCCGGTTCGGCGAGCGTACGCTGCCGTCGACCGGGGCCAGCGACTCGTCACCGTCGGCAGCCACGGCAACGTCGAACTCGCCGTCAACCGCGGTCGCGGCGACGAGGCGTTCGGGGTCCGGACCGGGGACGCGGTGGCCCTGTCGCTGTGACGAGGTGTGACCACCCGGTGTTTTAGGGCCGCCGAAAAATCGATGCCTTTTTGTGTTTTAGGGTAGCCTAAACAATCGTATGCCGGACGAACAGGTCACGTCGAGGCGGTCCGTCTGTCGCCGTAGCGAGTCGGGTGCCGCCGTCCCTGTCGTCCGCGCACCCGCCGCCCTACAGGAGGTGAGAGCCCGGGCCGTGCCTGCACGCTGACCTGTCAGTCTCGACCATCTTCAGCGGCGACGACCACCGTGGGCATAGCTCGTCGCCGCGCGCCACGAGTCTTATCGTGTCTGTCCCGTGGGCGTCTCGCCCCAAGGACGCCCCATTTCAGGTCCTTCGCCGTGGACCACTCCGGAACCGCCAATTCTTGACAGTGATGCGTGTCGGGAGAGTACGCACCGGGTCTGCCGTTTGGGACAGGCGTTTTGTTTCCACCAGCCCTGGCTCTCGGTATGAGCGACGAGGAACCAGCGGAGAACATCAGCGGCGGAACCGCTGGCGGCGGCCAGTCGGCCACGTTCGACCCGGAAACGGCGGGCACGCGGGCCGAGGCCGTCGTGGACCGCCTCGGCGAGATGTACTGGACGAAGACCTACGGTGGCCGGGACGCCTTCGAGTGCCTGGTCCGGACGGTTCTCAGCCAGAACACCTCCGACAAGGCGAGCCAGCCCGCTCACGACGAACTGATGTCGCGCTACGGGAGCGACGGCACCGACGGTGACCTCGCCCGCGCGTTAGCCGACGCCGACCAGCCAGAACTCGCCGAGACCATCTCCTCGGCCGGGCTCTACAACCAGAAATCCGAGCGCATCATCGCCCTGGCGGACCGTATCTGCGAGGAGTACGGCGGCGAGGCGGGCTTCGATGCGTTCGTCCGGACTAGCGACCCCGAGGACGTTCGGTCGACGCTGCTCGACATGAACGGCGTCGGCCCGAAGACCGCCGACTGCGTCCTGCTGTTCGCAGGCGGTCGTGGCGGCGTGTTTCCGGTGGACACGCACGTCCATCGCATCGCCCGCCGGATGGGGCTGGCCCCGCCCGACGCCGACCACGAGACGGTCCGCGAGTTCCTGGAGCGCGACGTACCCGCGGAGAAATGTGGCTTCGGTCACACCGCGATGATTCAGTTCGGCCGCGAGTACTGCACGGCCAGAAAACCAGCCTGTCTGGAGGACCCCGACGCCTGCCCGCTGGCGGGCCACTGCGACCAGGTCGGGGTGTATCCGGCCACCGGTGAGGTCGTCGACCCCGCCGAAGCGGAGTGAGGGCTTGGCGTTCCCGTCCCGCGGCCGAAGCTCCCCCGGGAGCGTCCGCTCCGGCCGGAATGGTGCTGCTCGGTTGTCCACTGCGACCCGGCTACCGCGTCTGTCCCGCAGAAACCGACGCCTTCGAGGCCAGTTTCGCCGGCCACTCTGCCGCTGGATCCACGCGTATGGGCCTGCCCACAGCCGCGGTCACCAGACGCAGGTGCATCAAGCGCGACGCCCGGTCGGCCCTCGAAGTACCGTCCCGTCATTCCGAACAGTAACGACCGCCGCTGAACGCCGATGACATACACGGGATTGCGACTCCACCGTCGCTCGAAGAGTTTCTGATAGGCGAAAGCGACCTCCCAGCCACCGGCGTTCTCGAACCGTGCGTACAGTTCGTCCGGGGTCGTTCATAGATGGTGCCTTCCCTGGAGCTGTCGTCCCCGATGACGCAGTAGAGCCCGCCGTCTCGAAACAGAGCGGGGCGTGACCTACAGCGGCGTCCAGTTGCTCTCTCGGGTCGGTGACCCGGTCGCAGAGCCGTGGGTCGTCGACGTGACCACCACGGCTGACGACGCGGCAGTCGCCGACGTGGTCCGGACGGAACTCGACGCCATCGACTCCTCCGAGCGGACCTCCTCTCGGGGGCTGTCGACGTGCTCTGAAGACGACGGTCCACAGTGACGACCGGGGCCAGCGACACCGGCTGTACGAAGAGCCGGCTCGTGTGTGAAACGGTGCACCGAAGCGTCCGCCGAGACGGACCGCGCAGAGACGTCGGCGGGGCCGACTCGCGCTCAGTCCGGTCGGTCCTCCGACTCCTGGCCACCGCGGTCGATGACCGCCTGCCGCTTGAGTGCCCGCTCGAGAAACTCACGGGGCAGGGAGGCGATGTCCCCGGTCTGCACCCGCCAGAAGTTCGCGTACAGGCCGTCCCTCCCGAGCAACTCCTCGTGGGTGCCGTCCTCGACAACTGTCCCGTCATCCAACACGAGGACCCGGTCGGCAGTTCTGACGGTCGAGAGCCGGTGGGCGATGATGAAGGTGGTCCGGTCGGCGGCAAACTCGGTCAGCCGGTCCTGGATGAGCGCCTCGGTTTCTGTGTCTACGGCCGACGTCGCCTCGTCGAGGATGAGGAGCGCGGGGTCTTTGAGCATCGTCCGCGCGAGCGCCAGGCGCTGGCGCTGCCCGCCGGAGAGCTTCACGCCGCGCTCGCCGACCAGCGTCTCGTACCCCTGCGGGAGGTTCTGGATGAACTCGTGGGCCTGGGCCCGCCGGGCGGCTTGCTCGATTTCCTCGTCGCTCGCGTCGAAGGTGCCGTACCGGACGTTCTCCCGGACGGTGCCGAAAAAGAGGAACGGTTCCTGGCTGACGTAGCCGATGGACCGTCGCAGACTCCGCAGGGTCACGTCGCAGACGTCCTGGCCATCGATTCGGACAGCGCCCTCGTCGACGTCGTAGAGCCGCGGCAGCAGTTTCAGCAGCGTCGACTTGCCCGCGCCGGTCGGGCCGACCACGCCGACGGTCGCCCCGCCCTCGATGTCGAAGTCGAGGCCGCTGAGCACGGTGTCCTCCGAGTAGGCGAACCGGACGCCGTCGTAGGTTACGGCGCCGGTGTCGACTTCGAGGGGGCCGGCACCGGGGCGGTCCCTGACTTCCGGGTCCCGGGAGAGGACTGCCTGAACGCGGCTGCCGGCCGCCTTGGCCCGCTCGTAGTCGTCGACGACATCGCCCAGCCTGACAATCGGCCAGAGGAACTGCTGGGCGTAGATGACGAACGTGACGAACGCGCCGGGAGTGAGCGTCCCCGTCAGCCCGAGCGGCGGGCGTTCGAGCACCCACAACCCGCCGACGAGAAAGGTGATGGCGAACCCGGCCCCGGAAATCACACTCAATCCCGGGAAGTACGTGATTCGGACCTTGATCGCCGAGAGGTTGGCGGCGAGATACTCACTGGCAGCCTGAGCCACCCGGCCGGCCTCGTACCGCTCGGCGCCCTCGCTTTTGATGACCTCGATGCCACTGACGTTGTTCTCCAGGCGGGAGTTGAGGTCGCCGATCTCCTCGCGAATCGAGAGATAGCGCGGCTCGATGAGCCGGGTGAACACCAGCGTAAAGACCGCGAGCACCGGAAGCGGCAGCAGGGTTATCGCCGTCAGCGGGGCGTTCAACCCGACCAGAATCATTCCGATTCCGCCGACGGTGGCGAGAATCCACAGCGTCGCACTGAGCCCGTCTTCCAGAAACGTCTCCAGCGCGTTCACGTCGTTGTTGAGGACACTCATGATGTCGCCAGTCCGACGGCTCGTGAAGTAGGCGAGTTCGAGGTCCTGCAACCGCTCGTAGGCGTCGACCCGGAGGTCGCGCTGGACGCGCTGGGCGAAGACGCTCCAGCCCCAGTCCTCGACCCACGAGGTGGCCGCTCCGCTGACGGTCGCGCCCACGAGGATGGCGACGGAAAAGTACAGTTGCTCGACGTCGGTGGCCGGAACGAGGCCGGCCGGCACCAGCGGGAGTTCGTAGGGCCGCTCGGCGAGGAATATCGTGTCGACGGCCAGCCCGATGACGAACGCCGGAACGAGACTGAACGCTCGGCCGAGAACCGTCGCGACGGCGCCGAGAACGGCGTAGTGCCGAGCGACTCCGTACTCGGTGTACAGCCGCCACACCGGTTTCTCCGACCACGTCCCGGCCCCCGCTGAGTCGTCGGCAGCCCGTTCGCGGTCCTCTCTCATATCACTGCACCTCTCCTGGGTGATACAAGAGGGCACGGGTGGACCGTCCCGGCCGGCCTCGTTCCGGCCGTCCGACGTCGTACCCGCCAGGCCACGGGACCGCAGTGGGACACGGCCGACCAGTTACTGACGGTGGCCCCAGCGCTCGCCGTCCTCGGCGTAGCGGGCGCTCACGATGCGGTTGAACTGGTCGTCGGACAGCGAGATGTCGGTCGCGCCGACGTTCTCGTCGAGCTGGTCGACCGTGCGGGCGCCGACGATGGGGACGCAGGTGATGTCCGGCTGCTCGATGAGCCAGCGCAGCGCGACCTGGGCGGGCGTGGCGTCGAGTTCGTCCGCGACGGCGCGGAGTTCGTCGAGGACGTGCCAGCCGCGCTCCGAGAGGTAGTAGTCCTCGAAGGAGTCGTAGATGTCGCCCCGAGAGCCCTCCGGTCCCTCGAAGGCCGTCGGGTCGTCGTCGTCCGTGCGCTCGTACTTGCCCGTGAGGAAGCCGCCGGCCAGCGGCGAGTACGGACAGACGGCCACGTCCTGGTCGGCACAGACGTCGAGGTACTCTTTGACGTCGTCGCGGTAGCCGGCGTGGAACAGCGGCTGTGTCACCTCGAAGCGCTCGTAGTCCTCGACGTCGCTCTTCCAGAGCGCCTTCGTCAGCTGCCAGGCGGCCATCGTCGACGCGCCGAGGTGGTGGACCTTCCCCGCGCGGACGAGGTCGTCGAGCGTCGACAGCGTCTCCTCGATGTCGCTCGCCTCGTCCCAGCGGTGGATGTAGTAGAGGTCGAGATAGTCCGTGTCGAGGCGGTCCAGCGTCCCCTGAATCTGGGCGCGGATGTGCTTGCGGCCCAGGCCGGAGTCGTTGGGACCGGGCTCGCCGCGACCGTCGAAGGGGAAGTACACCTTCGAGGCGACGACGAAGTCCTCGCGGTCGTAGTCCGCCAGCCACTCGCCGATGTACTCCTCGCTGGTCCCGTTGGGATGGCCGTAGACGTTGGCGGTGTCGATGAAGTTGATGCCCCGTTCCCACGCCGCGTCGAGCAGTTCGTGTGCTTGCTCGCGGTCGGTCTCGACGACGCCGCCGGTCTCCCGGCCGAAGCGCCAGGTGCCGAAACACAGCTGTGAGACCGTCGTCCCGGTCGAACCGAGTCTGGTGTACTCCATATCGGGGGGACGACGGGCTGTCGGAAAAAGAGGCGCGGTCCCGGCGAACGCCGTCCGGTATCCTACGACCGCACCGTGGACGCCACGACGACCAGCCCGGTCGCCAACAGAAACGCCACAAGCGAGAGGTTCGGCACGGTCAGCCCGAGCACGCGGTACTGTATCTGCGTGCAACTGACCGCCCCGAGGCCGCAGGTCGTCTGGCTCACCTGCAGCCAGGAGTGGTAGGCCGCGATGGCCCCTCCTGGCACCGACAGCGGCAGCGCCGTCCGGACGACGCCGGGGCGGTTCTCGACGGCGGCGACGCCGAGGACGACCACCATGGGATACATCAATATTCGCTGGTACCAGCAAAGGCGGCAGGGCGTCAGCCCCAGCCCAAGGGAGAGATAGAGGCTGCCGGCCGTCGCAACGGTGGCGACGACAGTCGCGGCAGTCAACAGGAGCCGAGGGCGGTGGGAGACACGTCGCGCTTCGGACACGGCAAAACCGGCGGCGGCCGGCGAAAAAAGCGTTCCGAGAACCGACCCGTCCCACGGCGTCGGCCTGACTGGCTCGGCAACACTCGCTTTTTCACTCCCCCCGCCGACAGCAAGCGTATGCCCGACGACTCGGACCCCGAGGCGAACCTCGAACAGTGGAAGTCGGCGATGCAGGAAGAGCACGCCGAGGCCATTTCGAACCCGGACCCCGACGAGTCCCACCGGATAGAGGGCGTGGCACAGGTCACCTACCGGGTGACCTTCGACTACGACGCAGGCGAGGACGTGCTCGAACGGGCAAGCGCAGAGGAGGTCGACGACCTGACCGACCCCGAACTGCTCTCCTGTGCGTGTGGCGTCCGCGGGATGACGACCGAGGAGGCACGGCAACACATGGCCGCCGCCGTCGAGCAGGGGTAACGTCTCGCGGCAGGTGTCGGCTCAGTCGTGGATGGTCACGCCGTCCTGGTCGACCGAGATGTCGACCAGGCTGGTCACCTCGTAGTCGGTGTCGTCAAGCGCCGACTCGCCCTGTTTCCGGAAGACGACGACGATATCCGAGATGTTCGCCCCGATGCCGTCCAGCGCCTCGCAGATGGAGGCCATCGTCCCTCCGGTCGAGAGCAGGTCGTCGACGATGAGCAGGTCGTCGCCCGCCTCGATGTCGTTGATGAACATCTCCGACTCGGAGTAGCCGGTGGTCTTGTGCAGCGGGACCTCCTCGTCGAGGCCGTAGGACCGCTTGCGGATGACCACGAGCGGGATGTCGGTCTGCAGCGAGAGCGCGGTCGCGATGTGGATGCCCATCGCCTCCGGCGCGACGATCTTGTCCACGTCGAGGTCGGCCGCCCGCGTCACGCCGACGACGACCTCGCGGAGGAGTTCCGGCTCCAGCATCGGCACGCCGTTGCTGAGCGGGTGGACCAGGTAGGCGTACCCGTCCTTGTCGATTATCGGGGCCTCGTGCAGCGACTCGCGGAGCTTCTCCATGCCTCCGTTACCTGAAGGGGGACAATAAACCGTTCGAGGCTGGGCTGTGGAACGTGTGTCACCGTCTCACGTCTCCCCCGGGTGGGCTGTGAAAACCGGCGATTGGGAGGGACGGCGTCAGTCCGCCGTCGAGGTCGAGCGGTCCCGCCCCGTCTCGAAGGGGCTGTCCTCGATGACGTCCCGGGCCGTGTGTTCGCCGCTGATGAGACACATCGGCATCCCGATGCCGGGCGTCGTGTAGGCCCCGGTGTAGTAGAGACCCTCCAGGCCGGCGCGGTGGCCGGGGCGGAGCGGCCCGGTCTGGAACAGGGTGTGGGCCAGCCCGAGCGCCGTCCCCTGCGGGTCGCCGAACTGCTCGGCGAACTCGCTGACACACGCCGACTCCTCGACGACGATGCGGTCCCGCAGGTCCACGCCGGTCTGTTCGGCGAGGTCGGAGAGGACGAACTCCCGGTACTCCTGGCGAACCTCGGGGCCGTCGTCCAGCCCCGGCGCGATGGGGACGAGGACGACGACGGCGTGGTGGTCGTCCGGGGCGACCGTCTCGTCGGTCTTCGACGCGACAGAGAGGTAGTAGGCGGGGTCGTCGGGCCAGGCCGGCCGGTCGAATATCCGCTCGAAGTGGTCGTCCCAGTCCGTCGGCAACACCAGCGAGTGGTGTGCCAGCGGCCCCACGTCGCCCTCGACGCCGAGGTACAGCATGAACGCCGAGGGCGCGTAGGTCTGGTCGTCCCAGTACTCGGGGTCGTGGTCGCGCGCGGCGGGGTCGAGCAGGTGTTGCTCGGTGTAGGCCGGGTTGGCGTTGCTGACCACCAGGTCTGAGGCGACGACACCGTCCTCGGTGGTCAGTTCGAACGCCCTCGCCTCGCCGGCGATGTGCTGGACCTCGGTCCCGGTCCGAACGTCGACGCCGAGTTCGCGAGCCAGCGACCCGAGGCTGTCGACGACGCCGGCGATGCCGCCCTCCGGGTAGAACACGTTCATGTTCAGGTCCACGTGGCTCATGATGCTGTACAGCGCCGGGGTGTTGTGGGGAGCCCCGCCGAGAAACACCAGCGTGTATTCGAGCAACTGCCGGAGCTTGGGGTGGTCGACGTAGCGACCGACGTAGTCGTCCATCGAGCCGAACAGCCGCGCCCGCGGCGCGAGCGGGAGGAGGTCGGTGTCGACGTAGTCACGCAACCGCTCGCGGCCCTCGTAGACGACCCGGTCCATCGCGAGGTCGTAGTTGCGCTCGGCCGTGTCGAGGTAGTCGGCCAGCGCGTCGCCGGCCCCGTCCTCGTAGGACTCGAACACCTCGTGGGCGTTCTCTCGGTTCGGCCGCATCGTCACGCGGTCGCCGTCCTTCCAGAACACCCGATACTGGGGGTCCAGCCGCTCCAGGTCGTAGTAGTCCGTGGGCTCGCGGTCGAAGTGGTCGAAGAAGCGCTCGAACACGTCGGGCATCAGGTACCACGACGGGCCCGTGTCGAACCGGAAGCCGTCGCGTTCGAGGACGCCCGCGTGGCCGCCGAGGCGGTCGTGGCGCTCGAGCAGTCGCACGTCGGCCCCGGCGTCGGCCAGGTAGCACGCGGCCGAGAGGCCGCCGAAGCCGCCGCCGACCACTGTCACCGTCAGGTCGCGAGGGAGGCCATCACGCATATCCGCCGCTAGCGACTATGCCTGAAAAAGGGTTCCTCGGATTCCCAGGAGCTCACAACAGTCACTGCCGAAATTAATCCACTGGGCGTTCCCAGTTCCCTGGAATCGCTTGTTTCGTTTATGATGGACTTTTCCCTAGCCTCGCTGTATGCGAACAATCAGCCTGGGGTCCGTCTGGCAGCGGCATCGGGACACCGACCGTCACCCGTCGCTCTGGCTCTCGCGGGCGAGCCTGCTGGTACTTGCCGCCACCTTCGGCCTCCTCGGCGCCGTCGGTGTCAGGGTCCCGCTCCGGGCTCAGATGGTCGTGTACCTCGTCGGGATGGTCGCGCTCAATCTCCCCCACGGCGGGTACGAGCACTTCGAGAACCTCCGGCGCCGACGCCCCTCCTTTCGCTGGCGGTACGTCGCGGTGTACCTGGCGGCCATCGGAGGGTTCGTCGGCCTGTTCCTCGCGGCTCCAGTCGCCGGCCTCGCGCTGGCACTGACCGTCGCCATGGCGAAAGGCGGCCTGGGGGGCCGGCAGGTGTTAGCGGCTACGAGCGGCACCGACCACCTGCAGACGCGGTTCCAGCGCTGGCTGGCGGCGGCCGTCCGCGGCGGCGCGGTGATGCTCGTCCCCATCGTGTTCTGGCCGGAGACGTTCCACGCGTTCAGTTCGCTGATGGTCGGGCTCGTCGACCCGGGAGCGCTCGCGCCGTACGCGGGCTCGTTCGACACGACCCGGCTCGTCGTCGGGTCGGGCTACGGTCTCGCACTGACGGCGCATATCCTTCTTGGCTACGTGCGCGGCGGCGGCCGCTCCTGGCTCGTCGACGCGGGGGAGTCGCTCCTGCTGGCGGCCTATTTCGCGTTCGTCCCGGTCCTCGTCGCCGTCGGCCTGTACTTCCCGTTCTGGTACTCCGCCCGACAGGTGGCGCGGACGGCGTCCGTCGAGACAGAGCCGGTCGGCGACGAGCGCTGGGACCTGCTCGGCGGCGCGGACCCCTCGACCGTCGCACTGCGTGCCTGGGTCGTCCTCGTCGTCGGGGCGCTGGCCACCTTCGGCGTCCTCGTCGGCGTCTACTGGGCGTTCCCGAACCCGCTGGGGACGGGCAACGTACTCCCCGGCGCGGTTGCGTTCTGGAGTATGTTCATCAGCATCGTCGCGCTCCCGCACATCGTCGTCGGGTCGCTCCTCGACCGTGACCGGGGCATCTGGTACGTGCCGTAGGGCCGACTTCGTTCGGTACCACCGACGAGGGCCGTGGCTGTGTGACAGGAACTGTATAAAAACCGACAGGGTCGTTCACCGGGGCGTCGTCACTTCGTCACCGGCACCGGCGGGCCGCCACAGTCGGGGCATTCGGCGCTGTGTCGCAACTCGGTGGTTTCCCACTCCTCGCCACAGACGTTGCACTCGTAGCGGTACGTCGTGTCGGTCCTGACGAGGGATCTGAGCGTTTCCAGCACCATACGTATAAATATTGGATTTACAACAAATTAAATCCTGCGTCGAAGTCCCGAATACGGGAGGAGAGGGCAGCTAAGCGCCGCTTGTGTCGGAATCGACAAAGCAATGCTGACGGACACGGCGGCGGTTTCAGGTCGCCGATTCACTCGTGGCCGGAAATAGGGACCGGCTCGTAGGGCGCTTCCAGGTACTCGATGTCCGAGTCGGTGAGGTCGACTTCCAGCGCCTCGACGGCTGCTTCGAGGTGCTCGACGCTTGAGGTGCCCAGAATCGGCGTCGTGACCCACTCCTTGTGGAACTGCCAGGCGAGGGCGAGCTGGGCCATCGACACGCCCTTCTCGGCGGCGAGTTCCTGGACGCGCTCGTTGATTTCGCGGCCGCCACCCGCCGCGTACGGGCGACCGATTTCGGCCTCGTGTGCCCCCCGGGTCGTCGCGTCGAACTCCTCGTGGGGCCGGGTGAGAAAGCCCGCGCCGAGCGGGCTCCACGGCATCACCGCGATGTCTTCGGTCTCACAGAGCGGGAGCATCTCGCGCTCCTCCTCGCGGTAGACGAGGTTGTAGAGGTTCTGCATCGAGACGAAGCGGTCGAGGTGCAGGCGGTCCGACGCGGACAGCGCCGCGGCGAACTGGTAGGCCCACATCGACGACGCCCCGAGATGTCGGACCTGGCCGCGCCGAACCGCGTCGTCAAGCGTCCGGAGTGTCCCCTCGATTGGCGTGTCGTAGTCCCAGCGATGGATCTGGTAGAGGTCGACGGTGTCCATCCCGAGCCGGTCCAGTGAGTTCGACAGCTCCTGTTCGATGGCCTTCCGCGAGAGCCCCCCGGAGTTGGGGTCGTCCTCGCGCATCTGGCCGTACCCCTTCGTCGCGATGACGAACTCGTCGCGGTCGTACTCCGAGACGACCTCGCCGAGGATTTCCTCCGATTCGCCGTCCGAATAGACGTTGGCCGTGTCGAAGAAGTTGATGCCCAGCTCTATCGCACGCTCGATGACCTCGCGGCTCTCCGCGCGGTCGAGCGTCCACTCGTCACCCTGCGTCCCGAAGCTCATGCAGCCGAGACAGATGTCCGAGACGGTGATGCCGGTCGAACCGAACGTCGAGTACTCCATACTGTCCGGTCGACCACGAGGGTGTAAAGTCCTCTGCCGGTCACGTGGGTCGCCTGCAGGTCCGGGGGCTCGGCCCACGCGGGACCACGATGTCGCCACGCAGATGCCTAGCTTTCTGTAGCTGGCGACCGCCCGGGACGGTATGTCCGAGTTCCGCCCTGTCCCGGCGACTGACCGCGAAGCCTGTCAGCGGATTCTCCAGTACGCGTTCGCGCCCGGAAAGGGGCCCGTGGACCCGGACCCGGACGGCGACTGGCCGCCGTCGCTGTTCGACCAGCGCGGCCTCTACGACGGCGACAGCCTCCGGGCCGTCTGCAAGCTGTACTTCCTCGAGACGACCGTTCGCGGCGCGGCGACGACAGTCGGCGGCCTCGGCGCGGTTGCGACGCCGCCCGAACACCGCGGGCAGGGGTACGCCGCCGACCTCTGTCGGCACGCACTGCGCGAGTACCGCGAGGCCGACGTCGGGTTCGTCACCCTCTGGCCGTTCTCGACGCCGTTCTACCGGCGCCTGGGCTGGGGAACGGCGAACACGTATCGCCGCTACGGCCTGCCGCCGTCGGCGCTCCCGGACCACGACACCGCCGGACGGCTGGTCCGCCTCGACGCCGACGACTGGGAGCGGCTCCGCCGGGTCGAGTCCGCCGCGGCCGCCGGGACGGCGCTCTCGCTCCGCCGCTCGGAAGCGTGGTGGCGCGAGCGCACGCTCGCCGACTGGGACGGCGGCGGCGTCCCGTACTGCTACGGCTACGAACGCGACGGGGAACTCCGGGGCTACCTCGTGTACACCGTCGCGGACGATGCCGACCACACGCTCTCGGTCACGAACGTCGCGGCCGCTGACGAGGAGGCCCACCGGGCACTGCTCTCGTTCCTCGGCCGACACGGGGCACAGGTCGAGCGCGTGGCGCTCCAGTTACCGCCCGACGCCGCCCTCCTCCATCGCGTCGACGACCCTGCGGCTGTCGACTGTACTGTCGAGGCCGGGCCGATGGTTCGTCTCACCGACGTGACCCACCTCGAACGCCTCGAGTGGCCCGACAGCGACCTCGCCTGTACCATCTCGGTCAGCGACCCGCTGCTCGACCGCAACGACGGCCTGTTCCGACTGTCGGTGAGCAGTGGCACCGCGACGGTCGACCCGCTTCCAGCCGCCGACTCGGCGGCCGACCTGACCGTCGACGTCGCGACCCTCTCACAGCTGGCCGTCGGGACACACGGCGCCGACGCGGCCGAGCGGCTGGCCGGACTGGAGATACTCGTCGAGTCCGTCCGCGCCCCGCTCGCGGACGTTTTCCGACCTGCGCCCGTCTATCTGGACGAGTTCTTCTGAGCGGTCGCTCACACGGTCGACGGCGAGTCGTCGACATCGCCCTCGCTGATTCGGATCGTCGAGATGCGGGTGCCGTCGACGCTCGTCACCTCGAAGACGTGTCCGGCCGCCTCGACGCTGTCGCCGACTTCCGGCGCGCGGTCGAGCCGACCCAGCACCAGCCCGCCGATGGTTTCGACCGCGTCGCTGTCGAGGTCGACGCCGAGGGCCTCACTGACTGCCGACAGGGACACGCCGCCGTCGGCGGCGTATCTCCCGTCGCTTAGCTTGCGTATCGCGTGTTCGCGGTCGTCGACGTCGAACTCGTCGCGCAGGTCGCCGACGACGGCCTCGACCACGTCCTCGATTGTCGCGATGCCCTCGAGCGACCCCCACTCGTCGATGACTGCGGCCATCTGACGGTGGTCTTGCCTGAACTGCAACAGGAGGTCGTTGATAGCTGTCGTCTCCGGGACGATGGGTATCTCGTGGGCGATGTCGCTTGCGGTCACGTCCTCGTTGCCTTCCTCGCCGGCCCGCAGCACGTCCTTGACGTCGATGAACCCGACGATCTGGTCGCTGTCGTCGGCGTCGACCACCGGATAGCGCGTGTGGCCCTCGTCGAGAACGACTGCCCGGATTTCGGACAAGGTGGCGTCGGCCGGCACGCTGACGACGTCGGGGCCCGGAACCATGACCTCCCGGACGACCGTATCGTCGAGGTCGAACACGCGCTCGATCATGTCGACCTCTGACGCGTCGATGTTCCCCTCTTCGCCGGACCGGGCCAGCACTCGCCGTATCTCACGCTCGCCGAGCGTCTCGTCCGTTTCCGAGGCCGGCGGCACACCCAGCAGTTGCGTGAAGGCGTTGGCCGAGCCGTTGAACACGACGATACCGGGATAGAACAGGTAGTAAAACAACTTCATCGGCGGCGCGAGCAACAACGAGAGCCGCTCGGTCTGGGCAATCGCGAACGTCTTCGGTGCGAGTTCGCCGAAGACGACGTGGAGGAACGTGATGATGCTGAACCCGATTGCGAACGCCACGAGATGGAGGAGACTCTCCGGCAGAACCGGCGCCAGGACGGGTTCGAGCAGTGCCGCGACGGCGGGCTCGCCGACCCACCCCAGCCCCAGCGAGGCCAGCGTGATTCCGAGCTGGGTCACCGCGAGGTAGTTGTCCAGGTCCGCCATCACTGCCTGGAGGGACCCCGAACCGGTTAGCCCCTCGTCAGCGAGTTGCTCGACTGACGTGCCGCGAACGCGAACGAAGGCGAACTCCGCGGCGACGAAAAACCCGTTCAGTCCCACGAGTATTAGCGCCAAGACGAGCTGTGCCGCCGAGAGTGCGATATTTACCATCGCAACCTCAGGATGGAGAGCGTCGGTGTGTTCATACAACCCCATGTCGGTCGCCGTACTAAAGTGCTGGAATACACTCGCCCGTACTACCGCTGATTGCCCGTCATCGATTCACCGATTGCTCGTGGCTGTCAGTGCGTGCCTCTCTGAGACACGACTCGATGGCACGACCGAGCATCAGAATCGCTTCGCGGTGGTTCTGTTTCGATTTGTGAATGCTTGACGGGCGCGTCTCAAGCGCGTCGTACGTAGACAGCGTCTCGACCGACATGGTTCCGTTCTCGACCAACCGTCGTGTGACTTCAGCGAGCAGAGCGTGAGTGTGGATGTACTCCGTTTTGCGCATGATTGTGGTCTCAGTCGAATGGGGGTCTGGAGAGCAACGGCGATCCATTCACAGCGTTGCGCTGCTCCGATTCCTCAGTGGACTGCAACCGAGAGCGGGACGGGGACGGTGCGGGTGGGTGTCGGAACAACGGAACGATGCCGTTGTCTCCGGTCTCAACTACGTATGTGAATGAGTATCAATACCCGCTATATTTCAGTTAATCAATAGTGGCAACGCCAGTGACAGGTTCCGGCGGTCGGGACGAGTACAGGGCCTGTATCTCGCCCAGAACCGGCAAGAGCGACCAGGCCTGCTCGGTTAGTACAGGTGACCGACCCACAGCTCTCCCCTCGCCGGGTGCGTCTGTGGTGATTTCGCCGCTTCGTTCAGACTGACGTAATCCGATCCAGGGCGACATCCGCCCCAGCCGATGCGGGATACACGACACTGTCGACAAAGTGCCGGTGTGCGTTGTCCTGTTCGCCGTCCCGTGCGATGCGGAGAATCGTTTTGACATCGGCGTTTCCGTCCGATGCCATCTCACAGACGGCGAGATTCACTTCAGTGTTATCGGTGAGCGCAGCGACGACGTCGACTGTGGATAGATCAACCTGGCCCAGGACATCGGGGTCCGACCCATCACCCTCGATGACGCGGTTCACCTTCGGGGCCACCTGCTCACAGTTTGTCGGGTTCTGTTCAATGACAGTGACTGCGTTTCGCTCTTCTCTGAGTTGCTCCGCAACGTGCCTGCCAACGCGGCCAGCGCCGACGATAACGATGTTCCGTGTCATCAGTAGACATGACAATACACGGCGTGTGACGGTTTAAGGATTAGCATGTCAGGGAGTGCGACAGTCGCCTCGGTCGTAGTATCCGTATGGTTCTCTCCCGGCCACGGACCTCTCACCACACTCGAAACAGACGAAGCAGCCGACCTCTCGTGGCCCTGTCCGGACTCGTCCTATCCGAGGAACTGCCGTTCGCGTGCGCCTCGCCGGACTGCCGTCTGGAGCGCCTCCTCGTCACCACACTCGAACGCGTCGATTGCCGCGTCGGTCGCCGCGCGGTGTTCCTCGTTTGGCTCCACGTCCACCATCTCCGTCGCGGTTTCGAGCGAGTCCGCCGACAGCGGGAGGACATCCGTACACCGCGGGTTGTAGTAGCGAGCGGCATCGCGGAGGTTGTCGAAAAAGGCCGGGAAGGCGTCCTCGATGAATCCCCTGTCAGCCTCGTCGAGCGCATGCACGCCGAGCAACGTCGGCGGACAGCCGATGCTGTACAGCGATGCCGTGTACCCGATTGCCCGGGGGAGGGCGTTCTCGCCGACCTCTCTGGAGTACCCGAACAGACCGACGTGGAGCTTGCGTGCCCGGCGGTCCGGAACCGCAGTAGCCAACCGATTGACCGTCTGCGCGATGTCGTCGACCTGCGCGGTGTACGCGCCAGCAGTCCGGTCGACGATGGAGAGCGCACGCTCCTCGTCGATAGGTGACGGCGGCGACCCCAGGTCTGCTGCCTGCAGGGTTTCGAGTCCGTCGCGAACTGTCTCCACCGGGTAGTCGTACTTGAACGCCGACTGGATGGTAAACGTCTCCACCTCGGAGTACGCGTCGGCGACCGCAGCTGCTCGGTCCGGCGTCAGGTTCCCGCGAAACGGTGCGGAGCCGCTGCCGAGCATCGGATGGATCTCGATACCGATCTCGTCGGCAGCCTGGTACAACCGCTGCAGCGCGATCTTGTTGATGAGGTCGGCAGCCAGCGACCCGTAGTTCAGCGCGGGGTCCGAGCGGGCGAGAAAGACCCGAACGCTGTCGAGGTCCTGGGCAGTCGCGTACTCGCGGACGATTTCGTCAGCCCGGAGCATGGCGTCGCGCTGTTCGATGAGGGGGATGACGCTGATACTGTCCGGATGGAAGTCACCGACCCAGTCGCTGATTGTGCGGTCGCCCCACACTATCTCCTCTGCCTTGCCGGTGACGTAGGACGTGTAGTACTCGTGGACAGCGTTGATCTGGTCGGCGTCCGTCACCATCGGGATGATAACCTCGAAGATCGGCGGGACTGTCTCGATACCGTGGTCCTCTGCGAAGAGGCGAGCGGCGTCGAACGACCGCGGAACGCTCTCGAGGATTTCGAGCAACACTTCGCCTCCGACGCCTCGACATCGGGGTTCGGTCCCCGAACGGTCAGCCGGAAGTCCTCGCCGAGCCGAGTTTCGGCGAAGAAGTCGTCGTACCGCGACAGGAGTTTCTTGACAGCGTACTCGTCGCCCTCTTTCCCTTCGAAATCCCACATCTGCTCGTCACAGCCGAGATGTGACGCGACGTAGTACGCTTCCTGGATTTCGTCCTCACCCTCGATGACATCGCCAGCAGTAAAGAACGGTAGCGTGGCGTTGTCCGGGTGCTGCGTGCTCAGTAACCGGGGCACGTCTGGCATAGGCGCACAAAGGCTCCGACGAACAAAAATCCCAGCGTAGTACCTGAGTCCCATCCGCCGTCAGCAGTCGGTAACGGCTCTGCAAACCGTGGTCGCGTCGCGCGGCCGGACCCTCTTCATCAGTTCTTTCACTTTCACTCTGAATAGTGTGGCCTCGGCACTCACGACTCACAATCTATCCATAGTGAATGTGTTTACAGCGTCTATAGAGTCCGCTCATCCCGTTACTGTTCGTCCAGCATCTGGATGCCGCGTTCCACAACCGCCTCGGTCACGAAGAGACTCGTCTCACGCTGGAGTGCTCGCATACGGGATGCCGCTTCGTCTCTGTCGAGCAATCCGCGACTATACCCGAGCGCGATGACGCCGATAGAACCGCGTACTTCGACGCCCGCGTCGGATGCTGTCTCTCGGGCGGCGAGGTCGTCGGTTAGAAGAACGACTCCCCGCTCTTTTGCGACCGCAATCGCGGCGCATTCTCCGGCGTCCAGTTCCTCAGTTCTGACTCGGCTTTCGTCGGCTTCGACGAGTTCGTACGAGAGGTCGGCCACCCCGTCCGGAACACCACCGACGTCGACCTCCTCGTAAACCGTCTCCGGGACGAGGAGCGTGTCAAACGTCGAGAGCAGTTCGATTGAATCGATTTCGGCGAGGTGAATGAGCGGTCCTGCGTCCGAAACGGCCACAGGCGTCACGCGTTCAAGCCCCAGTCAACGTCTTCCTCGACGACCTCACGCTCTCGCTCCGCTCGCTCGACTTTCGTCCGCCCGACGTGCTCGATGGCTTCCTCGCGGTCGAGTTCCCCATCGAGGTACTGTGCGAGCACGAGGTCCTCCCACAGGTGTTCGAGTCCGCGTTCGAGTGCCCGCTCGAACACTTCGGACTCCGGAAGGCCGCGGGCCTCCGCGATTTCTCGAACCCGGTCGGAAATTTCGGCGGCCATACTGTGTGTTTACTCGGCACCGTTCATAAATCCGCGTCTGCCAGTCCGAAACAGCCCTGACCGGGGCCTATGTCTACTGTGGCCACAACCAGACTCCCTCAGAGACACCTTCTACCGTCAAAAATAGCGGCCTCGGCACTCATAGGGCTCGTCACCAGCGGGGAGTCACCCCGGTTCGGCCCCGTGGGTCGTCGTCATCGGCCGGCGGATGCTACCGTCGCCGGCGACAAGACGGTTACTCATCGGGGCCACACAGTAGAACAAACGCTAAACCCGCGCGGACCGACCAGTCGAATATGAACAGACGACGCTTTCTGACACTCTCCGGGGTGGGTGTCGTCGGCGCAGTTGCGGGGTGCAGTAGCGATGGGGACACCAACGAATCCATCGACGACCACCCGGCGGCCGCGGACCTCGAAGCCCAGCCCCGCCGCGGTGAACTGGGCGGCCATGTCGTCCTGGCGTTCGAAGACCCCTCCTGTCCCACGTGTCGCCGCTTCCACGAGAACACGCTGCCGGACATCCGGGAGCACATCGTGGACGCGGGCAAGGGCGCGTACGTCGTCCGGACCTACCCCGTCATCTACCCCTGGGGTGAGCCGGCGACGCAGGCGCTGGAGTCGACGTTCGCCCGCGACAGCGGGGCCTACTGGGCGCTGTTCGACCACTACTTCGCCGAACAGTCGTCGTTCGACTCGGACAACGTCCTGGACCGAACGGCGACGTTTCTCACCGACGAGACAGAGCTAGACGGCGAGGCGGTCGCAAGCGACGCGCGGGAGCGGGTACACGACGACGCCGTCCAGGCCGACATCAAGGCGGCCGAGGACGCCGGGCTGGGCGAGACGACGCCGATTATCCTGCTGTTCGAGGACGGCGAGTTCGTGACGAAGGTCAACGGGAGCGTCAGCTACGACCTCATCGCGGAGGCGCTGGGGGAGGGTGACGGATGAGCACCGCACGGGGGCTCCACCTGCCGACGACGCGTGGGGACTGGCGGCTCATGGGCCGGACTGTCAGGCTCGTGCTCACGCTGCCGGTCTACGCGGCGGTCGCCGCGATTGCCGCCGTCGTCTCGCTGACGGTGTTCGTCGTCTCGCTGAACGTCCCGCTGGTGCTTGACCTCGTGGTCGGGGGGTCGCTCCCGCCCGCCAGCCGGCTGCGCGTGCTCGGCGAGCTGTACCCGTTCATCGGCACGTCGTTCAACCCCGCACAGGGGGTCCTGCTGGTCGTCGTGGCCGTCCTCACCGGTATCGACATCGGCCTGGTGACCTACCACTTCCGCGAGCACGGCCTCGACCTCCAGCAGGGCGGCGCGGGCGTCGCGGGCGTCGTCCTCGGAACGCTCGGTGCGGGCTGTGCGGCCTGTGGGTCGGCGGTCCTGCTGGGACTGCTGTCGCTGCTCGGCGTCTCGACCTCGCTGCTGTTTCTGCCGCTGGACGGACTGGAGTTCGCGCTGCTGGCGCTCGTGGTGTTGACGCTCTCCATCTACTGGCTCGCCGAGGGGATGCGCGGCGGCGAGATCAACGGCTGCCCGGTCGACCGCTGAACGGTCCGTGTCGCTGGCCGGTCGTCTCTCCGGCTCTGGCGGGGTATCGACAGCTCTGGCGGGAGAAAACGTATAGTGTCGTCAGCCGAACACCCGTACCGAGAAGGCATGCCCGAGACGGAGTCCCAGGTGACGGCGTCGACGGAGTCCCCCGCCGAGTACGAGCACCTCCACCGGAAGCGCAAAGAGACGGCCGGCACGGTCGAACTGGCCGAGGTCGCCGACGTGTGGGTCGGTGAGAGCGAACTCGTCTGCCGGTTCCGGTTCGACTGGGCGACCGACGCGATACAGCGGCGCTACGACCTGAACAGCGACCGAGACATCGCCAAGGTCGAGCGGCTGTGTGAAGCGAACGGCCTGCAGTTCGAGCAGGCCAGTCATCTGGAGGGGTCGCTGGTCGAACTCGAATACACCGGCTCTGAGTGGCTGCCACGGCCCGAAGCCGCCTACACCGACGGCGCGGGCTCGGCGGTCGAGACGTTCCGCGCGGAGTGGCGGTTGCTGGTGCGTGACCTCGCCCAGTCGCCCGCCATCCTCCGGCGGGGCATCGAGCGCGTGCGGAGCCTGTCGACGACGCAGCTGATTATCGGCGTCGTCCTCGTGAAGAAAGTCGCAATCATCGTGTTGCTGGCCCACCTCCTGCTGTAGCCCGGCGCTCGCCGGGTATCATAACAGCACCGACGGGTTCAGTTCGTCGTCGTGATCTCGACCACGTCGCGGTGGTCCAGCTGCGTGTCCGCGCCGACCTGTCGCTCGGTGCGCACGTCGTGGGCGTGCAGAAAGCCCTCGCCGATGTCGGTGTGCAGGAAGTACGCGAAGTCCTCGGCGGTCGAGCCGTCGGGGAGGACGAAACAGTCCTGCAGGAAGGTGCCGTCCTCCTGGGGCTTGCGAGCGCCGGGGAACACCGCGATGGCGCCCAGTTCCTCGAACAGCGCGGTTTCCAGCGCCTGCTGGATGCCCGTGCCGCCGAACTCGGTCACGAACGCCCGGATCTGTTCGAGACCGGCGGCCTTCTCCTCGGGCAGGTCCGCCGTCACCTCGAAGTCCTCGTCGCCGGGGCGGTAGGAGAGCACGTCCTGCTCGTCGCCGTTCTTCAGAGCTTTCTCCGCGTGGGCCGAGACGGGCACGAACGTGAGGTGTTCGTAGTCGGGGTCCGTCGTGATGGGGTCCCAGTTGTCCTGGGCGGCCTCGGTGTCCATCTTGTTGGCCGCGATGAGCATCGGCTTGGTCCGGATGCGGATTTCCCGAGCGAGTGCCTCTCTGTCCTCGTCGTCCCAGGTGTCGGGGTCGAGTTCGAGGTCCAGCGCGAGCACGACCTGTTTGATCTCGTCGGCGTTGATCTTGAACGCCGACATCTGCTCGGCGAGGTCGTCTTCGATGGCCTTGTCCTCGCCGTGGTAGCCCGAGCGGTAGCGCTCGATGCCCTTCTCCAGGACGTCGAGATACCACATGTCCAGTTCGTCTTCGAGGAAGTCGATGTCCTCGCGCGGGTCGTGGTCCTCGGTGGGTTCGCCCTCGAGGTCCGTCTCGCCAGTGAAGTCGACGACGTGGACCAGCACGTCGGCCTCGTTGAGGTCCGTGAGGAACTGGTTCCCCAGCCCTTTCCCCTCGTGTGCGCCGGGGACCAGCCCGGCCACGTCGACGAGTTTCGTCGGGACGAACCGGACGCCGTCCGTGCAGTAACCGTGGTTTGGGGTACAGGTGTGGTCGAACTCCGGGGCCGCACAGTCCACGCGGACATAGGCCTCGCCCATCGACGGGTCGATAGTCGTGAACGGGTACGCGCCCTCTGGCACGTCGTTCATCGTCGCCGCATTGAAGAAGGTGGACTTGCCGACGGAGGGTTTGCCGACGAGTCCGATCTTGTAGCTCATTGGGCACAGGAAGGTGAATCGGCGGCATAAACCCTGTCAAACCACCTGCGAGTGCCTGAGCATCACACGCAGACGACCAGCACTGACACGCCACCCTCCCGGGCAATCGTGTCTCGAAACCGCCGGGCGACAGCGACGTCGGACGGTCAGTCACCACGCCGGCGGGCGCTATTGCGTGTTCACTTCCTCGCGGAACTGCGACGGGGCGGGGATCACGTCGCCCATTTGGTCCGGTGTCGGCGTCCCCGTCGGTGCCTCTGGATCGATGGCCGACTCGCCGTCCCCGTTCGGGGCCGTCCCCGACTGGCCGACGGGTGCAAACTGCGGGGGTGCACCGATCACGTCGGACTCCGTCGGCGAGGCGACGGTCTGGGCTGTGGACCCGGACCCCTCGACCTGCTCGACGTTTACGTTCTCTTCCGCGTCATCTGAGATTGATATCTGTATTTTCACGGTGACGCCTCCATACTGAGACGGTCGTCGAGAGGGGATAACTATGCACAGATTACGCGGTTCTGGGGGAGTCGCCCCGACGCGACGCTACGAGTAGGGGGCGCGATACAGGCACAGCGGCCAGGCCGTGGTCTCGGACAGCGGTAGACGGGCGTATCTGGCCGACAGAAGGACCGAAAGCCCCATTTCCACCCTGCCTCCGGCGAATTACACGCCGGTCAGAGACGCTGCGTCGCGAATAATTCCGAATTTCTCAAGACAGGTTCCGCCGGTGTTCCGGTAAGGCCAGAATTCCCGGGATAGAGGCCTTGTCAATCAGGTCCACGGACACCGCGGCCGGGAGTTCCATGATTGTCCACCCGCGCCCTTGGCACCAATGGACGAGCCGGGTACGTGGTGGCGGGACTCTCGCGGATTCGTTGCCCGAACCTTCTCTCTCAAGTACATGTCAGCTTACTAAGTATCGTGGTCAGGTAAGGGTAGGCAGGTCATGTCATAAGCCATCACATCTCGTCCCCGAATACAGGTATTCCAGGCCTTCAGATCGGGATATACGGTACGGACTCCATAGCAAAGACCAGGGCACGTGTACCTGACTATGCTATGTATCGAACTGATACAACCGCGTGGCGTGTACCGACGGAGGGGCGACGATGATCGGTGGCTTTCCGACACAGATAACGGTCGGTGACGAGGGGGTCGTCGCGACCTGCGACGACTCTATCTTCCTGGTCTCGTTCACCGAACCGATGGACCGCGAGGCCGTGCTGGAGTTCCTCTCGGACTACGACATCCGTCTGGAGAGCGAACTCGCCGGGACCGAGGAGGACCGCGAGAAGTCGGGCAAACTCATCAACGACAGTCCGACACGCTTCTGGATCCACACGGAGGAGGACCTCGACGAGGAAACCTTCGAGGAACTCGAAGCGGCCGACACGGTAGAGTGGATCGCCCCCGCGTACAGGCGCTCGGACATGGAGGGACGCGAGGCGTACTTCACCGCGCTGCCCGACCGCGTCGTAGTCGAGCTCAAGCCGGCGGGCCCGCAGGCCGACGCCGACGCGATGGCGACGCTCTCCGAGGAGTTCCATCTCCAGGCCGACCCGGTCGCCGGCGAGGACGACGACCTCCTCGGTGACTTCCGTGTCATGCAACTCGAACGGCAGAACGGCAAGCTCATGCGTGTCGACGACGAGCGCCTGACCGCGCAGACTGTCGTCAGCCAGATGATGGAGTCGCTACCGTCGAACGTCAAGAGCGTGCGCACGGAGAACCAGCCGATGGTGAGTCCGCTCACGGCGGCCCCGGAGATAGAGCCCCCGATGGCCGAGACCGCCACCGCTGAGGCCGAACCGTCCCCCGAGGCGGAGGAGGCGATTACGCACGTCCCCAACGACACCTTCTTCACCGAACAGTGGGACATGGACAAGATCGGGGCCCGGGAAGGGTGGAACCTCGGCACCGCCAGCAGTTCCGTCAAGATCGGCGTCCTCGACACCGGCTGTGACCTCGGTCACCCGGACCTCACGTACGACGGGAGCGGGTTCAACGCGGGCACCGTGCAAAACGACGGCTCGCCGGTCGGGAACCACGGGACAGCCGTGGCGGGACTCGCGGCTGCGGAACTGGACAACCAGGAAGGCATCGCCGGGGTCGGTGGCGGCGCGAAGGTCCACGCGGTGTCCATCCCCAACTGGACCGAAGTCGAGGTGGCCCGCGCCATCAACGAGTCTGCGAATCGGGCCAACGTCGACGTCATCAACATGAGCTTCGGCTGGTGGTCCTGGGACAAGCAGATTATCAACCCCGCCATCGAGAACGCTCACGACCAGCAGGGCGTGGTTCTCGTCGCGGCGACGGGCAACGAGAACAACAACGTCATCCGCTACCCGGCGACCCACCCGAAGGTCCTCGCAGTCGGCGGGTCCGACCAGAACGACGAGCGCAAGCGTCCGGAGAGTCCCGACGGGGAGCGCTGGGGTGCCAGCTACGGCCAGGACATAGACGTCGTGGCCCCGGCGGTGCGGTGCTGGACCACCGACATCCAGGGCGCGAACGGCTACAACAGTGGGAGCGCCTCCGCCGGCTCCGCCGACGGCGACTACTACAAGTTCTTCAACGGGACGTCATCGGCGACCCCGCACGTCGCTGGTCTCGCCGGCCTGCTCAAGAGCTACAACCCGTCGCTGACGAACGTCGAGGTCCGGGACATCATCGAGCGGACCTGTGACAAGGTCAGCGCGAGCAAGTACAGCTACGCCCACCACAGCCACAAGTCCAACGGCGCCTGGAACGTCGAGATGGGGTACGGGCGCGTGAACGTCTACCGCGCGCTGCGGGCCGCGAGCTTCACGAAGCGTCGCTACACTGGGACGCACTTCGGCGGGACGCTCCAGCCCAACGAGACCCGGCGACAGTGGGTCGGACCCTGGGCACACTGGGTCGTGGTCGACTACGAGATCCGCCCGACTTCCGAAACTGGCTGGATCTCCGGCGACGTCGCCGAGACGTACCGGTCCCAGAACGGGATTTACTACCTCCTGAAGATAGAGAACAAGCGGAACCAGCAGTGTAACTTCGAGGCGAAGTACCTCGTCGACTACGACTACTGATCCGATTCCGGCCCGCGCCTCGACTACGACTACCGATCCGACTCCGGCCCGAGCCCCGTATTCGGTGGCGTGAACGCCCGTTTCCCCGCTTTCATTCGTCCGGTCACCCGTTCTGGGTCTCCGCCCCTCGCTGGCCAGGTTCTCGATTCGGCACTGTCGAGGGCTGGCGACAGTAGCCGGTACAAAGCCGACAGCGTCCATCACAGACGAGTGCCGCGACAAGAGACAGCCGTCCGTAGCCTCAAACCCGTCGCTCGTAGACGTTGACCGGCAGTTCCTTGCCGTCGACCTCGCTCGTCCGCTCGTCGACCTTCTCGAAGTGCTTGCGGTAGAAGGCGTTCCCGACCTCGTTTTCGGCCAGCACCTCGTCGCGTATCTTCCGAACGGAGAGTTCGCGGAGGTGCTGTTCTCCCTGCGAGAGCAGTTCTGACCCGATGCCCTCGCCCCAGTAGTCCGGGTGGACATACAGGTCGAGGTCGCCGAACCCCGCCGAGTCCGTCATCCCACAACTGGCGTACCCGACGATGTCCCCGTCCGCCGTCGAGACGAACAGTCCCACTTCCTCTAGGTCGATCATCTGCTCTAGCACCGGCGGCGCGTACCCCTCGCTCAACAGCTCGTTTACCGTCTCTTCTCCGAGGATGTCGTCGTACACCGTGTGCCACGCGGCCCTGGCGACCCGGCGGATGTCGGCGATGTCTACCGGTTCGGCCGGTCTGATACGTGTCTGAAACGACATATGTGAACATGTAACGCGAGACACCATAGAATTATTGCATGTTTGACAACGAGCGGTAACCGCCGAGGGCAGAGGGCAACTCTTATGTACACTTCTGTACGTTAGTGTTCAGTAATGGACGACAGTGAGGAGATAGCACCAGCGGTCCAGTCGATTCTCGACACGGCGCGGGAGCGCGGTGGCGGCGGCGACAGGGTGTCGGTGTCGCCCCGGTCGCTGTCCGACGCCTTCGACGCGGCGGCGAACGACGGGCGGACGCCAGTTATCGCCGAAATCAAGCCCACGAGCCCGACCGCGGACGGCGAGCGGGCCGACGACCCGGTCGCGCTCGCAACACAGATGGTCGCGGGCGGCGCGGCGGCGCTGTCCGTGCTGACCGAGCCGGACCACTTCGGCGGGTCGGCGAGAACGCTCGAACGGGTTCGGGACGCCGTCGACGTGCCCGTCCTGCGGAAGGACTTCATCCTCCACGAGGAGCAACTGGACGTCGTCGAGGCAGATGTCGTCCTGCTCATCGTCCGCTTTCTCGAAGCCGACGGGACTGACGACCTCGCGGAGCTCCTCACGGCCGCACGCGAGCGCGGCTTCCAGGTCCTCGTGGAGGCCCACACCGCGGCGGAGGTCGAGAAAGCGCTCGACGCTGACGCGGACGTCGTCGGCGTCAACAACCGCGACCTCGCCGAACTCGATGTGGACCTCGGCACGTTCGAATCCGTCGCGCCCGAGGTTCCCGACGGCGTCACACTCATTGCGGAAAGCGGCATACAGACAGAGGACGACGCCACGCGGATGCGCGACGCCGGTGCGGACGCGCTGCTGGTCGGTTCGGCCATCATGGACCACGGCGCGGCGACGGACGTGGAAGCGAACACGCGGCGACTCACACACGCGGAAACTGATGCAGTTGAGACGACCACAGACACATGAGTACTGACGACGCACACGACCCCAAGTTCGGCGAGTACGGTGGACAGTACGTGCCCGAGGCGCTGATGCCAGCCATCGAGGAGCTGACCGACGCCTACCAGCGGTACGTTATCGAAAACGAGGACGGCTTCATGGACGAGTTCCGCGAGCGGCTGGCCGACTTCGGCGGCCGACCGACGCCGCTGCAGTACGCGGACCAGCTCTCGGCCCGATACGACACGGACGTCTACCTCAAGCGCGAGGACCTGCTCCACGGCGGGGCTCACAAGCTGAACAACGCCCTGGGCCAGGTGCTGCTGGCGAAGTACATGGGCAAGGAGCGCATCATCGCCGAGACCGGCGCCGGTCAGCACGGCACGGCGACGGCGATGGCGGCGGCCCACCTCGATATGCCCTGTGAGATATACATGGGCGAGACCGACATCGCGCGCCAGCGCCCCAACGTGTTCCGGATGCGCATCAACGGCTCCGAGGTCAACCCCGTCACGGTCGGCCGCGGCACGCTGAAGGAGGCCATCTCCGAGACGATGCGTGACTGGGCGACCACCGTCGAGAACACCCACTACGTCATCGGGAGTATCGTC
Organism: Haloarcula sp. 1CSR25-25; assembly: GCF_032027985.1. Classification (NCBI taxonomy): domain Archaea; kingdom Methanobacteriati; phylum Methanobacteriota; class Halobacteria; order Halobacteriales; family Haloarculaceae; genus Haloarcula; species Haloarcula sp. 1CSR25-25. The sequence continues at coordinate 99,541 of NZ_JAHYBW010000005.1, forward strand.
GGCCCGCACCCGTTCCCGAAGATGGTGCGGGACTTCCAGGCGGTCATCTCCGAGGAGGCCCGCGAGCAGGCCATCGAGAAGACCGGCGGGCTGCCCGATACCGTGCTGGCGTGTGCCGGCGGCGGCTCGAACACGATGGGGACGTTCGCCCATTTCGTCGAGGATACCGACGTGGACCTCTACGCCGTCGAGGCCGGCGGCTCTTCCCTGCAGGTCGACGAGGCGGAGGGCGTCGCGCCCAACTCCGCGACGCTGTCGACCGGCGACGAGGGCGTGCTCCACGGCGCGCGCACGAAGCTCCTGCAGGATTCCGACGGCCAGATAATGGAATCACACTCCGTGTCCGCGGGGCTGGACTACGCCGGCGTCGGTCCGGAACTGGCCCACCTGGTCGACGAGGACCGCGTCACACCGGTCAACGTCGACGACGACGCCGCACTGGAGGCGTTCCACCGCCTCTCCCAGGACGAGGGTATCATCCCGGCCCTGGAGACGGCCCACGCCTTCGGCTACCTCGAAGAGCACCACGACGAGGTCGGCGACACCGTCGTCGTCAACGTCTCCGGCCGCGGCGACAAGGACCTCGAAACGGTCATCGAGGAGACCAGCAAACGGGACCTCGACATCGCGCCTGATATGTCCATTTTTGAGCGAGTCGGCGGGGGTGGCCTCTGATGGGGCTCGAACGCGCCTTCGCAGGCGAACCCGCCTTCGTCCCGTACCTCGCAGCCGGCGACCCGAACTACGAGGCCTCGCTGGAATACGTCGAGGCGCTGGCCCGCGGCGGGGCCGACGTCATCGAACTCGGCCTGCCGTTCTCCGAGCCCATCGCGGAGGGAAAGACCATCCAGAACGCCATCGTCCGCTCGCTGGAGGCCGGGATGACGCCCGACCGCTTCTTCGAGTTCGTCGAGGACCTCGACGTGGACGTGCCGCTGGTGTGTATGACCTACTACAACCTCATCTATCAGTATGGCTCGGAGCACGGTCCCCGGCCGTTCGTCGAGAAGGCCGCCGCGGTGGGCATCGAAGGACTCGTCGTCCCGGACCTCCCCGCCGAGGAGGCCGGGCCGCTCCGCCGGGCCTGCGACGAGTTCGGTCTCGACCTGGTGTTCATCGTCGCGCCGACGACGAGAGGCGACCGGCTCGAACGGATGCTCGAACAGGTGTCGGGCTACGTGTACGTCCAGGCGCGTCTGGGCGTCACCGGCGCGCGCGAGGACGTGGACGACGCCACCGAGGAGTCGCTGGCGCGGCTCTCCGACTGGGACGTGCCCAAGGCCGTCGGGTTCGGCATCAAGACCGGCGCTCACGCCGAGCGAATCGTCTCCGCCGGCGCTGACGGGGTCATCGTCGGCTCAGCGCTGGTCGACATCGTCGCCGAGGGCCACGAGAACGGCGAGCCCGTCGACGCGGTGGCCGACCGGCTCGAAGCCAAGGCTCGCGAACTCAAAGCGGGGGCGCTCCGGGGGGCGTCAGAACGACCGCAACCGGAACGCACATAATCGTACTTGCCACACTGTCTCATATCATGACTGCAGGCAAACGCGCACGACTCGAACGCATCGGGACAGACGACACGTACGTCATCGTCCCGATGGACCACGGCATCACAATGGGGGCCGTAAAGGGTCTCAAAGACATCGAATCGACCATCGACGCGGTCACCAGCGGGGGCGCGGACGCCGTCCTCACCCAGCGGGGCATCGCCGGGCGGGTCCATCCGAACAAGAACGACGCGGGCTACATCACGCATCTCAACGGCTCTACCACCATCGGGCCGGACGAGCAGGACAAGCGGACCACGGGGACGGTGACGGACGCCATCCGTGCCGGGGCCGACGCCGTGTCCTTCCACATCAACGTCGGCAGCCAGTACGAGCCCGAACAGATCGAGGAGCTCTCCGAACTGACGACCGAGGCCAGCCAGTACGGCCTGCCGGTGCTGGCGATGGCCTACGCCCGCGGCCCCGACATCGACTCCGAGGACGAGGACTACAACCAGTCCGTCGGCCACGCCGTTCGGCTGGCCGAAGAGCTGGGCGCGGACATCGTCAAGACCGGCTACACCGGCTCCGCCGATACGTTCCAGCACGTCGTCGAGTCCACGTCGCTGCCGGTGGTCATCGCCGGCGGCTCGAAGGGGACCGACGAGGAGACCGTCCGGATGGTCCGGGGGACGATGAACGCCGGGGCCGCCGGCGTTTCGATGGGTCGCTCTATCTTCCAGCACGACGAACCGGAAAAGATTGCCCGCGCCGTCTCCGCCGTCGTCCACGACGACGCCACCACCGAGGAGGCGCTCCGCGAGGCCGGACTGGCTGTCGAGGTCTAGAGGCCAAACAGCGACCGCATTCGCGCGCCGAGACCGTCACTGGTGGCATCCGAATCACTGTCGCCCGGGGAGTCTGACGGCGAGTCAGCGGTCGGGTCGGTGTCGGATTCCGACCCGTCGGCTTCTTGCCGGTCGTCCGTGTCGGATTCCGATTCGTCGGCTTCTTGCCGGTCGTCCGTGTCGGATTCCGATTCGTCGGCATCTTGCCGGTCGTCCGTGTCGGATTCCGATTCGTCGGCATCTTGCCGGTCGTCCGTGTCGGATTCCGATTCGTCGGCATCTTGCCGGTCGTCCGTGTCGGATTCCGATTCGTCGGCATCTTGGAGGTCGTCGGTATCGAACTCCGATTCGTCGACGTTCTGCGGGTCTCCAGTCTCAGACTGTAGTTCGTCGGCATCTTGGAGGTCGTCGGTGTCGGATTCCGATTCGTCGACATCTTGCCGGTCGTCGGTGTCGGACTCCGATTCGCTGGCATCTTGCAGGTCCTCAGAAACCGACTGCGGTGTCCCGGTGGCCGGCTCTGGCTCGTCGCCACTCTCCTCCGCCCCGTCGAGCGGTGCTGGTTCGGTGTCGACCAGAGCCTCTCCGTCGATTACCGACCCGGTTTCGGTCTCGTCTTCGGTGGCCGCTGTCTGCTCTTCCGAGACGGGTGACTCGTCGGCGTCGGTCGGTTCTGCGTCGTCGTCCCGGTCGTCAACGCCGTCTTGCTCGGGCGGCACTGGACCGATGAGGTCGCTGTCGTCAGCGACTGTGCCCGGTGGGTGAACTTCCAGGCCACCGTCTGTCGTCCCGGCCTCGGCGGGCTCGGCATCCGGTGCTGGCTGTTCCACTTGCCTGTATGTCGGCACTGCATCGTCCGGGACAGAATGGGTCGCGACTGCCGTGGAGTCGACCGACGCCTTCTCGGTATCGACGAGCTGTCTCGAAATCCGCTTGTAGGCAATCGCGGCACCGCTCCTGGGCGCGTTCTGGACGGCGGGTGTGCCGTTGTCCTGCGAGTGCGGGACGGCGTCGTCTTCCGGGACGTGTCCGAGCAGTTCGACGTCGAGAAACTCCGCTATCTCGTCGGCACCCGGCGACGCCCCCGTCCCGGATTTCGTGAGGACGAGTCCCCGCACCGGGGCGTCGACCCGCTCGGCGAGCTCCTTCGTGTTCGAAACGTTCCGGATTGACGCCACCCGCGGCGTCGAAATGAGCAACACGTCGTCCGCGAGCTGGAGCGGTCGGATCGTCTCCTCGCTCAGTCCCGCCGGCGTGTCCAGCAGGACGACGTCGTGGTGCCACCGGAGAGTCTTGACGATGTCGGGTAGCAGGTCGAGGTCGGTGTCCGCGTACCCCTCAAGCGTGGTCCCGCTCGGAACAATTGACAGGCCCACGTCGGTTTCGTACATCGCGTCCGTGACCGATGCCTCGCCAGCGAGTACGTCGTGAAACGTCGGGTCCTCGTCCGTGTCGATGTCGACGTCGAGGAAATCGACGAGGTTCGCCATCGCGAGGTCCATCTCCACGACGACGGTCGAATACCCAGCTTCCGCCAGCAGTGTGCCGAGGTTTATGCTAGACGTCGTCTTTCCGACCCCCCCTTTCGCCCCGGCTATCGTGTAGACATGGTTAGTAACCATTTGTAGGTGGAAAGTACTGTCTGACTAGATAGGTAGTAATATTCATTGATAACTCTACTGGTCAACATTAATTACGATAATTGGAAAGCAATAAATAATGATAACCCCGTTAGGTGGTCGGTACATCCAGGAAACCCAGTGGATACACCGCCTGTGATACGCATGTCACGTCGCTCGCTGGACTGTCTGCCAGCCGACAGTCCGACCCGGGTTCCGCCACGTTCAAGCCCCGCCGTTGCGGACGTGGGCGTATGACTCGAAGCGTCTGGCTCAAGGCCGACAGCGAGGTCGGTGACTGGGAGACACGGAAACGGCGGGTAACCGCCGGCATCGAGGCCGGCGTCGACTGGGTACTTGTCGACGAGGATGACGTCGACCGCGTCTCGGAACTCGGCGAGATAAACATCGCCGCGTTCACCAACGGCGACGTCCACGTGATGGAGGCCGAGGCGGAGGAATCACAGGCCGATGCGACCATCGTCGGGAAAGGCGGCGAGGGCGACGGCACGGTCGACCTCCCGTCTGATTTCTCCGGCTCCGCGGACCTCTCGACGCTCCGGCAGAACGGGGCCGCCCCCGACGGCGGCTACGTCCGCATCTTCGACGAGGACTACGAGGCGTTCGCCGAGGCGGTCGCCGCCGAAGCCGACTTCACCATCGTCATCGGCGAGAACTGGCAGATCATCCCGCTCGAGAACCTCATCGCCCGCGTCGGCGAGGAGACGGACCTCATCGCCGGCGTTCGAACCGCCGAGGACGCCCGGACGGCCTACGAGACGCTGGAACTGGGGGCCGACGGCGTCCTGCTGGACACGGACGACGTCGACGAGATACGCAAGACCGTCGAGGTCCGCGACGAGATGGGCCGGGAGTCACTCGACCTGGAGTACGCCGAGGTCACGGCTGTCGAGCAGACCGGCTCCGCCGACCGCGTCTGTATCGACACGGGCAGCCTGATGGAACACGACGAGGGGATGCTCGTCGGCTCGATGGCCCGCGGCCTGTTTTTCGTCCACGCCGAGACGGCGGAGTCGCCCTACGTCGCCTCCCGGCCGTTCCGGGTCAACGCCGGCGCGGTCCACGCCTACGTCCGGACGCCCGACGGCGGCACGAAGTACCTCTCGGAGCTCCAGTCCGGCGACGAGGTCCAGATCGTCGACGCGAACGGTCGCACCCGCGAGGCCATCGTCGGCCGCGCGAAAATCGAGAAGCGCCCCATGTTCCGCGTCCAGGCCGAGACCGAGGACGGCGACCGCATCGAGACGCTGCTCCAGAACGCCGAGACGATCAAGGTCCACACCCACGACGGGCGAACCGCCGTCACGGACCTCGAACCCGGCGACGAGGTCCTCGTCCACCACGAGGACACGGCGACACACTTCGGCGAACGGATCGAGGAGAGCATCATCGAGAAGTAAGCCGGGTTCGGGTCGGCACCGACCTCGACGGCCGGGCTACTGCTGGTCCGGTTCGACCGGCTCCAGTTGCGTCGTACACCAGTGACAGAAGTCGATGTCCTGGTCGAGTTCCTTCCCGCAGTTCGGACACGTCGTGCCGGCTTCGACCTCCTGTGTCTGGTTCTCCTTGACCGCGACCCAGTAGGCGTCGACGACGTTGAGCGTCGTAATCACGACCGACCCGATCGTCACCTCGGTGGGTCTGGACTGATACGACGACGAGATAGCGTCTATGGTCAGATCAGTGACGGGGTCGATAGCCCCGGTGACGACGAACAGTACCGACAGCGCAAACAACAGCCCGAGCCACAGCAGTCCCCGCCCCCATTTGCGGAGATAGAAGTGTCCCAGCCCAGGGAAAATGAACGCAAGCACCACGGCCAGTAACGGCCGCTTGCGTCCTGTTTCAGTCATACTCGGCGAATCTGTCTCGCATACCCCTATATCTTCCGAAGGATTACTCTCCGGAGGAAATCCCCGCGGTAGGCACAGGCCAGTCTCAGGCGTCGCTCTGTAGCTGTCCGACCAGCTTCCGGAGCGTCGCGAGGTCGTACTGCCCCGGCGCGGTCGCGTCGGCGGGGTCGACCGGCGCGTAGCCGATGCGGGAGCCGTACAGCGGGGCGACGGCTCTGGAGTGGCGACCGGCCGCACCCATGCACATCGTGGCGACTCGCTCGCCTCCGGCAGTCAATTCGCGAGTCGCCCCGAGCATCGCCAGGACGTCGTCCGGCGACCGGGCCGTACTCGCCATCTTCCCTACGTCACCGCGAGCACAGGCTCGCTCGAGTCGGCTCACGATCGCATCACGGTCGGGCGTCGACTCGAAGTTGTGCGTCGAGACGACCACGGACGCGCCGCGGCCGTGGGCGGCGTCGGCGACGCGTCCGGCGTCGTGGTCGCCGGCTCCCTCCAGTGCCGCGAGTTCGAGGTCGACGGCCGCCACGGCGTCGTGTTCGAGCGCGGCTTCGAGCGCGTCGAGTCGCCCCGCGGTGTCGGCCGCCTCGCCGCCCTCCCAGGTCGGCCGGTTCGTGACGAGTACCGGGAGGTCGCCGTCGTAGGCGTCCAGCTGGGCCAGCGGCTCGTCGGCGAAGTCCATCCGTAGTTCCAGCCCGTCGGCGTCGGCGCGGGCGGCCGGCGCCACCCCGAGGTCGTCGGTGGCGGCGAGCAGGGTGAACGACTCGAAGTCCATACCTCGGCTTCGACAGACCCCCACAAAAAGCCGCCCCTACTCGACCGGTTCGTGGACGGCCCGGAAGCCGTCGTCGGTGGCCGTGACGGAGTCGACCGCGTAGAGCTGAATCCGTCGCTCCTGTTTCGTGTTGACGGCGAAGTCGTACTGTTGGGCCTCGTAGCCAGGCTCCTTGCCGTCGGCGCGCCGCTGTTTCACCCACGAGCGGTGGTCGGCGAGGCGCTCCCGGGCGATGGTCCGAGAGCGTTCCGGGGCGGTGGCGACCCGTTCTTCGAGCGCCGACAGCAGGTCCGGGTCGCGGTCCACACCCACGGAGTTCCGGCCGGCGACCATCGCCGCCAGCGTCGTCGTCCCGGTGCCGAGAAACGGGTCAAGTACTGTATCGCCGTACACCGAGAACATCGAGATGAGTCGATAGGGCACCGTCAGCGGGAAGGCTCCCGAGCGGTCCCGAAGTCCGTCGTCGAGGTCCTGGGTCTCGCCGGGGAGTTCCCAGAGGTCGGAGAACCACTCGTTGCGTTCCTCCCAGAAATAGGCGCCCTCGTAGCGACGGTCAGCGCCCGGTTCCAGGCGGCGGCGTTCCCCGTTGCGGAACACGAGGATGTGCTCGTGTTCCAGGGTCGGATAGGCGTTCGGCGGGACCATTCCAGAGCCCATGAACTTCGCGCCGCTGTTGGTCGGTTTGCGCCACAGGATGTCCGGCAGCGCGCGCAGCCCGTGGTCGGTCAGTCGGTCGGTAATCTCGGCGTGGTTCGGATAGGAGCGGAAGCCGTCCTCGAGGGACCGCGTCGCGTCCCCGACGTTGATACAGGCGATACCGCCCGGAACCAGGACGCGTTTCAGCTCCGCCCACACCGAATCGAGCACGTCGTGCATCAGCGTGAACGCCCGGTCGCCGTCGCCACGGTCAAGGGCCGCTCCGATGTCCGGGTCCAGTTCGGCGAAGATGTCGTCCCACATCTCTATCATCGGATAGGGTGGCGACGTCACCACCAGTTCGACGCTGTCGTCGGGACATTCGAGCGTGCGGGCGTCACCGGTTCGAACCCGGTGTGTCGTCTCCATACCGGTCCCAGCGGACGGGACGACTCTAGTCTTGCGGTTACTGGCCGGCGAGTCCGCTCACTGTGCGGTCGATACTCGGAAAAGCGCCCGCGCCACCGATACCTGAGAGGGTTACGCGACGGGGAGGTCCTGCTCGGCTTCCAGCAGTTCGTGGTAGCGGTTGCGGATAGTGACCTCGGAGATGTCGGCGACCTCGGACACCGCGGCCTGCGTCGTTTTCTCGTTGGTCAGCAGAGCGGCGGCGTAGACGGCGGCGGCAGCGAGGCCGACCGGCGACTTGCCGGAGTGGACGCCCTGTTCCTTGGCGTTCTGAAGCAATTGGCGGGCGCGGTGTTCGGCTTCGTCGGACAGTTCCAGCGAGGAGGCAAACCGCGGGACGTAGCTCTCGGGGTCGGCGGGGCGAACCTCCAGCGAGAGCTCGCGGACGACGTAGCGGTAGGTGCGGGCGATTTCGCTTTTCTCGACGCGGGAGACCTCCGTAATCTCGTCGAGCGAGCGCGGGACGCCGGCCTGTCGCGCGGCGGCATAGACGGAGGCCGTCGAGACACCTTCGATGGAGCGGCCGGGGAGCAGGTCCTCGTCCAGCGCGCGGCGGTAGATGACGCTGGCCGTCTCGCGGACGTTCTCGGGCAGTCCGAGGGCGGAGGCCATGCGGTCGATCTCTCCGAGGGCCTGCTTGAGGTTGCGCTCCTTGGAGTCCCGGGTTCTGAAGCGCTCGTTCCACTTGCGCAGGCGCTGCATCTTCTGGCGCTGTTTGCCCGACAGGGAGTTGCCGTAGGCGTCCTTGTCGCGCCAGTCGATGTTGGTCGAGAGCCCCTTGTCGTGCATCATGTTCGTCGTCGGCGCGCCGACACGGGACTTCTCGTCTTTCTCGCTGGAGTCGAACGCTCGCCACTCCGGGCCGCGGTCGATTTCGTCGGACTCGACGACGAGCCCACAGTCTTCACAGACCGTTTCGCCGTGTTCGTCGTCGATTACGAGCGAGCCACTGCACTCCGGGCACGCTGTGCTCTCCGATTCCGTCGACTCCGTCGTCTGTTCCTCACGCTGCTGTCGCGTCCGTGTGTGTTCACTCATTGGTTGCGAAGGCGGGTGCTCACCGGGCGAGAGACATCACAGAACCCGGAGGCAGTCGGTAACACTGTATTCGAACGAAAGTTATTAAATCCTTTCGGTATTGTGATAGAGACCGGCGATACACGTCACGAAACCCACGTTTGTGCATCAGTCGCATGACCATTCATATAACCAAAGGCGGACGTTTCCCCGTCGACTACCCGACCATCGAATAAAACGAGTCGTTCAGCGACTGTTACTATCGGTACTCAGACGAGCGGAAAACGGGTGGCAACCGTACGCACCGCTGTAGAGTATTCCCGCCGGCCCGTGCCCGGCCAAACCGGGAACCCGCTACGACAGTCCGTCTCAGTCGTTCGTTTCCGGTTCGATCGCGTCGGCGGACTGGGATTCCTCGACGGCCGTCGTCAGCGAGACGTTGAGCCAGGCCATCGACGCGACGCCGCCGATGATGGTCACGACGTTCTTGACCGCGTGGTCGACGATGGCGACACCGATAGCCGCAGCGACGCCGACCGGCGTCAGCGACGCGACGATGACGGTGAACGCCCCCTCGTAGAGACCGACCCCGCCGGGCGTCAGCGGCAGGACCTTGGCGAGGTTACCCACGCTGACCGCGAAGAAGCCGACGGCCACCAGCGACGGTGTCAGGCCGTAGCCGAACGCTTCGAAGACTATCAGCGCCGTTATGACGTCGAACGTCCAGATGAGGAGGCTCCCAATGCCGACACGGGTGAAGGCCGACCCGTCGGCGGCCACGGTCTGCACGTCGCCGACGAACCCTTCGACGACGTCGGCGACGTAGTCGGCGTAGGAGTCACTGCTCAGCCGGCCGATGACGGCCCGGACGAGGTTCCGGTCGGTGCGGGCGCTGGCGACGATAGCCACCACCGCTCCGATTGCCGCGAGGCCGACACCGGCCGCGACGGCGACGGCGGTCCGTCCGCTGCTGGCCGCGTCGCCGCCGACCGCGTCCCCGGTCAGCGCGGTTACCAGCTGCTCGGCCGACCCGGTTACCGCCAGTCCGATCATGACGACGCCGGCAAGCAGCGTAATCGTCAGCAGGTCGAACACCCGCTCGACGGCCAGCGACGCGAATCCCGAGGGGTACGGAATCGAGCGGCGGGCCTTGATGACGTACGCCCGGACGGCGTCACCGGCCCGTGCCGGGAACACGAGGTTCCCGGTCTGGCTGACGAATATCGCGCCCGTGAGGAAGCTCCACCGCTCCCGATACCCCATCGAGACGAGGATGTCCCGGTACCGGATGCCCCGGAGCGGCCACGAGACGGCGTAGACGACCGCGCTCAGCGCGACGGTTTCCGGCGCCGCGCCCGCCATCTCCGCGAGGACGCGGTCGGGGTCGAGATACTGTGTCATCAACAGGAGGGCGACGACGACGAGCATCGTCCCCGCGCCCAGCGACACTTCGCGTGTAATCCGGGGACTGACCGACAGTTCCCAGAACGTCCGGAGTATCTGGCTGCCCATGCCGAACACGTCCCGGACGATGTCGACCTTCGAATCGCCCCTGGGCGTCCAGTCGACGGGGAACTCCGTCACCCGGTAGCCGTTGCGCTGGGCCTTCACGAGCAGTTCCGTGTCCCAGAACCAGTGCTCGTCCTGGACGAGGGGCAACAGCGTCTCCAGTGCCCCCCGGTCGAAGGCCTTGAACCCACACTGGTGGTCCCTGAGGTCAGACCGGAGGAGCGTCCGGACGAGCGTGTTGTAGCCGAAGCTCGGAACCCCCCGCTTCGCAGGCCTGTCGGCGCGGTTCTCCGGCAGCCAGCGCGACCCCGTCGCCACGTCGTAGCCGTCGACGCGGACGGCGTTGACCAGTTCCTCCAGATGCGACATGTCCGTCGCCAGGTCAGTATCGAAATACACCAGCGTCTCGCCGTTGGCCCGCTCGAAGGCGTACTCTAACGCGCCGCCGCGGCCCAGCCGGTCGTCGCTGTGGACGTGCCGGATACGGCTGTCCTCGTTCGCGAGTCGCGTCGCTATCTCCGGCGTACGGTCCGAACAGCCGTCCTCCGCGACGATGACCTCGTACGTGTCCTCGGGGAGAAACGAGGCGAGCGTCTCGAGGGTCGTCGAGACCGTCCGCTCGATGGTGTCTGCCTCGTTGTAGGCGGGGAGAACGACGCTCACCTCGACCGCAGTCATACGCTCTTGGTCATCCCCGGAGTGAAAAGTACTTTCCGTTCGATAGGCTGACGGGTTCGGACGACCGTTAGTCAGCGCCTTCCTGGGACTGGGCGGTCGCGAACCGCTCGATAGACGCGACGTCGACGTCCCCGACCGACTCGTAGGGCCTGTTTACCACCACGTCGCCGGCGGTGCTCCGGCCGATGCCGGGAATCGCGGTGAGTTCGTCCATCGACGCGCTGTTGAGGTCAAGCGGGTATGGGACGCCGGTGACCGACCGGTAGCCGTGGTCGGTGACCGCGATGTCGACGACGGTGCCGAGTTCGCGCTCGCCCGGGATGCCGACCAGCAGCGGATAGGTGCCCAGCTGGCGGCCGAATGTCTTGCCGTCCTGGTGGTACTCCAGATGCACGTCGGGCAGCACCGTCCCCGGCGGCGCGACCCGCTGGAGCATCGGGTTGTCGATGGTCTCCCGGACCTCCTTCTTGTACTGCTTGAACAGTTGCTTGTGGTCCCTGGCGATTTCCGCGCCGGTGTCGGCCATATCGGTCCCCTCGAAGGCCATCACCTGCCGGATGTTCACCCGCCGGAGCATCAACCCCTCGTCGTACACCCGCTGGAGGAACCGCTTGTTGTGCTCGAATGTCTCCCGCGTCTCGCCTTTCAGCCCGTGGACGAGATTGATTCCCGGGAGGAGTTTCGGGAGCCTCCGGGCGGCGTCGTCGCCGAAGTTCGGAGCAGTGTCCCGCGCTCGCGGCGATGCCGCTCGCGTATCCGACCCGCTGCGCGGGTCGCCGTCTCCCCCCGGTCGCCAGCCAGCCACCTCGTTGACGATTTTCACCGCCTCGAAACACTGGTCGGCGGTGACGTTGAGGTTGTTGTCGCTCATCACGTTCGGGTCGGCCGACTCCAGGCCAAAGGCGGCGGTGTCGCCGGGCGTGTTGTGCTCGGCGATGACCCGGATTCCCTCGCGGGCCTTCTCGGGCCACTTCACGACCGTGATGGGGTTCATGTTGTCGAGATGCAGCGTCTCCAGGTCCGGCGCGACGTCGCGGATACCGCCGTAGAGCCGTCGCAGGGCGTCGGGGTTCGGTGCTTCGCCGTCGCCGCCGTAGGCCAGGATATCGGCCTGCCGGCCCAGCCGGAAGTGCTTCACCCCGCGGTCCGAGAGGGCGTCGACCTCGTCGACGACGCTCTCGGGCGGCCGGAAGTCCGGGTTGCCGTACATCGGCTCCGTACAGAAGGAACACCGGTACGGACACCCCCGGGAGGTCTCCATCTCGCAGATGAGGTACTCCGGGTGGTTCGGGTGCTGTTCGACGACGAACGCCCCGGCCCGCGCCCAGCGGGTCTCCTCCTCGATGTCCCGGTAGCGGTCGTTGAACCCCTCCAGGCCGGAGTCGACGAGGTCGAACACCGCGGCCTCGGCGTCCGCCATCGCCAGGAAGTCGAAATCGAGGTCGTCGCGGGCCGTCTCGCTCGCGCCCTCGTTGGCCTCGCCGACGCCGAACCGGACCGGCCCGCCCATGATGGAGGTGCCGTTGGCCGTCCAGGCCAGTTCGCGCACCTCGTCGGGCTCGGCCGGCGTCCCGCCGACGTACTTGCCGGGGACGGTCATGCCGCCGACGTACACCAGCAGGTCAGCGCCCTCAACATCCCGCCAGACGGCGTTGTCCTCCCGGAGTTCGTCGATGGTGTGATACGTTATCTGTTCGCGGGGGACGCCGGCGTCGACGAGCGCGCCGGCGGCGTACCGCGGGTACGTCGAGATGTACGGCGGTACCCCGAAGTGTGCGGGCTCGTCGACGTAGCCGTCGACGATGGTCACGTCGAGCGTCTCGGGGTCAGTCATACCCGTCGCTTGACGTTCGATGCCTAAAACCGTGTCTGGTCGGCCTCAGCCGTCGGCGTCGAGCGCCGCGGCGAGGAGGGCCGCGTTCCTGACGTTTGCCTTCCAGTAGGCGTCGAAGAAGTCGCCGACGAACGGGACGCTCCCGACCAGCGTGTCCAGCGCGACGTTGAAAAGCATCCGGACCAGCGTCCGCTTGCGGACGCCGAGCCGGGCGGCTTCGGCGACGATGTACAGCGAGCAGAGGCCGGCCAGGACGTCGCCGACAAACGGGACCAGGCCCAGCAGCGGGTCGAGACCGACGCGAAAGTCGGTCCCGGGGACGCGGACGCTCTCGTCGAGCAGGTGCGCGACCGTTCGGACGCGACCCAGCGCCGGCGGTTCCGTATCCATAGTTGACACACGAACGGGGGCCTAATGGTCGTGTCGCCGGTCTGTTCAACCCTCGAGAGCCCGCCAGTAGAGGCCGCGACCGAGCCAGCCGACGGCGAACGCGAGGCTTCCGATGACAAGCGCCTCGACTCCGAGAAACACCAGACCGTCGGGACTCAACAGGTCGGCGACCCGCTGGGGCAGGCGTCCGGTCGACTGGCTGAGGATGTAGTGGTCGGCGGCCCCGCCCAGAAGCGCGCCGTAGACGGACAGCCACGCGGGGACGAGACCGCCGCGGTCGAACCCGACCCAGGACGCGGCCGCTGTCCCGACCAGCGCCGCGTCAGCATGGAGGAAGACGACGCCACCGCTCGTGGCGAACAGCCCGAGCGCGTAGCCGGCGAACGTGATACCGAACAGCGCGACGAAGAGGACCAGACACCGGCGCGGCCAGGGGTCGGCCGCGAGCAGGGTCCTCGGGAGAGAGGGGACCATGGATGGTCGTTCAGACGCCAGCCCAATAGTTCCACACACGGTCGGTTGTGAGCCATCTCCAGGTTTCGACGGACGGGGCTCGGAATTACCGATAAACAGTTACAGCCGACCGTATCAGTCGTCGGCGCTGACCGCCCGGTCGTCGGCCTGGGCGTGCCAGAGGTCGGCGTAGTCGCCGTCGACGGCGAGCAGGTCGCTGTGGCTGCCGCGTTCGACGATCTCCCCGTCGTCCATCACGACGATGCGGTCCGCGTCCTGGATCGTCGAGAGGCGGTGGGCGATGACGAATGCGGTGCGGTCCGCGACCAGTTGCTCGATGCTCTCCTGGATGCGGTCTTCCGTCTCCGTGTCCACGTCGCTGGTCGCCTCGTCGAAGATGATGACCTCGGGGTCGTTCAACAGGGCGCGTGCGATGGCGACCCGCTGGCGCTGGCCGCCCGAGAGCTTGATACCGCGCTCGCCGATCTGCGTGTCGTACCCCTCCGGCAGGTCCCGGATGAACTCGTGGGCCTGGGCGGCCTCCGCCGCCTCGCGGACGCGGTCGCGGGCGGTCTCCCACCCAGCCTCTCGCGTCCCGTCGTCCGACTGTTCGGCGTCGAGCACCTCGCGGTCGCCGTAGGCGATGTTCTCGGCGACTGTCCCCGAGAACAGGTACGGCTGCTGTTCGACGATGGCGATTTCGCTCCTGAGACTCTGGAGGCCGTACTCGCGCACGTCGACCCCGTCGACCCGGACCGCGCCGGCGTCAACGTCGTGGAACCGCGGCACCAGTTTCAGCAGCGTCGACTTGCCGGCCCCGGTCGCCCCGGCCAGGCCGACGGTCGCGCCGTCTGGCACGTCCAGTGACACGTCGCGAACGACCGGCGGCTCGTCGCCGTAGCCGAAGGTCACGTCGTCGAACGCGACTGCGCCGTCGACACTTTCCGGTTCGTAGGGGTCCTCGGGGTCGGTGACTTCCGGTTCCTGGCCCAGCAGGCCGAACACGCGCTCGGCGCTGGATTTGGCGAGCTGGTACTTGTTGGCCGACTTGCCGACCCGGCGCATCGGGGAGTACAGCCGGCGGATGTAGAGGAAGAAGGCGGTAAACGCTCCCGCCGACAGCGCCGCTTCGCCCTGGGGATTGGTGATGAAGTCCATCCCGGCGACGTACAGAATCAGGACGAACACGATACCGGTCAGCAACCGCAGGCCGGCGAAGAAGGCCCGGCGGATGCGGAGCGCGGCGACCTTCTCGTCGTGGTACTCCTGGCTCTGTGCTGTCACCCGCTTGCGCTCGAAGTCGTAGCGGTCGAAGGCCTTGATGACCGGTGCGCCGCTGAGGTTGTTCTCCAGCCGGGTGTTGAGCCGCGACACCGTCTGGCGGATGGAGCGGTACCGCGGCTCGATCCACGTGAGGAAGAAGCCGCTGGCGACGCCGATGATCGGGACCGGCGCAAGCGCGATGAGCGCCAGTTTCGGCGAGTACGTATACAGGATGACGGCGATACCGCCGACGGTGGCCACCACCCGGATCATCTGGCGGAACTCCGTGTTGAGAAACGACTCCAGGCGGTTGATGTCGCTGTTGAGTATCGACATCATCCCGCCGGTCTGGTGGTTCGCAAAGAAGGACAGCGAGAGGTGCTGGAGGTGGTCGTAGGTGTCGTTCCGGAGGTCCCGCTGTATCTTCTGGGCGCTCGACTGCAGGAGATACCGCGAGGCGAACCGCGCCGCCGACCGGATGAGATAGGCGATGGCCGCGATGACGACGAGTCGCTGGAGGAAGGCGATACGGGCGGCCTCGCCGACGATTTCGCCGGGCGGCAGCAGGCCGGCATCGGTCAGCAGCCCCGGCTCGCCGCTGCTGAGGACGACCCTGTCGATGGCTGCGGCGACGATTATCGGCGGCACGAGGCGGGCGAACCGGGTACAGAACGCCGCCAGGATGCCGACGAGCAGCCGCAGCCAGTAGGGGGCGGCGTAACCGACGAGCTTGACCATCGGGTGGCCGTCGACGTTCTCGCGGACGCCCTCGAAGCCGCCCTGGTCGTCAGGCATAGACGGTAGTTGGCGCGGAAACTGATATATGCCGGGCTTCGGCCCCGGAACACTGTCGGTAACCCGTACAGGACGGGCGGAGACCGAGGCCCCCGTCAGACGTAGATACAGCCTTCACTTTCAGGACCGGCAGCGGACGGCCTGACACCGTCTGCGAGCCGCCCCGCCGAGACCACGGCGGCCAGCGAGTCGAGCGCGTCGTGGTTCCCGAGGTAGGTGTCGCGGTGCTCGCCGACCGTGACGCTACAGGCCTCCACCGCCGCGACGTTCGCCTCCCGGCGCTTTCGGGGGTCGTCGACGTTCTTGTACCCCTCGCGGTAACAGCCCAGCCACCCGAACGTCGCGGCGGGGTAGGCCTCCGCGACCAGCGTGTCGGCGTCCCAGCCCTGCATCGGGACGACGGCTGTCGTATCGACGTCTCGCAGCCGCCCGAGCACGTCCCGGACGCCGTAGAAGGTCATGCTGCGCGTCCGGTTCGTGTAGGGACACAGCGCGCCGCGGCGGAAGTCCGTCTCCCGACGCAGGTCCCGGTCTCCGGTCGCCATCTCTGCGGTGTGCCGGCAGACCTCGGAGAGCGACGCCGGGTCGGTCGGGCCGCTACCGCTCGCGAGCCAGTCGACGAAGCCGGCCCAGGTCCCGCCACACTGCGCGTCAAGCACCGTCTGGGGCAGGCTGAACGGGAAATCCAGGCCGACAGTGCCCACATCGTCGTCGGTGATGCGGTCGACGAGGCCGGCGTGGGCCGTCTCGCGGTCCCGGCCCCACTCCTCGGTCCCGCGGTAGCATCGCCGTACGTCCAGTCCCCCACCCGTCGGTATCGCCTCGGTGACCCAGAGCGCGTCGCCAGCGGTCGCCGCGCCGCTGAAATCCACCCCGAGGACGCGTTCACTCATACACCCGAGTACGGCGGTGACGGCATCAATGTTGGGACTGGTGGGAGCGAGGTGGTCCCGTCCCCGTCCGTAAGGGGTTTGTCCCCGACGGACCAACGGAATAGTATGCCAGCCACTATGGAAGTCGTCTGCACGGACGACAGCTGCGAACTCGATATGTTCGAGCTGCACTACACGTACGATATGCCGGATGATGTCGAACTCGCGGCGTTCTCCTGCCCGTACTGCGGCGGGACGGACTGCCTCGACGAAGTGGAACTATGATGCGGGATATCGGCTCCTCTATCAGCGACGCTATCTTCGAGAACATCGGCCGGGCCGCCGGTCGGGTCCAGGAGAACAAGCCGCTGCCCTCGGACCTGCTGGAGTCCGAAGACGCCTATCTCGTCGTCTTCGACGCGCCCGGCACGACGGCGTCGGACATCCAGGTCCGGTACGTCGAGGACCGCGTGGAGGTCCGCATCGACCGCTTCCGTGACTTCTACGAGGGCTTCGAGATGCGCTACCCCGGTCGCGGGCTCGCACTCGACGGGAGTGTCACTCTTCCGAGCGATGCCGCCGTCGACCCGGAGACGGCCCAGGCCACGCTCAAGAGCAACGGCACGCTGTACGTCCGCGTCCCGAAGGTCGAGGCGGACCACGACGAGGACGACGCGACGGACGTCGGGGTCGAAACCGACCACAGCGGGACGGACGCAGATGCGGACAGCGGCACGGCCGACGTCAAAGACGTGGCCGAAACGGCCGACGAGGGCGAAGACGATGACGTGGCCGAACCAGGCGACGAAGATGAAGACGCCTAAACGGCCCGTTTACAAATTCTGACAGCGTATTCACCCGTCCCAGTCGCGGGTCGGGTCGTCCAGCGCGGCGAACGTCTCGGAGCCGTCGAACCGCGTCGGGTCGACGCGGTCGGGGAGATGTTCTGAGAGCGGATTCTGGCGGTCGAGCACGGCCGCCGCGAGATAGTCGCCCATCGCTGGCGCGCGCATGAGCCCGTGGCCCTGCCAGCCGGTGGCCACCCAGAGCCCGTCGGCGACGTGCCCGGCCAGCGGCGCGCCGTCCGGCGTTGCGGTACACAGGCCGGCCCAGGCCCGGTCGGACGCTGGCGTGAGCGCCGTCGCCTGGCCGACGCGGTCGAGGCTCCGCGTGACGAACTCGGCGTCCGCCGCTGAGGTCCAGTCCGTCGGGTCGACCTCGTGTGCACCGTCGCCGACCAGCAGCGCGTCGCCTTTCGGCCGCCAGTAGAACTCCCGCGTCGCGTCGTAAAACGACGGCAGGGCGGCGTCGACCGGGTCGGTTACGAGTGCCTGTGCCCGGTAGGCTTTCAGCGCCAGCGAGACGCCGACATCTGCGACCAGGGGCTTCGTCTCCGGGCCCGCCGCGACGACTACCGCGTCGAACGTCCGCGTCTCCGCCGGCGTCTCGACGGTCGTCGGCGACGAGAGCGACACTGGGGTTCCCGTCTCGATGGTTGCGCCGTCCGCCCGGGCCTCCTCGGCGAGCGTCGCCACCACCGCGTCCGGGTCGAGCACGCCGGCGTCGCGGGCGAGACCGGCCGCCTCGATACCGCTGGTGTCCAGCGCGGGGTAGCGGTCGCCGAGTGCCACCGGCGTGAGCGCCTCGACTGCCACGCCGTTTCGCTGCATCCCCGCGATCTGCTCGCGGACAGCCGTGGCGTCGCTCCCGTCGCGGGCGACCCAGACGTATGGCTGTGGCTCGAACAGGTCCAGGTCGCGGTAGCGAGCGAGCGCGTCCGCAGCGACGGCGGCGTCCACGTCGTCGGCGAAGGCGTCGTAGCAGAGGCCGGCCGCGCGGCCGCTCGCACCGCTGCCGAGGGCGTCTCGTTCGAACACCGTCACCGACGCGTCGCGGCGGACCAGCGCCAGCGCGGTCGACAGGCCGACGGCCCCGCCGCCGACGACGGCGATATTCATTTACGAGAGGAAGGGGTCGAGTCCACGCGCCGGGTAGCCGACGACAGTGTCGACGCCGATGTCGTGGAGCCGCGCGGTTCGCTCGGCGACCGTCTCGACGGAGCCGACGAGCGCGTAGTCGCGGATGGCCTGTTCGAGGACGTCTCTGGCCCGGCCCGTGGCCCGGCTGTCCGTCGGCGCGCCCTCGGGCAGTGCGTTCCGGACCGGGCCCCGCCGGCCCGCGTAGTCGCCGACGGCATCGAGCATCGCGTCCTCGCTGTTGGAGAGTACGACCGGGGCGTAGACGGCAATCCCTCCCTCGAAGCCGGCCGTCCGGAGCGTCTGCACGTCGCGGGCCGTCGTCCGGGAGAGGAGTTCGTACTGCGTGCCGCCGACCGCCAGCGCGAGGCGCTCGATGCCCTCGGTGCCGACCCAGGGGTCGCTGTCATCGTCGACGGCCGCCTGCAACCGCGGTGCGATGGCCCGCGCGGTCTCCTCCTCGGAGAGATACGCGCTGTGGCCGGCGACCAGTACGCGCCCCGCACTCGCCGGTAGCGCGTCGACCCCGCTGTCGTCGCCCAGCGGGTCGAAGCCGTCCGCCCGGACCGGCGTGGTGACGCGTACGTCGGCGGTCGACACCAATTGTCCGATGGTCTCGGCGTCCGGGACGTGGGCCGCTCCCTCGTAATCGATTGCGAGCGTCTCCACGTCCAGATCCGTCGCCCGCGACACGTCCACTTCTGTCGGCTTGAGCGCCACCGCGTCGATGCCGGCATCCGCCAGTGTCACACCGGTAAGCGTGGTCATCCAGTACGCCAAAAACGCCACGGGGTCGCAAAATCCTGTCGCTCTCGGTCGCAGCCGGCTTACTCGACCTCGTCGCGGACGCTCGGCGGCAGGTCGTCGTCCGGCCCCATGTACCGGTCGGGCTCGGGCGGCATCCGCCAGTCGGTCGAGAGCTCGAGCAACTGGACGAGCATCCGCGCCGTCGCGCCCCAGACGGTGTAGCCGTCAGCGTAGAAGAAATGGAGCCGAATCTCGCCGTAGTGTGGGTGGTCGCGGTGCTCGGACTCGTAGTTGTCCAGGTCCGTCAGCTCCGACACCGGCAGGGTGACTATCTCCGCGACCTCCTCGTCCGAGGGCAGATAGTCCCGGTCCGGAATCCGCCCGACGAACGGGCGCACGGAGTAGTGCGTGATGGTTCTGATGTCGTCCAGCCGCCCGACGACGTTGACCGCCATCGGGTCGAGCCCGATCTCCTCGTTGGCCTCCCGGAGCGCCGTCTGCAACAGGTCATCGTCTTCGGGTTCGCGGCCGCCGCCGGGGAACGACATCTGTCCGGGGTGGTCCGACAGGTGGTCCGCGCGTTTCGTAAACAGTACCGCTTCGCCCTCGGGCCGCGTGACGACCGGGGCGATGACGGCCGCCTCCTGTGGCTCGTCGTCCACGACGACTGGCTCGTGGGCCGCTACCCGGTCAAACTGCATGGCCCATGGTAGGTGACGGGCCGTCTTAATTCGGGTGGCTCACTCCTGTGAAGTGTTCGATTTACTGACAGAGCGCCTGCCGTTCTTTTCTGGCTGTTCGGGACCGTATTCGTCCGATAGCAGACGTTCGAAGTCGCGTTTCTGGCCGGCCCCTACACGTCGTCGAGCCGGTCCCGGAGGCCGTCCATCTCCACGCTCTCCCAGGCTTCGATGTCGTAGCTCACGTCGAGCAGTGCCGCGACGCGGTCCTCGTCGTCGTTCTTGACGGCCATCACCGCGTCCTCTCGGAAGCGGGACTTGACGGCCTCTATTACGGCGTCGCGCGAGATGTCGCGGGCCGGTACGTCCATGATGTGCGGGAGGTCGGCCGCGCCGTCGGGCAGGGCCGGGAACGCGACCGGGCCCACTACCAGCAGCGTCTCGTCGGTGGCGGCGGCGTGGTCGTCGACGGCGACGAGATGGTACGAGTCGATCGCGTCGTCGATGGCCGCCGTGGTCGCGTCCGGGGCGGCGTCGACGCCCCGCTTGAACGCGAGTTCGCCACAGGCGTCGGCGAGTTCCGCCCTGGTGAGCGAGCCGAAGAGGTCGACGACGCCGGCCAGCTCGTCCGGTGGCAGGTCCATACAGGTGACGCGGTGCCGAGCGGCTTCAGCCTTTAGGCTCGGGCTGCGCTCGGCAGCCGGCCGTCGAGGTGCAGCGAGACCATCGCAACGAGGACGAGGAGCAACGCGATGCCCATGCCGCGAAGCAGCGTCGGAAACGTGACGCCGGCGTCCAGCAGGCTCCCGACGAGCGCGCTTCCGGGGGCCTGCATCACCATCATTCCCGCGCCGTAGGTGGCGTAGGCGCTCGCGCGGTGGCGGTCCGGGAGCGAGCCGAGCAGGTACGCGTCCACCGCCGGGAAGATGCTGTGGATGATGTAGCCGACGACGACGCTGAACGCCGCTAGCGACCAGAACCCGGTCAGCGACGGCAACACCAGCACGCAGCCGGTAAAAGCCGCCAGAATCGCCAGGAGGTACGGAATCGACGGGAGCCGGTCCGCCAGGTGACCACTGACGTAGAAGGCCGGCACGCCCGCGCCGAACGCGAGCAACAGCAGCGTCCGGCCCGACCCCGCGGACAGGCCGACGCTCGTAGCGTAGGTGACATAGAAGTTGAACAGCCCGTTCCAGACCAGTCCCGCGACGCCGATGGTGGCGACGCTGGTGACGATGATGTGCCACTGGGCGCGCGCCGCACCGAGCAGGTCGCTGTCTTCGCTCCCGGCGTCGGGCAGGGAAGAGCGGCTCGCGACGACGGTGAACGCGAGGGTCACCAGTCCCGCGGCGACCGCTATCCCCTGGAGGGCGGTCCGCCACGTTCCGACGATGAGCACGAACGATATCAGCGCCGGCGCGCCGACAGCGGCGAGCTGGGCGGCGACGCCGTGTTGCCCGAGCGCGCGGCCGGGCCGGCCCGGATACAGCTCGCTGACCAGCGTGTTCGCCGCGGTCAGGTAGACGCCGCTTGCAAGCCCCATGGCGAACGCGCCGACGAGCAACAGCGTCGGGTCGAACGCGAGGGCGGTGAACGTCGTTCCAACGGTCAACACGACGCCGGAGCCGAAGATGACTTTGGCCCTCGATACCCGGGTCAGCAGGACGCCGGTGGGCAGCCGTGGGAGTGCGCTCCCGGCCCAGACCATCGTCGCGAGCAGCCCGAGCGTCGCGTCGGACGCCCCCGTCGTCGCCCGGATCGGTTCGATGAGGGGTGCAAAGACGACTCTGGCGAGGTTGATGCAGAACACCATCCCCAGCAGCGATCCGAAGACGCGGCGGCGGGACACGACCGGCGATAGGTCGGAGAACCTGAACAACGTTCCGGAACGCCGCCACGGGGTTTTTACACGCGGGTAGCACACTGGCAGGTATGGACTCAGTGAGGAAGGCCCTCCGGGCCGGCGACGTCGAGAAGGACAACTACGGACGGCTCTCCTGTACCAGCTGCGACGAGCCGCTCTCGACGGACAACGACCCGGACGAAGTCGGAAAGGTCCGCGTCTGCCCGGAGTGTGGCAACGAGTGGAAGGAGCTCGGCTAGCTACTCGAAGACGGCGTCGAACGCGTCCGCGCCGAGCGGCTCGTACCGACCCGCATCGACGTTCTCGCGAGCGTGCTCGACCGAGCCCGTACCGACCAGCGAACAGGTCACGCCCGGCGCGCTGCGTGCGAAGTTGATGGCGCGCTGCGCGCTCGTCTCGCCCGAGAGCTTCGCCGCTACGTCGTCGGGCAGTTCGGCGGCCAGCTTCCCCTGCATTAACGAGGCGCTGGTGAACACGTCCAGCCCGGCCTCGTGAGCGAACCACAGCGCCGACTGTGGTCCCTCCGCGCCGTCGTGGGATCTGACCGTGAACGCGTCGGCCATCGCGACGTTGAACGGCAGTTGAATCGCGCGGAGGTGCGTCGCCGCGTTACCGACCGTCTCGGCCGCGGCGCGTGCGCGCTCGACGACCGCTGGGAGCGAGAGGTAGCTGTCGTGGTCGGCGGCCACGCGGAACGCCTCCCACGTCGCGACACCGTAGTGGTTGATGTCGCCGGCCGCCGCTCGTTCCTCTAGCCGCTCGAAGGTCGCCTCCAGCTGGTCGTACACCGCCTCACGGGCCTTGGATTTCAGTTGGGTCTCCGGATTGTGGACGTAGTAGAGGTCGACGGTGTCCAGTCCGAGGTTCGTGAGCGAACGGTCGAGCTGGTCGTCGATGTAGTCGGGCGCGATGCAGTGCTGGCCGGCAACGAGGTCCTCGCGGTCGACGATGCCGGTGTCGAGGTACTCCGACCGGACGAACGCGCCGGGGTCCGCCGGTCGCTCCCCGTCGAACGGGACGAAGCCGCCCTTCGTCGCAACGGCGATTGCCTCGCGGTCAACGTCGGCCTCCGCGACGGCGTCCCCGACGACGCGCTCGGAGCGCTGGTGGCGGTAGTTTATCGCCGTGTCGACGAGGTTGACGCCGGATTCGAGCGCCGTGACGATGGCGTCGTGGTAGCTCGCGTCCCGCTGGTCGGTCGGGTCGCCGAGGTACGTGCCGATGCCGATACTGGAGACGACGCCGTCGCCGAACCGCCGGTAGAACGTCCGCGCGAACTCGTCGTGGTCGTCCCGGTACGCCCAGGTCGCCTCCCGTGTGGCCATACCGACCGTAGGTCGGGCAGTGACAAAAGGACAGAGATTCACTGCGGTCGGCGACCGTTACAGTTCGCCGCTCATGGCGTCGAACACCCGCTCGCGGAAGTCTTCCCGGGAGACGCCGTCGCTGGGGCCGAGGCCGGCCATGTGCTCGATCGGGACCTTACCGCCGCCCATCCGGGCGTGGCCGCCGCCCTCCGCCATCGGGATATCGTCGACGACGGCCTCTATCGCCCGGCCGATGTGGACGCGGTCGTCCCGCGAGCGCCCGGCGATTCGAATTGTCCCATCCTTCTCGCCGATGACGACGACCGCCGAGACGCCTTCCAGCGTCTCCAGTTCGTCCGCGGCCTGTGGAATCGCGTCCGTGTTCGACACCTCGCCCACGTCGCTGAACGCGTAGGGCGCTCGCACCTCCCGGCTCCCGATGGCCCGGGATTTCACGTCGAGCACTTCGGCGTCGACCTGGGGGTTCGCGACGCGGTTGAGCAGGTCGCTATCCATCCCCTCGTAGAGAAACGCGGCGGCCGCGAAGTCCTCGGACTGACAGCCGTTGGTCAGCGACCGGGTGTCCGACTGGATACCGTACATCAGTCCCGTCGCGAGCGCACATGGGATACTTTCTGCCGGTGTCGCGTCGATATCGATACTCCCGGCCCCCTGCGTGTCGCTGAACTCGAACTCTAGCTGATTGAAATAGCTCGCGAAGATGGTCGCACAGGCCCCGTAGTCGGACCGTACGTCGGTGAACTCCGCGCCGGTGCCGTCGCCGGGGTGGTGATCGATGACGGCGACCGGCTCGATCTCCCCGGCACCGGGGAAGCCGCGTGCCGTGTTGTGGTCGACGAGGACGATTGCGTCCGTGTCGATGTCCTCGACGGTCTCGATGTGGTCGAAATCCAGGTCCAGAACAGTCTGGAAGGCCCGGTTCTCCGGGCGGCGTATCTCTCCGGAGTACAGCAGCGATGCTGCGGTGTCGGTGCCAGCGACGAGTTGGTTGACAGCCAGGGCAGAGGCCATCGCGTCCGGGTCCGGGTTCGGGTGCATCAACACCCCGATCCGGTCGTAGTCTGTCAGCACCTTACGCAGCCGATCACCGGGCGTCCGACTGAGATACCGACGCAGCCAGACACCGCCACCGAGGAGGGCGAGAAGCACCACAACGACACCAGCGACCAGCAGGGGGTTCTCGCTTCCGTACGCCGCGGCGGCGTCGACCTGCAGCCCGCCAGCGGCAACGCGTGTCATACCACGCTGTTCACCAGCCTGTGAATAATAAAGTTCGCCTCGATATCGTCAATTTTGCCGGTAGTTTCGGACGGCGTTGCGGTACCCTTCCCGGAACGTCGGGTACTCGAACTCATAGCCCAGTTCCCGGAGGCGGTCGTTCGAGCATCGCTTGCTCGTCTGGATGCGGCGCTTCGCCGTCTCCGAGAGGCTGTCGTCGGCGAGCCGTTCCTCGGTCGTCTGTTTCGGCGGGAACGGGACGTCGCACTGTTCGGCCAGCCAGTCGGCGAACGCCCACTTCTCGACGGGTTCGTCGTCGACGACCAGCACGACGTCCTCGCGGTGGTTCTCCGTCAGCAGGTGGCACACGGCGCCGGCCGCATCGGCTCGGTGGACCATGTTCAGGTAGCCGGCGGTCACCGGCCCCTCCAGATACCGCTCCAGCCGGTAGCGGTCCGGGCCATACAGGCCGGCAAAGCGCGCGACCGAGCCGTGCCCACCGTGCTCTCCCGGGCGCTCGCGGGCGACCCGCTCTGCTTCGGCCAGCACCTCGGTCTTTTCCGTCTGTGGGTCCAGCGGCGTCTCCTCGTCGACCCACGCGCCGTCGTGGTCGCCGTACACGCCGGTGCTTGAGGTGTACACCAGCCGCTCGGGTGGGTCGGCCCGCGACCAGAAGTGGTCGATAGCCGTCCGGAGTCCCTCGACGTACACCTCGCGGGCGGCCTCGGCCCCTCTCCCGCCGGAGCTTGCGGCGAAGACGAGCCAGTCGGCGTCCGGGACCGCCGACAGCGACTCCGGGTCGGTCACGTCGGCGCGGACCGCCTCGAACCCGGCGTCCTCGATAGCCGCGATACCGTCGTCGGACCGGCGGACGCCCACGACCTCGTGGTCGTCCCGCATCTGCCGTCCGAGTTCGAGGCCGACGTACCCACAGCCGAGGATTACGACGCGCTCCGTCACTGCGTTGCCCCCTCGATGTAGCTGTGCAGGAGCGCGTACTCGGAGAGTGTCACCGGGTAGCGCCCCTCGATTTTCTGCTGTATCTCCTTTGGCTCCAGTTCGTCGTCGATGCCGGAGGCCAGCGATTCGACGTCCATCACGGCCGTCGTCATCCCCATCAGGAGGATGTCCTGGGCCTCGGCCTGCAACGCGTCGGCGTCCGGACGGTTCGGCCCGGTCGCAAGAACCGAGACCGCCTCCTCGAGCGTCCGGTCGGCGATATCGCCGTCGGCGAACGCCGCCACAGTCGCCCGGTCAAGACCGGTCTCGGCGGCGACCTCCTCGACGCCGACCGTCTGGACTGTCTCGGCCAGGACGGTGCCGTAGGCCGCAAGTAACTCTTCGGGTAACTGCTCGCCCGCGTCCGGAAACTCGCCTCGAAGCATGGTCGTCGGTACGGTCCCGGGGTATTTTACTTCGGGTATGCGGTCCGAGTTCAGGTGCCGGCGTCCGGCCACCCGCTCGATTCCTCCACGGCCGTTCCGTCCTTGTCGCCGACCCCGCGTGGCTTGGGCGGCACCACGACGACGATGCCCGTCTCCGCCCTGAACGAGACGCGGTCAGCGGTACCCAGTCGCTCGGGCACGCCGTCGTCGTCCACGTCGAGCGTGACGTTGTGTCCGTCACGAGCGTAGGTGGTTCGCGCGCCGGGGTCGCTCGGCGGGCCGTGGCTCGCGGAGACGCCGAACCTGGCGTACTCACCTTCGACAGTGACCCACCAGACGTTTGCCGTCGCGTACCAGGGGGTAACCGGCGGTGCCAGCGGCAGTCCCGCCGGCAGTTTGTCCGTCCCGAGTCGGTTCGTCGCGACCTGCTGGGCCGTCCGTTCGCCGGCGTTCGCCAGGGCGTTGCTCAGTTCGGCTTTCGCAACGGACCGCACCGCGGCGGCCGTCTCGCTCGTCGAGTCGCGTGTCGGCCTGGTCGCCGGTGTGTCGACCGCGAGCAGCGCCAGGCGGAGCCGGTCCCGTTCGACCCGCGTGAGGTTCAACCGGTCTCCGGCGATTCGAGCGACCCGACTGTGTGCGGAGCCGTTCGTCAGCGCCAGCGCCCGAGACTCGGGGGTCTCCCACGCAGCCTTCGCCGCGGACACGATGGCGCTGCTCTCTTCAGCGTCCGCGGTTGCCTGCCGGTGGACTGCCTGCCGGAGTTCGGCCGTGAACGCCTCGTTTGCTTCCCTGACTTCCCGCTGGAGAGCGTCACGTTCCGTGGCGAGCGTGGCGTTCGACTCGCCTTCGAGGGTCTCGTTCGCGGCCGCGAGCGTGTTCGCCGCCGTCGCGAGGCGTACCCTGTCGGCCGATTCGAACGCACCGCCGGCAACGGCGTCGGCGGCGTTCCCGTACGGGACCGTGAACACGTTCACGTTGCGAGCGACCAGCGGGTGCTCGCGTCCGTCGAGGGCCCGATACCGGCTCCCGTCTAGTTCGGCCAGCGTCAGATACGGGGTCCGGGTATCTACCCGCGTTCTGACGGGGCCGGCCGGACCGACCGGCACCGGGCGGGACCGCGGGGCGCGCGTCTCTCGGGCGGTCAGCCCACGCCTGAGGTCCCGTAGCGACCCTTCTGTGCGCTCTCTTAGCTGCGCGTCGACCCGCTCTCGGGTGTCGTTCCGCGCCGTCGACTGCCTGCGTAGCTCCCCCGACACCTCGTTCAGATAGGCCAGCCGGGCCGCGACGCGCGCCTTCTGGGCCGCGCTGTTGTAGGTGTCCGGCACGTCCGCGAGGCGGGGACGACGCCGTGTGAGTCGCTTCCCGAGTTCGGCCGGCGGGTTCGTCTCGAAAGTACCGACGCGGCCCCGCTCGACGGTGACGGTCGTGTTGCGGACCGACGCCCGGAGGTCCATCAGGTCCCGGTACACCCAGCCGTGCAATCCGGGTGGGCGGTCGGCCGTCACTGTCGTTTCTGTCCGATGCAGGCTGTCGTCGACCACTCGCTCCGCGACGCGGTCACGACCACCGGCGTCGCCGACGAGCCGGACCGTCGCTGCCGGCCCCACGTCGGCGAGATTCGACCCGTTGAGCGGACTCGCGCCGGCGTCGTGTGCGGTCCGTATGGTCCGGTTCGGTGCGGGGGAGCGCCCGTGGTGGCGGCCGACGACGGCGACGGCCACGCGATAGCGTGCAGTGCTCGACGCGGTGGTGCGTCGTCGGTCCGTACCGTTCCGCCAGACGGCGGTCCGCGTGTACCGGCGCTCGACGGTCCGGCCGAACGTCTCGAGCGCGTGCCAGCCGTCCGGCGCTGTGACGCCACTACTGGCGTTTCCGACCGCCTCCGTGGACGTGGTCGTCCGGTCGGTGACCAGCGTCCAATCTGCACCCGGCGACGACGGCTTTCCCGGCGGCCCGCCGTCCACGCGGTGCTCGTCGATTTCCAGCGCTACCTCGACGGTGTACGCGTCTCTCAGGGTCTCGTTGAGTGTCGATGGCTCAGTGACGGTCCGGAACGCGGTGTCAGCCGTCTCGTTGACGCCGACGGTCATCGAGTCCGCCGGACCCGGACCGGCCGTGGATTTCGGACGCGGCGGCGTCTCACTGACCGGTCTGTACTCGGCCCGGTCCAGTACCGCGCTTGAGTAAGCTGTCCCCCGGCTACCACGAATCAGGTCCTCGATACCCGTCATCGCTGTCGCCTCGGTCAGGGCGCGGCGACCGGCAGGGTCGCTCCGCCCGAAGGTCGACCGCTGGACGCCGAGCAGCGCGCCGTTCGTCGCCAGCGAGACGTGCCGGTTCGCGACGACGTTCTCGATGCCCGCGCCACCGTACTGTGCATACCCTCTCGCCCACGCCATCGGGTACAGCCGGGCCGTCATCCGCTGGCTCAACCCCGACCTGTGCAGGCCGTTGTTCAGCCGCGTCTGATAGGTCGACACCTGGTCGTGGAGCATGAGCGCCTGTGTCGGGACGACGACCGTCGGCGAGATCCGGCGCGTCGAGACGACCGTCCCGTGCCGCCGAACTGTGAGCACGACGTCCTCGACCGTCGCGCGCATCGCGGTCTCGTTCGGCCCGGCACG
Organism: Haloarcula sp. 1CSR25-25; assembly: GCF_032027985.1. Taxonomy (NCBI): domain Archaea; kingdom Methanobacteriati; phylum Methanobacteriota; class Halobacteria; order Halobacteriales; family Haloarculaceae; genus Haloarcula; species Haloarcula sp. 1CSR25-25. Next base: position 127,881 of record NZ_JAHYBW010000005.1, read on the forward strand.
TGCTATCGAGACGCGGTGTTTCGCCGCCCGGAGATCGCTCGCGTTCGTGACCGCCGGCAGCCTCGCGCTCACAGTCACGTCACCGCTCCGGGCCGAGACCACCGACAGCCGGTCCGCGACTCGGAGGTAGGCGCGGACTCTGAGCGAGTCACGGAACGCCGTCGAGTCGTTAAGTACCCGGCTAGTCGGCGTGTTAGCGGGTGTGACGACCGGGTTCGCCGCCGCCTGCCGACCGGCCGTCGCAACCCCGTCCCGCACGGCGACCTGTGTCTCCGCCGTCGCCCGATTCAGCGCCCGTTCGACGCTCGTCGCGCTCGGGGCCGGTTCGCTAACGAACGTCGGGGCCAGCGTGAGACTGCTCACCAGCAGAAGGACGCCCAGCAGTGCAAAGGGAACCCGGCCGCGGGTGTCGTCTCTCACGGCGACCACGTCCTGACGGTCACGCGAACACGGCTGGTCCGGACGGCTCTGGCAGCGTCCGCTGGCGAGTCGTACCGCGACCGCATGTCGGTCCGAAGCCTGGCCGCGAGCGCCGCGGTCAGGTCGCGGTCCATCTCGGTCGTCGATTGTCGCTCAACGGCGACAGCGGTCCCCGTCAGGTCGGCCATGCGCTCGTACCGTGCCGCCATCAACCCGTCCGACGGGTAATCGCCCCGGAGGGCATACCGGGACTGGGCCGGCGGGAACAGCCCGTCGACGACGCTTTGGGCCACGACCGTCGCCACGCCGTCGTAGCCGCTCGTCCTCGCCGCTTCCCGGGCCGGTTCCGAGACGTTCTCCATCCCGCTCGGGACCGTCACCGTCGCAGCCCGAACGTCCACGGTCTCGGGCGGCCGGTCACCGACGCGGCACTCGCTGGTGACCGGTGCACCGGGATACGGCGACCAGGTGACGCGGACGGCCGTTCTGTGTCCCCGACTGTGGAGTCTCTCTCGCGTTATCACACCGACTCTCGACTCGAAGTTCGTGCCGGCCCTCGACAGCCGCTCGCCGTCGACGGTGATGCCGCTCATCGCCGCCTCACCGAGCAGTTCCGCGACGGTCCCGTGACTCGTTCGCCGTCGCCGCGTGGCGTGGTCGGGCGGCTTGGGGCGCTCGGGCGGGACGACCAGCTCGTACTCGACGCTCGCGGTGCTCGTCGCCAGCGTCGACGCCTGCGCCGCCGCAGGGTTCGTGGTCGCCGCCGGCTTCTCGACGCCGACGCCACCCGCGATGGCTCCCGCGGCCGCGCCAACGAGCAGGAGAAACACCGTCACGTCAGCGACGGCGCTCACCGCTCGGGTCATCGCCACACCCGTACGGTGAGCGTTCCGCGTCGGACTGCCCCCGGACCGACTCGCACGCTCACCGTTCTTCTCTCGGTGTCGACTCCACCGGGTGGTCCTCGGCCGGCAGTCCACCGTTCACCGGTCGTTGCTGCGATGGTCAGGTTCCCGTGGTAGTCTGCGGGAACTACCTGCAGCGCTGCGTCGAGCCGCTCGGGCTGAACGATGCCTGCTGTCGAGAGCCGCCGTTCGACTGCGTCGGTGGTCGGCGTGGCGATGTTACGGTCGTCGTCAAGCGCCCCGAACGCATCGTCCAGCACGCCGGCGTACAGTGCCAGGCCGAGCCCGACGGCGGCGACGGCGACGAGCGCGGCGAGGGGCTCGGTTGTTCCCCTATCCGACGATGGTGACATCGGTCCCTCCCCAGGCGACGTGCCTGGCCGTCAGTCGTTCGGGGGCCGGTCGCCACGCCGTATCCGTGTGCCGCGCCCTCCGGACGTCACGGCGGAACGCCTCTGACGACCCGTACACTGTTTGCGGACGCGCTCCGGACAGCACTGCCCGGAGCCGCTCGGTCCGCGCGGGAACAACCGTTCGAACCAACCGCGCGGTGGCTGTTCCGCCCTCGTTGCGAAGGCGGAGTTCGCGGCCGTCGAGCGACCACTCGTCGGCGACGAGTCGCCGGTGTACAACGGACCCGGGCGGGCTGGTGGTTACCTCGTCGATGGTCGCCGCTGTCTCCGTGGCGGCTGGCGGTGCGGTCGTCGGCAGGCCGACGACGACCCCCAGGACGGCCACGCTCACCGTCCCCAGACCGACCCAGAGGTACAGCGTGTCGACGTGCGTCTCGAACATGGACTGGTCTGGCCGCGTTCTCCAACTTAAAGACTCAGACCAGCAGCCCGGTGGCGACGACGGCGACAAGGAAGGTTGCCGTGGCCGACAGGAGCGCCAGGCCGGCGCGGTAGCCCACGAGTGCGCGGTCGTGTCCGCGGTGAAGCCCCGTCGAGAGCCCAGTCAACAGGACAGCCAAGACGAGAACGTACCAGCCGACGACCGGCCCAAGCAGCGCGCTCGAAACAGTGCTGAACTGCTCACCGCCACCCATCGACCCGGCGAGCGCGACGGTTGCGCCGCCGACCAGCGGGCCGAACAGCGCGGCCGTATTCGACAGTGTCTCGGTTATCTGCGAGAGGTCACGGCGCGTCTCGCGCTCGATGGCCCGGAGTGCGTCCAGATGCTCACCCATCGTTGCCACCGACTCCCCTGCCGGAGGTCCGATTGTCGCAGCCGTGTCTAGTAGCCTGGCCACCTGCCGGGTCCGGGTGCTCGGAACGTCGGCGAGCGCGCCGCCTGGACCCAGGAACGCCCCCTCGACGCTGGTCCCGAGACAGTCCTGGTTCGCGACGGCGGATTCGAGGACGGCGCTGGTCGGCGTGGGCGTCTCGTCGACGGCCTCGACGAGCGCCGCCTCGACCGACTGGCCGCGGTCCAGACGGCGACCGACGGCAGACAGCGCGTCCGGGAGGCCCGCTTCGACGGCTGTGGCGTAATCTCGGACCTCGGTGAACGGTCGGTAGTAGACCACGAGCGCGCTCCCGACGCCCGCTCCGAGCGCGCCGAGAGGGGCGGCCCACTCGGCGACGACCACGCCGGCGAGTAGCCACCCTCCGGCGGCGGTGACGATACCGGCTGCGACCGAGGGGAGCGCCGTCGCCGGCACGTCCGGGTGGCTCCGCGGGACTGTCGTCGTCGGGAACGCGACCGGTCGCCGTCCGAGCAGCCAGCAACAGGCGACCAGCAGCGCGGTGGGTAACGCGACTCCGTAGACCACTGTCAGTGTGGGTGCGGTCACTGGCACGCCCGCGGCAGCGGCGGCGGGCAACAGCGACGCCATCGCCAGCGGCAGGAGGACGCCGAACGCGTACAGGCCGGTCGCCGGGCCACGGAGCGAGGCCGCGAACGCCGCCATCTCATCGCGCGTCCCCTCGAGAACGCATCTCCGTGCCCGTTCGAGGACTTCAGGCCGCTCCTGGGCCGGGGCTGTCGTCGCGTTCTCGACCAGCCCTACAGCACGCTCGAGCGCCGGAAACCGGGCGCTCCAGGCCGCCCCAAACGTCCCCAGTCCGCTCCGTGGCGTGCCCGCGGCTCGCTGTCGATGGTGGTCCAGTCGGGCGGCGAGCAGGCCGCTCCCGACCCGTCCAGCGAACGCCGCCGCCCGTTCCGCGCTGGGCCACAGTGTCGCACCGAGCACCAGCGTCGTGACCAGCGACGGCGCGGCCCCCAGCGTTCGGATCCGCTTTGCCTCCGCGGCAAACGGCACGCCGTACCGTCCTGCTGTCGTGACACAGAAGGACAGGACGAGGAGTCCGAGGCCCACGGCCGTCGCTACCGGTCCGTGCACCACCGAAACGACCACCGCCGCGAGCAGGGAGCCACACACCCCGACGCCGTAACTGGCTGTCAGTACTGTCTCTGCCGGGACTTGGAGCGAGAGCAGTCGGCACGCCCGCCGGTAGCCGTCGGGCACCTCGGCGGTTCCCGGGTAGGCCGTTGTGAACGCTTTGACCGCCAGCGAGCCAGCGGCGTCACCGGACTCGTTCGAACCGCTGGCGTGGTTCACGGTTGAACCTCGTCCGTGGGTGCCCTGCAGGAGGAGTCCTCGACAGGCTCGGACTCGGCGAACTGCTCGGCCCGTGCCTCGACCGTATCGAGGACCGCGGCGTAGGACTCGCCCGGTGTGGCAAGCGACTCCACCAGGCGGCTGTTGCCCCGCTTGAGACGGCCGGTCGCGGTCGCCGTCGGTCCGTCGCGCTCGTAGAGCAACTCGGAGGTGACGTCGTCGCCCCGGACGGCGATTTCCGCGACGGAGGCGATGCCACGGCCGTGTTTCGACGCGGGCGGGGCCAGCGTCACGACGAGGTCCGTCGCGCCGAACGACCGGACCGGGACACCGAGGTCCGACACCAGCCGCTCCCGAACTGCCTCGGGGCCGCTGCCGTGAATCGTCCCGAGCACGGCCCCGTCGCCACCGCCGACGCGCATCGCCTCGTAGAGAACGCTGGCCTCCTCGCCGCGGACTTCTCCGACAGCGAGTGCGCCCTCGCCGAGTCGGAGCGCGGTCCGCAGGGCCTCCGTGGCGTCGACCGAGGCCCCCTCTCCTGTGGTGGTCCGGAGCGCCTGAACGTCCCGACCGACGGCCTGGAGCGACGACGCCGGGAGCTCGGGCGTGTCCTCGATGAGGATGGTTCGCACCTTGCGGGGCACCTCCCAGAGCAACGCGCCGAGCGTCGTCGTCTTGCCCGCGCCGCGGGGGCCGGCGACGAGACAGGCCCCGCCGCGTTCCACGACGACGGAGAGCAGACCGGCGACAGCGGCCGGCATCGTCCCGTTGTCGACTAGGTCGGCCAGCCGCCACGCGTCGCTGTCGTGGGCGCGAAACGCGAAGGCGAGGCCGTCGCTGACCGGTTCGCTCACGCCGGCGACGCGGATCTGTCGGTCGGCCACCGTCGCCGTCGCATCGAGCGTGGGGTTCGCTCGCGAGAACGCCCGGCCGCTCGACCGCCTGAACGTCGACGCCAGCGCGCTCGCGCCCGACGGCGTCAGCCGGACGTTCGTTCGCATCCGCTCGCCGTCACAGCGAACGTGGAGCCGCGTGTCACTGACGGGGGCCGTCGCGAACACGTCGGACACCCGTTCATCCGCGAAGATGTCGTCGAGAACGCCGAGGCCGCCGGTGTGTTTCTCCAGTACGGCCCCGACAGCGGTCGCCGTCGTGCAGTCGTCGGCCACCTCGTTCGCTGCGTCATACGGGTGATAGCCGCCGTCGACGGCGGCGTTGGCAACCCGTTCGTACGCTGTGACGAGTTTCTCCATCGTCGCCGCGTCGAACCGCTGCTCCCGTGGCTCGATGTGGTAGACGGGCAACCGCTCCGTGGCCGTGTCGTATCTCCGAACGACGGCATCCGTCGAAAGCGTCCGCTGGTCTCGGAGCGACGCTTCTGCCGGCGGCGCTGTCCCGATACGCGCGTCACTTATTATCGGCCCGGTGTAGGCGGGCAACGCCTGCTCGCTGGTGTCAAAGCCCTCGGTTGCGACCGCCAGCCCGGTCTCCGCAGCCAGGTCGGCGGCCGGGCCCGCTCGACCGACTGCCTCCGTCGCGCCGGCGACGGGGTCCCGGCGGGCACGGTCTGCGAGTCGCTCGTCCAGCGAGGCGACTCTGGTCACGAACCGGCCGGCAGCAGTGAGTACCGCCGCGGCCCCGTCGGCGTACACCCGCTCCTGTCCGGCCTGTTCTGTGACGACGGTCTCGACACCGGAAGCCGACAGCGAATCGATGACTGTCGCCCGGCACGCGGCCGACTCGGCGAGGTTGCCGCTGCCCGGGCAGTCGTCCGCCGACGCTACCAGTCGCGAACCCTCGACAGCCGTCTCACAGCGGCAGTCCGATACCGACGACGTCCCGAAGAGCCACTCACGCATGGCCACCCCTCGCCGCGGCTTCGGACTTAAATCGATGGACTGTCAACACCCGCCGACCGCCCGACCGCGCCAACACGAACACGAGTCGATGCGGGCCGGGTTCTTCGAGCCGGCCGGCCGGTGCTGGGGGTCTGATCGGGATATCGACCAGCCGCTCGGTCCGCTCTCGGGACTCGACCCGCCACGTTGCGACGCCGACGCCGGCCCGCTCGCGGAACCGGAGGTGGTCCACGCCGGCGCTCGTGTGCGTCCGCGCAGGCAGTCGTACCTCCACTACGCGTTGTGCGTCACCGGCCGGGGTCGCGTCGTCAGTGTCTATCAGCGTCTCAAGTTCGGCTGCCAGTTCGTCCAGTTGCCGCTCCATCGTACCGTCGGCGGCATCCGCTCGGGCTGTCGACAGCGCCGGGGTCGTCGCCCCGATCAGTGCGGTCGTGACCGCGACAGCCAGCACGAGCCGGTATATCACAGCAGCGCACGGATGCGTCCGAACACACCCGCGTCCGAGTCCGCCCCGTCGTCAGGGTCGCCGCCGTCGGTGATGGCGGAGAAATCGGTCTGCTCCTCGGCCGCGAGGCCGGTCGGGGCGCTCGGGCCTGTGTGGCCGTCGCTGTCCGACGAGCCTGGAGACGCCTGCGCTGTCTCCGTCCGTTTCTGGTCGGCCCCCGCTGCCGGCGGGTCAGATGCCGACCGGGCTGCCAGCGCCTCGTCGAGTCGCACCTCCAGTCGGTCGGTCGCCGCCAGCGCCGCGTCGGCGCGCTGCTCGACATCCTCGTTCACTGCACGGATGTTCCCCACGTAACCGCGGAGGGCCTGTGTGGCCGCTTCGAGTTCCGCCGTCCGCTCGTCGAGATTATCGACACGCTGTTCGACGGTGTCCATGCGGTTCTCTATCTCCGCGAGTTCCGTCACCTCCGGGAACTCCGTCGTCCCGTCCGTGACCGCGCGTTCGATCGTCTGAAGCCGTTCCGCAAGCGTCTCGACATCTGTCATGCCCGGCGCTTGTCCCGTGCTGGTACTTGAACGCTCGGGGGCGGTGTTGCGGGAGGCGTCTCCGTCACGCCCCCGGCTGCGCTCCCCGACTCACCCGCCCGTGCCGAGGATAAACACCGCGAGGACAATAGAAACGAGCAGCGTTGCCAGAATCAGCAGCGCGACGACTGTGACCGGGGAGAGCGCGTCGTCGGCAGAGAGGAATTCGGTTGGTGGCAAGGTGGTGGACGTCCGAAGGTTGTTTCCGTCGGCTGGCGCGACGGAGGTCTATCAGTTCTACCAAACCGGTCATCTCACAAAACTGTGTTCTTTTCCAACCAGTTCGGGCTGGGGGACTGTACGGCCACTAACTGCACCGGAACCGGCGAGCGTTTATACCGGATGCCGGGATTACGTCGTCCCATGGCCGATAGCGACCAGGTGAAGGCGGCACTCGCGGCGCTCGCTGACGGCGGTGCCGACAGTGACGACGATTGCGGAGCCACTCGAGTAGCCGACCGGGACGACAGCAGTGCGGACCGGACGGTCACCGACGATACGGGCGACGACGCCGACTACCGGAGAGTCATCGAGCAGGCAACCGAAGCGACCAGCGACCTGGACGCAGCGGTCGCCTTCGTCGAAGCGGTCGGCGTCGGCCGACTCGAAACGGCCGTCGCACAGGCCGACCACGAGGTGAGCGGGCTGGCCGACGAGGGGCGGGCGGCACTGCGTGAGTTTCGGCGGTACCGGGACGCTGCCGCGGGGCCCAGCGGTGGGTCGTAGCCATCGGCGCGACCGCACTGCCGTCGACCACTTTCACCGCGGTCACGATACCTCTTTAGGTGGCGCTGGCTTACGGGTGGGCAAATGACACGGGTGATACACACCGGCGATACCCACGTCGGGTATCAGCAGTACAACGTCCCCGACCGACGGGACGACTTCCTTTCGGCGTTCCGGCAGGTGGTCCGGGACGCCATCGCGGACGACGTCGACGCCGTCGTTCACGCCGGTGACCTCTTTCACGACCGCCGCCCGGCCCTGACCGATATCATGGGCACGCTACACGTTCTCGAAGAGCTTTCTGAAGCCGACACCCCGTTTCTCGCCGTTGTGGGCAACCACGAGGCCAAGCGCGACGCACAGTGGCTCGACCTGTACGAGTCGCTCGGCCTGGCGACGCGACTGAGCGACGAGCCGACAGTCATCGGCGACACCGCGTTCTACGGCCTCGATTTTGTGCCCCGGTCACAGCGTGACGACCTCGGCTACGACTTCGCTCCACACGACGCCGACAGCGCCGCGCTGGTCACCCACGGCCTGTTCCAGCCCTTCGACTACGGCGACTGGGACGCCACGGAGATACTCACCGAGTCGTCGGTCGAGTTCGACGCAATGTTGCTCGGCGACAACCACGACCCAGGCAAACAGCAGGTCGGAGACGCCTGGGTCACCTACTGCGGGTCGACCGAGCGCGCGAGTGCGAGCGAGCGCGAGGACCGCGGCTACAACATCGTCACCTTCGACGACGAGGTCCGTATCACCCGACGCGGTCTCGACACTCGCGAGTTCGTCTTCGTCGACGTGGACCTCGGGCCCGAAGAGGGCGTCGAGCGCGTCCGCAGTCGCGTCGGCCAACACGACCTGGCGGACGCTGTGGTCATCGTGTCCATCAGCGGGGACGGCGACCCAGTCACGCCGGCCAGCGTCGAATCGTTCGCCCTTGACCGGGGTGCGCTCGTAGCCCGGGTCACCGACCACCGGGAAATCACGGCCGAGGACCAGGAGACGGACATAAGCTTCGCCGACCCCGACGACGCCGTCACCGAGCGCGTCCGCGACCTCGGATTGAGCGAGGCCGCCCACGACATCGACGAGACGATTCGCGCCTCGAAGGTCGCCGACGCGAACGTCAAAGACGAGGTCGAACGGCACGTCAGAGAGCTGTTGTCTGAAGATTTAGACGGGCTCGCGGCCGACGCTGACGCGTCTGCGGGCGACGGGCCAGACGACACAGATGCGTCTGTAAGCGGAAGTGCGGACGACGCCGACGATGGAGCGGCGGTGAACGAAGCCGACGATGACGGCCAGGCGAGCGTCGAGGAGTTCCTGTAATGGAGGCACTACGATGAGATTCGAACGCGTCAAACTATCCAATTTCAAGTGCTACGACGATGCCGACCTGCGGCTGGACAGCGGTGTGACCGTCATCCACGGGCTCAACGGGAGCGGGAAATCATCCCTGCTCGAAGCCTGCTTCTTCGCGCTGTACGGCTCGAAAGCGCTGGACGAAAACCTCGGTGACGTGGTCACAATCGGGGCCGACGACTGCACCGTCGAACTGTGGTTCTCCCACGCCGGGGGCGACTACCACCTCACTCGCCGGGTCCGCGCGACCGGAGCGCAGCCGACGACCGCGAAGTGCGTGCTGGAAACCCCCGAGGGGAACTACGAAGGGGCGCGCGACGTCCGCCGACGCATCACGGAACTCCTCCGCATGGACAGCGAGGCGTTCGTCAACTGTGCCTACGTCCGCCAGGGCGAGGTGAACAAGCTCATCAACGCCTCACCCGGGGACCGCCAGGACATGCTCGACGACCTCCTGCAACTGGGGAAACTGGAGGAGTACCGCGAGCGGGCCAGTGACGCCCGCGTCGGGGTCGGTCGCGTGCGCGACGACAAGCAAGGTGCGCTCTCCCAGCTCGACGAGCAGATCCAGGAGAAAGAACAGAAGGACCTCCACGAGCGCCTGAACGCTCTCGAAACGAAGGAGTCGGAACTCCAGGACGAGATTGAGCACATCGAGGACCAGAAGGCCACCGCCGAGGAGACGCTCACGCAGGCCGAGTCCGTGCTCGAAGAGTACGAGGAGAAACGCGAGGAACTGTCGGCGCTGGAAGCCGACATCGACGAACTGGAGACGACGGTTACCGAGACCGAAACCGAGCGAACCAGGCTCAAAGAACAGATTAGCGACCTGCAGGACCGGCGGGAATCGCTACGGGACGACCTCTCGGAGACGGTCGCCGAGACCGACCTTAGCAGTTCGGAGCCGGACCCGGACACCGTCGCCGCGCGACTCGACGAACTGCAGTCCCGCGACGACGACCTGCAGAGCCGGATCGAGGACCAGCGCGTGGACGCGAAAGAACACAGCAGCACTGCCAACGCGCTGACCGAGAGCGCCGCCGACCTCGAATCCCGGGCCGAGGACAAGCGCGAGGAGGCCGACGAACTGGAAGCAGACATCGACGCGGCACGAGAGACTATTGCCCAGCGCCGGGAGCAGATCAGCGACATTGACGACCAGATTGCGGACCTCGAAGCCAGGTTCGAGGACGCACCGACCGACCGCGGCGGGGCAGAATCGTACCGCGAATCCGTCGCCAGCGACCTCGACGACGCCCGACAGCGGGTGACCGAACTGGAGACGAAACTGGAGAGCGAGCGCGAGGCGCTCGCCGAGGCCGAGGCGCTGCTGGAGGCCGGCAAGTGCCCCGAGTGCGGCCAGGACGTGAGCGAGTCGCCACACGTCGACTCTATCGAGGAGGACCGCGAGCGGATTACAGAGCTGGAGGAGACGCTCGCGGACGCCCGCGAGGACGTTTCGGAGCTGGAAGCGAACCACGAGACTGCGACGGAGTTGGTCGAGACGGCAGACGAGCTATCGACCCTGGAGAACAACCGCTCGAACATCGTCCAACTGGTCGAGGAGAAGGAGGACGGGCTGGACGCGGACCGGGAACGCATTGGGACGCTCCGCGAGGACGCGGCGGAACACGAAGCGGAGGCGGAGACGAAACGCGAGAAAGCCGCCGAGGCCCGCGAACGGGCGGAGGACTGCCGCTCGATCGTCGCCGAGTGCAATCAGGAGCGCCAGCAGGTCAAGCAGTCGACCGAGCACTTCGAGCTGATCGAGGACCTGCTTGCGAAGATCGACGATTGCGACGACGACATCGAGCGCCTGCGCGAGAAGCGGCGCCAGCAGGCCGAACTAAACGACCAGCGCCGCGACCAGCTGGCGGAGAAACGCGAGCGCAAACAGACTCTTGCGGAGTCGTTCGACGAGGAGCGCATCGCGGAGGCCCGAAGCGAGAAACAGCGGGCGAGGAAGTACATCGACCAGGCCGAGGAGACCCTGGCGGAGAAACGCGAGAAACGCGACGAACTCCAGAACGCCATCGGCGGCGTCACGAACGAAATCGAGGAACTGGAGTCGCTGCGGGAGCGCCGCAAGGACCTGGAAGCGACCCTGGAGGAACTCGAAACGCTGTACGACGAGACCGAGCAACTCCAGGAGATGTACGGAACCCTTCGGGCGGAACTGCGCCAGCGCAACGTCGAGACGCTCGAGCGGATGCTCAATCAGACGTTTGACCTGGTGTATCAGAACGATTCGTACTCCCACATCGAACTCGACGGGCAGTACCAGCTCACGGTGTACCAGAAGGACGGGGAGCCGCTGGAGCCCGAACAGCTCTCCGGCGGCGAGCGGGCGCTTTTCAACCTCAGCCTGCGGTGTGCCATCTACCGCCTGCTCGCGGAGGGTATCGAAGGTGCTGCGCCGATGCCCCCGCTCATCCTCGACGAGCCGACGGTGTTCCTGGACTCGGGCCACGTCACGCAACTGCTCGACCTCGTGGAGTACATGCGCGACGAGGTCGGCGTCAAGCAGATTCTCGTGGTCAGCCACGACGAGGAACTGGTCGGTGCCGCCGACGACCTCGTCCGCGTCGAGAAGGACGCCACGACCAACCGCTCGCGCGTCGAGCAGGTCGAGGCGACGGTCGCGGAACTGGCCTGACCGCGCTCGCGGAGGTGACCTGTTCAGTCGCGGAGGGGGGCCAGCCCGTCGCTGGCCGTCTCGGTGGTGTCGTAGCCCCGCTGGCCGTGGACCTGTGCCTCCGTGAGCAGGCCGGCGGCGCGGAACTCGGCCAGCAGGCCGTGCAGGTCGCTCTCACAGAGGTCGTACGCGGAGAGCAGTTCCTGTACCGAGAGCGGTCCACGGTCGTCGAGTTCCACGAGCAGGCCCAGCGACCGGTCGTCGTGGACCGCTGTGAGGACGCGACGAGCGGCGGAAGGAACGGCACCGGCGGCCGTGGCAAGCGGCGACTCGCCCTCGATGGGTTCGAGGTCGGCGTTCGGGACGTGTCGCTGTTTGCCGGTTTCCGGATTCCGGACCAGACTCGACTCAGTGGACTCTTTCAGCAGTAAGTAGCGCGTGCCGTCGTCGTCCCGCACAGTACGCATGGCATTGGGTAGCCGGTCAGTCCCGTTAGCCGTTTTGGTCGCCCGGTTCCCCGCCGTGGCTCTGCGTCTCTGTCGTCTCGGACGCCTCGGTCCCGTTCGAATCGTCCGATTTGCGCTCCCGCTCGAACTGGACGTACCGAAACGTTCCGTAACCGAAGGCGATGAGGCCGACGAGGAAGATACGGACCCCGAGGTCGACCTGCCCCTCGAAGTATGCCAGCATCGGGCCGAGCGAGAGCGCCATTAGCGCGACGTTGAACACGATGACGAGCTTGACGAACAGCCCCGTGGTGTCGCCCTGATAGTCGCCACCAGACGGGGAGGGAACGTCCGGCCCGAGGCTCTCCGGGTCGAACTCCGCAGGCTCGTACTGGCTCTTTTCCGAGAGGACGCCACTGCTCTCGTTGGGGTCGTCCTCGCCGGGGATGTTCATTACACTAACTACGACGGGTGGAGGCTAAAAGTACTTGCTGTCAGGCGATCTCCTGTAACGTGAGCGCCGTATCGGTCTGCATCCACGCGAGGGGGTTCTCCGCGTCGTAGAACACTGTCCCCTCCTCGGTCTCGTAGGTCTCGGTCGTCTGGATGGCGTCCGGGAGCGCCGGCTCCGACCGCAGTTCTTCGGACCTATCCGCCTCGCCGTGGGGGGATGCGTGGTGCGACATTAGCCGTCAAACTTGGGTATGTTACTCGATGGCATATACTTTCTGCCTGTGGCAACATCCCGCCGACCGTCGGTGTTTTTATGCGGCATCTCGAAGCATGGCCAAGAATGAGTGACGGGACCCAGGGCACGCTGGGGGACTTCGAGCAGGACGCGGACGAGGACCGCCCGGTCGCCGACGAGGCGGCAGCTATCGCTGGTAACGGTGGGAGCGACGGCGGGACGAGCGTCGTCGACCTCGACGAACGCCAGTTCCCGCCGGTCGAGGAGACTGTCGAGTTCGTCGTCACGCAGGTCGATTACACCATCGAAGGTCAGGGTGACGACGAGTTCCCGGTGGTTCACGTTTTCGGGCGCACAGACGACAACGAGCCGATACATGCGCGGGTCTTCGAATTCAAACCCTACTTCTACGCACCGACCGACAGCGTCACTGAGGACGAACTCCGCCAGTACGGCTCCATCACCGGGTGGGAAGCGGCCGACGAGGACGGCGAGCCGTACGAATCGATCCGGGGCGAGCGCCTGACGAAGATATTCGGCCAGACGCCCCGCGACGTGGGACAGATCCGCGACGACTTCGACCACTACGAGGCCGATATCCTCTTTCCCAACCGCCTGCTCATCGACAAGGACATCACGAGCGGCGTGCGGGTCCCGGCCCGCGAACTCGACGACGGCAGTCTGAAAGTCCACCACGAGGAGATACGGCCGGTCGAGGCCCACGCCGACCCGCGGGTCAACACCTTCGACATCGAGGTCGACGACCGCCGCGGCTTTCCCGAGGACGGCGAGGAACCGATTATCTGTCTCACCTCCCACGACTCCTACCGCGACGAGTACGTCGTCTGGCTGTACGAGTCCCCCGACGGCATCGACGGCCCCGAAGCCCTGGCCGGCTACGACCCGATTCGCGAGGACTTCGAGGCCGACGTGCGCGTCTTCGACGAGGAGGAGGCCATGCTGGAGGCCTTTGTCGACTACGTCGTCGACACCGACCCGGACGTGCTGACGGGCTGGAACTTCGACGACTTCGACGCGCCGTACTTCCTCGACCGCCTGGAGGAACTCCAGAGCTACAACCACGACTACGACCTGCAGGTCGACCGCCTCTCGCGGGTCGACGAGGTCTGGCGCTCGGGGTGGGGCGGCCCCGATATCAAGGGCCGGGTCGTCTTCGACCTCCTGTATGCCTACAAGCGCACCCAGTTCACCGAACTCGAATCCTACCGGCTCGACGCCGTCGGCGAGCAGGAACTCGGCGTCGGCAAGGAACGCTACACCGGCGACATCGGCGACCTCTGGGAGCAGGACCCCGAGCAGTTGCTGGAGTACAACCTCCGGGACGTGGAGCTGTGTGTCGAACTCGACCGCGAACAGGACATCATCGACTTCTGGGACGAGGTCAGAACCTTCGTCGGCTGCAAACTGGAGGACGCGACGACGCCCGGCGACGCCGTCGACATGTACGTCCTGCACAAACTCCACGGCGAGTTCGCACTGCCGTCGAAGGGCCAACAGGAGAGCGAGGATTACGAGGGTGGGGCCGTCTTCGACCCGATTACCGGCGTCCGGGAGAACGTCACCGTGCTGGACCTGAAGTCGCTGTACCCGATGTGCATGGTCACCACGAACGCCAGCCCGGAGACGAAGGTCGACCCGGATACCTACGACGGCGAGACCTACCGCGCGCCCAACGGCACCCACTTCCGGAAGGAACCGGACGGCGTCATCCGGGAGATGGTCGACGAACTCCTATCAGAACGCGAAGAAAAGAAGGCCGAGCGGAACAGCTACGACCCCGATAACCCGGAGTACGAGCGCTTTGACCGGCAGCAGGCAGCTGTCAAGGTGATTATGAACTGCTTCACACCGGATACCGACGTACTGACACCGGCAGGCGTTCAGAACATCCGCGACCTTGATGTCGGCGACGAGGTGTATTCGCTGGACCCTGAGACGGAGGTAATGGAGGTCAAACCGGTGGTCGAGACACAGTCGTATCCGGACTACCGCGGCGAACTCGTAGATATAGAGACGAGCAAGATGGACTTCCGCGTGACGCCGAACCACCGGATGCTTGTCCGAAAGAACGAGACCAACGGAATCACTGAAGACGGGTACAGTTTCGTCGAAGCCGGTGACCTCGACGATGCCACGAACTACGAACTCCCTCACGACTGGGATGGCCCGGACGGCAACCCGCTGGACACGGTGGACCTGACCGAGTTCGTCGACGACTACGAACTGTGGGTCCGGCCGTCGGTCCACGGCCACACGTTCTCCGCCGAGATCGGCCACTATCCGGACACAGTGCTGAAAAACGACATCGGCGAGGAGGGGTACGTCTTCGGCCCGGACGAGTTCGAGGCCAACCGTGAGTATATCGAATCGGTCGCCGAACGGACGTATATCCACGCCAAATCGGGTCGGAAGTGGATTCCGCGAACGTTCGACGGCGACGACTTCATCGAACTGCTCGCGTGGTACATCACCGAAGGGAACGTCTACACCTCCGAGACGAAACAGTTCGGAGAGAAGACCCGGGGAGCCTCGACAACGGTGCAGATTGCTCAGGACGCCATCGCTGATGGCGGCGAGTCCGACCATGCGGCAATTGGTGACCTCCTCGACCGACTGGGGTTCGACTACTACGTCAACGACCAGAGCTACCAGTTCACTTCGAAACTGCTAGGAGACCTCTTCCGAGATATTTGTGGCGGGGACAGTTTTGCGAAGCATATCCCCGATTTCGTCTTCGACCTGAGCCAGCGACAGAAGCGGCGCTTCCTCGACACGCTTATCGCCGGTGACGGAGACCGACAGAAGAACTCCTGGCGGTACACCACCTCCAGTGACCAACTCCGGGACGACGTGCTACGGCTCTGTGCACATCTCGGACTGACTGCGAACTACAACCGTAACAGCGGCTCTTGGCGCATCTACGTCACGGAAGACAGCAAGAACACGCTCCGGATGCATCGCAGTGGGTCACGGAGCACGGCCGACGACGGGGTCTACTGTGTCACCGTCGCGGACAACCACACGCTGATGGCCGGCCGCAATGGAAAATTCCAGTTCGTCGGCCAGTCGTTATACGGGGTTCTGGGATGGGACCGCTTCCGCCTCTACGACAAGGAGATGGGCGCGGCGGTCACCGCCACCGGCCGCGAAGTCATCGACTACACCGACGAAGTCGTCGCAAACGAGGGGTACGAGGTCGTTTACGGGGACAGCGTTACTGGGGACCGACCAATTGTCGTTCGTGACCCCGATGGGAGCGTTCGAATACGGCCTATCGAGGCGTTGTTCGAGCGCGCGAGCGCGAACGCAGAGGAACGGACTCCAGTTGCCAGCGATGGCGGCACAGCCACAGGCGGTGGGAGAGACAAAGACCGGCTGCCGCTGTCGGGATGGGACGCGCTTTCGGTCGACGAGACGGGCGAGACAGAGTGGCGACCGATAACGCAGGTCATCCGGCACGAGACGGAGAAAGATGTCCTCACGCTCCAGCACAAATTCGGCGAGTCGACGACGACACGCGACCACTCGTACGTGGTTGAGGAGGACGGAGAACTCGTCGAGCGGCCACCGGATGATGTCGAGGAACCGCTCCGAGTCGATGGCCTGCCGGACGTCGATACGGTCGGCACAGTCGATGTCTACGATGTCCTGAACGGTTACACGCGGACGTACGAGGACGGTCGAATGGTCGGCGCCGAGAACGCGGTCGAGAAAACGAAGCGCGTCCACGCTGATGATGAATGGGTGTGGTTCGGTCAGAACCACCACGACGGCATCGAGAAAATCCCGATGGTCAAACGGCATATTGACCTCACTGGCGAGGACGGTCGCGCCTTGGTCCGTCTCCTGGCGGCGTACATCAGCGAAGGCAGTGCATCCACGACAGAGACCACGGACAGTCGATACGGAGCGAGTATCTCCGAGTCACGGCGTCCGTGGCTCGAACAGCTCCAGGCTGACTATCACCGGCTGTTCGAGGATACGACCGCGAGTATCATCGACAGCGATGCAACGGACCGGCGAACTGTCGAATATGAGACGGCCGACGGAGTCTCCTCTACCTCGTACGACGACGCGACAAAGAAACTGCAAATGATGAACGAACTGGCAGCCGTCTTCTTCCGTCAGTTCGCGGGCCAGACTTCCCGTGAGAAACGCATTCCGCCATTCGTGTTCCACCTGCCTGACGATTTGCAGTCGCTGTTCCTCGATATTCTGGTGGAAGGGGACGGCTCGCGTGAGTTCCCACGGTACTCTGAGTCATACGCAGAGCGGAACTTCGACTTCGAAACGACCAGTCGGGAACTGGCTGGTGGCCTCTCTATGCTTCTCACTCAACGAGGCAAGAAACACTCGTTGAAATATCGTGACAAGAAAGACAGCTACACCATCAGGACGTGTGACTACTATCGGTCGGGTCGTGACCCTGTCGTGACCGAAACAGCACACGACGGCTACGTCTACGACCTGAGTGTCGAAGAGAACGAGAACTTCGTCGACGCTGTCGGTGGTGTCGTCCTCCACAACACCGACTCCGTCATGCTCCAGCTTGGCGACGTGGGTCCCGACGACGTCGAGGGCGACGTGGAGGTCACGGACGAGATTCGAGAGAAACATCCCGAGATGGACGACGCCGAACTGGAGACCCTCGCGGCGACCATCCAGAAGGGGTTCGAACTGGAGGAGACGATCAACGCCTCATACGACGAGTTCGCGATGGAACGACTCAACGCCCAGTTCCACCGCTTTGAAATCGAGTTCGAGAAACTCTACCGGCGGTTCTTCCAGGCGGGCAAGAAGAAACGCTACGCGGGCCACATCGTCTGGAAGGAGGGAAAGCACGTCGACGACATCGACATCACGGGCTTCGAGTACCAGCGGTCGGACATCGCTCCCATCACCAAGCGGGTCCAGAAGGAGGTCATCGACCGCATCGTCCACGGAGAGGATGCCGAGTCGATCAAGCAGTACGTCAGCGACGTCATCGAGGACTACCAGGACGGCAACGTCGACTACGACGACGTGGGCATCCCCGGCGGCATCGGGAAGAAACTCGACAACTACGACACCGACACCGCGCAGGTCCGGGGCGCGAAGTACGCCAACCTCCTGCTGGGGACGAACTTCCAGAGCGGTTCGAAACCCAAGCGGCTGTACCTCGACCGGGTCCACTCCGATTTCTTCCAGCGCATCGAGGACGAGGAGGGGCTGGACCCACAGCGGGACCCGCTGTACGGCGAGTTCCGTCGGGACCCCGACGTCATCTGCTTCGAGTACGCGGACCAGATTCCAGCGGAGTTCGAAATCGACTGGGACAAGATGCTCGATAAGACCCTGAAAGGGCCGATCGCCCGCATCCTGGAGGCGATGGACATCTCCTGGGAGGAGGTCAAATCCGGCCAGGAACAGACGGGACTCGGCAGTTTCATGTAACCCACAGCAGACGGGCGCTTATCGCTGTGAGAAATATTGTTTCTATATGCGGAAGTTGAGTTCACGGCAATGCGAAAGCTTCATGGGTGAAACGGACCTTCTTTCGGTTGACCTAAGAGATACCTATGGCAAAACTCGAAATCAACAATCTCCACGCAGAAGTCGCAGAAGAGGACGGTGAGACGATTCTCCGCGGTGTCGACCTCGAAGTCGAGTCCGGCGAGATCCACGCGCTGATGGGTCCCAACGGCTCGGGGAAGTCCACGACGGCGAAGATTATCGCCGGTCACCCCGCCTACGAGGTAACCGACGGCGAAGTGCTCATCCACCTCGAAGCGGACGAGTTCGGTGACGAAGAGATCCCGGAGGACCTCCGCACATGGAACCTGCTCGAACTCGAACCGAACGAGCGCGCCGCGCTCGGCGTCTTCCTCGGCTTCCAGTACCCGGCCGAGATCGAGGGCGTCACGATGGTGAACTTCCTCCGAACCGCGCTCAACGCCAAGCTCGAAGAGCGCGAGGAGCTGTTCGAGGACGACGAGGAAGAAGAAGCCGAATCCGAGGGCGGCGACACAAACGAGGACGCCGCCGGCTACGACACCTCCCCGATGGAGGGCAACGTCGAAGAGGGCGAAATCGGCGTCGCCGAGTTCCAGGAGATCCTCCAGGAGAAGATGGAACAGCTCGACATGGACGAGAAGTTCGCGTCCCGGTATCTCAACGCTGGCTTCTCGGGCGGCGAGAAGAAGCAAAACGAAGTCCTCCAGGCCGCGATCCTCGAGCCCTCGATCGCCGTGCTCGACGAGATCGACTCCGGGCTGGACATCGACCGACTGCAGGACGTCTCCAACGGCATCAACGCGCTCCGCGACGAGCAGGGCGCGGGCGTCCTCCAGATCACCCACTACCAGCGCATCCTCGACTACGTCGAACCCGACCACGTCCACGTGATGCTCGACGGCGAAATCGCCACCTCCGGTGGCGCCGAACTCGCCGAAAAGCTCGAAGACGAGGGGTACGACTGGGTCCGAGAGGAAGCCTACGAGGCCGCGTAACGCCCTTCCGTACACAGCGATAACACTACACACACTATGAGTTCAGATCAAGACCACCTCAAAGAGACCGACACCGAGAAGCGCTTCGAGTTCAAGAAGGAGGAGAAGTCCGCCTTCCAGGCCGAGAAGGGCCTCACGGAGGAGACCATCCGGGTCATCTCCGAAGACAAGAACGAGCCCGAGTGGATGCTCGAACGCCGCCTGCGCGCGCTCAAGCAGTACAAGGAAATGCCGATGCCGGACGGCTGGCCGGGCGCGCCCGACCTCTCGGAGGTCGACGTCGACGAGATCGTTCCCTACATCCGCCCCGACATCGAGACCCGCGGCGGGGTCGACGACTGGAACGACCTCCCCGAAGAGATCCAGGACACCTTCGACAAACTGGGCATCCCGGAAGCCGAGAAGAACGCGCTCTCGGGCGTCGGCGCACAGTACGAGTCCGAGATTGTCTACCAGAACATGCAGGAGCGCTGGGAGGACAAGGGCGTCATCTTCTGTGACATGGACAAGGCCGTCCAGGAACACGAAGACATCCTCAAGGAGTACTTCATGACCAAGGCCGTGCCGCCGAGCGACAACAAGTTCGCGGCGCTGCACGGTGCCATCTGGTCCGGCGGGTCGTTCGTCTACGTCCCCGAGGACACCACGGTCGACATGCCGGTCCAGGCGTACTTCCGCATGAACTCCGACGGCATGGGCCAGTTCGAGCACACGCTCATCATCGCCGAGGAGAACTCCGAGGTCCACTACATCGAGGGCTGTTCCGCCCCGAAGTACTCCGAGTTCAACCTCCACTCGGGCGGCGTCGAAGTGTTCGTCAAGGAGAACGCGCACGTCCAGTACTCCACGGTGCAGAACTGGTCGAAGAACACGTACAACCTCAACACCAAGCGCGCAATCTGTGAGGCCGACGGCACGATGGAGTGGGTCTCGGGCAGCATGGGCTCGAAAGCCACGATGCTGTACCCCTCGACCGTCCTCAAGGGCCCCGGCGCGACGGACAACCACATCACCATCGCCTTCGCCGGCGAGGGCCAGGACATCGACACGGGCGCGAAGGTCTACCACAACGCCCCCGAGACGAAGTCCACCATCGAATCGAAGTCCATCAGCAAGGACGGCGGCCGCACGAACTACCGCGGACTCGTCCACATCGCCGACGGCGCCGAGGACTCCTCGACCTCCGTCGAGTGTGACGCCCTGATGTTCGACAACGAGTCCACGTCGGATACGATGCCGTACATGGAGATCAAGGAGTCCAAGGTCGACGTCGCCCACGAGGCGACCGTCGGCAAGATCGGCGACGAGGACGTCTTCTATCTGCAGTCCCGCGGACTGGACGACGACGACGCAAAGCAGATGATCGTCGCCGGCTTCATCGAGCCGATCACGGAAGAACTGCCGATCGAGTACGCCGTCGAGCTGAACCGCCTCATTGAGCTGGAGATGGAGGGGTCGCTCGGATAACCATGAGTACGCAGGTACACGCCAATCTCACAGAGACCCAGGTGGAACAGATTTCAGACGACCTCGGCGAGCCCGAGTGGCTGCTGGAGACGCGCAAAGAAGCGCTCGCAGCGCTCGGGGACCTGGAGATGCCGGACGTCATCCGGACGCCGGGTCGCACCTGGACGAACCTCGACGCGCTGGAATACGAGTCGCTGGTCGACCCGCTCGACTACGCACAGGACAAGGACCGCATCGACGCCGAGGGCGTCGAGGTGCTGTCCTGGAGCGAGGCGCTCGAGGATCACGCGGACCTCGTCAAGGAGCACTTCGGCAGCGTCGTCGACCCGCAGCGGGACTATCTGACTGCGCTGTCGACGGCCCTGTTCTCGGCCGGGACGGTCGTCTACGTCCCCGAGGGCGTCGACGCCGAGGACGTGAAGATCCGGACGACGATGAACAGCCAGTCGCTGTTCAACTACACGCTCGTCCTCGCCGAGGAGTCCTCGTCGGTGACGATTCTAGAGCGCCAGCAGACCGGCGAGACGACTGACGACGACCAGTACTACTCCGGTATCGTCGAGGTCGTCGCCGAGGAGAACGCCTACGTCCAGTACGGCGCCCTCCAGAACCTCTCGGAGGAGACCTACAACTTCCAGGTCAAGCGCGGCCACGCCGACACCTACGCCACGGTCAACTGGATCGACGGCAACATCGGCTCCCGCCTGACCAAGTCAAGCGTCGAGACCCGACTGCTGGGTGACTCCTCGGAGTCCCAGATTCTGGGTGCGTTCTTCGGCCACGAGGACCAGCATTTCGACATCGCGAGCCGCGTCTGGCACGAGGCCGAGCACACCATCGCCGACCTCGTCACCCGCGGCGTCCTCGACGACAGGGCCCGCTCGGTGTACGAGGGCGTCCAGGACGTCGGCCGCGAGGCCTGGGACACGTCGTCGTACCAGCGTGAGAACACGCTCATGCTCTCCGACGACTCCGAGGCCGACGCGTCGCCAAAGCTCATCATCAACAACCACGACACCGAGGCCTCCCACTCCGCGACGGTCGGGCAGGTCGACGCAGAGGACATGTTCTACATGACCTCCCGCGGTGTCGACCCGGAGCGAGCGAAGAACATGCTCGTCGAGGGGTTCTACGTCCCCGTGCTCGAAGAAGTGCGGGTCGACGAACTCCGCGAAGACCTCGACCAGCTTATCTACGAGCGTCTTCGGGAGTAGCGAGACGGCGAAGCCGTCTCGAAAACGAACGGGGAGCGAAGCGACCCGTGAGTAGCGAGGTCGCGCAACGACCTCAGTTTAGCGAGCGGGGAACGCAGTGACCCGCGAACAGCGAGACGGCGACGCCGTCCTGAAAACAGATAGGCGGGTAGCCCGCGAGTATCGTACTGTTTTGCAGTTGCGTGTGTCTGCCGGTAGCTCACCAGTCGCTCTTGTCGCCGCGAAGCCAGACGTAGTCACACGGGTCGAGCAGGAAGGTGACGCCGCCGTCCTCGATGTGATAGCCGCCGTCGCCGACCGCCGTCGACGTGTCGGCGGCGGGGACCTCCCACTGGAGTACGGATTCGCGGTACTCGTCGGCGAAGTTGTGGGCGAAGATGAACGCGGTGTCGTCGGTGTCGACGCGGTGGACGAGCACGTCCTTGTGGCCCGATTCGGCCAGATGGTGGTCGCCGTCGCTGAGTTCGGGGTTGCGCTTGCGGGCCGCGATGAGACGCTGGATGCGGGACAGCAGCGACTCGGGGTCCTCGCGCTGGTCGGCGACGTTGATATGTTCGTAACTGTACTCGGTGCCGACGACCGGCGGATTGTAGCAGTCCTCCCGGTCGGCCGTCGAGAAGCCGCCGTTCTCTGTGTCGTCCCACTGCATCGGCGTCCGGACCGACTCCCGTTCGTCGAGCCACAGGTCCGACCCCATGCCGATTTCGTCGCCTGAGAGCACGACCGGCGTCCCCGGATAGGCAAAGAGGAGGCTGTGGGCCATCGCGATGCGGTCGTGGTTGTAGCCGAAGATGTCGGCCAGGCGGAGGCGGTGCCCGCGGCCGAAAATCCAGGAGGAGCCATCGTCGGGGCCGAAGTACTCCCGGGCGTGTTCCAGCGCCTCGTGGGGGAGCTTCAGGAGGTTCCACTCGTCGTGGTTCCGGAGGAAGTTCGCCCACTGGCCGACGCCGGAGATGTCCGGCAGGACCTCGTTCGCGCGGTGGAGCGGCCAGGTGTCTTTGACGCCGACGCCGTACACCATGTGGGCGTTCAGCACGAAGTTGAACATGAGGTCGAACGCCTCGCCGTCGCCGAAGTAGTAGTCGAGGTGTTCGGGCTGGTCGTCGGCTTCGGCGATCAACACGGCGTGGTCCTTGGTCTCGGTGACGACGCGCTTCATCTCTTTGAACAGGTCGATGCCTTCGGTCGTCGCGTTGTGCCCTTTCTCTATGAGCATCGGGTGGGCAGCGTCGATGCGGAAGCCGTCAGCCCCCTGATTCAGCCAGAACCGCATCACGTCGTGGATTTCGTCGCGGACGGCGGGGTTGGCGACGTTGAGGTCCGGCTGGTGGTGGTAGAACTGGTGGAAGTAGTGCTTGCCGGCGGCCTCGTCGTAGCTCCAGACGCCGTCTTCGCGGTCGGGGAAGATGTTGGACGTCTGGTAGGCGTCGTCGAGGTGGCTGGTCCACAGATAGTAGTCGTGGTACTTCGAGTCGGGGTCCTCGCGGGCGCGCTGGAACCACTCGTGGTCGATCGACGTGTGGTTGAACACGAGGTCGGTGAGGACACGGATGCCGCGGTCGTGGGCGCGGTCGGTGAGTTCCTGGAAGTCCTCTAACGTGCCCATCCGGTCGTGGACGTCGTAGTAGTCGGCGACGTCGTAGCCGTTGTCCCGGAGCGGGCTCGGGTAGAACGGCCGGAGCCAGAGACAGGTGGCGCCGAGGTCATCGATGTAGTCGAGCTTCTCGATAACGCCCTGGAAGTCGCCCCAGCCGTCGCCGTCGCTGTCGTTGAACGTCTTTACGTCCAGTGTGTAGATGACCGCGTCTTCGTGCCAGCCGCGTTCGACCATGTTGCGTACGAACACAGTCCCCTCCACTGTGTAGTTTGCGTCATCGCTCTCGCGGTTGGGAGCGGCGGCCACCGACGGCGATGACAGGGAACCGCTTAAGTCCGGCCCTCCCAGAACTACGTGTATGATTGTAGCACAGCGCCGGATGGGGGTGTTGCCGTGAGTCTTACACAGCCTGTCGGGTCCGACCATCAGCTCGCCCGGCTGCTCCAGATCGGCATCGTCCTCGAAGAGGTCGTCGAGGCGCGGTCCGCAAAGCACGCCGAGGAAACGAGCGGCGAGCACGAACAGGCGGTGCTCGACCTCCTCGAGCACGCCGAGACGGAGTCGGCCGAGCACCGCCGGCAACTGGAGGCGCTCATCGACGACCTCGAAGCGGACACCGTCCCGTTCGAGGAAATCGAGATGCTGGTCGAGGCCCAGTACGAGGCCGACAAGGACTTCGACGGCGTGCTGTACGACCAGCTCTGTAACGAGGAGACGGCGTACAAGTTCTACGACGACCTCATCGAAGCGATCGAGGCGTCCGACGTGACGTTCACCATCGACCGCGAGCGGTTGCTTGACGTGCTATCGGATATCCGCGAGGACGAGGCAGAGGGCGTCGAAGACGTGACCGACCTGATGGAGGAGTTACAATGAACACGCAGGCCCAGTATCTAAAAGCCATCTATCTCACCCAACAGCAGGAAGACGGTCCGGCATCCACCGGTGCCGTGGCCGACATGCTCGATGTCAGTCCCGCCAGCGCCAACGAGATGATCGGGAAACTCGAGAATCGAGGGCTGTTGAACCACGAGAAGTACAAGGGCGTCGACCTCACGGACGACGGCATCACGCAGGCTCGCGAAGCGCTCCAGAACTACTGCATCATCGAGCGGTTCCTCATCGAAGTGCTGGAGGTCGAGGAGTTCCGGGCCGAGGCAAAGCAACTGGAGGGCGTCATCGACGAGACGGTCGCCGAGCGCCTCGACACTATTATTGACCGCAAGCCACAGTGTCCGGACTGTTTCGACCCCGAGGGCGACGTCTGTAGCTTCCTGAAAGCCGAGGCGGAAGTCACGAGCGACTGACCGCCCGCTCTCGAAGCGTTCAAGTGCATTCCGTCGATTATTCCGAACGCAGTGAGCGTAGTCCCGTGGCGGTGAGCAAATCCTGTGGATTTGCGAGGTACACGGGACGAACGAACAGAGTGAGTGAAGTCCCGTGGTGTAGTGGCCAATCATAAGGGCCTTTGGAGCCCTTGACGGCGGTTCGAATCCGCCCGGGACTATTTAATTGGGCGTTGGAGTTCTTGTGACCGCAGGTCCCCTGTATACGAACGGTCGAGCGATTCCCGGGAGGACCCGTCTCGATTGTAGCCACGACAGTTCGCCGCGCTGGCAAGACCATCCCGCAATCGGTAGTCTCGCCGGGGACCGGAGAAACGCGAACGGGTGAGCCGCAAGCCGCTCCGATTCCCAAGTGGTGTTCCAGACTCGTCCGTCAGTCGTCGCCCGGAGCCACGTCCCGAAGCTCCTGCGTTGTCTTGGGTTCAACGCCGCGGCGTCGGGCGTCGAATTCCGAGAGGCCATAGACGATGCCGATGAGTGCGAGGACGCCAACAGGCAGCAGGACGAATGGCGTGATGCGGGTGAATCCCCACACCAGCATCAGCCCGGCGGCCACGAGGACGACGGTGGCCGCGTAGTAGAACTGTGTGCGGACGTGGTCGATGAGGTCGGCCCCGGAGAACGTCGACGACAGTACGGTCGTATCGGAGATGGGCGAGGAGTGATCGCCGAAAATGGCACCCGAGAACACCATCCCGACCATGACCGCGACCATGTTGTGGCTCCCGGTGAGATTCCAGGCGACCGGGATAGCGATCGGGGTCACGATAGCCATTGTCCCCCAGGAGCTCCCGGTCGAGAAGGCGATGAAGGCGCCGGTGAACAGCACGACGACTGGCAGCACCTCGGGCGTGAGGAACGCCTCCACGAAGTCCGCGACGTAGGCGCCCGTCCCGAGACCGCCCTCGTCGACCGGCGAGACGACGTTGCCGATGCCCCACGCGAGCACCAGAATTGTCGCCGCTGTTAGCATGATGCCGAAGCCATCAATGGTCGTATCGACGCTTTCACTCAGGGACAGAACTCCGTAGGCGTAGCCGAGGCCGTAGGTGGTTGCCACCATGGCGAAGGACCCGAAGATGAGCGCGAGGGCGTAGTCGGCCCCGGTGACCATGTCGTACAGTGAGGCGCCGGGTTCGTAGCCGGTGTACAGCGCCGAGCCGACGGTGACTCCGATGAGGACGACGATAGGGAGGACGAACGACATCAGCCGGGGGTCGTCGACGTTGGGCTCACCGAGTTCGGACTTGACGTCCTGCATCGGCCGGGCGTCGTCACGTGTCACTTTCCCGGTCTTGGAGGACCGGTGCTCGGCGGCGAGCATTTCGCCGTAGTCCCGCTGTGAGAGGACAATGATGCCGACCATCACGATGGCCAGAATCGAGTACATGTTGTACGGGATGGACTCCAAGAACACCGTAAAGGAGTTGGGAATCTCGCTGGCAGCCAGGTCTGTCGCCTCGTAGCCCGACTCAATCATCGACAGCTGGAAGGCGACCCACGAGGAGATGGCGAGCGTCGCGACCGGCGCCGCCGTCGAGTCGACGAGATACGAGAGCTTCTCTCGGGAGATGTTCAGGTTGTCCGAGATGTCCTTCATCGTGCTCCCGACGACCGCCGTGTTGGCGTAGTCGTCGAAGAACAGCACGATCCCCAGAATCCACGCCGAGACGCCGGCCTTGCGCTTGGTATCGATCCGTTCGCCTGCCCACCTCTGGACGGCGTGGGAGCCGCCCAGCCGCCATATCATCGCCACCGCCGACCCCAGAAGCAGCGTGAAGATGATTATCTGGGCGTGGAAGACGCTATCGCCGATGGCCGAGGCGATCCAGTCGAAGGTCTGTCCCAGACCGATGCCCCCCGTGAGGATAACGCCCCCGGACCAGATGCCGAGGAACAACGACAGGACCGCCTTCCGCGTGGCGATGGCGAGGGCGATTGCTAAAAGTGGCGGCACGAGCGACAAGGCACCGAATTCTGACATACAAAGACCATTACTACGATTCTATTTAAATCCCTCCGGATGAATTTATATATGGGCCCCGCAAAACCCGTCAGTATGACCGCTGTACTGGTCCCGTACGACGGGTCGAAGCTCTCCCGGGACGCGCTGGAGTTCGCCTGTGAACGGTTCCCCGAGGCGGAGCTAACGGCGCTTTTCGTCGTCGACACAAGCGTCACCCACCAGCCCGAGCAGTACGTGGGGGTCAAGCTCGGCGACATCTACGAAAAGCGCGAAGCCGAAGGCGAGGAGATCCTTGCCGAAGCCGAGGAACTCGCCGACGGGTTCGACGTCCAACTCTCGACAGTCCTAGAACAGGGGCGACCGTCGAAGGTAATCCTCGAGTACGTCACCGAACACGAGATCGACCACGTCGTCATCGGGAGCCACAGCCAGGACCTCATCGAGCGGTTCTTCGTCGGGAGTGTCGCCGAGCGGATCGTCGAGCGGATTCCGGTTCCGGTCACCATCATCCGCTGACCTCGTCCCAGAGAGCAGGGACTACTGTCCAAACAGCGCCCGCGTTCCGATGGTATCGACAGGGAGCAGACACAGGCCGATGGGGTCTACAAACCACCGTGTCCCCGCATGAATATCCCGACAAGTGTCCCAAATTCTGACACTGAACTGTAGATTTATGATGTTCCGTGCCAACTAGTGGCATATGCAAATCAGGGAGGCACTGTCGTCGGACCGGCCGGCTATCCGTGACGTGGCGCGTCGCTCGCTGGAGGCGTCGTACTCGCTGGGGCCGAAAGCGATTACGAGCGCTATCGAGGAGTGGTACGACGAGGAGCGCATCGAAGAAGTGCTTGACGAGGAGACCAACCGGTTGATCCTCGTCGCCGAACAGGGCGGACAGGTGGTCGGCCTCTCGGAAAGCGTTCTGTCGGGCGACAGCATCGGGACGATTCTCTGGTTGCACGTCGACCCGGCGTACCGCGGCGAGGGGGTCGGGTCGGCGTTGTTCGACGAGACCCATCGGGAGCTCTATGACCGCGGCGCCGAGACGCTCCAGGGGCGTGTGCTGGCCGACAACGTCGAGGGCAACAGCTTCTACGAGGACCGCGGTTTCGAGCGCGCCGGCACGGGTGAGGTCGACATCGCCGGACGGACTTACGTCGAGAACCTCTACACCGACGCCGACGAGTTGGGGCGTGAACCTATAACCGACGATGGGCGGACGGTCTACGTCGACCACAACAACCACGAGTCCGGGTCGATGGCCCCGTTCCACGTGGTCCACGTCACAGAGGAAGGGAGCGACCGCTATGGCTACTACTGCAGTAACTGCGAGACGCTGGCGAACGCGATGGACTCGATGGGGCGTATCGAGTGTGACAACTGCGGGAACGTTCGCAAGCCGATGCGCTGGGACGCCGCCTACCTCTAGCGGGTCACGGCGGCGACTGGTCCCCCGTTCGTTGTGACGATTCCCGCCTGTTCGCCGGGAGCAGTATCAGCCTGTAGTACAGTCCGAACAGGCACAGGGCGATACCGACGCCCACAAGCAGGTCAGTCACCGCGTGTTCGTTTACTGCGTGGGTGACGATAGACACGTCGCCCACGGGTACGTGGAGTGGCTGGAGAGACATATGTACTGATTTATTTATTAGATATAAAAACACGGACTCACGTTCCCAGCCGCTGGGAACCAGTAGCCGGATGCCGTCCGACGGAGACCGCATCTGACACAGCGTCGGTGGTACCTGTCCGCCGTCTGGTCAGTTTATTGGGAAAACCGGTTTCAGACCGCCGCCTGCATCGAAAAAAAGCCGGGTGTGGCAGCCGTTCTCCCTGTCGTAACGCTAAAGAGTCGAACGTACGTCTATATGTGTAAGATGAACATCGAAATCCGTCTCCGGAGGTGGTGCTGTGGGCGTCGAGATTAGGGAGTCACCTGTCTCAGCCGACGCGTTCGAGGATATGAAGGAGTTCGTCCACGACTACCTCGCGGCGAGCGTCGAAAACGAGGAAGAGGGCGGCCGCATGCGCTGGTACCCGTGGCACTCCGCGGAGTATCGCTTCAACCACATCCTCAACGTCGTCGACATCGCGACGAAAATCGCCCGCAAGGAGGGGGCGAACGTGGACGTGACCCGCGTGGCGGCACTGTTTCACGATATCGCGAAACTGGAAGCCGAACAGGACCTCCACGCGGAAGCCGGCGCTCGAATCGCGCGCGAGTATCTGACGGCACACGGTGACTACCCCGAATCGTTTATCGAACAGGTCTGCTCCGCCGTCGAGGCCCACTCGTACCAGGGGTCGCTGGACGACCTGCCCCTGGAAGTCCAGTGTCTCATCGAGGCGGATGTCCTGGATAAGGTCGGCGCCAACGGGACCGCCCTGATGCTGTTGCGCATGGGCTATGAGTCCCGGACGCACATGGACACGGCCGAGATGGTCGACCGCGTCGTCGAGCGCGGCGAGGACGCGCGCGAGCGTGTCGAGAGCGACACGGCCGAATCGATGGTCCACCAGCGACTCAAGCGGACCCGCTGGTTCCAGGAGTGGCTGACGATGGAAGTCGCCGAGATGGCCGTCGAAGACGACCTCGACGACGTGGCGACCGGGATGGGCGACTCATAGCGCTCGCAGCAGGAACAGAACGCCGGTCCCGGCTAGAACCGCGGCGCTGGCCCACGCGATCAGCGGTGCGAGCCGCTCGATTCGCGTTCTCGCGGCGACGATCGCCGCCGGAAACCCCGTAATCCAGAGGCCGATACCGCCGAAAAACCCGCCCAGCAGCACCGGGTGGCCTGTCTGTACGGTTAGCGCGTCGGTTCCGACCGCGGGCACGTACGACGCCACGTCGACCACGCCCGGTTCGAGGAGGCCAACGCCGACGGTGAGCCAGAAGGCGACCTGATAGGGGTTCGTCAGTGCCAGGACGAGCGCCTTGCGAAAGCCCCGACTGTCTCCGGCCGCGGCCGATGGGTCCGTCCCGGCGACAGTATGGGCCTCCTGGACCGCACCGTAGGCGAACCAGAGCATCAACAGCCCGCCGGCACCGACCATCACGCGTCGGAGTCCCGGCGTCTCGGTGATTACCGTGGCGACCCCGAGCACTGCGAGCACGAAGAAACAGGCGTCGGCGGTCATCGCCCCGAGACCGGCGAAGAAGCCAGCCCTCCAGCCCCGGAGCGCACTCTCCTCGGCGATAACGGCGTTCATCGGGCCCGGTGGTGCAGCAAGCGCCAGGCCGAACAGGATGCCACCGAGGGCTGTCGGGACAAGCGAGAGCGCGCCGAGCTGGAGCGGGCCGAGCGGGTGATGCATCTACAGTCAGTGAAAACAGAAAAATCCCGCAGATTACAGCTTGCCGGCCTTCTGGAGCTTCATCAGGTCCTCGGTGTCGAGGGTCTCGCCCTCCTTGAACTTCTGATAAATCTCCTCGGCTTCCTCGCGAGCGGCTTCCTGCTTTTCCTCGCGCTGGGAGCGCTCCTGCTCTTCTTCCTTCTTGTCGAGCTCGCGGAGCCGCTTCTGGACGCGGACGAAGTCCTCGTGGTGCTGGTCGGCCGCTTCCTGAGCGTCGACGAACTCCTCGTGCTTCTCGTCGGCCTCGTCACGGATCTCGTCGGCCTCGCGGTAGGCCTCGATCATCTCGTTGTGGTGCTTCTGGGCCTCGTCGGCCAGTTCCGTGACCTTCTGGTGGTGTTTCGAGGCTTCCGAGCGGACCTCTTCAGCCTCCTCTTTGAGTTCTTCGAGGTCGCCGCCCTGGTCGAGCTTCTCCTGTTTCTCCTGGAGTTTCTCGCGCTTGGTCTCGATTTTCTCGATGAGCTCCTTCTCGTCCTCCGAGGAGAGCACTTCGGTCTGTTGCTTGAACTCGAGATCCTCGATTTCCTCTTTGAGTTGTTCGACCGACGTCCCCTCGTCGAGTTCGAGGTCGTTTTTCAGGTTGTCGACCTTGTCGAACAGCTCGTTTGCTTCCGCATTGAGCTCGTTGCGCTTGTCCTTGTGCTCCTGGACTTGCTCGTTGAGCTCGTCGCGCTTCTCGCGGTGTTCCTGGGCTTCGTCGACCTTCTCGCGAGTCTTCGCGTTCAGGTCGTCGCGGGCGGAGGCCCGCTCGGACGCCATCTGGTTCAGCTCGTTCCGTCGGTCACGAAGCTGGCCGGCGAGTTTGATGAGCTCGCCTTTCGATTTGTTTTCAAGATCCTCTTCTGTTACTGTAACGTTTTTCGATTCGTCTATCGAGTCTGCCATTGTTGAAACCTCTATGCCATCACCGCTTCAGCACAGACAGTCGGCCCACTACTGAGGGGCTGACACCAATAACAAGGGTTCCCTCTCATGTTGGGCTGAAAGCGATACTGCCTGAACGCGGAAGCGTTCTGGTGTCTACAGATAGAGGTGGATATTGTTTAAATATTCCGGTGCACTGAATACCGCGTCAACGTCTCACACGCCCTATTTCCGGCGGTGTGACGGTCGGTATCGCACCCAGTCGCCCTTGTATATCACGGTCATATATCACTCGTTAATCCGGTACTCGTTTTTCACGACAGTCCGGCCGTCGGTGGCGGCGAGTGTCACCTCGTCACCGGCCGAAAGCGTGAGCGTGTCCACGGTGACGCGGGCGAACGGGCCGACAGTGTGTTCTGCCTGTTCGCGGTCGCCGTTGCGGTCCCACTCGACGGTGAGATCCGCCTTCTCCGGGCGGTCGTGGAGGACAACGATGTCCTGCTCGCCGGGCGCCGAGTCCGAGAGGACGACCTGTGTGGGCTCGTAGCTGTCGGCGAGCACGCTAAAGGCCGTCTTCTCGCTTCCGTCAGCGCCGAGCAGTCCCATGCCCGCGTCACCGACGTCCCGGAGGCTGTCGACGACGATGAGTGGGGCACTGCACTGTCGGAGCGTCTCGGCGACCGCACGGACGACGCCGGCCTGATACGCCTGTGACTCATTGAGGCCGCCATCGACGTGGCGGTCGTGGCAGGCGCTATCGAACCCGGGGCTGTCGCCCGGGGTCGGCGTCCCCAGCGAACCAGCGCCGAAGCCGGCGACGACGCCGCCGACATCGAACTGGGAGCAGAGCCACGGGAGGTCGGCCGTGTCGCCGTATCTCCACCCCGGGTAGAGGGTGGCCGCGTCGGGGTCGATTCCGGGCGGCCCGACGACCGGGAACGTCGGCACGGAGTCGACAGTCGCTGCCACCGATTCGGCGTCCCCGCTGTCGTAGCTGGCTCGCCAGGCGCGCCAACGGAACCGGAGTCGGTCGAGAACGCCCGAGCCCAGTCCATCAGCGTACGACGACACGGGCTCGTCGTGAACACCGACCGCCGCGAAACTGGGGTGCTGTGCGTAGGTCGCATCGAGCCGCGTTGCGAGGTCGGTCCCCCGGTCGCTGTCGAACGAGCCGGGGCCGGAGAGCGGGAGGTCCTGCCAGAGCAGGACGCCGTGGTCGTCACAGGCGCGGGCCACCTCGGGCGGCGTCCCCTGGGCCCGAACCCGGACCAGGTTCGCGTTGGCGTCGACGGCCCGCGCGACATCCTCGGCAGTCGGGTCAAGCAGTGTCACGCCGCGAACCGGCACGGTCTCGCCGTTGACCCGCAGGCCGTCGTCGTAGGAAACGGTGCGCAGTCCCGTCGTCACCGAGTGCTCGTCGTCGCCGAGCTTCGCCGTGAGGACGTACCGGGACTGCTCGCCGTGGTCGTGGGGCCACCACAGCGACGGGTCGCGCACGTCCATCGTGTACGTCACCGTCGTCGTCTCGTCGTCGGTCGAGACGCGGGCTCGGTCCATCATCCCCCCGCCGCGCACGTCGCCCTCGGGCCGGAGCGAGAGAGTCACCCGGTCGTCGAGTGGCTCCGCTGTCAGGACGGTCGCCGACACCGCCACCGTCGCGTCGGTTCCGTCCGCCTCGGACACCTGTGGCTGGACCGAGAGCTCGCTCACGCAGGGGTCCGGCCGCGTTTCGAGGGTCGCGTCCCACCAGATGCCCGGCACACAGCGCTCCGACGGGAGCTGGTCAGTCGCGTGCAGCCCGCCGAAGCGGTCCGCCGGTCTGCGACACTCGACGACGACCCGGTACTGCTCGCTCTCCGGGAGCCGAACCCGGAGCGGTTCGAAGTAGGCGTCGTGGCTGGCGAGCAACTCCCCGTTGCACCAGACGCGCGTTTGCGCGTACGCTCCGACCAGTTCCAGCAGTGTGTGTACGTCGCTCTCCTCACGTGGGTCCGAGAACGTTGTTTCGTACGCCACGGCCCCGGCCCCGGCGAACTTCTCGGGCCGGCCGGGGACCGACACCGGCTCCCACGCCTCCGGGGACGGCATCTCGTCATCCGGCGCAACCGCCGCGCCGCGCCACTCCAGCGACATACCTTGTGGCCCGTTCTCCGGGGGCATATCCTTTGCCCCACGGCTTCACTTTCACTTTCACTCCGGGGATGGCTCGCTTTGACATAGGTAGCCACCTACTATCCAGATATGCTCACCGAACTGCACGAGGCGGCGACACCGACCTGCGAGGCCCAGCACTGCGAGCGCTCGCTCGGGGAGCCGGCGCTGGTGTTCGAGACCGACGCCGGCCGCCGCGAGGCCCACGAGTGTCAGTGCGGTGCGGTGACGGTTACCGTCGCCCGACCGGAGTCGTCCCGCTGAAGTACGCCCGGCAGTGACCGGGAGGTATGACACTCGAGGAAGTGGTCCACGCACAGGGCCACGAGAACGTCACCGGCGAGCACGCGAGCACGCTGGAACTGACGAGCGACGACTTTCTGACACCCGCAGGCGACTGTATCCTCGCTATCGAGGCCGACCGCGTCCCTGCCGATTTCGACGACGAGTTCGTTACGGCCTGCCAGGACGCCGGTGCGAGGATGACGGCCACTATCGAGGTCGGCGACCACACCGCCACTGTGACCGGGACCGGCCACCCCGACCTGACCTTCGACAGCGACCGCAGTCACGTCCTCCGAACGAGTGACTACGTCGATGGCCGCACTGTGATGGTCAACGCCGACGCTGCGGCCGGCGACGTGGACCGGGACCTTATCGACGCGCTCGCCGACGGCAGCGATGCGACGCTGACGCTGTCTGTCGAGCCCAGTAGCGACTGACCGACAGTTTCTGCGGTGGTGGTCGTTGCACTCGGTTTTGCGCCGCTGTCCGCGCAGTCAAAAGAAAACAGGTTGTGAACGGCTTACTTCGACTCGAACTCTCGTCGAGTTCCGCTCTCGCGACGAGACGCTCGAGTCTCTAACTCGACGAGATGACGTCGTCGATGCGGACGATCATCGTCGCCGCCTCTGTGGCGGAGTCGACCGCTTCGCGCTTGACAGCGGCGGGGTCGAGGATGCCGTAGTCGACGGGGTCACCGACGATGCCGGTCTGGCCCTCGCTGATGACGCCGGCGATACCCTCGCTCTCGTGTTCCGCGCGGAGGTCGACGAGCGCGTCGATGGCGTCGAGGCCCGTGTTCTCCGCGAGGGTGCGGGGCAGCACGTCGACGGCGTCGGCGAACGCTTCGACGGCGAGCTGCTTGCGGCCCTCGATGGACGCCGCTTCGGAGCGGATGTGGTCGGCGATGGCGATCTCCGTCGCGCCTGCGCCGGGAACGACACCGCCGGCGTCGAGCGCAGCGACGACCACGTCGAGCGCGTCGTTGAGCGCGCGTTCGAGCTCGTCGACGACGTGTTCGGTGGAGCCGCGGGCGATAATCGTGACGGACTCGGCGGTCGCGCCGCCGGTGATGAACGTCACGTCGTCGTCGCCCTGCTTCTCGACGTTGACGCTGTCGGCGTGGCCGAGCGCGTCCTCGTCGAGCGCGTCGAGCGAGCCGACGCGCTTCGCGCCGGTGGCCTCGACGATGTCCTTGGCGGTCGAGGAGCTGATGCTTTCAGCGACGAAGACGCCTTCCTTGGCGAGCTGGGAGGCGACGCGGTCGGCGACGTCCTCGGTGACGAAGGCGACGTCGGCGCCGCTTTCGAGGACCTCCTCGGCGTAGCCTGTCAGCTCCTGCTCCTCGGCGTCGAGCGCGGCGTTGAGCTGGTCGACGCTGGAGACGTTGTACTCGGCGTCGATGTTGCTCTCGCGGACGTCGAGCTCGGTGTCGATGACCGCGATGGACGCGTCCTCGACCGACGTCGGCATGTTGTCGTGGACGCCCGTCTCGTCGACGATGACGCCCTCGACGAGCTTGGTCGCGGAGGAGGCCGCACCCGTCTGGGTGTGGACCTCGATGTTGTCCCGGCGGACGCCGTTGTCGCTCTTGGCGTGGCGGACGGCGTCGACGACGACTTCGGCGAGGCGCCCGGCCTCGACGTCACCGGTGCCCTTGCCCGTCATCGAGGATTCGGCGACTTCGACGAGCGTCTCGTCGTCGAGGTCGACGTCGAGGACGACCTCGTCGATGGCCTCGTGTGCGAGTTCGGCGGCGGCGGAGTACCCCTCGACGATTGTTGTCGGGTGGACGTCGTCGTCGAGCAGGTCCTCGGCTTTCGTCAGCAGTTCCCCGGCCAGGACGGACGCCGTCGTCGTCCCGTCGCCCACTTCGTCCTCCTGGGTCTGGGCGACTTCGACGATCATCTGGGCCGCGGGGTGTTCGATGTCCATCTCGGAGAGGATGGTCGCCCCGTCGTTGGTGATGACCACATCACCGTCGTCGGAGACGAGCATCTTGTCCATGCCGCGGGGACCGAGCGTGGTCCGTACGGACTCGCTTACGGCCTTTCCGGCGGAGATGTTCGATGACTGTGCGTCCTTCCCGTGTGTGCGCTGGGCGTCCTCATCGAGGATGAAAAGAGGCTGGCCGCCCATGCGTCGCTGGCCAGATGACATATGTGTTGAACCTCACTTAAGACAAGGCAAGCGGTTCTATATAAACCTTTCTAACACTGCGGACCGCTCGTCGGGCGACAGCGCGGTGCTGTCCCCGTAATCCCGGCCCGACCTGCACATGTTTTAATATAGGGGTATACACACCGTACAGTAGATGCTGGAGCTGGAACACGGGTTCCGCGTCGTCGACGTGCACGCACGGCTGGAGCCCGACGAACACCGCCGACCCCGGGACGGGATGGGTGACCCGGAACAGCTCGAGCGGGAGATGCACCAGGCCGGCGTCGTCCGCTCCGTCGTCTTTCCCAGCGAGCGGGACGGCTCGTATCTCAAAGCGAACAACGCGGTCGCCCGGATGACCGTCGAGCGGCCGATGGTCGCCTTCGCCAGAGTCAACGGCGCCCGGGACCCGGGAAGCGGGCCCGGGTCGGCCCTTCGGAACTTCGCGAGCAGCCGCACCGAGGACCACACCTCGCCGGCGGACGTCGAGCAGTACGCCTACGACGACCGGTTCTACGGCTTCAAGCTCCATCCACCGGCGGACGGACTGCCCGACGAGGACGTGCTCGCGGAACTGGAGTCGGTCTCGTTGCCCGTCGTCGTCCATGGCGGCGAGGGGTTCCCGCCCGAGACTGTCGCCGAGTCGCTGTTGGCGTACGATTTCCCGGTCATCCTCTCGCATTTCGGCGCACACCCACTCCGACGGGACCTGATGGAACGGGCCATCGACCTGCTTGAGACAAACGACAATCTGTATCTCGACACCAGCGCCGTCCGCTATCGGCGGCCGATGGAGCGGGCCATTCTGGAACACCCCGACCGCGTTCTCTTCGGGAGCGGCGTCCCCGGAGTCCACCCGAACGTGGCCGTGATGGAGATTCTGACGCTGGACGTCCCCGAAGACGCGATGCGGAAGGTGTTCTCGAACAATCCCAACCGCGTCGTCGAGGCGCTGGCACCCTGAAATCGACAGTCTCTCGACCGAACGGCTACCCTACGAGGGCTACCGCCAGTCGTACACAGTAACCGCGCGGTCCGCGCGCGCGGAGCGACCGTTCGGGTTCCGACGGGACGTCCGGTCGGCCACGCGTGCGCGGAGACCGTCGACGATTCCGGACCCAGTGCCACCGAACACGTCCTGCCCGTTGCCGAGCCATTGCGATGGCGTCGTCTCCCCGCGCACGACATCGACCAGCGCGTCCGTCGCGTCACCCGCCGCGTGGCTGAGGATTCGCCGCAACACGGTCGGCCGGACGTTGTAGTTCTTCGCCAGGCGATAGGCAAGCGACCGGTACTTCCAGTTCCAGTCGGTCTCTGCGACCCCGCCGTCGGCCTCGAACTCGCGGCTGACACACATCTCGGTGCTCCAGGCGACGCCGTAGTCACCGGCGGCCATCCGGTGTGCGAAGTCCCGGGCGCTGCCGACGTTCAGGTACTCGTCGAACCCGTCGAGGGCCTCCAGTACGTCGGCGTCGAACGCGACGTTTCCGGGGTTGAAATACGTCACGTCGCGGCCGGCAATCGTCCGTGTTTCCTCAGTCTCGGTCGTCATCCCGGCCCACAGCTGCTGGTGTGTCGGCCCGGTGATGGCCCTGGCTGCCCCCGAGAGCCCGTTCCTGACCGCGTCGGCCCAGCCGGACTCGACCGAGAGCGACTGGTGGACGAGCGCGATAACGTCTCCTGTCGCCCGGTCGAGTCCGGCGTTGCGGGCGACCGTGACCGAGCGGTCGGCGATTTCGACGAGGACGGACACGTCGTCCCTGTCACGGACCATTCCCGTCGTGCCGTCGGCCGAAGGACCGTTGACGACGATGACTTCCGCATCCGGAACCTGCTCGGTGAGTGCGTCCAGACAGCCGGCCAGCTCCTCCCGGCCGTTCAACGTCGGGACCACTACCGAGACATCCATACCTCTGGGTACGGCGGCGAAGGCGCTTAAAAGTCGCGGGAGGCAGTTGCCGAATTTCCCGCTCAGGGGAACCCGGGCTGTTCGAACTGCGGCACGTTACACGTGCGTGTTCCAGTACGACACCGAGGCCAGCTTCTCGCCGAGGGGCGTGCCGCCGAGCGCCGTATCGAGTGAGCGAAACGAAGCGGCCAGCTCGTTCGGAATCTTCCGGTAGAACCCGTACGGAAGCAGCCAGTCGTGGTTCGCACCGGTCAGTTCCAGGCCGGCCCCGTCTAGCAGCCGGTCGATCTCCCAGCGCGAGTAGAGCCGCGAGCCCATCGGGAGCGCCCAGTTGTACATCGACCGGGTGGAAAACCGATTGAACGTGTCGAAGAAGACCTGTTCCTTCGAGACGCGGCGCATCTCCGCGAGAAACGCCGCCGGCGTGTCCGCCAGATGGAAAAAGCGCATCGCAAACACGGTGTCGAAATGGTCGTCCGGGAACGGCAGCCGCGCCGCGTCGCCCCGCATGAACTCGACGTGGTCGTCGACGCCGGTCGCCTGTGCCTTCTCGCGACCCTGCTGGAGCATCGGACCGGAGATGTCCAGCCCGGTGATGTTCGCGCCGCGCTCGGCCAGCATCACGGTGAACCGTCCGGTCCCGCAAGCTACCTCTAACACGTCCTTATCGGCCACGGGACCGATCGCGTCGAGGACGGCCTGTTTCTCGCGTCGGTCGATCAGCCGACCGCCACGGGAGAACCGCTTGGCCTCGTACTCTTCGGCCACGGTGTCGGCCTGATACCACTCCTGCCCTTTCACGGTGTAGTGCTCACCCCGCGGGGGATAAAACGATACTGGAATCCCCTTTCACCGGTCGGGCCGTCTTCCGATCAGGCCAGCCCCGCCCGCTCTCGCCCTGACAGTTCCGGGCGCGGTTTCGGGATAGCGACGAGAACCGCACGATGGCGGTTCTGTATAAGGACACATTAAACACTTCATAGAATCTGTATTGTTTGGTCATGCATATAGCCAAGTTTTACCAGTAAGTCTTGAATATCTCTCACTATGAGCGCATTAACTGAAAACGCCGCGCCAGCACCTTTCACCGACGAGGAGTTCCGCGACACTCTGCGTGAACTCCCACCGAGTGCGAAACTCGTCGCGAAGGTGCTGGAAGACGATGCCCCGTTGTCACAGGGCGAACTGGCCGAGAACTCGCTGCTCCCGGACCGGACTGTCAGGTACGCCCTGAACCGACTGGAAGAGTCCGATCTGGTCGGCTCCCGGTACAGTTTCACCGACGCACGAAAACAGGTTTATTTCCTCACGGTCTGACCCGCCGGCATGGACTGGCAGCGGGCCGACGTGCCCGTCCCGACACGGGCACCGACCGGCACCACGGCAGCGTACGTCTGCGGCGAGGAGGCGGCTCTTCTCGTGGACCCCGCGGATACCGACGATGCGCTCGATACCCTTCTCAGCGACCGAAACCTCGCACACATCGCGGTCACACATCACCACCCCGACCACGCCGGTGCCGTCGCACACTACGCCAGAGAGACGGACGCGACGGTCTGGGCACGCCGCGGGCGGGCGGCCGCGTTCGAAGCCGCGACCGGCGTATCCCCTGACGAACTGTTCAGCGAGGGGACGACGATTCCGACCGACGCCGGCCCGGTGACCGTCATGGACACGCCGGGGCACGCGCCGGAGCACGTCGCCTTCGCAACCGGCGGGGCCGTCGTCTCCGGTGACCTCGCCGTCGCCGAGGGCAGCGTCGTCGTCGGCGCGCCCGAGGGCGACGTTCGGGCCTATCTCGCGTCGCTGCGTCGCCTCCACGCCAGGAACCCCGACGTGCTGTTGCCGGGCCACGGGCCGCGTATCGAGACGCCACGGGAGACCTGTGCGCGGCTCATCGGCCATCGACTGGAGCGCGAGCGGCGTGTTCGGGGGGCTGTCGACCACGGGGCCGACACCCTCGAAGACATCCTCGACGCCGCCTACGAGAAGGACCTCGCCGGCGTGCGCGACCTGGCCCGCGGGACAGTGCTGGCCCATCTCGAGAAACTCGCCGCCGAGGGGACGGTTTCGTGGGACGGCGAGCGGGCCGCGCCGAACCAAGCGGAGTGACGCCTTTTTGCCCGTCGACCCGCTACCAGCCCTGTGGACTCCCTGGAAACCGAACTCGAACGGGCCCGTGCCCTCGACGAGTCGGACCTGGCCGACGCGATCGAGACCATCGGGTTCGAATGCACCCGCTGTGGGGCCTGCTGCAAGGCCGAGTCGGGCTGTGGCGAGGGTGCTGATGAGACCGGCGGAGTCGCCGACGGTGCCGGCGAGAACGGGACCGACGCCGAACCTCACACGGCGACCGTGTTTCCCGACGAAATCCGGCAGCTACAGGCGGCCGGGGAGTACGACTTCCGGGACGTGGCCCGACCGATGCCGTACGGACTAGCGGACGGGCCGGACGGCCCCGAAGGCGAGACCTTCGAGTGGGCGCTCCAGACCGACGACTGCGGCGACTGCAGCTTCTACGCCGAGGACGGCGACGGCACGGGGGCCTGTACGGTCCACGGCGACCGCCCGCTCATCTGCCGGACCTACCCCTTCAGCGTCGCGCTCGGTGGGACGAGCCAGCCGATGGGCGAAGCAGTCGACGAGGAGGGGATGGTACGGGCCCACGAATGCGAGGGCCTCGGGCGTGACATCTCCAGAGCCGACGCCGAGGAGTTGGCCGCGGCGCTCAAGGAACGCGCCGTTCGGGAACTCGAGGAGGCCATCGGCGTCCGCGACAACTATCGGCCGGTCGACCCGTCAGCCGGACAGGTCGTCGTCCACGACTCCGAAGGGGCGAAACGGCCCGACGGCAGCCCCTACGAGTGAGGTCAAACGTCGTCGATAATCTCGCCGACCGCGAAGTTCGACTTGACTTCGGTGACTTCTATCTTGACTCGTTCGTCGATTTCGGCCCCCGGAACGATGATGACGTAGCCGCGCTCGACACGGGCGATGCCGTCGCCCTGCTTCCCGATGTCTTCAATCTCGACGTAGCGCGTCTCGCCCGGTTCGACCGGCGGCTGTGGCTGGTCCGGTGGCGTGTCTGAGACCGTCTCCTCGTCCGCCTCTGTCCCCTCGTCTGCGGAGATGAGCGCAACGCGGTAGGTACTCCCCGAGTCGACTGCGCCCGTCTCGACCTCTCGACGCGGTACCTCCACGACGTACCGGTCCCCCTCGTCGCGGATATCGGCACTGAACAGACACAGCAGTTGATCCGAGATTTCCAATGTGATAGACCTCCGTTCGGCCACAAAACGGGCCATTATTAAAGAACTGCCGGAGCGAACGACTGTTGCCGTTCAAACTTCGGGGCGGTGACGGGCAACCGCGGCGTTTCCCGCCTGTACCAACCGCCGCTCGCGTGGCCCTACTCGCGGCTGTATCCCCGCTTCGAGGAGGGGGAAACCGCAAGACAGCGGGCCGTTAACCGTCTGTACCAAATCCCATAAGGGGGTCTCGGTACTGTTCGTAACTGTACCAATGAGCGCCACCGCGCAAACCCCCGACAGTCCGCTCTCGGACAAGCAGCGACGTATTCTGGAGTATCTCCGTTCCAATGCTGACGACCAGACGTATTTCAAATCGCGACTCATCGGCGACGAACTCGGCCTCTCAGCCAAGGAAGTCGGGACGAACATGACAGCCATCGCCGACGGCGACCACGACGTGGCTGTAGAGAAGTGGGGGTACTCCTCTTCGACGACGTGGATGGTCGAGACCTGAAACGACCGCCCTGATTTGGATACAGCAGGGCCTCGACCCCGGGGTTCCACACGGGACCGTACTGTAGCACTGCGTAGATACGGTCCGGTGTGTTCGCTCACGCTTCGTCTCAGCCACGTTTCCCTTGGTATGCCTGGTACTGGTGCCGGTACAGAATGTTCTATATTGATACCGATTGAGGTCATAGCCGGAGGCAACAATGGGCGAGGCTGGTTCCGCTATCCGGGTACTTCACGTCGACGACGACCGGCAGTATGCGGAGACGACGGCGGCGTTTCTCGAACGAACGCGCGACGAGTTCGATATCGAGACTGCCACGAGCCCATCGGAGGGTCTCTCGTTGCTCGAAACAGAGACAGTCGACTGTATCGTGTCCGACTACGACATGCCCGGCCAGAACGGTATCGACTTCCTCGAATCTGTCCGCGAGAACTACCCGGACCTTCCGTTTATCCTGTACACTGGTCATGGTAGCGAAGCGGTCGCTGGCGATGCTATCTCCGCCGGCGTCACTGACTACCTGCAGAAATCATCCGGCACCAGCCACTACACTATTCTCGCGAACCGAATCGCCAACGCCGTCGAACAGTACCGGTCACAGCGAGCGCTCGAAGAGAACAAAGACCGGCTCTCGCTGTTTATCGACCAGTCACCGCTCGGATTCGTCGAGTACAATCCGGACTTCGAAATCGTCCGGGTCAACGACGTCCTTACGGACATGTTCGGCTACACTGAAGCGGAGCTGCTCGGGGAGACGTGGGAGGTGTTCGTCACCGACGAGAGCTACGACGACGTCGACGCGGTCACGTCGGCCCTCAGCGAGGCCAGCGGCGGCTACCACAGCGTCGACGAGAACGTCCGTAAGAACGGCGAGCGTATCATGGTCGAGTGGCACAACCGCCTCGTCACCGACGATTCGGGTGATGTCGTCACTATCTTTTCGAAATGTCAAGAAGTCACC
This sequence comes from Haloarcula sp. 1CSR25-25, assembly GCF_032027985.1. Lineage (NCBI taxonomy): Archaea > Methanobacteriati > Methanobacteriota > Halobacteria > Halobacteriales > Haloarculaceae > Haloarcula > Haloarcula sp. 1CSR25-25. The sequence goes on from NZ_JAHYBW010000005.1 coordinate 170,065, forward strand.
GAGCGTATCGAGCACGAACAGAACCTCGCCAAGTTACGGGACTTCTTCGCCGAGGCGGAGGCGCTCGGTGACCTCGGCGCCTGGGAGTACGACGAGACCGGCGTCTCGACGTGGACGGAAGGCACCCGCCGCATCCACGGGGTCGGCGACGACTTCGACCCGACAGTCGAAGACGGGCTGTCGTTTTACCATCCAGAGGACAGGGAGACGGTCTCGGACGCCGTCGACGCGGCCCTCGAAGACGGCGAGCCGTTCGACCTCGAGGTCAGGCTCATCACGGCGACGGGCGACTGCCGGTGGGTCCGGACCCGCGGCAAACGCATCGAGGACGCGGAGAAGCGAACGGTTCGGGGGTTCATCCAGGACATCACCGAACAGAAGGAGCGCGAGCGCAGGCTCCGCCTGCAGAACGAACGACTGGAATCGTTCGCCAGCGTCGTCAGCCACGACCTTCAGGGGCCGCTGACGGCCGCACAGGGCCGTCTGGAGCTGGCCCAACAGGAGGTGAACAACGACCACCTCGACAGTATCGACAGCGCACATCAGCGGATGCAGACGCTCATCGACGACATCCTGACGCTGGCACGGGACGGACGCGAGGCGACGAGCACTGAGCCCCTCGACCTGCAGACCGCCGCGACCGCGTCCTGGCAGACCATCGACACGGCCAACGCGACTCTGACGACCGAGACCGACAGTGTCGTCCACGCTGACCCCCGCAGGCTGCAGCGCCTGCTTGAGAACCTGTTCCGGAACGGCGTTGCACACGGGTCGAAATCCGCACCCTCGCAGATGCAGGAGGAGAGCGTAGAGCAGGGGGCTGCGAGTAGCCCGGGACAGTCCGATGGGGCCGTCGGAAACGGTGACGGGGTGACAGTTACCGTCGGCGACATGGACGACGCCAGCGGCTTCTACGTCGCTGACGACGGTCCGGGCATCCCCGAAGACGACCGCGACGCGGTGTTCGAAGCCGGCTACTCGACCACGTCCGACGGCACCGGCTTCGGCCTCGCGATCGTCGCCGAGATCGCCGCCGTCCACGGGTGGGACGTCAGCGTGACCGACAGCGAGTCGGGCGGAGCCAGGTTCGAATTCACCGGCGTGGATATGCCGACCTAAACGAGACACAGACGCAGTCTGACCGACAGCGGGCGCTTTCCGCCGGCGTCACGGGTCATAGCGCAGTAGCGAGTCGGCCTCGCCGGCCAGCGCGGCGACGTCGTCGCCGAACGAGTCGGCGTACCGGATCAGCAGCGTCAGCACGGTCTCCGGTTCGGTGACCGCGTACCCGTCTTCCCGGGACAGGAGTCCGGCCGACTCCAGGTCGGCGGCGTAGTTGCTCACCGTCGGCCGTGAAACGTCCAGCTCGCTGGCCAGTTCCGAGGCCGTCACGTCCGGGCGGCGAAGCAAGGTGACGAGCATCCCGCGGGCGGTCGAGCGCCGCAGGTAGCCAAGCGCCACCTGCTCGAACTCGGAGAACTGGCCGGCCGGGAAGTACCGTCGGTAGTCGCCGTCCTTCTGTGAGGCGATGATACCTTCGTTTTCCAGCCGGTGGAGGTGGTGCTGGGCCTCGCCAGTCCCGAGTTTGAGGTCGTCGCGGAGCTTCGAGAAGTGGGTCCCGGGGTGTGCCGAGACGTACCCGGCGATGGCATTGGGGGCGTCGCTCTCGCTCCCACTGTCGGCGAACCGGGCAAACGGGCTGGCCGCACCGAGGGCGGCAAAGCGACGGAGCGTCGCTCGCTTGTCCTCGTCCACGTCGCCCTTACGTGTCATTGCTACCGAAAAGGTGGGTCGGTAATAAAACGTCTTCGCCTAGTTATCAGGACTAGTCGTCCTTGTCAACCTCTGACGTTCGCGTCGTGTCGTCGGGGCCGCCGGCCACGTCAGTCGTGCCCGAATCGCTGTCTATCTCGGCGTCCATCTCCTCGATGACGTCGTCGGCGCTGTCGACGCCGGAGTCCTCGCCGTGTTTGATCTTCTGGGCCTCCTCTTCCATGGCTTCGACGTCGACCTGCGCTTCTTCGTCGATCTGGCCGAGGATTTCCTCGATGTCGTCGAGGCCGAGCATCTCGCGGGTCTCGTCGTCGAAGTCAAGGGCTTCCAGCGCGTGGCCGTTCTCCTTGACGTCCGACCCCTGGAGGTGCTTGCCGTAGCGACCCACTAGCGAGGTCAGTTCCTGCGGGAGGATGAACTTCGTCGACTCGCCCTGGCCGATCTCTGCCAGCGTCTCCATTCCCTTGTCGATGACAGCCCGCTCGCCCATCGACTCGGCGGATTTCGCCCGCAGAACGGTCGAGATGGCGTCACCCTGGGCTTCCAGGATCTGGCTCTGCTTCTCACCCTGGGCGCGGATGATGTTAGACTGCTTGTCACCCTCTGCGGTCTCGATGGCGGAGCGCCGTTCACCCTGGGCTTCCAGGATCATAGCACGGCGTTTCCGCTCGGCGGAGGTCTGTTGCTCCATGGCCTGCTGGACGTCCTTCGAGGGGTTGACCTCGCGGACCTCGACTGACTCGACGCGGACGCCCCACTCGTCGGTGGGCTCGTCCAGTTCCTTGCGGATGCGGGCGTTGATTTCGCCGCGCTTGTTGAGCGTGTCGTCAAGTTCCATGTCGCCCAGCACGGCGCGGAGGGTGGTCTGGGCGAGGTTGGAGACGGCGCGCTCGTAGTTGTCGACTTCGAGGAACGCCTTCTTCGGGTCCATCACCTTGATGTAGACGACGGCGTCGGCGGTCACCGGCGAGTTGTCGCGGGTGATGGCCTCCTGCCGTGGCACGTCGAGCGTCTGGGTGCGCATGTCGAACCGCGTCACGTCGGAGACGAAGGGGTAGATGAAGTGAATCCCCTGGTCGAGGACGCCACGATAGGTACCCAGGACCGTGTAGGCACCTTTCTGGTACGGGCGGATGATCACAACGCTGGAGTACACCAGCGCGATGGCGAGCAGGAGGAATATTACGGTGACGAAACCGACGATTCCTCCGAGTTGTAGCGGTGCTGTCGCGGGGAACATGACAGTCAAACCTCCGGAGCGCTCGATGAAAAGGCTTCGGTGTCACTGTCACAAACTACCGAATTACACACTTACGCTCGCTCGGACTCCCGCTCGGGTTCGGCGTCCGCGTCGCGTCGGTTCCGGTCACGTTCGAGCGCGCGGTCGATCTCGTCGCTGTCCGACTCCACCGCCTCGACTTCCAGGACGTTCCCGCCGCCGGGGTCGATGACGATGACCTCCGCCCCTTCCTCGATTGGGTCGCCGGAACTGCGGGCCTGGTAGTAGGGATTGAAACCGCCGTCCTCTAGCTTGACCTCGCCGTCGCTCCGGGTCACGCGCTCGGTCACAGTCCCGAACTGTCCCGTGAGCGAGTCGGAACTGAGCGTCTGGCCGCGGCCCGGCGCAGCGAAATCGAGCTTCCGATACCCCCAGAGCGTGACCGCTGTCGTCGCCAGGACGATGACTGTGAGGATGAGCGGCGCGAAGATACCCAGGCTCGCCGGGATGAACAGCCCGACCAGCCCCGCAGTCAGCAGGGCCACGCCGAGGACGAAAAAGTGGGTGCCGGGGGCGAGCGCTTCGCCCACGATGAGGCCCGCACCGGCCAGAAACAGCAGGATGGAGAGCGACATACCTAACAGTGGTTCGGCCTGCAGGGGGGCAACCGCTGCCAGCGGGTTCACCATGCCCTTACTTAGTGTCGGAGCAGGATTAAGTGTCGGGGTCGGTCGCGACACACCGGTGCAGTCTCACACGTCGCTCGTCCGGACGAAGAACCCGTACAGCACTGCGGTTCCGAGTGTAACGGTCAGGACCACGCCGCCGAGTATGGACGGCGTGTACATCTCAGCCCCGAGGAACATCCGTCCGAGCGCGAGAATCGCGATGCAGACCCCCAGCGCGACGAAGACAACGTTCTCCGGTTTCGGCGTGTCGGGCGCCACCTCCAGGTCCGGGGCGAACGAGCCGGCGACCGCGCCCTCCTGGTCGTCAGCCGCGTCACCGTCGGGGTCGCCCTCGACCTGAATCACGTCGGCGTCCGTCGCCAGTTCGTACTCCTCGGTGAACGTATCCTGGGGAGCGGCCGTCCCGTCCTGGGCGGCCCCGTCATCATCCATACGTCCCGATACGGGGCGTGCCTACAAAAGCGCTGGCGACTCTACTTGATTCGCGTTCCCAGCGGGGCGTCCTCGTGGGTCGTCAGCAGGTCCGCCTCGTCGCCGGCGGCCAGCACCATCCCGTTGGATTCGACGCCGAACAGCTCGGCTTTCTCCATGTTCGCGAGCAGGATGACGCGCGTCCCGGGGAGGGCCTCGGCGTCGTGGAGCTGTCGGAGGCCGGCGACGACCTGCCGGACCTCGTGGCCGATGTCCACCTCCAGGCGCAGGAGCTTGTCCGCGCCCTCGACCGGCTCGGCGCTGCGGATTTCGCCGACGCGCATGTCGACGCCCTCGAACTCCTCGAAACTGATGCGGTCCTCGACCAGGGGCTGGAGGTCGGCGGGGGCGGGCCCGTCGCCGTCTCCGTCTGTATCTCCATCGCTGTCGGCCTCGCCGTCGTCGCTTGCTTCTTCGACCCGCTCCTGTAGCTCCTCGTTCAGCGCCTCGATGTGGTCGTCCTCGACCTGCTCGAACAGCTCCGCGGGCTCGCCGAATTCGGCCGGCGGCGCCTCGAGCGCGCTGTCGAGGGTCACGTCGGCGACGGAGCCCGGTTCGCCGAGCTGGCCCCAGAGGCGTTCGGCCTTGCCCGGCAGGACGGGCTGGATGAGCACCGCGACGGCTTTGGTCAACTGGACGCAGTCGCGGATGACCTGCTCGGCGCGTTCGGGGTCGTCGTCGACGAGGTTCCAGGGCTCGTTGCGCTGGATGTACTCGTTGCCGTAGTTCGAGAGCTCGATAGCGATTTCGGCCAGCTCGCGCACGTCGTAGTTCCGGACGGCGGTCTCGAAGTCCTCGATGGCGGCCTCGATGCGCTCGCGCACGTCGTCGCTGACGGCGGCGTCGGGCGTCCCGTCGTAGTTGCGCTCGGCGAACAAAAGCGAGCGGTAGATGAAGTTGCCGACGTTGCCGACGAGCTCGCCGTTGACCCGCTCCTGGAAGCGGTCCCAGGAGAAGTCCACGTCGGTGTCGACCTGTGCGCCGGTCGCGATGTAGTACCGGAACAGGTCAGGGTGGAAGCCGGCGTCGAGGTACTCGTCGGCCCAGACGGCGCGGTTCCGCGACGTCGAGAGCGCCTTGCCGTCGATGCCGACGAACCCGGTCGCCAGGATCGACCGGGGCTCGTTGTAGCCCGCGCCGCGCAACATGGCAGGCCAGAAGACGGCGTGGTGCTGGATGATGTCCCGCCCGATGACGTGGATTATCTCGCCGCTCTCCTCGCTCCAGTCGGCGTCCCACTCGGTGCCGTGGCGCTCCTCGCCGTCGACTTTCCAGACCGCCTCCCAGTCGTACTCGCCTTCGCCGACCCGTTCGGAGTACTGCTTCGTCGAGGCGACGTACTCGATGGGCGCGTCGACCCAGACGTACAGGACGAGGTCGTCCCCACCATCTGCGTCCTCCGGGTAATCGACGCCCCAGTCCATGTCCCGCGTGATACAGAGGTCCTGGAGTTCGCCCTCGATCCACTCGCGGGGCTGGTTCTGGGCGTTGTCGGTCCCCTCCAGACGGTCGAGGAAGCCCTGGAGGTACTCCTGGAAGTCCGAGAGCCGGAGGAACTTGTGTTCGCGGGTGCGGTACTCGGCAGGGTTGCCCGTCAGCGTCGACACCGGGTCCTCGATTTCGCCGGGTTCGAGGTGGCGCTGGCACCCCTCGTCGCACTCGTCGCCGCGGGCCTGCTCGCCGCAGTAGGGACAGGTCCCCTCGACGTAGCGGTCGGGCAGGGGCTGGTCCTCTTCGGTGTCCCAGGCGACCTCGATCTCCTTCTCGTGGACGTGGTCGTTTGCGACCCACGAGCGGACGAACTCCTGGGTGAGTTCGACGTTGGTCTCGTCGTCGGTGTGGCCGTAGTTGTCGAACTCGATGTTGAACTGCGGGAACGTCTCGGCGTAGGTCTCGTGGAAGTCCAGCGCGAACTCGCGTGGCTCGACGCCCGCTTCGGCGGCGTTGACCGCGACCGGCGTGCCGTGCATGTCCGACCCCGAGACGAACGCCGTCTGCTGGCCGATGCGTCGCAGGGCGCGCGACAGCGCGTCCCCGTCGACGTACGTCCGGAGGTGGCCGACGTGGAGGTCGCCGTTCGCGTAGGGCAACCCACAGGTCACGACCGCCGGCTGGTCCGTCGGAAACTCGTCGTGGCTCATACCTGTTCGTGTGCCACCGACGGGTCAAAAGGGGGTTGGTTTCGGCGTGCCGGCCACACTCCGCGTCCGCCCGGTCACAGCAGCGCGAGCGTCCCGCCGGCGAGCGCGAGTGTCACGACGAGGCGCCCGGCGCTGCCGAAGAACGTCGCCGCACCGAACCGATAGTAGTCGCGCTCGAGGACGGTAAACGCGTAGATCGAGAGCGTATCGGGGAAGAAGGGGACACAGAGCGCAAGCGCCAGGCCGACGTAGCCGTACTTCTGTGCGAGCTGTACCGTCTTCTTCTCGGACCACTCGATGATATTGAACCGTGAACGCTTGATCCAGCGAATGAGTGGGCCGTACTCCTTTGCCTCCTGGCCGATGTGGAAGGCCACGAGACTCCCGCAAGCCTTCCCGAGGCCGCTGGCGATGATAATCGCCACCAGGTTCCCGTTCGTGGAGAGTCCGAGCCGAAGGGTTTCGGCCGGAACCAGTACGACTTCGCTCGGGAGCGGGAGAATGAACGCGATCAGGAACGAGTACACCGCGATAATCCCCAGTCCCGTCGGGCCAGTGGCCGTACAGACGGTCTCTTCCAGTGGAGACAGGGGTGTACCGGCGGTCGTACAGTCGCCGATGAAGGAAATGAACGCTGGGGTCGCTACTACCAGTTCCACACCACCCTGTAGTAAACAGGCACTTCTAAACCTTCGTATGTTTTCTCGGGAGAACTCAATAGCAGCTGGGTAGCGAATCAGTACCAGTCGAGGTCCGCCACGAACGACCGCAACATCGACCGCGTGACCTGTGACACCACCTTTTTCATCGTCGGGTCGCCTTCGGCGACCACTCCTCGAAAAACGTGGGCGAAAAAGGCCGACTGCTCGGACACAGTCCTCGCAGTCGGGGAACGGCGTTCGCTTCGCTCACGCCGATAGAACCTCGGTAATCAGTTCTCGTGTCGCTGAAAACGCGACCCCGCCGCTCTCAGTACCAGTCGAGGTCCGCCACGAACGACCGCAACATCGACCGCGTGACGTGGGGCATGCATACGACGCGCATCTCGCCGGCTCCGGTCTTCGAGACCCGCCAGCCGCGGTCCCGGAGCTCGTCTGTCATCGGCATCGAGAGGTCGGCCGCGACGAGCGGGAGCTCCGGGCCGACCACGTCGTGACCCCGCGCCGCCAGCTGGTCGGCCAGCCAGTCGGCGTTGGCCATCGACGCTTCGTACTGCTGCCTGTAACCCGCCGGCCACAGCGCCTCCATCGCCGCGACGGCGGAGGCCACGCCGGCGCCCGACCGCGTCCCGGTCAGTGTGAGCTGGTCCGTCGACTCCAGATACGGCGTCTCGACGGCGAGTTCGTCGAGCAGCGAGCGGTCGCGCGCGAGCAGCCCGCCGGCGGGAACCGCCGCCTGCCCGACCTTGTGCGGGTCAATCGTCATCGTGTCCACGCCGGCGTGGCCGAAATGCCAGTCGTGGTCGGTAAACGGGAGGTAGAAGCCGCCCCAGGCGGCGTCGACGTGACAGAGGGCGTCGACCGTCTCGGCGAGGTCCGCGATGGCCGGAATCGGGTCGACGGAGCCGTACTCGGTCGAGCCGGCGACGCCGACGACACACACCGTGTCCTCGTCGACGAGCTCCGCCATCGCCTCCGTGTTGGCGCGGTAGTCCGTCGCCGGCGCGGTCCGCAGTTCCACGCCGAGCACGTCGGCGGCCTTCGTAAAGGAGAAGTGCGCGTGGACGGGCGCGACCACGTTCGGGTCGTCCGTGTCGGCGCGGTTGCGGGCGATTCGGATCGCCTGGAGGTTGGCCTCTGTCCCGCCCGAGGCAACGTAGCCCGCGGGGTCCGAGAGGCCGGTGACCTCGCCGAGATAGTCGACGGCCTCGCGTTCCAGGTCGGCCACGGTCTCGTACGTGCCCGGGTCTCCGGGGTTCGTCGCGAGGAAGCGCTCGGCAGCCTCGCGTGCCGACGGATGCGGCACGGTACACATCGACGAGAGGACGCGCTCGAACTCCTGTGGCTCGGCCCGCTGGAGCATCTAACCTGGATATGGTGGGTGGCTGATTTATGCGTTGTGCTCGGGGCTACCAGTTCGAGGGCCCGATTTTCTTGGTCGCCTTCGCGCGAAAGCCCGTGGGACCGATGAGTGACTCGAAGACGGTCTGGCGCTCGGTGTCGAGCGCGCCGCCGAAGGAGCCGACACGCATCGTCCGATACGTCTCGAACCCCTTGTCGTTGGAGTAGAAGTAGACGCTGCCGTGCAACAGGCCGTGGATGAGTTCGTCCGAGCGGACGGCGCTCGCGGGTCGGTCGAGCTTCACGAAGGCCACGGTCCCCCAGTTGACGACCGCCTCCCGGAGCCCCAGCAGGAACGCGACCTCGTGGTTCCTCGGGAGGCCGAACTCCGTTGCCCGTTCGAGGTCGGTCAGCGAGTCGATGACGATGAGCGTCTCCGCGGCGTCGGTCACCCGCTCGCTGATGTCGGAAAGCAGTTTCTCGAAGGTCTCCTCGGAGGGCTCTCGCTCCGGCGGCTCCGCGTCGGGCTGTTCGATACCGTCGTCGCTCCGTCGGGCATCGAACAGCGGGTCCGGGACCGGTAACAGCTCCATGAACCGCTGGGAGAAATCGGCGACGGTCATGTTGTCCGTGAGCGTCTCGAACTGGTAGCCGTCGAGCACGGCGTCGAGCTCGCTGTAGACGTGTTCGCGGTCGTGTGAGAGCGTGATGTAGGTCACCGAGTCCGGAATCCCCTCGCTGCGCCGGGCGATGCCGTTCGGGACCATCTCGGGGCGGTGTTTCGCGAGCATCAGCGTCGCCAGGCTGGTGTAGGTAAAGGCGTCGCCGCCCGCGTCCGACGCCCCGGCCAACAGGACCGTGCTCCCGGTCGGAACGCCCCGAACCTGTCCGTCCAGTCCGGGGATGCCGAAGGGGATATACGAGACACCGGAGCTGATACTCTTGGCTTCCGGTGTCGATTCGGGTGCCATACAGCAACGAAGCGAACGGAGCGGAAAAGTGTGCTGGCTACGTCAGGCGGCGGCCTCAGCGGACCGATTCCAGCAGGAGCCGCTGTTCGACGCGCTTGACCTCGTGTTGGACGTCACGCACGGCGTCGATGTTCGGCGAGATGGACGTGACCCCCTCGTCGACGAGGAAGTCCACCATCCGCGGCTTCGAGGCGGCCTGTCCGCAGATGCTCGTGGCGACGTCGTGCTCGCGGCAGGTCCCGATGACCTGGCGCATGAGTTCGAGGACGGCCGGGTGGAGCTCGTCGAAGCGGTCGGCGACGTTGCCGTTGTTGCGGTCGAGGGCGAGCGTGTACTGCGTGAGGTCGTTCGTCCCGAAGGAGACGAAGTCGATACCCGTCTCACAGATGTCCTCGATGGAGAGCGCGCTCGCCGGCGTCTCGACCATGACGCCCCAGTCGCGCTTCTCGGGGTCGATGCCGACCTCCTGCATCAGCGCCTTCGCCCGCAGGATGTCTTCGGCGTCGGTGACAAGCGGGAGCATCAGCTCGACGTTGTCATAGCCCAGGTCGTACAGGCGCTCGAACGCGCGGAGTTCGAGCTTGAACTCGCCGGGCCGGTCCAGCGAGCGCCGGATGCCCCGGTAGCCGAGCATCGGGTTGTGCTCGCTGGGCTCGTCCTCGCCGCCCTGGAGCTGTCGGAACTCGTCGGAGGGGGCATCGAGGGTCCGGACCCGGACTGGCCGCGGGTAGAACGCCTCGGCGACCGAGCGGACGCCCTCGACGATTTCGTCGACATAGGCGCGCTCGCCGTGGTCCTCGACGTAGCGCGAGGGCGTCTTGTCCGTCGAGAGGATCATGTGCTCGATGCGCAGCAGGCCGACGCCGTCGGCTCCCGTCGCGGCGGCCCGTTCGGCGGCCTCCGGAATGGAGACGTTGACCTTGACCTCCGTACCGGTCATCGGCTTGACGGCCGAATGTGCCTCGACCGGCCCGGCGTCTTCTCCCTCGTCGGTCGTGTCGGGGACTTTGGCCCCTTTCTCGACTGTGCCCTTGTCGCCGTCGAGCGTGACCGTTTCGCCGTCCCGGAGCTTCTGTGTCGCGTCTTCTGCCCCAACGACGGCCGGCACGCCGAGTTCCCGGGAGACGATGGCGGCGTGGCTGGTCATCCCGCCCTCGTCGGTGATGATGCCGTTGGCGCGTTTCATCGCCGGCACCATGTCCGGCGTGGTCATCTCGGCGACGATGATGTCGCCGTCCTCGACCTTGTCGAGGTTGTCGAGCTTGTCGACGATGCGGACGACGCCGGTGACCCGGCCCGGCGCGGAGCCGATTCCGGAGAGCCGAACCGCCTCCGACTGGCTCTCCATCGCCCCGCCGTCGGCGACGCCCGATTTGGCACCCGGCGGCTGACTCTCGGCCTCGTTGGCCGAGCCGGCGCTCCCTTCGGGGTCGTCAATCGTGGTGATCGGGCGGGACTGCAGCAGGTACACCTCGCCCTCGTAGACCGCCCACTCCACGTCCTGTGGGGTGTCGTAGTGGTCCTCGACGCGCTCGCCGATCTCGATGAGCCGACGGATCTCCGCCTCGTCGAGGACACGCTCGTTGCGCTTCTCCTCGGGGACGGAGCGTTCGATTGTCTCCCCGTCCTCGCCCCGAACACACATCACTTTCTTGTCGGCGACGGTCACCTCCTTGATTGAGCCGCTCTCGCGGTCGATGATGTAGTTGTCGGGCGAAACCGCACCGGAGACGACCGCCTCGCCCAGCCCCCACGCAGCCTCGATGATGGCCGTGGGGCCGCCGGTCGAGGGGTGGCTGGTGAACATGACGCCGGACTTCTCCGCGTCGACCATCTGCTGGACGACGACGGCGATGTCCACGGCGTCGTGCGCGAAGTCGTTCTCGTTGCGGTAGTAGATGGCCCGCTGGGTGAAAAGCGACGCCCAGCACTCCTTGACCCGCTGTAGGAGGTCCGCACGCGAGACGTTCAGGTACGTGTCCTGCTGGCCGGCGAAGGAGGCGTCCGGGAGGTCCTCGGCGGTCGCCGAGGACCGCACCGCCACGTCCTCGTCGCCCATCTCGTCGTAGGCGGCCAGCAGGTCCTCGCGGACCGACGGCGGGGTGTCTGTCTCCAGGATCAACTCCTGGGCGCGTTCGGCCGCCTCGGCCAGCGCCTGCGAGTCGTCGCTGTCGACATCGACGGCCTCGAACAGCGGCTCGTCGATTCCAGTTGCTTCGATGAACGACCGATACGTGTCGGCGGTAACGACGAACGCCGACGGAACGGGCAGGCCCGCTCCGGTCAGTTCTCCGAGAGACGCCGCCTTGCCGCCGACCCGCGCCAGGTCGTCGGCACCGATTTCATCGAGCCACAGTGTTGGCATGGACTCACTCGTATCATCTTCAACGACAAGTAAGGATGTTCCGGTTGCAGCCAATGCTGAATCTCTCTTCACTCGATATCGAGTGAATCAGGCAGTTACGCCGCCGGTGCGGCGTATGCGGTCACGCCTCGATGATGTCGTCGTCGTCACCAGCGGGGACGGTCACCGTCCCGTCCAGTGCGGTCACACCGCGACCGCCGACCCACACCTCGGTCCCGTCGGTGTCGACCGACACGGTCCCGGGCCGGTCGCGGAAGTGGCCGCCCTCGACGAGCACCTGCTCGATGGTGTCGTCAAGCGCCCCGTAGCGGCGGACAAAGGCCGCACAGGCCCCGGACGCCGTGGCACTTACCGGGTCCTCGGTCCGGCTCCCGGTCCGGAAGGCCCGCCCGTGTAGCGTCGACCGGCGGGTCGCGTCGCCGCCGACAGTGTCGAACGTGAACGGATACACGCCGGCCGCGTCCGCGCGGTCACAGAGCGAGGCGACGGCCCCTTCGTCCACGGTGAGGCTGCTCAGATGCTCGAAGTAGTTGATCGGAATCAGGAGCCACGGCTCGCCCGCGTCGGCCGTCGCCAGCGGGAGGTCCGCACCCACGTCCTTGAGCGTGGCCTCGTCGAGTCCCAGCGCGTCCGCGACGTCGTCGTAGGGGATATCGACCTCGGTGACGTCGGCCCGCCCCTGTTCGACCCAGACCATCCCGTTCTGTTTTGTCTCGACGGCGACCTCGCCCCCGGTGGTGGCGACCGTCCACTCGGCGGCGTCGACCGCACCACGTTCGTACAGCGCCGCGTGTGCGCCGACTGCTGCCGTCTCCGCCTGGTCCAGTTCCCCGGTCGGCGAGAAACAGCGGAGCCGGCGGTCGGCGTCGTCCGCCGGCAGGACGAACGCCGTCTCGGGGGCCCCCAGTTCGCTGGCGACGGCCCGCATCTGGTCCTCTGTCAGTCCGTCGGCCTCGGGCACGACGCCGGTCGGTGTGCCCGCTGTGGGCTCGGCGGCGAACGCATCGACAAGCAACGCCTGTCGGGTATCCATGGCACGGAGTTGTGCTGACCCGCAGATAACCTTTTCCGGAGCGAGCCGGGCGCAGTTCACCGCGGGTGAGCTGACACCCCTGACGGACGATTTTAGTACAGGGAGCTACCACCGGACGGTATGAGCGAGGACGTCGACCTCCCTGAAAACCACCCCCGCTACGAGTCGCTTTTGACCCGCCACCGGATCGAGGCGGGCGTCGACCGCGGTATCACCTCCCGACAGGGCCTCATCGCCCAGGGCCGTGGCGAGGCCTTCGACTACCTGCTGGGCGAGCGGACCATCGACAGCGCCGACGCCGCCGAGCGCGCCGCCGCCGCGTACCTCCTGTCCGCCGAGCACGCCGTCGTCTCGGTCAACGGTAACGCCGCCGCCCTCGTGCCCGGCGAACTCGTCGAACTGTCCGAGGTGACCGGCGCAGCCCTCGAAGTGAACCTGTTCAACCGGACCGAAAAGCGCATCGAGGCCATCGCCGACTACCTCCGCGAGCACGGCGCGACCGACGTGAAGGGGCTGACCGCCGACGGGCGCATCCCCGGGCTCGACCACGAGCGCGCGAAGGTCGACGCCGACGGTATCGGCGCGGCGGACGTGGTGCTGGTCCCGCTGGAGGACGGTGACCGCGCCGAGGCGCTGGGCGAGATGGGCAAGACGGAACTGGTCGTCGACCTCAATCCGCGGAGCCGCTCGGCCGAGGTGGCGACGGTGCCAATAATCGACAACATCATCCGGGCGATACCGACCATCACCGAGCACGCACGAGACCTCCGTGGCGACCCCGACGCCCAGCAAGCGGCCATCGACGCGTTCGACGCCGACAGCGCCCTGACCGAGGCCGAGCGGACGATCCGGGAGGGGGACCTCGAATGAGCCTGCCGCCGTACATCTACGCCGACCGCCGGGTCCCCGACGAGGAGACCGTCAGAGAGACCCTCGACCAGCGGACGATGACCGCCTTCGGCGACGCCGAGCGACTGGAACGCCTCCACCGGGTGTTCTATCCGGTGTTCAGGGTCGACTACGAGTACGAGACCGGCGAGGGGAAGCTGTTCGGCACGACGAGGAAATCCGAGACGGCGTTTCTCGACGGCCTCTGGGCGGACAACGACCGGGCCGTCGCGCAGTACGTCAACGACACCGACGCGGTGGTCCGCCGGGCGACCAGCGACTACGACTTCGGCCGCAGCGACCCGGCGCTTGGCCGCTCGGTCCTGTTGCAGTTCCAGGTCACCGACGACGACGCCCGGTCGCTACTGCCCCAGCGGGTCGCCGAGTACCGCGAACAGCGCCACGACTCCGCCTCGGGCGCGGCCAACGTGTTCCTCCGGAAGCTCAGGGAGTCCTACGGGCTCCCCGGCGACTTCGACCCCGACGGGTTCGACGGCGTCACTGCCGTCGACCGCCTCTATCTCCCGTTCTGGCTCGCAGAGTACCACTCGCCCGACAGCACGGACGTCAAACTCGTCACCTTCCGGGACCCGGATGCCCCGACAGAGGAACTCAAACGCCACGGCTGGCTCGCGGAGTTTCTCAGCGCCGAGCCCCGGCGGCTGGCCGACTACGGCTACGAGGTCAACCCCGACCGGCTCGAGCGGAACATCCGGGAGCGAATCGACCAGGCCGACGACTCCGACCCGACCCCGGATTCCAGCCCCGACGACAGCGACGACGACGCACCTTCGATACACCGCGAGCGACCTTCGGACGAGGGAACAGTGGTCCAGCCCGACGGCGTCGACATGCAGGCCGACGGGCTCGTCGACCCCGACCCGTCCCGGAGCTTCGCCGACGTGGGCGGGATGTCGGAACTGCTGGAGACGCTCAACCACAAGGTCGTCCGACCGCTCCAGGACCTGGCCGCCTTCGAGGAGTACGGCATCGGCGTCGTCAACGGCGTCCTGCTCCACGGCCCGCCCGGCTGTGGGAAAACACACGTCGCCGGCGCGCTCGCGGGCGAGGTCGACCACGCCTTCGTCGAGGTCACGCCCGCCGACGTGACCAGCAAGTACATGGGCGAACCCGCACAGAAGGTCGAGGAGCTGTTCCAGATCGCCCGCGCGAACGCCCCCTGTATCCTCTTCATCGACGAGATCGACGGCATCGCCGGCGCGCGTGACGGCGACAGCAACATGAACAGCAGCGAGCAGCAACTGGTGAACCAACTGCTCACCGAACTCGAAGGAATCGCCGAGGAGGACGTGGTCGTGCTGGGTGCGACGAACCTCGTCGAGGACGTCGACGACGCCATCCGCCGCTCGGGCCGGTTCGACGAGCGGGTGGAGGTCCCGCCGCCTGACCCACAAGCCCGCAAGCAGATTCTGGAGATACACCTCGCCGGCCGGCCGACGGCGGGCGACCTCGATTTGGACCCCGTCGTCGAGGAGACGGCCGGCTTCGCGGCCAGCGACATCGAACTCCTCGCCGAGGACGCCGCCCGGAAGGCGCTGCGGGCCGACGCCCCCATCGGGACGGACCACCTCATGCGGGCCGCCGCGGAGACCGACACCAGCATCCCGGACTGGGTCGACCCCGAGATGGTCGCCGAGGACGGCGTCGTCCAGCCCGACGGGGTCGACCTGCAGGCCAGTTCGCTGGTCGAGACTGACCCCGGACGCGACTTCGCCGACGTAGGCGGGATGGGCGACCTGAAAACACGCCTGGAGGACACGGTCATCGACCCGCTCGAGAACGCCGACGCCTACGCCGAGTACGGCATCGACGTGCTCTCTGGGCTGTTGCTGTACGGTCCGCCCGGCTGCGGGAAGACCCACCTCGCCGGTGCGCTCGCTGGGGAACTCGGTCACAGCTTCGTCGAAATCAGTCCCGCGGACGTGACCAGCAAGTGGATGGGCGAGCCGGCCCGAAACGTCGCCGAGGTGTTCGAGGTGGCCCGCGCGAACGCCCCCTGTGTGCTGTTCATCGACGAGATAGACGGCATCGCGGGCTCGCGGCGCGGTTCGATGAACACGAGCGAGCAGCAACTGGTCAACCAACTGCTCACAGAACTCGAAGGGGCGGCGGCCGAGGACGTGGTCGTCGTCGCCGCGACGAACTTCGTCGAGGACATCGACGCGGCGCTGCGGCGTTCGGGCCGGTTCGACGAACGGGTGGAGGTTCCGCCGCCGGACGCCGACGCACGTAGGCAGATTCTGGATATCCACCTCCGCGACCGGCCCGTCGCCGACGACATCGACTGGGGCGCCATCGTCGAGCCGACGGCCGGCTACGCCGCCAGCGACATCGAACTCGTCGCCGAGGACGCGGCGCGACACGCCCTGCGAGACGGGTCGGAGATCACACAGGAGCATCTGGAAATCGCCGTCTGGGAGACCCATTCGAGCATCGCCGACTGGGACGACCGGGACCGCTATCAGGGGGCTGAGGGGACGGCAGACCTGGGACTCGGGCCGTAGCCGGCGACCGGCACGCCTGTCGACTCGTCGCGTCAGTACGCGGTGTCTGAACGGTCCCGGACAGTGTCGAGGGTTCAAGCAGAGAGAGCCCGTACTGTAGGCGAATGCTGTTCTACCCCTCGGTCCGGGACCACGGCGTCGCGCTGTGTGAGCGGGCCGGCTACGACGTGACAGTGCGTGACGACAGCCGCGGGCCGCCGGCCCTCGCGACGCCCACCGACGACGCCATCGGCCTCGTCGACAGGGCGAATCCACAGCCGGTCGCCATCGAACCGTTGACCGAAGCCGACGTTGGCCCGTCCGGACTCGTCCCCCGCTTCGTCGACGCGGTGCAGGAGGACCGCGACTGCCTGTTCGTCGTCCCGTCCACGGAAGAGATGGGTACGACACTGACCCAGGTGGTCGCGACGGTGCTCGGAGACCCCGCCTGCCTCGCCGCTGACGGCCCCGACGGGCGACAGTTCTACAGCGGGCCCGACCGCGTGCCGCTCTCGGACGGGACCTACGCCTGCGCGCGGGCCCCGGCGGACGACCTCCAGTGGCGCGAGGTCAGGGTCGACGGGGGTCGACCCCGACTCGAACTGGGCGTCGGAACCGAGGTGGTCGCCGTCCTCGAACACGTCGACTCGCTGGCCGACGCCGGCCGCCACGCGTTCCAGCACGCCTATCGGCGCGCCGACGACGGACAGTTCGAAGTGACCGAAGGCGACGAGGTGGTCGCGCGGTTCCCCGGCCCGACGGCGATGCGCCGGGGCGGCTACCCGCCGGTGCCGATGCCGCTCGTCCCCGAACACCTGTTCCCCGCAGGCGGAGATCGCTCCCGGTGGGCCGTTTGTCAGCCGGACGGCGGAGCTGACGTGCTGACCGCTGCGGGACTTGCGGCCTGGGACTGAGGCATCGCTCGTCCGAGTCGACATTCTCACAGGTCACAGCACCAGAACGACTTTGTACCACCGAAAGATACCACTAGGTGGTATGAGCGACTCAGACTCGTTCGAACAGTTCAGCGACGTCGGCGAGGCAGAGGTCACGCGCGCAATCGGTCAGGAGTGGACAGAGGAGTTCATGGACTTCTCGGACTCGGACGTCATCGTCGTCGGCGGCGGTCCCTCGGGGCTGATGGCCGCGAAGGAACTCGCAGAGCGCGGCGTCCAGGTGATGGTCGTCGAGAAGAACAACTACCTCGGCGGCGGCTTCTGGCTCGGCGGCTTCCTGATGAACAAGGTCACGGTTCGGGACCCGGCCCAGCAGGTGCTGGACGAACTCGACGTGGACCACAAGCAGTCCAAGGACAGCGAGGGGCTCTACGTCGCCAACGGGCCGGAGGCCTGTTCGGGGCTCATCAAGGCCGCCTGTGACGCCGGCGCCAAGATGCAGAACATGACGGAGTTCACCGACATCGTCATCCGCGAGGACCACCGCGTCGGCGGCATCGTGATGAACTGGACGCCGGTCCACGCGCTGCCCCGCGAGATTACCTGCGTCGACCCTATCGCGGTCGAGGCCGACCTCGTCATCGACGCGACCGGCCACGACGCGATGGCGGTCAAGAAACTCGACGAGCGCGGCGTCCTCAATGCGCCGGGCCTCGAAGACGAAGCCAGCGGGATGGACCAGACCGACGACGACACCTACGGTGCGCCGGGCCACGACTCGCCGGGCCACGACTCCATGTGGGTCGGCGAGAGCGAGGACGCCGTTGTCGAACACACCGGTCTCGCCCACGACGGCCTCGTCGTCACCGGCATGGCGACCGCGACGACCTACGGCCTCCCGCGCATGGGCCCGACGTTCGGCGCGATGCTCGTCTCCGGCAAGCGCGCCGCACAGGTCGCCCTGGACGAACTGGCGGTCGATGCAGACCCGGTCGATCTCACGAGCCGCGACGCCACAACTCCCGCTGACGACTGAGAAAACCACTCCTCTCGGCTTTCTAACTGACCAGATTTTCTCCCGTTAGATGACTATTCAGGCCGTAATATCGCGCTAAAACCAACAATTATACAAGAGTAGTGTAGATATGTTAGTGATTACCAACCAATGTCAGAAGAGATGCAGCGGAGCGACAAACACGGGTCTGACGAGTCAGTCGGCGGCGAAATCACGGTCCAGCTCTGGAGTCGGCGGCCGGTCTGTGGCCCTCGGACGACAGCTATCGACCAGTTCACGGAGCTCGCCGCGACGGGGGTTATCGACGAGTTCGATATCCAGACGTGGCCCGAAGAAATCCCGGTGTCCCAGGGGAGCGGTCACGGCGAGGTGCTGGAAACCGTCGACCGGTACGAACAGTGGGCGACCGAACGGGGACTGAGTCTCCGTCCGCCGTTCGAGACGCGGACGTCGTCGCTGCTGGTCGGCGGAAGCACGGAGGTGCTGCGCCTCCCGATGATAGCCGTCGCCGTGTACGCAGACGATGAGTTGGCCGGGGTGTACCCGTGCACCGACGGGGAGACCACGTGGTCTGTCACCGATTGCATCGACGCGCTCACGACGGCACCGACCGGGCTCCCACACCAGTCCGAGTCCTGACCCGACCGTCGGACCGACACTGCCTGTCGCCGTCGGCGGTCCCATATAGCAGTTGATTGAGCTCCACATCTCCGAGCCGGAAGTGCCGTGCTGGGCCGCCCGCGCTGGGCCGCCCGCGCTGGGTCTCCGCTCCGACAGCCACTCTCTCAGTAGGTGCGAGTCCCCCGAGCCACAAGTGGTATTACCCGCCGGTACCACTGACCGATACAATGGAGGCCGTCACGCTGTACCGCGCCCCGACGACGGTCGCCGACGCCGACGCCATCGGCGACTGGCTCGACGCGCGGGTCGATGCCACTGTCTCCGTCAGGGACCGGTTTCTCTCGCTGTACGGCGACTCGGAGCTGGCTGAGTCGTTCGCCCGGGCGCGGGTGCTCTCGCCGTACGACCGCGAGACCGGGAACACGATGCTGGGAATCGTTCGCTACGAAGAGCGAGCACTGGAATCGCCCGAGCGGGCCGGCGGCGTCATCTACGACGGACTGGCCGTCCAGCGGGCGCTCCACGAGCGCATCCCCGAGTCCGAGCGGTCACTGGAACACTTCCACGTGCCGCTGCTGGACCGCGTCGTCGGGACCTGGGGCGACCACGACGGCCGCTGGCACAAGCGCGTGACCGTCCTCGGCCAGCCCGCGGTCGTCTCCGTGCCGGGGCTGTACGAGGCCCCCGCAAAGCCCGAGCAGTACTACAGGGAACAGCAGAAACACGCCCTGCTCTCCGGCGGGGCCCCGCCCCGGGAGGTGCTCGAAACCGAGGTCGAGGGGGAGTTTCTGGTCGACGACGACCCTCGGACCACCGACGTCATCAAGGGGTACGTCCTGCAGGCGTACCACTACCTCGACACCGGCGAGGCGTTCTGTGACGAGGCGGCCTGCCGGCTCCACAATCCCCACCGCCAGCCCGGCGTCGTCGCCGCCCAGCTACGAGAGCCCGAATTCTGCCCGAAGCACGCCGAACGGTATCAGCCGTAGCTGTTCGACTCACCGCACCCGTCAGGACACAGTCCCGCTCAGCAGGCCGAGGTATCCCCCGGCGAAGGTCTCGTAGCGCCTGTCGACCGTCCGCTCGGTGAGTCGCTCGCGGGCCGCCCGCACCCGCCGCTCGAACGCGCTGGCGTGTGACTGGGTCGAGAGCCGCGTTCCCGGCGCGGAGAGGCGAACGAACCCCTCGAACACGAGATTCAGCGGCGCGGCGAGGGCGCCGGGGCTCCGCTGGAAGTTCAGCAGCGCGACGCGACCGCCGGGGGCGACGCTGTCACACCACGCGTCGACCGCCGCCGCGGGGTCCTCGAAGATGCCGGCGACGAACGTCGCCAGGACGGCGTCACACTGTCGGACTGGGGGCCGGGCGGCGTCGGCCTGCACGTAGTGCACGCTCTCGCCCGTCCGCGCCGGACGACTGCTTGCCCGGTCGAGCATCGCACGCGTCAGGTCGATGCCGACGACTCTACCCGCCGGGCCGACTCGCTCACGGAGCGCCGGCACGTTCGCGCCCGTACCACAGCCCATCTCGACGACGGTGTCGCCGGGTGCGAGCGCCAGCGAGTCCGCCGTCCGGTCGCGCCAGGCAGCCACGCCGGGCGCACTCGCTACCCAGTCGTACACCCGCGCCCACCGACCGTAGAACGACTGCGCGTCGGTCACAGGATTTCGCGTGCCGTTTCGGCGACCGACACAGCGTCGTCCCCGAGCAGGTACACGACCGGTTCGATACCCATCGCGCCGGTGTGATACAGCACGTCGACGTCCGGTTCGTCGGCCAGCGCGGCCGCGACGGCCGGCTCGACGCTCTCCTCGGCGTCGAACTCGACTGCGGTCCGTCCCGCGTCCCGCAGCGCGCTCACGACGGCGTCGTCGTACCGGACGTTCAACACCGCACGGGCGTCGCTCCCGGCGGCCCGCGCCGCCAGCAACAGCGTCGCGACGTGCTCGCTGACGCCGAACTCCGGGTCCGCCGGAATGGTCGCTCGGCCTTTCACGTCGAGAATCCGCCCCGGGACGGCGGCCACATCCTCGATGCTCTCGGCCTCGGGGAGACACTGGACGAGGTTCGACCCGACCGCCGGGATGAGCGTCGCGAACCCGCTGGTGTTTTCGAGTACGCTGAGCCCGCGCCGCACCGACGCGAGCGTCCGCTCGGCCGACCGCAGCTGCGAGTCGGGGTCGTGGACGGCGAACTCGTCGTCGTACGCGCCCAGTTCCGGGACCGCGTCCTCGTGTAACTGCGCGAGCACGCCGCCCTGTTCGAGTTCGCGGACGAACACCTCCGTTTCGACCAGCGCCTGGACGGGACTCATATCCCCGTCGGCCAGCCCGTCGGCCAGTCGCTCGACGAGTTGCTCCAGTCCGCGATGGGCGAGCAGGTCGTCGTGGCGCGCCACGTCCCCGTGGACGTACTTCGAGACCGCGCTCTGACTGATGCCCAGCAGGTCCGCGACTTCCGACTGTGTCAGGCCGCGCTCCCGGAGGGCGTCGGCCAGTAGCGAGCGAAACGTCGGCAGGAAGTCGTCGACGACGATCTCCTCGATGAACCGCATCTATCGCCGCCCTCCGAACTCACTCGCTCGTCGCCGAGACGCACGGCTCGCTCGCAGTGCTCGCGGCCGGTTCATTGGTCGCCTCCGAACTCAACCTCGTTTCTCACCGATACCGTGATGCCACGCGTTGCGGGCATCACTGCTCGCCTCCGAACTCGCGGTCCCCCTGTATCTTGCTCGCCTGCGGCCCGGACTGGCCCTGGTACTTCGACCCCCGCTCGGCTCCGTAGGGGCGGTCGGCGGGCGTCTTGAGTTCGGTGAAGGTGAGCTGCGAGATTCGCATCCCGGGCGTAAGCGCGACCGGTGCAGTGCCGAGGTTCGACAGTTCGAGCGTGATCTGGCCCTCGTACCCGGGGTCGCACAGTCCGGCCGTGTTGGAGAGGAAGACACCACCTCGGCCGCCCAGGAAGTTCTCGATAGTACGACCGTTCGGTTGGACTTCGAGGTCGTACGTCGGCTCGACGCGGTCCGTCTCTTCGACCGACTCGACTCGCTCGAAGCGGACGTCACCGTCGAGAATCTGATCGAGCCGTGTCGTGTCGACACCGGCTTCCGCATAGGTCTCGCTGAACCGGCGGAGTGTCTCGCGTTTGACCGTCTCGTATTCCTCGTTTTCGACGTTCGAAATACTGGATTTTGAGGAGTACCCCATCGCGTCGGCGGCGTCTGCCATCCGCATGTCAGCCCGTTCCCGCAGGTCTCGCAATAGCGCGCTGGGTACCGGAACGTACTGACCGCGTTTGTGACGTTCGCCGCTTACGTCGACAGCCCACATCTCTCCTTCCCAGTCGACATCGCTCATCGGGATGTGTTGTTCGCGCTCGCGGCTGTAGACCGACCCTAGCTTCCCCAGCCGGGCAGTCAGATACATCACTCTGTTTGCCAGCGCGGGATTCGCAGTATAGAGTGTGTCACGTTCCTCTCGACGACACCCGTCTCCATCGAGTAGACCCTCGAGAAGGCCTTCGAGGACCGGCCGCGGCCACTCGAACGCCTGCTCCGGAACGTTCTTTTCGTCCCCAGAACCGGCGAGTTCACGGATAACCTTCGACCAGAGTGCCGAACAAACCGTGAGCCGTGTTATCCGCTCGTCTTCTTGCCAGGACGAACTCGCATCGTACCGCTCGAAGAAGCGGGCGAACCGTTCAAGATAGGCTTGGTCGGTGTTCGCGACCTGAATCTGTTTACGACGAGCGGACCCCTCCGCGATATAGAACCCGAGCATCCAGCCGAACGACCTCGTCAGCGGAATCGAACGCGGGAGCCGAGTGTCACTCTGTTTGAACGCGACCTCCAACTCATCGGGCAGTGCCAGCCGCGGGACCGCATCCAGCGGCGCGCTGTTGTTCTCTTCGTAATGCCGTCGTGATCCGCTCGGAATCCCGGTGTCGTCGACGCTCCCCACGCCGTCGCTCGCGTAAATCGTGGTTTCCGTCGGCTCGACGTAGTCGAGTACGTCGATAGAGCGTCGTTCGCTGGGGGACTGTGGGAGTTGCTTCGGGACCATAACCGCGGTCCCTTCGGCCTCTTCGCTCGGTATCCGTGTCACACCGCCCTGTTCGTCGAGCGTGAAGAGATTGTGGTCCTTCGTTACGAGGACTTCCCGCCCGGACTCCAGGGTAACGCGATAGATTCGTTTGGTCGGGTTCTCGATGTAGTCGGTGACTTGATGAGTGCGTACGGCCAGCGTCTGCGGATCGAATGCCACAGCGCGCGCGCTCCGCTCGTTCTCGACGATGTCCCCTATCTCGTAGAACCCGAATCCACCCTCGGGTGTCCAGAGGAACACCTCCTCGTCGTAGGGAAGCGACGCGTGCACCACAATCGCCAGACGGCCCAGCGACGACCGCCCCTCCACGTGGGCGATGAGGTCGTCGGGGATGGCGACGCGCTCGTGGGTCGTCCCCAGCACGAAATCGCCGGGATGGAGGATGAACTCCCCGCCCTCCTCGATGACCGTCTCCTCGACGTAGTCGGCGACTTCGTCCTCGGAGTTCGGGTGGATACAGGGGATATTGGCGTGCTGGAACTCCAGGAACTCCCGGCCGAGACGGAGGTCGACGCTGGCCGGCTGAATCTGGATGTCCGGGTCGTCGAGCGGCTCGACGACGAGGTCACCCTGTTCCAGCCGCCTGAGGATGTCCGCATCAGAGAGTATCATGAGAGTGGCGTTTGCGGCCGTGGGCCTAAACTTCCCGGTTCTCAGGAGAGGATCACGGGCAGGGTCGCGACGATGACAGCGACGGCGACTGCCGCGTACCTGCTGATCTCGTGGACGGCTCGGAGGCCATCGGCCCAGATGTACGCCTGCCAGGCTGCGGTCCCGATCTGTATCGCGAGGAACACGAGCCCGGAGAGGCCGCTCTGTAGATTCTGCACCTGTTCGAGCAGCATCTCCGGGGAGGACGCGGAGAGGTCGGCGGTGGAAGCGAAAAAGACGAGTGTGGCACCGCCGACGGCGACGCCGACGACGGACGGAACCAGCCCCCAGGCGGTAATCTCTGCTGTCTCTCCGAACTGGCCGGAGCCGCCGGCTATCTTTGCGCCGACGTACAGGAGCACACCCAGTCCGATCCAGACGACGACGAGGCCGACAAACAACCCCGGGAGCACCTCGTTCGCCTGGTCCCAGACGAGCGACCCGATCTCGACAGTTCTCGTCGCCGGTTCGTCACAGCCGGACATGGTTATCTCGCCGACGCCGCCGTCCTCGCAGAACTGGTCCGGCGGCCGTGTGGGGTTGTCTACCTCTGTAGTCCCGGTGAACTGAGCGGCGAACAGACGGAGCGCGACGCCGAGAACGGCCGTTACGGCGACGGCGATGCCGAGAGCGAGGGCGCCGCCACGAACGCCGCCCAGTCGGTCACGTCGCTGTTCGAAGAACGCGCCCGGTCGCAGGAGGAACGTTCGGATAGTGGAGGGCATCTCCGGGGTGTGCTCGGCCACGGCGTATGTACTCTGTGGTATGTGCAACCGTGGAGGGAGTCCGACGGGAGTTTAAGTACGGGTGGCCATGTGACCGTATGAAGCAGGCTATCGTCGCGCGGGCCGACATCGGCATGGGCGAGGGCAAGCTCGCCGCCCAGGTTGCCCACGCCTCGCTGTCGGCCTACGAGGACGCCGGCCCGAAACCCCGGAAAGCCTGGAAGGGCGCGGGCCAGAAGAAAGTCGTCCTCAAGGCCAAAAGCGAGTCCGAGCTGTTCGAACTCGCGGACGTGGCCGAGCGCGAAGGCCTGCCGCATGCGGTCGTCCGAGACGCCGGCCACACACAGCTCGACCCGGGAACCGTCACGGCACTCGCCGTCGGCCCCGCCGAGGACGAGCTGGTGGACCGCGTCACCGGCGACCTCCCGCTGTTCTGAGGGCAGCGGTGCGCGATACGGTTATATATGAGTAACCCTAACCTCAGGTGAACAAGAAACACGATACATCATGCAAGGAAACGAACAACAGGCCTACGACCGCGGGATCACCATTTTCTCCCCGGACGGACGCCTCTATCAGGTCGAGTACGCACGAGAAGCCGTCAAGCGCGGAACCGCGAGCGTCGGGGTCCGCACCGCGGACGGCGTGGTCATCGCCGCGGACCGTCACGCCCGGTCGCCGCTCATAGAGCGCGACAGCATCGAGAAGATCCACGAGATCGACTCACACGTCGGCGTCGCCAGCGCGGGTCACGTGGCCGACGCGCGCCAGCTCATCGACGTGGCGCGCCGGCAGGCCCAGGTCAACCGCCTGCGCTACGACGAGCCGGCCTCCGTCGAGTCGCTGACGAAGGAGATCACGGACTACATCCAGCAGTACACCCAGACCGGCGGCGCACGCCCGTTCGGTGTGGCGCTGCTCGTCGCGGGTATCGAAGACGGCCAGCCGCGCCTGTTCGAGACCGACCCCTCGGGGACCCCCTACGAGTGGCAGGCCGTCGCCATCGGCGGCTCCCGCGAGGACATCCAGTCGTTCCTCGAGGACGAGTACGACGACGAGATGGACCTCGAAGGCGGCATCGAACTCGCGCTCCGGGCGCTGGCCTCGGTCAACGAGGACGGCCTCGACGCGACCGGCGTCGACATAGCCACCATCGACGTGGAAACCGAGCAGTTCCAGAAGCTCTCGGAGGACGACATCGCCGAACGGCTCGAGGAATTCGAACTCGGAGGTGAGAACTGATGTACGACCCCGAGAACAGACTGACTGACGCCTACGAGCCCGAGGTCGGCACCCTGCCGAACGAGGACGGCGGCCGCGACGAGGAGAACGTCGTCAAGACCGGGACGACGACCGTCGGCCTCTCGACGGAAGACGGCGTCATCATCGCGACGGACCGGCGCGCCTCGCTGGGTGGCCGCTTCGTCTCGAACAAGCAGGTCCAGAAGGTCGAGCAGATCCACCCGACGGCCGCGATGACGCTGGTCGGCAGCGTCGGCGGGGCCCAGTCGTTCATCCGCTCGCTACGGGCCGAAGCCGACCTCTATGAGGTCCGCCGGAACGAACCGCTCTCGATTCACGCGCTGGCGACGCTCGCGGGTAACTTCGCCCGCGGCGGCCCGTACTTCGCCATCAACCCCATCGTGGGCGGCGTCGACGAGGAGGGCAGCCACGTCTACAGCGTCGACCCCGCCGGCGGCGTGCTCGAAGACGACTACACCGTCACCGGCTCCGGGACGATGGTCGCGACGGGGACCATCGAGGGGCAGTACGACCCCGAGATGAGCCTCGCCGAGGCCCGCGACCTGGCCATCCGCGCGGTCAACGCCGCGGCCGAGCGTGACACCGGGTCCGGCAACGGCGTGGTGCTCGCAGAGATCACCGAGGAAGGCGTCGAGATAGACGCCTTCGACGACTACGAGTCGGCCGAATAGCCCGGCTGCTCGGCCTCCGGTTTATTCGCGGTCAGCTGTCAGCGGCCGGTTTTTACTCATTCTCGCGGCACGACCCGCATCGGATAGTCCGACTGTCGCATGATGTCCTGGGCGACGCTGCCGAAGATGAGCCGGTCGGTCTGGCTCCGCTTGCGGACGCCGATGACGAGCTCGTCGGCATCGACCTCGCCGGCGATATCGAAGATATCCTCGGCAGGGCTGTTGCCCCGGATTATCTGGTAGGTTTCGACGGACACCTGGTCACCCAGCCGGTCCGAGACGATTTCGAGCGCGGCCTTCCCGTCGGCGACCGCGTCCGACGACGTGCTGTCGCCACCGCGCTGTGAGTTGACCGCGTAGACGCTGTCCTCCGGGTCGAGAACCGTTTCCAGGTACGAACACAGCGTTTCGCTGACTGCCTCGGAGTTGGTCGCGAGCACGAAGGTCTGCATGTGCCGTGGTGTGCCCCCCACGATTATAAGTGTGGGTATAGTGACCAATTGGCAGTTGTCACTCCCTCACGACCAGCCAGCAGACCGCGAGAAAGACGGCGAGGACGAACAGTATCGACCCCCAGACCAGCGCTCCGAAGGCCGTCGGGCCGAGCGCGGCGAGGGGGATGGGGGCCGGCAGAGTCATCGCTCGGTCCCCCCGTCGGCCACAGGGTCGTCGAGCGCCCGGATATCCCGGCCGAGGCTATCGAGGTCGGCGTCGGCCCCGCCCAGTAGCGTCGCGGCCGCGGTGAGCGCGGCCGAGACCAGCGTCGCGCCGGCGAAAGCGATCAAGAACGACGGCGTGGGCAATGCGCTCCCGACGCCGGGCACGGTCGCGACCAGCCCACGCAGCGACGGGAAGTAGGTGATGCCGATGACCAGGCCCGTAACCCCCGAGACCATCGCGCCCGGGCCGGTGAGCCGCTCGGTGTAGAGACCGGCGAGGAACGGCACGAAGACGGCGGCGGCCAGCAGGTCGGCCGTCAGGAACAACTGGAGGACGCTGTACCCCTGTGCGCCGATGAACATCGCGGCGAGCGCGACGGCGACCGTCAGCCCGCGTCCGCCGAGCCACAGGGTCCGCTGGTCGGGGTCGTCGAGCAGTCGGGCGAGGTCGGCCGTGACGACGCTGGCGATGGCGTTGCACATCGTATCGGCGGAACTCATCACCAGCAACACGGCGAGGACGACGACGGCGAGGGTCACCCACGCCGGGAACGCCTCCGCCACCACGAGGAAGAAGGCGATGCTCGCCGAGCCGGACTCGGTGAGTCCCAGCCCCGCCGCGGCGATGCCGAACAGCCCGGACAGCAGGAGCATCGGTACGACGACGGCGGCGGCGATGGCCAGCCCGCGCCGCAAGGCGCGCTCGCCGTCGGCGGCGTACACCCGCTGCCAGACGCCCTGGTTCAGCATGTTCGCGCCGAGGAGGGCGAAGGCGACGTACAGCCCGAACTCCAGGCCGGGACCGAATCCGGGGTCCAGCAGCGTCGGGTCGGCCGACACCACCGTCGCGTGGAGTTCGCTCGTGCCGCCCAGCGAAAGGAGCGCGCCGCCGAAACCCACAGCCAGGAGCGGGAGTATGACCAGCGTCTGGACGGTGTCGGTGACGATGCTGGCGAGTAGACCGCCGTAGGTCGTGTAGACGAGGACGAAGCCGCCGACGAGCAGGGAGGTCTGCCAGAGCGGCACGTCGGCGACGAGTGCCAGCGCGCCGGCGATGCCGGTCATCTCCGCGGCGAGGAAGATGAACATGTAGAACACCGAGACGAGCAGGACGAGCAGGTACATCCCGGACCCAAAGCGGGCGTAGGCGAACTCCGTCAGCGAGTGGCCCGCGGGCATCACCTCGCGGATGCGAGCGCCCACCGGAATAAAGAGGAGAAGGGGAATCGCGCTCCCGATGGCGTAGCCCAGTACAGCCGGCAATCCGCCGAAGGCGGCCCCGGCCTCGGCGGGGCTCAGCAGAATCCAGACGCCCATCATCGAGGCGATGACCGTCGCGGCGAGGGTCCCGCTGCCGGCCGAGTCGCGCGCCGAGATGTAGGCCTCAACCGAGTCGATGCGGCCGCGTGCGGCGAGGAGGCCGACGCCGGTGAACACGAGGACGGTCGCCGCGGTCAGCCCGAGAACGACAGCGGAGGAGACCATCTACGGACTCACCTCGCCGCCGGCCGTCGAGGGTCCCTGGTAAGCCGTCTCGAAGAACTGCCGTTCGAGCGCGACCGTGCGGTCGAACAGCGACGCGACGCGGGCCTCTCGCCGGGGGGAGAGCGTCGGCCCGACGGCGTCGAGTTCGCCCCGGAGCCAGTCGACGAACGCGACGAAGGCGTCGACGGCGTGGAGGTCCACCCACTCGGCGAAGTAGAAGGGCAGCCCCATGCCGGCGCTGGGCGGGCCGTCCGGGTCGCCGTGGGCCGCGACGGCCGCCGTGGCCCAGGACTCGTATAGCCACTCCGCCGGGACGAGGACGGCCAGCGTCTCGGCGTAGCCGCCCTCTCGCGCGGCCCGGCCCAGCAGGTCGATAAACGCCGCCGTCGTCGGCGTCGGCTCGGGGTCCCGCCAGCGCGACTCGTCGACGCCCAGCGCACTGAAGGAGCGTTCGAAGTAGTCGTTCTCCTCGTCGGTCACGGTATCGAGGAACTCGACGAGGCGGCGCTTTGCCGCCATGTCCGGGGCCTGCCCGATTGCGTGGCCGAACGTCCCGACGAGTTCGTCGACGAACGCGTAGTCCTGGACCAGATACGTCGCGAAGGCGTCCTCGTCGAGCGTGCCGGCCCCGAGTGCCTCGACGAAGCGGTGTTCGACGGCGTCGTCCCAGTCTGGCTGGCTCCGCTCGCGGAGCCACTCGGTAAACCGTGTGTCGTCGGTGGTTTCGGCGTACGCTGCGTACGTCTCTGCCGTCATAGCTCCCACCCCTCCCGCGTGTAGGCCATCTCCCAGAACCGGTGTTCGAGCTTCGCGCTCGTCAGAAATGCCTCCTCCATGTCGTCGTGTTGCCCGGGATAGCGCTCGCCACAGCGGTCGACGTAGGCCCGACACCACTCGGTCGCCTCTCGGAAGTCCTCGCCAGTGTACATCTCGATGAAGGGCGTGTACCGGTGCTCCCCCTCGGCCAGGTCGGCCATGTGCTTGGCCACGTCGAGGTAGCCCTGCATGCAGGGGTACAGCGCCGCTGCGATTTCGGCCTCGTGGCCCTCGTAGGCCGTCCGGACGAGGTAGTTCGTGTACGCCAGACAGGTCGGGGCCTTCTCGGTCGATTCCAGTTCGGCCTCGGAGATGTCGTACTCCGCCGCGAACTCCCGGTGGAGGTCCATCTCGGTGTCGAGCACATGGTGGGCGACGCCGAGCAGGTGCGTCATCGTCGCCTCGTCGCTCGCCGTCGCGCCGGCGAGCGCGAACAGCCGCGCGTAGTCCTGCAGGTACCGGTAGTCCTGTTTCACCCAGTGCCGGAACGCCGCCTCCTCCAGCGTCCCGTCGGCCAGTTCGCGGACGAACGGGTGGTCCATCTGTGCCTCCCAGAGCTCTGTGCCGATGTCGAGCAGGTGGTCACTGAACGCCATTGGTACCCGACACAACACGGCCCGCCGTATTATATCCTACTAATACAACTGAGTTATACTCCGGAACCGATTCGCCCGGGGGAGTACTTGTGGCTGGGGCGTCTCACTCCCGGCAATGACACTGCAGTTGCCCAGCGAGATTGTGGTCGAGCGGTTCCTCCCGACGGCCCGGGCGATGCTCGCCGCGGAACTCGACGAGAAGGGGTGGACTCAGCAGGAGATCGCCGACCAGCTCGGGGTGACACAGGCCGCAGTGAGCAAGTACGCCAGCGGCTCGGTCACGACCGAGGAGCGGTTCCGCGAGGACGCGCGCATGCGACAGACCATCGGGCGAATCGTCGACGGGCTGGTCGCGGGCGAGATGGACGAGTACGCGGTGCTGGGCGAACTGCTCGCCCTGGTACGGGAGTTCGAGGACCGGGGGCCGATCTGTGCGGTCCACGAGGAGGAGATGCCGGCGCTGCAGGGGATGGGCTGTGACCTCTGTGTTCGGGGGACCGACACCGCGGTGCAAGCGGAACGGGCCGTGCTGTCGTCGGTCCGGCGGGCGACCCGACTCCTGGCGGACAGCGGCGTCGTCGTCGACGCCATCCCGAACGTGGGGATGAACGTCGGCATGGCGCTGCCGGACGCCGAGGACGCGCTCGACGTGGCGGCGGTCCCCGGACGAATCCATGACCTGCGAGGGCGGGTCAACGTCCCGTCGGCCCCCGAGTTCGGCGCGTCGGAACACGTCGCACGGGCGATACTGGCCGCGGCCGCTGTCGACCCCTCTCGTCGGGCGGCGCTCAACCTGACGACCGACGCGGCGCTCCTCGATGCCGCCTGCGAACGGGGCATCGAATCGCTGGAGTTCGACGCCGGCTACGAGAACCGGGCCGAGCGGCTCGAAGCGGCCTTCCGGGAGCGGGGCGAGGTCCCTCGCGTCATCTACCACCGGGGTGCGTTCGGCATCGAACCGATAACCTACGTCTTCGGCGAGTCGGCGGTCGAGGCGGCCGAACTCGCGGTCGCTCTCCTCGACGCGGTCGACACGTAACCCGCCTCGGCCGCGGACCCAGTCAGAACCAGCCGGTCTCGGGGTCGATGGGGTTCTCGGGCTCTTCGCCGCGCAGGACCCGGACGACGTCTTCGGCCACGGTCTGTGTCAGTTCGACCCGGGACTCCTCGGAGTACCACGCGACGTGGGGGCTACAGACGACGCTGTCGAGGTCGTGCAGCGACGACTCCCCGGGGGGTTCCGACTCGCGCACGTCCAGTCCGGCCCCGCCGAGGTCGCCGCTGACGAGCGCGTCGTACAGCGCCGTCTCGTCGACGAGCCCGCCACGGGCCGTGTTCACGAGCAACGCGTCGTCACGCATCCGCTCCAGCGCGTCCGCATCGATAAGCCCCCGCGTCTCGTCGGTCAGGGGCGCGTGCAGCGAGACGACGTCGGCGTCGGCCAGCAGCGTCTCGAACGCGACCGACTCGACGCCGAAGTCGCCCATCCGGTAGGCCGGAACGTACGGGTCGTAGGCGATGACGTCGACGTCGAAGCCCCGGAGCTTCGCGGCGAACCGCCTGGCGAGCTTGCCGAAGGCGACGAGGCCGACGGTGCTGCCGGCGAGGCGATGCATCGGCTGCCCGGTTGCCCACTCCCACTGGCCGTTCTTGACCGACCGGTCGAACGTGGGTATCTTCCGCAGGCAGGCGAGCAGCAGCGCGAACGCGTGGGTCGACACTTCCTCGACGGCGTAGTCGGGGACGTTGACGACCGTCACGCCGGCCTCGACCGCTGCCCGCACGTCGATGTTGTCCAGGCCGATACCGGCCCGGCCCACAACCTGGAGCGAGTCGGCGGCGTCGACGACCTCGGCCGTGACCTGCGTGCCGGCGTCGACGACCAGCGCGTCCGCACCTTCGACTGTGCGTGCGACCGCCGTCGGCTCTTTCGCCGCCGTTATCTCGACGGACGCGTCGACCGCGTCCAGCACCGCCGCGCGGGTCTCCCCGTCCATCACTTTGGTGTCGGAGACGACGATCCGATATGCCATACCCTGCCTTGCTGTGGCCCCGGAATAAAAGCAGCCGTCAGGGCCGGGTCCGGTCATCGAAGCTGTATCGGGGGGCGCCGCTCCACGGTGACCGGGACAACACGACGGGAAATAGCAGCAAACTTTTATGATACATTCGCGAGCAGGTGGCAACACCATGTCGGCAAGTACTACAGAAGAGACAGTTCTCGAACGTATCGGCTACCGGCTCTCCGCGTGGGTGGAGCGCTGGATGCCCAGCCCGTTCCTGTTCGCGCTCATCCTCAGCTACGTCGTGTTCCTGGCTGGCGTCGGGCTCACCGGGTCCGGGCCCATCGAGATGGTCGGGTTCTGGTACGACGGTTTCTGGGCCTTCCTGACGTTCTCGATGCAGATGGTCCTCATCCTGATGACGGGCTTCGTCGTGGCGTACCACCCCCGTGTCAACGCCGGCATCCGCCGGCTGACGGAGCTTCCCAACACCGGGAAACAGGCGGTCGTCCTCGTCGGCCTGCTGACGATGCTGCTTGGCTGGATTCACTGGGGACTGAGCCTCATTCTCGGCGCGATTTTCGCCAGGGAGATGGGCAAGACTGCCCACGAGAACGGCATCGCCGTCCACTACCCGGTCCTCTGTGTGGCCGGCTATCTCGGTCTCGGCCTCACCTGGCACTGGGGGCTGTCCGGGTCCGCGCCGCTCCTGCTCGCCACCGAGGGCAACGAGTTCATCCAGCAGGGCGTCATCGACGTGGTCGTCTCCGCCTCGGAGACCATCTTCCATCCCTACGGCCTCATCCTGACCGGCCTATCGATAGCCTACGCCCTCGTCGTCCTCTACGTCATCACGCCGACCGGCGACCAGGCGCGGGGCATCACGCACTACATCCCCGAGGACGACCTGTTCGAGTCCGCGAGCGACGGCGGCGTGGAAGCGACTGCGACCTCCAAGCAGGTCCCCGCCGAGCGAATCAATCACAGCCGCGTGCTGGGCGGGATTATCGGTCTGACCGGTATCGCCCTGGTCGCTTCACAGTTCGTCCAGTCCGGCATCGACGCGCTCGGGCTGAACATCGTCAACTTCGGCTTCCTGACGATTGGCATCTTCATCTACATGGACCCACAGACCTACCGGGAGAAGTTCGGCGAGGCGGCGACCGCCGCGTCGGGCATCGTCTTGCTGTTCCCCTTCTTCGCCGGTATCCAGGGGATGATGGCCACCTCCGGGCTGGCGCAATTGATGGCCAACGCGCTCATCTCGGTCTCGTCGCCCCAGACGTTCCCGGTCATCGCCTGGCTCACCGGTGCGACGGTCAACATCTTCGCCCCCTCTGGCGGCGGCGAGTGGATCATCCTCGGCCCGCCGATTCTCGAAGCCGCTCAGAACCTCGGCGTCCCGGTCGGCCAGGCGACGATGGCCTACGCCGTCGGCGACGCCCACACGAACCTCCTGAACCCCTTCTGGGCGCTGCCGCTGCTCGCGATTACCCGCATCAAGGCCCGGGAGATGTTCGGCTACGCCATCGCGATGATGCTCGCGCTCACGCCGTTCCTCGCGGTCGTCCTGTTCGTCCTCCCGTACTGAGAGGGGAGCCCCGAGGACCGGCTGCTTGCCCCTTCTTCGAGGATTAAGACCCTGGACGACCTGTATCCGACAATGGCAACTGGGACAGGGGCCGACGAGGACGTGGACCTGCTCGACTCCTTCCGGCAGTTCTTCGCGCTGGAGCGGGACGTCCTCGTCCTGTCGCTGTCGATGCTTGCCTTCAGCCTCGCCTTCCAGATGACGAGCCGCTATATCCCCGAGTACATGCGGGTTCTCGGGGCCAGCGCCGGCGTCATCGGCCTCTACGGGAGCGTCGGGAACCTCATCAGCGCGGTGTACCCCTACCCCGGCGGCGCGGTGTCGGACCGCATCGGCTCGCGACTGGCACTGACCGCGTTTGCGACGCTGGCGACGGCCGGTTTCGGCGTCTGGTATCTCGCCTCGGTCGTCGGCGACGTAACGCTCGGAACGACGACGCTGCCGGCCTGGACGCTCGTGTTCGTCGGCCTCTTTCTGGCTCAGGCCTGGAAGTCCTTCGGGCTGGGCGCGACTTTCGCTATCGTCAAGCAGAGCGTCCCGCCGGGGCGGCTGGCGATGGGGTTTGCCAGCACGGAGATGTTCCGCCGCATCGGGTTCCTGCTCGGGCCACTCGCCGCCGCAGTGTTGCTCGCGACGACTGCGACGTTCGTCGACGGGTTCCAGCGCGTGCTGCTGGTCGCGCTGGCCTGTGGCGTCGTCGCGACCGTCGCACAGCACGTCCTCTACGACGCGAGCGAGGACACGCTCGGGAAGTCCTTCGAGGGCATCGACCAGGTACTCGCCGACCTGCGGACGATGCCGGCGACGCTCCGACCGCTGCTGGTCGCCGATACGTTCGTCCGCTTCGCTAACGGCATGGTGTACGTCTTCTTCGTCATCGTCGTCACCGACTTTCTCTCGGTGGGGTTCACCGGCTTCGGCGTCCGGCTACGGCCCGACGCCTTCTTCGGTGTTTTGCTCGGCGTCGAGATGGTCGTCGCCATCCTCTCGATGGCTCCCGTCGCAAAGCTCACGGAGTCTGCCGGCCTCAAGCCCGCCGTCGCGCTCGGCTTTCTCGTCTACGCCGTCTTCCCACTCTTGCTCATCTTCGCGCCGGGGAACCAGTGGGTGCTGGTGCTGCTGTTCGCGTTCTCCGGCCTGCGCTTTGCCGGCCTGCCCGCCCACAAGGCGCTCATCGTCGGACCCGCCCAACGGGACGCCGGGGGCCGCGTCACCGGGACCTACTACCTGCTTCGGAACACGCTGGTCATCCCCAGCGCCGCGCTCGGGGGCTGGCTGTACGGTAGCGAATGGGCCGTCTCCATCGGCGGCGTCGTGCTCGGGGCCGGCCCCGAACTCGCGTTCGGCGTCGCTACCGCCGTCGGGCTGTTCGGCGTCGCCTACTTCGTCGCCTTCGGTCGGGAGTTCGAGGCCTACGAATAGATCGCCGTGCTGTGCCTACCACTCGTCGCGGGGCGGGAACTCGTCGCCACAGCGTGGACAGTACCGCATCGGTGCACGGGACTCCTGGCCGTCCCTGTCGAACGTTATCTCTCGTCCACAGCTCTTGCATGCTAGCTTTGGCATCGTGGTGCTCTCCGGTCGCCCGCATAGCCACGACCTAGCGATGTGTTGACTAGCTGTAGTGATAACAGTAGGTGGTGGTCGCGGTACCCGATAGCTGTCTGGAACAGCCAGCCGCCCCGCTCTGGCTCTCAGCAGTCAGCGTGACGGCCGTACACATCGTTGACTGTGTTCTTGGGCCCGCCACTCTGCAAGCGCCAATCATAAGCGCCGAGCCGCGAACAGTCGACTAATGCAAGCGGCCCACCCAATCGAGCGGGCGGTCGGTATGGAGTACTACGTCAGCGACGCCGACGGGGTGGGCGGCCGCCTCCGCTCCTCGCCCGCGGACTTCCGCGTCCGGGAACTGGAAGCGTTCGACACCGAACCGGTCGACGCGGACACCGGCGCGTACCCGCATCTCGTCTTCCGAGCGGAACTGCGCAACTGGGAGACAAACGACTTCGCCAGCAAGCTGTCGGACCGGCTGGGCATCTCTCGCGAGCGGGTGTCGTGGGCGGGCACGAAGGACAAGCGCGCGGTCACGACCCAGCTGTTCTCGGTGAAGGGGGTCGCGGCCGAGGACCTGCCCGAGATCGGCGGCACCGACATCGAGGTGGTCGGCCGTGCCGGCCGCCCGATTCTGTTCGGCGACCTGGCGGGCAACGCCTTCGAGATTGTCGTCCGGGACACCGAGAACACCGACAACGCCGCCAGCGTTGTGGCGGACCTCAGCGAGTTCGCCAGCGGGGACGACCTCACGGCGGGCGGCGACCGCGCCAGCGACGCCACGCTACCGGCCGGCGACACGACGGTCGGCGTGCCCAACTACTTCGGCCAGCAGCGGTTCGGGTCGCGCCGGCCGGTCACCCACGAGGTCGGGCTGGCCATCGCCCGCGGCGAGTGGAAGGACGCGGTACTCGCCTACGTAGGGAACCCCCACGAGCGCGAACCGGAGTCGACGCAGGCGGCGCGGGCGTACGTGGACGAAACCCACGACTGGGCCGGGGCGCTGGACGAGCTCCCGGGTGCGCTGGGCTACGAACGCTCCATCTGCCACCGACTGGTCGAGAACGGGGCCGACGAGCCGGCGGACTTCCGGGACGCCCTTGAGGCGCTGCCGTCGAATCTTCAGTCGCTGTTTGTCAACGCCGCCCAGTCGTACGTGTTCAACCGCATCCTCTCGGCGCGCCTGGACCGTGGGCTCCCCTTCGACCGGCCGGTCGAGGGCGACGTGGTCTGTTTCCGGGACAGCGACGCGCCTAAGGACTTCCCGATTCCGGACGCCGACCGAACCCAGGGGGTCACCGCCGAGCGGCTGTCGACCGTCGAGCGCCACTGCGAGCGCGGCCGGGCGTTCGTCACCGCGCCGCTTGTCGGGACCGACACCGAACTCGGCGGCGGTGAGCCGGGGGACATCGCCCGGAAAGTCCTCGACGACGTCGGCCTCGACCAGGGCGACTTCGACCTCCCCGGGGCGTTCGACAGCGACGGGACCCGCCGTGCTGTCCTGCTCCGGTCGGACCTAGGCGTCGAGCGCGACGGCGCCGACCTGACCTTCTCCTTTTCGCTGCCGAAAGGGAGCTACGCGACGGTCCTCCTCCGGGAGTTCCGGAAGGGGGACCCTGACGCGTAGCGGGCCGTCCGGGCTCGGTAACTGCCGCGGAATATGCAACGATTAAGTCCGGTCACACACGCCTTCTCGTATGGGCGAGCTACCGGACGAGTTTTCGTGTACCATCACCGACTGGGAGTACATCTACGGCCTCTGCCGGGACGTGGCAGACGACGTGAAAGCCGCCGAGTTCGAGCCCGACGTGGTCGTCGCGCTGGCACGGGGCGGTTGGTTCGGCGGGCGCTGCCTCTGTGACTTCCTCGGGCTGGACGACCTGGCGAGCCTGAAAGTCGAACACTACGTCGGGACCGCGGCGAAAGGCGAGGAGGCACAGATCAAGTACCCGCTGGCCGACGGCGCGGTCGAGGGCAAGGACGTGCTGGTCGTCGACGACATCGCCGACACCGGGCAGTCAATCCAGACGGCCGCGGAGTGCGTGCGCGACCGGAACCCGAGCAGCGTTCGGACGGCGACGCTCCAGTTGCTCCAGACCAGCGACCACCAGCCGGAGTTCGTCGGCGAGCGCCTCGACGAGTGGACCTGGGTCGTCTACCCCTGGAACTTCGTCGAGGATATGGTCGAACTCGTCGCAGGCGTGATGGAAAAGAGCGACCAGCAGAGCCACACCGAAGCCGACATCCGTCGGCTGCTGCGGGAGTACCACGGCGTCAGCCGCACGGACCTGGAAATCGCACAGCCGAACCGACTGGGCGAGGTCACGACCGAGATGGAACGGCGCGGCGTCGCTGAACCGGTCGGTGACGGCTGGCAACTCACCGACGACTGAGGCGGAGCGCGTCGCCGTTTCCCGGTCCGCACGGAAACAGCGTACACCAGCCCGTACGAGCGGGTCCGACAGGACGGGCTACAGTCGGTATTGCTCCTCCCCACCGGTCTCGTCGCTGGTCGGCACGCTTTCGCTGGCCACGATAAAAATACAGTTAGCGACGGCTGCGGCCGTCGTCCCGGACGTACTCTAACGCGCTGACGAACTGCTCTTTGTCGACCCGGTCCCCCGACTCCTCGAGCCGTTCACGAATTTTTGTCGGCGTCATGCGTATTGATAACATGGCCCTACATCGACATAATTCTTTCTCACCCGCTAACAGGTCCGGAGTGTGGCTCGGGTCTGGAACGGAAGACAGGATGCTATGCGTTGTATCGCGCCGTAGAAGCGGCCCGAACCGCTGTACCAAGGCGATGACCCCCCGTCGAGGGAATATATTTAATACGCTGGTTACCCATTGCAAACCATGGCCGCTTACGGCCGGCCGTCACTTCGAGACCTGTTCGATGAATCACCGACGCCGCACATCGCGCATCCACCGCGGAGTCACCATCGAGACTTCTACGTTGCCACAGACGGGTCCTTCAGACCCCACAACGGCACGACATCGACCGGCAGCGGGTCGAACAGCCCGACGGGCGGGCTGGGTGTCGTCATCGAGACCCTCGACGGTGAGCGCGTCGTCAGGCTGTCAGTCCCGGACACGTGTCCCGACAACAACGTCGCGGAGTATCGGGCACTCCATCTCGGACTCGACGTGCTTGCGAGACGCGCCCCGCCCGACGCTCGCGTCGGACTGCTCATCGACCACGACCAGCTCGCCGAGAACGTGAACGCGGAGGTGCTGGCCTCTCACGGCTCCGCCTACGACCCGCCACACTCCATCTCGGTCCCGCCGGCGACGGGACTGCACTGGCGCGGAATCCAGGCACGCATCAACGGGTTCGGCGAGGTCCGTGCCGCGCGGATCTCCGGCGACCGCAACCCCGCCCATCCGCTGGCGAACGCACCCGACCAGTACGCCCACGTCAACGGGGAGCCGGACCGGTGTGTCCTCCCTGACGCGCCGACCGTAAACGAACGCGTCCCGCCGCCGTCACGCGCAGAGCGTGGCGGCACGTCGGACTGACGTCGCCGGCAGCCGCGCCGGCCACGGTATCGCATTCTTCCACACCGCGTAGTCCTGTCGGAACCTCGTGTCGCTCGCAGTTCGGGTATCCGAAAGAATAACATACAGCGGTCGGTCTCTGCGGAACCACAACGACGGGTAGAGAATGGAGTAGCGGGTGACTTCGATACGTTCTTTCGGCCCTGTTTCACCGGAGATAATCTATATAAGTTATCAAGATAGTACACCCCGTCACGGCGTACGTTCAGGGAACGTCACACAGACCAAATTTTATGTATTAGAAATCGGATAGTATACGGTGGGAGGTGAGCTTCGTTGAGTACCAGAACCGATGGACCGGACGGTTTCAGCGGACAGTACGTCGAGCAACTGTTGCCGCGTCAGTCGCCGACGCGGCACGACCTCGTCCTCGCCGTCATCCCCGCGGTGTTCCTCCTCACACTCGTCGCCGCGGTCGTTCTGGGCCTCTCGCTTCAGATGGCAGTCGCTGGCGCATCGCTCGTCGGCGCTGTGGCGGTCATCGATGCCCTCTTTCTGCACCCCCCGACCCGCGGCCGACGGCGAGACGACACGTGACATCGCGTTCCGGCGACGGGCCTGAGCGCTGTGTCTTTTGACGGAGCTAGAGGCGGATTCTGAATCGCGTCACGAACGCCCGCAAAAGGACAGCGGAAACGTGGGCGAAAAACGCTCGCTCCGCTCGCGTCCGTTACTCCTGTTGAGCGTCGACGACGGCGACGCCGGCGAGATTCACGATATCTTTGACCTCGTCGCCGCGCTGGAGGACGTGGACCGGCTTGTCCATGCCGACGAGCATCGGTCCGATGGCCTCAGCGCCGCCCAGTCGCTGGAGGAGTTTGTAGCCGATGTTCCCGGCTTCGAGGTTGGGGAACACGAGGACGTTCGCCGCGTCGTCGAGCTCGGAGAACTCGTAGGTGTCTTTCAGGATGTCCTCGACGACGGCGGTGTCGGCCTGCATCTCGCCGTCGACGGGGAAGTCGACGCGGTCGTCGGCCTGCAGGCGGGAGACTGCCCTGCGGATCTTCTTGGTCCCGGGGTTGTCGACGCTGCCGAAGTTCGAGTACGACAGCATCGCCGCCCGCGGTTCGACGTTGAACCGACGGGCCAGTTCCCCGGTGTGGCGGGTGACCTCCTCCAGCACGCCCGCGTCGGGGTCCTGATTGACCGTGGTGTCCGCACAGAAGATGACGCGGTTCTTGAACGTCAGCATGTACACCCCGGCCGCGTAGTCGGCGTCGTCGGCCGTGCCGATGACCTGCAGCGGCGGGCGCAGGGCCGAGGGGTAGTGGTGGGTGAGCCCGGTCAGCATCGCGTCGGCGTCGCCCATCTCGACCATCACGCTGCCGAGGTAGTTCCCGTCCCGGACCAGCTCCTCGGCCTCGCGGCGCGTGACGCCCTTCCGCTGTCGGAGTTCGTACAGCCGGTCGGCGTAGTCGGCCACGTCGGCGGTCTCTGGGTCGACGACGACGGGATCGAACTCCAGGCCGAACTTCCGGCGCGTGGACTCGATGCGGTCGGCGTCACCGATGAGAACTGGCTCGGCGATGCCCTGTTCGACCAGCTGGTAGGCCGCGCGGATCATCTTCTCGTCGTGACCCTCAGAGAGCACGACCCGCTGGGGGTCGCTCTTGGCCTTGTTGAGCACGACCCGCATCATCTCGCGGGACTTGCCCAGTCGAGCTTCGAGCTTCTCGACGTAGGCGTCCGTGTCGATTTCCTTCCGTGCTGCGCCACTCTCGATGGCGGCCTCCGCGACCGCGGGGGTCACCTCGAACAGGACCCGCGGGTCCAGCGGTTTCGGGATGATGTAGTCGGGGCCGAACTGCAGCGGCTGGTCGCCGTAGGCCTTGACGACCTCGTCCGGCACGTCCTGCTTCGCGAGGTCGGCCAGCGCCCGTGCCGCCGCCACCTTCATGTCCTCGTTGATTTCGGTGGCCCGCACGTCGAGCGCGCCGCGGAAGATGAAGGGGAACCCGAGGACGTTGTTGACCTGATTCGGGTAGTCCGAACGGCCGGTCGCCATGATGACCGTGTCGTCGCGGGCGGACTTGGCGTCCTCGTAGGCGATTTCGGGGTCCGGGTTCGCCATCGCGAAGATGATTGGGTCGCTACCCATCGACCGCACCATCTCCTGGTCGACGATGCCGCCGACGGAGAGCCCGACGAACACGTCGGCTCCGTCCATCGCGTCGGCCAGGTCGCCCTCCGGGACGTCGCGGGCGAACTCCTGTTTGAACCGGTTGAGGTCCTCGTGGGCCGCTCGCTCCTCGGTGATGATGCCCGAGGAGTCACACATCGTGATGTTGTCCTTCGAGACGCCCAGTGAGACGTAGAACTTCGCCGAGGCTATAGCGGAGGCCCCTGCGCCGGAGAAGACGACGTCCAGTTCGTCCAGTTCCTTGTCGGCGATGTCGGCCGCGTTGACCATCGCCGCGCCGGAGATAATCGCAGTCCCGTGCTGGTCGTCGTGGAACACCGGGATGTCGAGTTTCTCGCTGAGGCGGCGCTCGACCTCGAAACACTCCGGCGCGGCGATGTCTTCGAGGTTGATGCCGCCGAAGGTCGGCTCCATCGCCTCCACCGTCTGTATCATCGCCTCGGCGTTGTCGGTGTCCAGTTCGATGTCGAACACGTCGATGTCGGCGAAGCGCTTGAACAGCACACCCTTCCCCTCCATGACGGGTTTCCCGGCTTCCGGACCGATATCTCCGAGGCCGAGCACGGCGGAGCCGTCGGAGACGACGCCGACGAGGTTCCCCTTCGCGGTGTACTCGAAGGCCCGCTCGGGGTCTTCGTCGATTTCCTTGCACGGTGCGGCCACCCCGGGCGAGTAGGCCAGCGAGAGGTCTCGCTGGGTGTTCGTCGGTTTCGTCGTCGCGATCTCTATCTTCCCTGGGG
This sequence comes from Haloarcula sp. 1CSR25-25, assembly GCF_032027985.1. Taxonomy (NCBI): domain Archaea; kingdom Methanobacteriati; phylum Methanobacteriota; class Halobacteria; order Halobacteriales; family Haloarculaceae; genus Haloarcula; species Haloarcula sp. 1CSR25-25. Next base: position 211,206 of record NZ_JAHYBW010000005.1, read on the forward strand.
GCTCACTCCGGTGGTACTCCAGTGCGTCCTCGTCAAGTCCCATACCCCGACGTCGACCCCAACTGTAAAAAAGACAGGTTTACCGTCAACGGACGAGCGGTACAACGACACCTGTCGAATACCGGTGGCTCACAGCGGCTCTTTTCCCGGGCGGTCCTGCCGATGGGAACACGTCCGTCGCCGGAATGCCGCCACGATGACCCAGCCTCGGGCCTCAGTTCGCGTTGGTGAGTTCGCCGACCCGGTCGGTCAACTCGGTGACCGCGTCCTCCTGCCGGTCGGTCGCCTCGACGATCTCCCTGGTCGCCGTCTCGGCCTCCTGTGCGTGGTCCTGTGCGTCTTCGACCATCGAAGTCACGTCCTCGATAGCGCTCGCCTGGTCGTCGTTGGCGTCGGCGACCTCCTGGATGCCCCTCGTGGCCTCCTCGACGGCGTCGGAAACCTCATCCAGCGCGTCTAACGCATCCGATATCTCGGACTCCGCGTGCTCGACCTGCTCGTGGGTGGTTTCGACCATGTTCGCGGTCTCGTTCGCCTGGTCCTGAATCGTGGTGATGCTCGTCGATATCTCGGAGGCGTACTCGCTCGTCTCGTTGGCGAGCGTCTTCACTTCGTCTGCCACGACGGCGAACCCGCTCCCGCTCTCGCCGGCGCGGGCAGCCTCGATGTTGGCGTTCAGCGCGAGCATGTTCGTCTGTTCGGCCACGTCGGCGATGATGTCGACGATCTCGCTGACCTCGTCCATCTGGTCGTCGAGGTCGGTGACGGTGTCTACGAGGTCTTCGCTCGTCTCGGCGAGCTCGTCGGTGACGTCCATGACCGCCTCACCGGCGGCTGACCCGTCTTCGGCGGCCGTTTTCGCGCGCTTTGCCGCCGACGCTACTTCGCTCGATGTCGCGGCGACCTCCTCCATCCCGGCCCCGATGTTCTGGACGTTGTCGGCTGCCGTCGTGAGGGCGTCAGTCTGTTCGGTCACCCGGCCCTCGACGGTCTCGGCGGCGGAATTCGCCTGCTGGATGGTTGCTGCGAGTTGCTGGGTCTGTTCGTCCACCTGGTCCGCCAACCCCTCGACCTGCTCGGCCATGTCGTTGAGCGAGCCGACGACCTCGTACAGCTGGTCGTCGACGTACTCGCCGCCGTCGGTCCGGTCGAACGACGCCCGGGCGTCGAGCCGGCCGTTCTTGAGCGCGGCCATGGTCGATTTGACCTCTTCGACCAGGCTCGTCACGGCCTCGTGACGGTTGGCCTCGTCGGTCCGGTCCTGGACCATCTCGACGACGGCGATGAGCTCGTCCCCGTCGTAGATGGGGGCAGCGCTGAACGAGATGTTGCGTTCGTTCCCGTGCTGGTCGGCCATCACGCTCGTATCGCGGTACAGCGTGAAGTCCTCGTCGTCGACCTTCGGCACGTCGTACTCTGTGTGGGTGGTTTCGGGCGCATCGAGGACTTTGTCGGCGAGCGTCTTCCCGCGTCGACCGTCCGGATAGAAGGCCATGCTCGCCATCTCCATCTCCTGTGCCTCGGATTCGGAGACGCCGGTGAGGTCCTCCAGCGAGCTGTTCCAGGTGAGGATGTCGCCGTCCGTATCCAGAATAAAAAGCGGCGTCCCGATGTGGTGGAGCACGTCGTGGTAGTCGAGTCCCGCGACGGAACCGCTGTCCGACGGCGACCCGGTGAACGCGTCGACGCCGGTCCGGGTGACGTACTGTGCCGTCTCCAGCCCCTCGTGGAGCTCCGCCTCGACGGTGTCGATAGCGGCCTGTGCGTCCGGGCCGAGTTCGTCCCGGAGCTGATCGAACGCGCCTTCGACGAGCGATTCGGTGACAAAGCCCTGGGTCGCGACGAACTCGCCCCCGCTGATTCCGGCGGCCTCGTACTCGTCGATCAACGCCCGGAGCTCGTCGGGACCGAGTTCGAACTGTCGTTCGACGTGCTGGGACCCGATTGTGGCGCTGTCAGGGTCCTCGAAGCGGTCGCTGAGTCGCGCCGAGTCCGGGTCGACGGCGTCGGTCAGAAAGCGGGTCTGCCCGTCACTCGCGACGACTCCCCCGTCCGCCCGTCGGGCCGTAGCGTCCGAAGAACGGGACCTCTGGCCGTAGATGAAGGTACGGATTCGCTCGAACATAAGGTAACTATATTCGATTCCATGGAACCTGTAGATAAAGATGACCCCGGGAGTATCAGTAAAGATAATGGGGTCTACCGGACGAGTGGGAAAAGAGAGCATAAGTACGTGCAACCGAAGGTATAGGTATGACCACCCGTTTCCGCCGACTGGTGGCGACGACGACGGTGCTGACGTTCGCGCTCATCCTGCTTGGCGTGTACACCGGTGCAATCGGCGCCGGACTGACCTGTGAGGCACGCTGGCCGTTCTGTGACGGCTGGATGGGGCTGTTCCCCGCAAACTGGGCGAGCTTCGTCGAGTGGTTCCACCGCTTAGTCGCAATGATTACCGGTTTCGGCATCCTCGGTTCGACCGTCGCCGCCTGGCGCGGTGAGTACAGCCGGCGGATCAAGCTCGCGACAGGCATCGCCACGGTCGTGCTCCCGGTGCAGGTTCTCCTCGGCGCGAACACCATTTTCAACTTCGGCGCCACGGCGCAGGTGCTCCACCACGGGGCCGCACAGCTCATCTTCGGTGCGATGGTCGCAGCGACGGCGTGGGCATACACCGACACGGCGGCGTCCCCGTCGGTGCGCTCGGCCGAGAGCCAGCACACGGCACGCGCTGACGATTGAACACGAGTACCACTCCCGTGGTTAACACGTAAGATATATTCCGGTCTGTCGTGTGGTGGGGATTATGTCAGACGACGGTCTTTCACGACGCCAGTACCTCTCCACGGTCGGTGGAACCGCAGTAACTGTCTCACTCGCCGGCTGTTTCGGCGGCGGTGGCGGCGGTGGCGGCGCGACGGAAATCACCGCCGGGACTGCGCCCGGGTTCCCCCCGTTCGAGATGAAGCAGGACGGCGAACTCGTCGGGTTCGACATCGACCTGCTCGAGGCGGTCGTCGACGAGACCGACTACACCCTGGCCGGCTGGGAGGAGTACGAGTTCAAGTCCCTGATTCCGGCACTGACCAACGAGAACATCGACGTGGTCGCCGCGGGGATGACCATCAACGACGAGCGCGACGAGACCATCGACTTCACCGACCCGTACTACAGTTCGAACCAGGCGATTGTCGTCCGCGAAGGTGGGGACTTCTCGCCGTCGTCGCTGTCTGACCTCTCGGGGCGCGCCATCGGCGCACAGAAGGGCACCACCGGCGAGAGCACGGTGCAGGACGAACTCATCGAACCCGGGAACCTCGACGAGTCGAACTACAACTCCTATGGAAACTACGTGCTGGCGGTCGAGGACCTCCAGAACGGTAACATCGACGCGGTCGTCATCGACGAACCGGTCGCCCAGACCTTCGCCGCCCAGCGCCCGGTCACCATCGCCTTCACCTACGAGACGGGCGAGAACTTCGGGTTCGGCGTCCGGGAGGGCGACGACGAGTTCACGCAGGCGCTCAACGACGGCCTGGCCGCGGTGCAGGACGGGAGCACCTACCAGGACCTGACGAACAAGTGGTTCGGCCAGCAGTAACCGATGCCACCGCTCCCGCTGCAGAGTGACTGGGCGTTCGTCGTCGGGAACCTCGACCTGCTGCTCGTCGGCACGGGTGTCACGGTCGGACTGACAGCGGCGAGCATTCTGCTTGGCTTTCTGCTCGGGTTCCCGGCGGGGGCCGTCGAGGTGTACGGCCGCGGGCCGCTCAAACGCGCCGTCGAGACGGCCGGTGTCGTGCTCCGCGGAACGCCGCTGCTCGTCATCATCATCCTGCTGTTCTTCGGGCTCTCGGTGTCGAGCAGTGCCTTCGTGACGGCGACCGTCGCGCTCGGTCTCCGGAGCGCCGCCTATCAGTCACAGATCTTCCGCGGTGCGCTCCAGAGCGTCGACGAGGGACAGCTGGAAGCCGCTCGCGCTGTCGGCATGGGCCGACTCCAGGCGATACGCCACGTCGTCGTCCCGCAAGCGCTACGCCGGAGCGTCCCCGGCTTTCAAAACGAGTTCACCATCGTCCTGAAGGACACGAGCATCGCGATCGTCATCGGCCTCGGCGAGCTACTGACCGTCGGTCAGAACCTCTATCAGGGCGGGCAGAGCACGGCCGCACTCGAGATTTTCCTGACTGTGAGCCTCATCTACTTCGTTCTCACGGTGGTGACGAACCGCTCGCTCGACCGTCTCGACGACCGCTTCAGCATCCCCGGAGGTGAGCGGGCGTGAGCGACCCGCTGCTGGAACTCGACGACGTGTACAAGTCCTACGGCGAGGAACAGGTCCTCTCCGGCGTCAGCTTCGAGATGGACGCCGGCGACGTCGACGTGGTAATCGGCCCCAGCGGGAGCGGCAAGTCGACGATGCTGCGCTGTGTCAACCGCCTCACCGAGATCAACAGCGGCGACATCTACCTCGACGGGGAGTGTGTCACCGATGCCGACACCGACGTGAACGAACTCCGGAAGCAGGTGGGGATGGTGTTTCAGGATTTCAACCTCTTCGCCCATCTCACGGCGCTGGGAAACGTCACGCTCGGCCTGCAAAAGGTCCGTGGCATGGACAAAGCGGCGGCCCGAGAGCGGGGATACGAACACCTCGAACAGGTCGGGCTGCTGGACCAGGCCGACTCCTACCCCGCCGAACTCTCGGGCGGCCAGAAACAGCGGGTCGGCATCGCCCGCGCGCTCGCGATGGACCCGAAGCTCCTGCTTTTCGACGAGCCGACCAGCGCGCTCGACCCGGAACTCGTCGGCGAAGTGGTCGACGTGATGCGGGACCTCGCCGCCGAGGGCATCACGATGCTCGTCGTCAGCCACGAGATGGGGTTCGCGCGCTCGGCCGCGTCGGACATCATCTTCCTCGATGACGGGCGTATCGTCGAACACGGGCCGCCGGAACAGCTGTTCGAGAACCCGCAGGCGGCCCGTACCGGCGAGTTCCTCAGTCGCCTGGAGACGACCCACGAGGGGGAGTGACCGATGGGCACGCCGGAGTCTACGACTACCGGACGGACGATCCGCGCCCGTGCTGCCGGGCTGACCGACCAGCCGCTGGCGCTGCTTACCGTCGCGGTCTTCTGGACGTGGCTCGTCGTTCGGTGGACGAACGACTTCCTGCTGGACGGCGCGCTCATAGAGCGGGACACGTCCTTCTTCCCGACCGCGCCGTTCGAAGCGGTCGCGGCGACGCTCGGCGGTATCGCGTCGAACCTCGGACCGGTCGGCGTCCCGGTCGGCTGGGTCGCCGGCTTCTTCGAGTTCCTGGCGGCGTCGATTCCCTACCTGCCGCCGCTGGCGACCGGCGTGTGGGCGACGGTACTGCTGACAGTGCTGGGCATCGCACTGGGGTTCGTCATCGCCGTCCCGCTCAGCGTGGCTCGCGTGTACGGCGGGAGCGCCACCCGCTCGGTCGCGCTGGGGTACACTGAACTGTTCCGCGGAACGCCGCTGCTCGCCCAGCTGTTCGTCCTCTACTTCGCGACGCCGCTGACGGCGTACATCCGTGAACTGCCCACCGTCGGGGCCGGATTCATCCCCGCCCAGGCGTTCTGGGTGGCCGTCATCGCCTTTACCCTCAACAGCGCGGCCTACCAGTCGGAGTACATCCGCTCGGCGCTGAACTCCGTCCCCGAAGGCCAGCTCACTGCCGCTCGTTCGATCGGGCTCTCGAAGGTCGGGGGGATACGGCACGTCGTCCTGCCCCAGGGCCTGCGCTACGCGATTCCGGGCTGGTCGAACGAACTGGTGTACCTCATCAAGTACTCGTCGCTGGCGAGTTTCATCACCGTCCGCGAACTGTTCGAACGGACCGATGCCATCGCCAGCGAAACCTACCGGTACACGGAGCTGTTCGTCCTCGCCGGCCTGCTGTACCTGGCGCTGGTCATCTCGGCGTCGCTCCTGATGGAGTACGTCGAGGGGCGGGTCGCGATTCCCGGCCTCGGCACGACCGGCCGGTGACTACATGAAATCCGAGAGCCCGGACTGCTGGTCGTCCTCCTCGGCCGCCTCGCTCGCTGACTCGGTATCGTCGTCGGTACCCGTGTCATCACCGGACCCGGCACTTTCGTCGGCCGCGAGCGTCACCTGCTGCTCGCCGTTCTCTCCGTCGGCGCCGGCGTCGTCGTCTGTATCGCCGTCTGTTCCACTGCCTCCGTCTCCGCCGTCGGCACTCGCGCCGTCGAAGGCCCCGCCGGAGTGTTCGACGGCGGCTTCCTCCCTGAGCGTCTCGGCGTCGGCGACGATGTCCTGGACCTTGTTCGTGTCCTTCCCCGACCCGGTGACGAAGGACACGTGCTCGGCCTCCATATCGTAGGTCGCCGCCATCGCCACCGTCAGTTCGCGGTTCCGGCAGTGGTGGGTCATCGTCGCGAGAAACGGCATTATCTCCCGGCGGGCGGTCCGCATCGAGACGCCGTCGATGGCGGCTATCTGCTGGGCGACGTAGTCCCGGGTGTTCCGGGTCCCCTTCGACCGGCCGAGCTTCGACCAGTAGCTCGGCGGGCCGTAGCGCGTCCACCCGCCCTTCGTCCCGTCTCGGGCCGCGGCGACGCCGGCGGTCATGTTGTCGCCGGCGTACCGCCAGAACGAGTAGTTCTGCGTCTCACGCACCCGACCGAGCCACTGGTCGGCGTTCGAGAGGAACCCGTATGCCCGCACCAGTTCAGCGCCCTCGTAGTCCTTGGGCATGTTGTCCTCAATCCAGTTGATGAGGTCGTCCGGCGTCTCGTCCACGTCGTAGCTGGCCTCCAGGGCCTCCTGTGCGCCGGCCTCCTTGAGCACCACGTCGAGGTACTCGAAGATGCCCTCGGTCGTGTCGCGTTCGCCGGTAATGACGTCGTCGGCGGTCAGCCGCTCCGTCGTCTCGGCGATGGCCTGGAGGTCCTTGACCGCGCCCCGCAGGTCGCCGCTGTTCTGTTCTGCGAGTTCCTCCAGGGCGTCGGACTCGTACTCGACGCCCTCCTGCCGACAGAGGTCCCGGAGGACGGGGACGATGGAACGGGGCGAGACGTCCCGGAACTCGATGTCCTGACAGTTGTTCCGCAGGCCGTTCGACATCTCGTAGTACTCGTTGGCGATGAGCACCATCGGCTGGCTGGCCTCCTTGACCAGCGCGGTGATGGCCCGCGCGCCCCCGCGGTCGGCGTTGCCGTGGATGTTGTCTGCCTCGTCCATGATGACGAGTCGCCGGCCGCTCCCGCCGGCGGTCAGCGTCCCTGACTTGGCGGCTTCGCCGGCCACCCGGTTGATGACGTCCTTGGTCCGGGAGTCGCTGGCGTTGAGTTCGATGGTCGGCCACCCCATGTCGTTTGCCAGCGCGTGAGCAGCCGAGGTCTTCCCGATGCCCGGGGACCCGTGGACGATGACCGCCTCGCGGTGGTCGTCCCACGTCTCCGCCCACTTCTTGAGTGCGTCGCGGGCCTTGTCGTTGCCCCGCACCTCCGACAGCGTCGTCGGGCGGTACTTCTCCGTCCAATCCATTGGAGTGTGGTTGGCGCGACCGGCGTTTAGTGGTTGCGGAGCGATGCTCCCGACACGGCCAGAAGACATATTCCCGTCACTGGCCGCGGGCTAACCGACATGAGCGACACAGCCCGTCAGAGCTACGCGGTCGGTGCACTCGCCGGCGCCGCGGCGTTCGTCCTGACGTACGTCCTCGTCTACGCCCTGAGCATCGCCACCGTTCAGGACGCGTTGCTGACGACCGTTGCCGAGGCGTTCGGCGACGACCGGGCGGCCTGGAAGATCGTCGGCTGGGTGTTTTTCAACGCGCAGTTCGTGACGACGACGATAACCGTCACCGTCCCGTTCCTCGGCGGAACGTCGGCGGTCAACTTCATCGCCGAGACCGAGTCGCTGTCGCCGGTCCTGTACCTGCTCCCGCCGGCGGTGCTGACGGCCGCGGGGATCGCGACGGCCCGTATCGACGGGGCGACCGACATCGGCCGCGCGGTTCGTGTCGGTACAGCCGTCGTGCTGGGCTATCTCCCGCTTGCGGTGCTCGGGGCCGTTCTGTTCACCGTCAGCGCCGGCGACTCGGGACAGGGCGCTCCGACGCTGCTGACGGCAGTTGTCCTCGCCGGCGTCGTCTATCCCGCCGTCTTCGGGAGTGTCGGGGGCGCAATCGCGACCGTGGTCGGGGACTCGTAGCGGGCGCCCGCTCCTGAGGTTTTTCACGGAAGGCACGGCAAGCGGCTGCCAGCCCTGGCTCTCTCCACCTCCAATCGGACCTGTCGCGGTGTCTCCCCGGTCGTCGGCGTGGTCCTCATGCTCGCGATTACCGTCCTGCTGGCGGCGATAGTCGGCGGGGTCGCCCTGAACGTGACCACCGAGTCAGATCGGCGGACGCCGGTCGTTGCCCGGTCGACGGGGGAATTCGTGACTGGCCCGTCGAGTGGATGCGGTGCGAACACGGTGGCGATTCGACACGCCGGCGGTGACCCGGTCCCGGCCGGTGAACTGGAGATAGCTGTTGTACTCCCCGACGCCGACGCCCGCATCGTCGACCTGCCGGTTTCCGGGACGGCGCTTTCAGCGACCAACACTCACGACCCGGACAACGTCGTCTACGACTACTGTGTCGGTGGTGTCATCGCCAACGGGGGAAAGCGGTGGACCGCGGGCCGGGCTCTCACCTTCCAGTTGAATGCCGGGGGCGGCACTGTCGAACCGGGCGACACCATCGAGGTACGCGTCGTCCACACCCCCTCGGACGGCGTCCTGGCTGCGGTCGAACTGACCGCCCGCCAGTGAGCGCCCGTGGTTCCGATACCCTTTTATTCGAGACTCTCCAGCGTGTGAACTAATGGCAGGGGGCGCACGCGACGACCTCGCGGAGAAGATGGCGGGTGAGGTGGCACTGAGCGACGAGCCAGGGGCGACTCTTCGGAAGTGGCGCACCGACTTCGACGTTGCACAGACCGAACTCGCAGAAGAACTCGACGTGTCCCCGTCCGTGGTCTCGGATTACGAGAGCGGCCGCCGTGACAACCCCGGTATCGGCGTGGTCAGGCGGCTCGTCGTCGCGCTGCTCGACATCGACGAGGAGCGGGGCGGCGACCACATCCGCCAGCACGCCCGCGTCCTCTCGGCCGGGTTCGACAGCGACGTGGTCCACGACCTCCGGGAGTACTCCGCCAACGTCGGCGTCGAACGCGTCTACGACGCCATCGACGCCACGGAACTGTTCCGCGGCAGCCAGGACACCGTGGCGGGTCACACCGTCATCAACTCTATCGCCGCCATCACCCGCCTCTCTTCGGACGAGTTCTACCAGCTGTACGGCCAGTCGACGAACCGCGCGCTCGTGTTCACGAACGTGACCCGCGGCGAGTCGCCGCTGGTCGCGCTCCGGGTCGTCTCCCCGACCCCCAACGCGGTTATCCTGCATGGCCTTGACGAAGAGGCTGTCTGGGAGCACGCTCAGGACCTCGCCCGCATCGACGACTTCTCGCTGGCGATCACCGACATCGACCTGGAGGACCTGCTGGACGGCCTTCGGAGCCTTCCCTGAGGGCGTGGCCTTCGAGGCGTGTTGGAATGTCTCTGATGAAACAACGCGTCTCTCGCCTACTCACGGGTCGCTGCGCTCCCCGTTCGGTCTTCGAGAGTCCCCGCTTCGCTCGGACTCTCGCTATTCTCCACGGCTCCCTGCGGGGGCCGTTCCGATTCGAGGCCTCTCTCCGGTCGAGCCCTCGCTACTCACGGGTCGCTGCGCTCCTCCGTTCGCGTTTCGAGGTTCTCGCTCGCGTTGCTCGCTTCGAACCTCGCTACTCCACGTACCGGTACTTCCGCTCACCCATCCGGCCCCAGCCGTCGAAGGCGAACTCGTCTTCCGGCGCGGTGAACTCCTCGACGTCCGTCTCCGTCTCGTGGTTGTGAACGTCGTGGACCTGTTCGTACTCCTCGAACGAGATGTCGTAGCGGTTCCGGATCTGCTCGTCGATGCTGAGCGCACCGATCTCCGCCTCCCAGCCGGGCACGATTGTCTCGGCGTGGACCTCCGCCTGTGCGCCGGAGCCATACGAGGCGACCAGTAGCCGCGCCCCGTCCAGGTCCAGTCCGTTCTCGCGGGCGTGTTTCAGACCGGAGGCACGTGCGATGTGGACGGAACCGGTGTACCAGTTACCGACCTCGCGGGAGATCTCGAGCGTCGGCTCGATTGCGCTGGCGTACCAGTCCTGATAACGTTCGGTTTCGGTGAGTGCGTCGGTGTACTCCTTGATTGCGGCGTGGAACTCGTCGTCGGTCTCGAAATCCGCGCGCATGGGCTGGTGGCCGATCTCCTCGGCGACCAGGTCGCCCACGTCCGTACCGCGGATGATGTGTCGATAGCCCAGTGCCGCGGCCTTCCGGACCATGCCCGGGAACGGCGTGTGGAACGGAATCATCGCGTAGTCGCCCGGGTGGATGTCGCCGGCCACCTCGGCGAAGTCCTCCAGCGCCTCGCGCATGCGGGCGAGGTAGACGTTCACCGAGCGCTTCCCGTCGACGGACGGGAACTGCTGGTTCGGTTTGAGGAAGTCGGTCTCGTCGGCGCTGCCGTACCCCTGCTCGGTCGAGAGCTCGACCAGATTGGGGTCCTCGTCGACGAGCATCGCCACCGCACCGGCCCCCTGCGTGGCCTCGCCGGGGTCGTCGCGGGCGTACAGCGCGGTGTCGGTCGCGATGACGAGCGCGGCCCGACCGCGGTTCCGCCCGGCCTTGATCCAGTTGTAGGCGTCGTCGACGCTCTGTGTCCCCGAGATGCACGCGAACTTCCGCTCGCCCTTATTGGCGTGATGGAAGTTCTCGTCGTACACCTGTTCGAGACAGCCCGCGATGTACGTCGAGACGGGTTTGGAGTTGTCGAAGGCGCTCTCGGTCGCCACGTCGATGCGGCCGATATCCTCTGGGGTCAGACCCTTCCGGTCCATCAGCCGGTAGGCCGCGTTCGCGCCCATCGTGACGATGTCTTCGTACACGTCCGGGAACGACGAGGCGCGCAGGCCGAGGCCCTTCGTGTACTTCCCAGGGTCGTCCCCCTGGGCCGGCGCGAACGTCTCCGCGAGGTCGAGTTTGAGCTTCCCTGTCCAGATCTCCATGGCGTCGATACCGACTGCAGTCATTGCCGAAGAGTCAGCGCGTGCGTATAAATTACTGTCGACCAGAGCTTCGACGATTGTGGAAGCCAAGCCACAAATTACGAATCGCTAACAGGATCATCAGGCCCCATCTGCAATCTCGGTCCGGGAATCGGTCGCGCTGGTGGTAATGTTGAACGCCGTAACCCGAACCGTGTACTCGCTGTCCCACTGGCCGGGGGTGTGGTTCAGTGCCGCCGTTCCACTCGTATCGGCGACTCCGGAGTAGGTGTATACTTCCGAGTCCACAGTCGTTCCATCGGGACTGATTAGTTCTACGGTGACGTTCTGGATGTCACCGCTGGAACTGCTGGCACTCCAACTGGCCTCGAACTGGACGGTCGGGTCGTTGTTAGTACACTTCCCTTGTGGGTTCCGGTTGCAGTCCTGACTGTTATCTTGGATACCGTCAACGGTCGCATAGAACGGCTTGGAACCACCATTTCCGACAACAACCGTTTGCGTGTCGGTTGCCACTCCACCCAAGCCGTCCGAGACCCGGAGCGTCACGTCGTAAGTTCCGTCTTGACTGTAACTGTGAGACTGCATTTCCCCGGTTGCCTCGTAGGTACCGTCGCTCGTCCAGTCCCACTCGTAGGTCAGCGAATCGGCATCGGGATCGCTCGATCCGCTGGCGTCGAATGAAATCGACTGGTCCGCATCAGGGTTTTCCGTAGAGTACGCGAACTTAGCTGTCGGGTCCTCGTTATTGACACTAACGGTCTGGGTGTCTTCGCCTACTCGGTCCGTGCTGTCACCGACACGGCCGACGACGTATACAGTGTCGCCAGTGCGTGCACCATCCTCGGCTAGCGTAACAGTCGTCGATGCGCCGTCGTACGGTGAGCCTGTCTTCTTATCAAGTTGCGTAACCCGACTGGAACTATCGTACAGTATCGCGGTGTAGTTCGTAATATCGCCATCTAGATCCGTCGCTTCAAAGGTGACGGAAACGTCGTACTTTCCGCTGTTACCGGTTTCCGAGAGCTCTGTCTCGGTTATTGAAACGGTCGGCGAACTCCTGATGCCGACAGGCACGACCTCCGTTTGCCGTCGCGATGCACCGTCGTTGTCGGTCACCCGTAGGGTGACATTTTTTTTGCCGCTTCCGGTGTACGAATGCGTCACCGTCTCCCCGGTTATCTCGTAGGTCCCATCGCTGGTCCAGTCCCATTCATAGCTCTTTATGCTACCGTCCGGGTCGTCCGACCCTGATCCGTCGAACGTTATCTCCTCGTCCGTCCCGGGTTCGGTCGGGTCGTACGTGAACGACACGTCGGGATTCTGGTTGTACACCGTCACGGTCTCCGTCCGGTTCGCCGTCCGGCCGTCGTCGGCTGTGATCGTCAGCGTGACCGGGTAGTCGCCGTTGTCCGGGAAAGAGTAGGTGGCCGTCTCGCCGTTTGCCGTCTTGTCTCCGTTGTTGAAGTCCCACTCGTAGCTCGCGATACTACCGTCCTCGAACTCGCTGTCGCTCGCGTCGAAGTCGACGGTCGACGCCGGCGTTGGATTCTGTGGATCGTATGTAAACCGCGCGAAGCTCGTCACTCTGACGTTGATTTGCTCCCGATCGAGAACCGCGTTGGAGGGGACGTGAATTGCGATGAGTGTGAGCTGATTGCCGGTGACCGCGTTGCTACGACGCCAGCTATCGCCGCGTTCGAACCGCGTGTCATCGGCCCCGACCCGCTGGGTGTAGGAGTCAAGCGAGTGACGCACTCGTTGGTTCCCGTCGGTGACGATGTCGACGTCGGATCGGGGGAGCGAATCGCCCCCGTTGTGGGTCACCGTCACGTGCTGGCTCGTTGCAGCTCCCTGAATGTCGACGACGGGTGTCTGAGAGTTTGTCCCGTTCCCCGAGAGGACGATCCCTCCGACCACAGCGGTGATCACGACAACTACGCCGGTCAGCAGGACGACACCGACCGTCTCAGACTGAGCGCGGTCGGTCGAGAGCAGGTGGGGAACTTTCATTGGCTGTTCGACAGTCAGCTGAGTGAGACGAAGTACAAGGCTGTTTCTCCGGTTTCAAGTTTGAGCGACAATATGAGCCAATCTTGCTGATTAGGATTGTTATTGAATTCGATCTCGACGTTCGTGACAGTGTTGCCACCGGTTAATTCGATCTTTGGAGTGAGTGTTTCGAAATTACCACCGATGTCGAGGGTTGCCGAATCGCTTCCGGCGCCTTCCTCCCGGATACCACCTTCAGTTGGGGAGTTCCCCGTGTTCGATTCGTAGAAATTGATTCGCGCCTCCGTGATGTTGTTCGTGCCACCGGTGTTGTTGAATTCCAGCGTGACCGTCTGTTTGTTGAACGTCTCGCCTTCCAGCGTGATATCGCCCGGCGAGGCCGGGTTGATCTCGTTCGTGCCGCCACCTCTCGCACCCGAAGGCGGCGTCTCCCCCACACCGACTGGGCCGCACTCGATTGTGTAGTCGCCGGTGAGTGTAAGCGTCACTTCGCCGCCGCTGACGTCGATGTTACTGGGGTCGACCTCGCCGTCGAGGAGCCTTACCCAGGTGTCCTCACTCGCCCGCGTTGGAAGCGTTATTGTGGGGTCAGTCACCCCCGTCGTATCGAGGCGACCGGCCCGCGGTTCGACGGCGACTGTCTGGCTTCCGCCGGTGTTGAAGTCGTTCGTTAATGGGACGATCTGTATTTGGTCGCCACGGACGAGCGTCTGATCGGTCAGCGCCACCGAACTGTCGCCGAAATCGTGCAGCAGAAACGAACTCTCGTAGCGAATCGTCCCGGCGCCGTCGTAAGCGGAGTACTCGGGAGTATATTCGATAAAGCGCGTCTGGACGGGGCTACCGGGACAGACCTCGTCCGTCTTGTCTGTTCCGCCCTCTTCGATCGTAATCGGCTCTGCTGGCGTCGTGTACAGCGATCCCGACGGCCGCGGCGGGTTAATAGCGGCCACCCGTGCCGGGAAACTCGTCCCCAGCGCCACCTCGGCGTAGCCGTCATTGCCGCCGGTGTACGTCTCCAGCAGGGTGTTTCGCACGTCGATCATGTCCCGCTGCACCTCCTGGTTGTGGTTGAACTCCACCTCCCGGTTTTGCTCCGGCACGGCAAACGCCTGGTACGACGAGAAGGCGATGATCAGCACACCGAACAACAGCACAGCCCCGACCTGTACTGACTGTGCACGCTCATCGCCCGTGAAAGTCATGGCGGTGAGTTACGGAGACGGTGATAAAAACCTGACTGCCGAATTATCAACTCTCGTCTTCTTCGACGACTTCCGGGTCACTCATCGCGGTCTGGAGACTGTCGAGTCCGTTGACCCACTCGGAGACGAGCCCGTATTCGAGGTCCTCGACGACTTGCATCGGAAGCTCCGACCCATCGATTATCAGCGTGCCGGCCTGCACACAGTAGCCGAGCGCCGCGTCGAGGTCCTCACCGGCTTCCGCGTCCGCGGCGGCCTCGATGTAGTCCGTGACCGTCGCGTCGTCTGCGGCACCTTCGGCAACGAACTCCTCTGCCGCGTAGAACACGCACAGCAGCGAGGTCTGGACGCCGTCGATCAGCATCACGGTCTCCTCGTCGTCGATGTCGATGTCGTCGAGAACGATCTCCCGGACGCCGGCAAGCTCGTCGAGCGTCGCCTCTTCGTCCAGCGGCCCGTCCTCGTAGTCCGTGAGGATCTTCGCGACCGCGATCGCGGCGTCGTCCTGTAGGTTCAACAGGAGTCGCGCCGAATCCTCGTCTTCAGGGTCGACGTCTTCTTCCTCGATACGGTCTAGCCAGTTCTGCCAGCGTTCTTCGGTGTAATACTCCCCCGGCGGAGTGCTCATACCAGTCCGTTCGTGCCGTTGGGGATAGTAGTTTCGACCGGCGGCCACTCCACTTCGGAATTACCGTCGCTCGGAAAGACCGGAAGAACCGGTTTTCAGCCTTCGAGACGGCTGTTCTGTCGAGTTTTTCCACAGTCTGTGTACTTCCCACACGTGTCACGGTCGCCCTCGGGGAACGTACTTTTATGACAGCAGAACGTGATATGAGGTAGCATGGCACAGCGACAGCCGGCCGCGACATGCTGCGGACCGCTCGACCCGGCCGCAGTCGCCACGCTGGCCAAACGTGTCGGTCTGGCGCTGACAGCCGTGGCACTGCCGGTCGCCATCGGCGCGTTCACCGGCATGGCCCTCGCCGCCGGATCGCTCCCGGCCGCGACCGACGCCGCGGCCGCGGCGATGAACGGCCCGCTGACAGCGGAGCAGGGGCTGTCCTGGCTGTTCTACGTCAGCACGCTCGGGACCGCACTGGGATGCTGGGTTCTCGGGCTGGGGCTCCTCCTCGACGGCCTCGACCTGTAGGTCAGCCGTCGCCGTCCGGACGCATCTCCACGCCGCGTTCCGCCGCCTCCTCGTCCGCCGCGTCCACGCGGTTCGAGATGGTCCGCTGGGGGAACGGAATCGAGATGTCCTCGTCGTCGAAGGCGGCTTTTACGCCTCGGACAACAGCCGAGATGGCGCGCCACTTCCGCGGTGGCGTCGGGTGGTCGATCCAGAACCGCAGTTCCATCACCACGGCGGAGTCACCGAAGTCCTTCGGAACGACGTCCGGCGTCGGCGAATCGACGACGTGTTGGATGTCGGCCATCGCCTCGCGAGCGAGGTCCATCGCCTGCTCCACGTCGGTGTCGTAGTCCACGCCGATGTCGACCGTGAGGCGCAACAGCCCCTTTCTGCTGCGGTTCGTCACCGCACGGTCGCTCACGCGGTCGTTCGGAATGATGACGAACTCGCCGTCGAAGTTCTCCAGGCGCGTGTTGAAGATGGTGATGTCCGTCACGATGCCCTCCTCTTCGCCGACGAGCACCCAGTCCCCGATGGTGAACGGTCGGGAGAACATCAGGACGAAGCCGGCGATAAGCGACCCGAGCGTCTGTCTGGCGGCCAGACCGACGACGATACCGAGGAATCCGGCCCCGACCAGCAGGCCACTGAGGTCGATGCCCCAGACGGCGAAGATCGTCGCGCCGATAGTGACGAAGACGGTGACCTGACCCAGCCGGAGCAGTATCTCCTCCTGGTGTTCCGTGAAGCCGGTGACCGCCTGGCTGAACCGGCCGATCCACCGCTGCATCTGGTCTGAGAAGACGAACGCCAGCATGACGAGCACGACCGTCTGTACTGTCGCCAGTACTGACTGATCACTCCCGTTGAGGTACGGCCCCACCGTTTGAACGACGTCGAGGACCCCCCAGACGATGAGAAACGAGACGACGACCAGCACGACCATCGTGAACTGGGCGATTCTGAGGAACACGCCCCGGATGGTCGTCGGCGTGTAGTCGGCCATGACCTGCAGCCAGTCGCCGGTCCGGTCCGCGGTGGCGGCCCGGAGCCGGGAGAGCGCGGCCGGAACCACGACGACGCTGAGGAGGAGTACGACTACCAGGACGAGCGTTGCGACGAGGCGTCCCTGCGACGCGGCCAGTTGTTCCAGCGAGCGCTGTAACGCGGTAAAGAGTTCGAGAAGCCCCTCACCGGTTTCGTTAGCGGGTGGCGTGGGCGTGGCCGTCCCCTGCACAGCCACCTATCGCCGCCGTAGGAACTTGTGTCTTCGTCTTCGACCGTCCGTTGTCGGAGCCGTCCGACAGCGAGGCGGAAAATAGATCGACCGGTCCCAGCTAGACGCCGCGGCCCTGCAGCTGCTCTTCCTCGTCTAAGTCCGCGTTCGCCTGGCCCTTCATCCCCTTGCCGGGGTTTTTCGCGATTTCCTTGAGCTGTTCGGGGTCGTCGTAGTTGTTGACCGCCGCGACGACGGACTCGCCCATCGCCCGCGGGTTCTCCGCCCCGAAGATGCCCGAGCCGACGAAGATGCCGTCACAGCCGTGTTGCATCATGAGCGCGGCGTCGGCGGGCGTCGCGATGCCGCCGGCCGCGAAGTTGACGACCGGGAGCCGGCCGCGGTCCGCCGTCTCGTGGACGAGCCGCCGGGGCGCGCCGTGTTCGCGGGCCCACTCGTCGCGTTCCTCGTAGGCCATCCCTTCGAGCATACCGATGGAGCGTTGGATGTTCCGCTGGTGCGTGACGGCCTGGTTCACGTCGCCGGTGCCTGCCTCGCCCTTCGTGCGAATCATCGCCGCGCCCTCGTCGATGCGGCGCAGCGCCTCGGCGAGGTTCCGCGCCCCGCAGACGAACGGTGCGGTGAACTCGCGCTTGTCGATGTGGTAGCGGTCGTCGGCCTGGGTCAGCACTTCGGACTCGTCGACCATGTCCGCGCCCGCGGCCTCAAGAATCTGGGCCTCGGCGGTGTGGCCGATGCGGGCCTTGCCCATCACCGGAATCGACACTTCCTCGATGACCTCTTCGAGCTTGCTCGGGTCGGCCATGCGGGCGACGCCGCCCCGCTTGCGGATGTCGGCCGGCACCGACTCCAGGTGCATCACGGCGACTGCGCCGGCGTCCTCGGCGATCCGGGCCTGCTCGCGGTTGACGACGTCCATGATGACGCCGCCTTTCTGCATCTTCGCGAAGCCGCGTTTGACCAGGTCAGTTCCGCGCCGCAGGTCCTCCAGGTCGGTCTCTTCAGTCATTATCTAGCCTTGGTGCTGGATTTACTTAACGCGTGTCCTTCCGAGGGACAGAAGCACCGTCTGGCCCGCTCGCGGGGGGTCGATATCGGGCCAGTGACTCCGGGCGACGGGTCCGAGACCACTACCGTTTTCATCGCGTCTCCCCACTGCATCGACATGGCTACGGACGAGGGTGTCGGCGGGCGCATCGACGCGGCTGTCGCGCGGGTGTTCAGCCGGCGGCTCCCCGACGCCGAGGGGCTGCCGCGGTACGTCGCGCCGCTGCCGCCGTGGCTTGAGAACGTCGGACTCCGACTCGCCTGGCCCATCGCGCTCGTCAATCTGGTCGGCACGCTGTTTGGCTTCTGGTACTACGCTGGCCGCCCACTGAACGCCGCGCCGCCGCTCGTTGAGGGCCAGCTGGGCGCGGCCCCACTGGCCGCCTACCCCCTGATTCCGGACTCGCCCGTCGCGACGATGTTCATCGGGCTCTCGCTGGTGGCCTGGCGGCTCGACTGGAATGCTCAGTGGCTCCACATGCTCGGCTTCTTCGGCTGTATCAAACTGGGCCTGTGGACGCCGTACGTCCAGCTGGTCCTCAACGGGCCCGGCGGGATTCCGCTCTGGCTCTACTGGTTCCTGGTCCTGAGCCACCTGGCGATGGCCGCCGAGGCATTCCTCATCCACCGGTATGCGAGCTTCTCGGTGCCGGCTGTGGCCGTCGCCGTCGGCTGGTACGGCTTCAACGACATCGTGGACTACTTCCTCCCGGTTCTCGACGGGCCACACCACACATGGCTGCGGGCCGAACCGCTGGTCGCCGCCGGTCAGTTCGACCATACGGTGCTGGCTCACGACCTCGCGGCGGGCTGGGCGGTCGTGCTGACGCTCATGGCGACGTTTCTCGCACTGACGACGCGCGTAGAGAAAGTGAAACGGCAGGCGTGACCGGCGCTTCTGTGCCCGAACCCGCCTTTCCAATAGCTGCGCTCAGGTCGTGAATCCGTCTTCGGCCTCGCGTTCGTCGAGGACCCACTCCAGTTCCTCGATGGCGCGAAGGATGGCGACCTCGGCCTCGTCTTCCAGTTCGGTCGACGGCGGGTCGTGTCTGTCGTACTCGTCCTGCAACGCCTCGATCCGGTCCCGAATCGTCTCCTCTGTTCGCATGGTTCGAATGACCGGACCCGCAGGTCTTGATGCTACTGGTCGCGGCGATGGGTGCGGTCCGATGACCCTCGCGGACTCCGGAACAACGGCGTCGTGGTTACCGAACTACGACGACGGCGCTCTCGGTCTCGGTCATCTCGCCCTCGCCGGAGTAGGTCCGGGACTCCTCGACGGCGAACATCTCGTCGCCGAGCGTGACGCCGGCGACGTGGAGTTCGTCGCCGTCTATCTCGTAGTCCCCGTCCTCGATAGCGGCGTCGATAGCGCCGACTTCGCTGCCGAACTCGGGGCCGACCAGCGAGTAATCGAGGTCGATGCCGCTGACCTCGGTCGTGATGTCCGGGGCCTCGTCGTAGGTGTCCAGCTGGGCGACGTGCATCGCCTCGGCGACGGCGTCCTCGAAGCCGGCGATGTGGCCGAACACCTCGACGTGGTCGAGGTCGGCGTTCAGCGGCAGGCCGTTCTCGGTCTTGTACCGCCGGAGCGCGGAGACGACCTCCATCGCCGTCTCGCCCGCTTCGAGGTCGGCGTCGTAGCCGCCCGCGGTCGGCCAGTCCGTCGTGTGAATCGAGTCGTCCTCGTCGTAGACGCGCGCCCACAGCTCCTCGGTGATGTGTGGGAGGAAGGGCGCGAACAGTTGCAGGAAGGTCCGGTGCGCCTGCAGGAGCGTGAACTCGGTCGACACAGCTTCCCCGTCTGAAAGTCGCTGCTTGGCGATTTCGAGGTAGTCGTCACAGAACGTGTTCCAGAAGAAGGACCGGAGTTCGTTCCGGGCCTTCGAGAACTCGTAGTCCTCGAACTTCGCCGTGACCGACTCGACAGTCGCGTCCAGTTCGGCCAGCAGCCACTCGTCGACCGCGGCCAGCTCCTCGGGCTCGTCGGGCCGGGCGGCCGGCGTGAGCTGGTCGACCAGCCGCGAGGCGTTCCAGAGCTTCTGGAGGAGCCGCTCGCCGGCCTCCAGGTCGCCCTCCTTGTACGGGAAGTCGTCGCCGATGGAGGTGCCGGCGGCCCAGTAGCGGGTGGCATCGACCGGGAACTTCTCTAGGACCTCGCTTGGCGGGATGACGTTGCCCTTGGACTTGGACATCGCCTCGCGGTTCTCGTCTAACACCATCCCGTTTATCATCACGTTCTCGAAGGGCACCTCGCCGGTGTGCTCGTAGCACTTGACGACGGTGTGGAACAGCCAGAACGAGATGATGTCGTGGCCCTGCGGGCGCAGGTCGAAGGGGTACAGCTCGGGGTTGTCCCACGTAAACTCCTCGCTTTCACTGTCCCAGTCCCAGCCGGCGTTCACGAGCGGTGTCAGCGACGAGGTCGCCCACGTGTCGAAGACGTCCTCCTCGGGCGTCAGCGAGTCGTGGCCGCAGTGGGGACAGGCCTCGACCGGCGGGTCGTCCGACAGCGGGTCGACCGGCAACTGCTCGCGCTCGGCCATCACGGGCTCGCCGCAGTCGTCGCAGTACCACACCGGAATCGGGATGCCCGAATCGCGCTGGCGGGAGATACACCAGTCCCATTCGAGCCCTTCGATCCAGTGCTCGTAGCGGGTGGCCATCTTCTCGGGGTACCACTCCATCTGGCGGCCGGCCTCGATGTACTCCTCCTTCTTGTCCAGCAGTTCGATGTACCACTGTTCGGTGACGAGGTACTCGACCTCCTCCTCACAGCGCTCGTGGACCTGCACGGTGTGGTCGTGGTCGCGGCTCTCGAGCAGCGACCCCTCCTCGCGCAGGTCCTCGATGATGGCCTCGCGGGCCTCGGTGGTGTGCATCCCCTCGTAGTCGCCAGCGAGGTCGGTCATCGTCGCGGACTCGTCGATGGCGAGCCGCAGCGGCAGGTCGTGGGCCTGGTACCACTCGATGTCGTTCTGGTCGCCGAACGTACAGCACATCACGATACCACTGCCGGTCTCCATGTCGACGCGCTCGTCGGCGATGACGGGGACCTCCTGCTCGAAGATGGGCACCCGCGCGGAGCCACCGACGAGGTGCTGGTTCTCGTCGTCGTCGGGGTGGACGAAGACGGCGACACACGCCGGGAGCAGCTCGGGGCGGGTCGTCGAGATGGTGAACGTCGCGCCGTCGTCGGCAGGTCCCTCGCCCGTCTCGACGATGTCGAAGGCGATGTCGTTGAACAGCGTCGACTTGTCCTTGTCCTCCTGCTCGACCTGCGAGATTGCAGTCTCACAGTCCGGACACCAGATGGTCGGCGCGCGCTGGCGGTACTCCCGACCCTGCTCGTAGAGGTCGAGGAAGGACAGCTGGGAGACCCGCTGGACGTCCGGGGCGATGGTCTTGTAGGTGTTGTCCCAGTCGACGGAGATGGCCAGGGATTGCACGTCCTCGGTGAACTCGTCCTCGTAGTCGGTACACACCGTGCGGCACTTCTCCTGGAACTCCCGCCGGGAGAAGTCCTGGTGTCGGATGCCGAGTTCGCGCTCGGTCAGGCGCTCCGAGGCGATGCCGTTGTCGTCGTAGCCGAAGGGGAAATAGACCGTGTCGTCGGCCATCCGGTGGTAGCGGGCGACGAAGTCCTGCAGTGTGAACTGATAGAGGTGGCCCATGTGGAGGTTCCCCGACACCGTCGGCGGCGGCGTGTCGATGGTGAAGCGGGTGTCGGCGTCCTCGTCGTAGGCGTAGGTCTCGTCGGCGACCCAGCGGTCTTGCCACTCCGGCTCTACCTCGCGGGGGTCGTACTCCCCGTCGAGGGCGTCCTCTGGTTCGTCTGTAGTCGATTCGTCCTGCGGTGGGTCCTGTGTGTCACTCATATTCAAACTGTGGGTGTAACACCCGGGTAGCATCGGACTGCGGCGCGGTTATCAGCGGTGCGTGCGTCGATTTGGAGGGGTGGTGTGGGGCGTGGGGGCCCCTACACCGACGGGCGCGAGAACCAGCGTTCGTGAGAGTCGACGCACCATCTGTTCATTACTCGGCCAACGGCGGGATTAATGACTTCGGTTTTCGGCGGCTGTTCACTGGCGGCCGCTATGCGGTCGCTTCGTCCGAGCCGATGTCCGGCGTCACGAGCGGGAGGTCGATATCGATCGCCTCGTACCAGACTGACGGCCGTTTCGACTGCCCGTCGTCGACGAGTTCTACGAGGTGCAGTTCTTCGAGTTCCTTCAGGTTCCGGTGTACCTGGCTGACGTCCCGGTCTACGAGTCGCGCCGTCTCACGGATGCTTCCGGGGTCGTGCTGGACGATTGCTCGCAGGAGTTCGAGCGATTTCGGCCGCGTCACTCGGTGAACGTCGGCCGGGTCGTGATACACGACCTCGAAGTACGGGTCCGGCTCCTCGTCCCGGTCGAGCGCGGCGAGGGCGTCTTCGATGCGGTCGTCACGTCCCTCGCGGAACCGGATGTGCAGTGTCCTGTCTGTCGTATCGGAGTTATCAGTCGTGGCCATAGTCTATCACCTCGGATTTGAATCGCTGGAAGAGGGGGCCGAAGCCCGTCGAAGTCGATGTCCGTCACCGTCCCGTCAGCATGGTGCTTGTGGTGGTGTGTCGCGTCGGGATGGTCTGGGAAATTGTCGTAGCGAACGATGGTCTCGCCTGCGGCGTTCCCGTACTGCATCGAGTACTTGATGCCCTCCGGATAGCGGTCTGACTCGGGGACGCGGTAGGCGCTGATTTCGGCGTAACGGTCGCCGAAGTCTTTCGTGACTTCGAGGACACGCTGCGCCTCGTCGTCCCCGGGCATGGGTGTTGGTACTCCCTCCAACACAAAAAGTGTTGGTACAGACCACAACAGCCACTCACGGCAGGTCGGGCTCGCGGCGCTCGCGGTCCTCGGCAGAGTGGGCCCGGACCCACAGTTGCCCGATACGGGAGAGCGTCGTCCGGTAGGACTTCCCGTGTTCCTCTTGCTCGATGTACCCCTTCCCGCCGGGGCCGAGCCGGTCGACGTTGTAGATGACCTTCGAGCGGAAGGAGTCGGTGTACTCCTCGCCCATGTCCCGGGCCAGTTGCTGGGCCAGTTCGGAGACGGACTCGAACTCGCCGTGTTCGCCCAGCGTAAAGAGGATGACCTCCTCGAAGGGCTTGACGTTCGAGAAGGAGGCGACCGGGAGTTCGACCACGTGGGAGCCGTCGATCTCCTTCGCGCCGATGGTCGTCCCGCGCTCGTCGAACTCAGAGAGCAGGTCCCGCGCGGTTTCGAGCCGCTCGTCGACGCGTTCGTCGACATCCTCGCCCGTTCGCAGGTCCTCGAGCATATCTATCTGCTTGCGCAGCTCCTCGGCGAGTTCCGTCTCCAGGTACTTCTCGGGGACCGTGTAGTAGGTGTGGATGCGGTCCCGGTCGCCCTCGCGCTCGACCATGATCGAGTGGGCCGCGGTGGCGAAGGCAAACGAGACGGTCCGTGGCATCGCGGAGACGTTGACCCACACCTCGCTGCCCGCGTCGAGTTCAGCGTTGATGAGCTCGAACGCCTGCTCGAAGGCCTCGTCGTAGTCGTACACGTCGGCGACGACGAACCGCTCGGTCTCGGCCCCGAGCAGGTTCTGGTAGTCCTTTTCGAGCTTCTCGGCGAGGTTACGCGAGTACTCGACGTTGGCCTCGCTGCCGACCGCGCCTTCGAGCAGGATGACGCGGTCGACGTCGAGTTGCTCGCGCACCAGCGGCGCGATGAGCCGGTCGTAGTCGAAGCCGACCGGCACGATGTGGGTCTGCATACCTGAGGGCTGGGGCGGCGATTATAAAAAGAACCAGACTCGCGCCCCGCGGCGACGTTACTCGCAGCTCTCGTGAACGATAGCGCCCTGGTCGTTCGGCCCGCGGCGCTCCCCGGGCACGATGGGGTCCTCACAGACGGCGCAGGTCAGCTTGCCGTTGGTGTGGACCGTCGAGGCTTCGGTGTCCTCGGACGAGGTGAAATCAACGCTCACGTCCGTCGACTCGTCGGCCGCCGGCTCGTCGTCCGTGTCGCTCGGCGCGAACACGTCGTCGTCATCGGCTGTCGTGTCGACGTCGAACGTGTCGTTGAAGCCACAGTAGCCCGTCGAGGCGTTGAATCCCAGGCCCAGCGCGCCGATACCGGCGAGGAGCCCGCGCTTGCGCTTCCCGCTTCGGAGCCATCGGACTGAGACGATTGTCAGGACGACTGCCAGCACCGCTCGGATCAGGCGGTCGCGACCGCCGACGTTTTGATCGGAGTCCATATCGGTACATTGGCCCGGACGCTTTTGTAGGTTTACATGTCCGGCGGCGGCCACCGTCCGGTGGTTGCCGCGTCGAGGTCAGTGCGAAGACCGAACGCCGTTCAGTCGCTGTCGATGCCGGAGACTGAGTAGGCGGTGCGGTTCTCGGTCGCAGCGGGGGCGGTCACCAGCGAGACGGCGACCGTCAGCACGAGGCCGACCAGGATGCCCACGACGCCGGGCGTCCAGCCCATGTACGTCGCCGGGAGAGCGACGTCGAGGCCGAGCAGTCCCCCAATCGTCGCAACGACCGGGAAGACGTGCAGGCCGTAGAACACCTGGCTCCCCACCACGCCGGCGTACATCCCCGAGCGAGTCGTTCGCTGCCAATAGAGCGCGAGCGCGACGGGGACGGTCAACTGGGCGAAGCCGCTGAAGGCGGTGTCGCCGATCTGGACCAGCGTCCCCGGCGTGTAGAGGCTCGAGACGAACGAGAGCGTCGCGAAGACGACGACGCCGACCCGGGCCAGCAGCGCCTCCCGGCGGTCGGTCGCCTCGTCACTGGCGTCGTCGCGCCCGGTCAGGGGCCGGTAGAGGTCGCGAGTCAGATATGACGACCCCGAAAGCAGCATGGAGTCGCTGGAGGACATCATCGCCGCCATCGCCCCGGCGATGACCAGCGCGGCGAACCACGTCGGCGTGTACGCACCGAGCACCGCCGGGATGACGTTCCCGCCCTCGGGCACGGTCACGCCGAGGCCGGCCGCCCACGCACCCAGCATGAACGCCGGGACGAACAGGAGCACGACCAGCACTGGCCACAGCGCGAACGTGCGCTTGAGCACTTTCTTCGACCCGGCGGCGAAGAAGCGCTGGTTTATTTGCGGGAACATCGTCACCCCGAAGGCGATGCTCACCGCCGTCGAGATGATGTACTGCGGCGTGTAGAGCCCGCCGCCCAGACCGAGGAACGCGGGCTGGTCCACCGCCAGCGCTGCGGTGGCCTCGCCGGCGCCGCCGACGGCCGAGAGGACCCACGCGACCGCGACCCAGATTATCGAGAGCATGAACAGCCCCTGAATCGTGTCGGTCCAGGCGACGCCGCGCATGCCCGAGAGCGCGACGTAGAGGACCATGAACAGCGTGATACCGCCCGCGCCGACCCAGAACGGGACCGCGCCGTCGGTGAGTCCGACGATGGCCTGGCCCGCGCCCTTCTGCTGGAGCATCACGTACGGGAACAGCCAGAAGAGGCTGACGGCGGCGACCACGACCCTGAGAGCGGTCGAGCCAAAGCGGTCGCCGAGCATCTCGCCCAGCGTCACGTAGCCGTGGCGCTTGCCGACCAGCCACTGCTTGTACCCCAGCACGTACCAGAGGACGGCGAAGATGATGCCGTCCATCAGCCCCATCACGAGAATCCACTCTGGGCCGGCGCTGAACGCGAGGTTCGGGCCGCCGAAGAAGGTAAAGGCCGACAGCAGCGTCGCGAAGGTAGTAAACAGCAGGACGACCGTCCCGAGCGTCCGGCTCGCGAGGTAGTAGTCCTCGGCGGTCCGGTCGGTCAGCCGGTACGCGACCACCCCGACCGCGAGCGCGACGACCATGTACGCGCCGACGATGCCCAGCTGGAGCGCGGTGTCGGCCACGCTACCGCACCTCCTCGACGCCGAGGCCCCAGTCGGTGCGCGCGAAGACCGCGAAGACGACGCTCGCCAGCGCCATCCACCCAACGTGCCACCACAGCCACACGGGCAGTCCGGCCGCGATTGTACTGGTGTCCCAGAGGAACCACGGCACTGCCAGCGCCATCAACACGAGCGCGACGACTGCCCACCCGGCAGCTCTGACGGTACTCATATTACAACAGGCTAGCCGCCGGCGGTACTAATGGGTAACGAATCTTCACCAGCTCGCCTTGAAGAACTATCTTCTTCAATACACCCGGGTCCCGGGCTCGACATCCCGCTCAGGTGTCAGGTGGACGACGCCGTCCTCGCTGTCGACGCCGGTAATCAGACACTCGCTCTCGAAGCCGGCGATGGAGACTGTCCTGAGGTTGACGACGGCGACGACCTGCGAGCCCAGCAGGTCTGCCGGCTCGTACACGTCGGTCAGTCCCGCGGCGGACTGGCGCCGCTCGTCGCCGAACTCCACGTCGAGCTTGTATACGTCCTTGCGTGCTTCGGGGAACGGTTCGACGTCGACGATTTCGCCGATACGCATCTCCACGTCCTCGAGGAACCGCGCGGGGTCGATCTCGGTCTCGGTGAATCCCATGCCCCCCGGTAGTCCGTCCAGTTATTTTACGACAGCGTTCCCAGCAACGGTATGCACACAGCGATACAGCTCTGGACGCTCCGGGAGCTCAGGGAACCGCTGTCGGACGTTCTCGACCGCATCACGGCCGCCGGCTACGACGGCGTGGAGTTCGCCGGTATCGGTGACCCGGGTGCGTCCCGGCGCGCGCTCGACGAGGCGGGGCTCGGTATCGCCGGCGTCCACGTCCAGATAGAAGAGCTGCAGTCCGACCCTCGCACCGTCGGCAACCAGGTCCGGACGCTCGGCGCGCCGTATATCGTTCTCCCGTATCTCGACGACGACCACTTCGCAAGCGAGAGCGCTGTCGAGTCGACTGCGACGCTACTCGCGATGCTCGAGGAGGACTTCGACAGACCGGTGTTGTACCACAACCACGACCACGAGTTCGTCCCGCTCGGCGACGGCACCGCCTTCGACGCGCTCGTGGACCGGACGACGATCGGCTTCGAGTTCGACGCCGGGTGGGCCCACGCGGCGGGGCAGGACCCCGTCGCACTGATCCGCCGACTCGACGGGCGCGTCCCCGTCGTCCACCTCAAAGACGTGACGGCCGAC
Organism: Haloarcula sp. 1CSR25-25; assembly: GCF_032027985.1. Lineage (NCBI taxonomy): Archaea > Methanobacteriati > Methanobacteriota > Halobacteria > Halobacteriales > Haloarculaceae > Haloarcula > Haloarcula sp. 1CSR25-25. The sequence goes on from NZ_JAHYBW010000005.1 coordinate 238,107, forward strand.
GGGGAGCCGACGGCCCTCGGCGAGGGCGTCGTCCCGCTCCGGGCCGTGGTCGACGCGGCCCGTGAAGCCGGGACCGACTGGCTCGTCTTCGAACACGACAACCCCGAGGACCCGGTCGACGCCATCCAGGCCGGTATCGACGGCATGCGCCCGCTGCTTTAGTGCGTAGCCGGATTGGTCCGGCAGTGGGACTCCACGGCGGCAGTGTCGGCTCGCCGCTCAACTGAAGACGGGTCGGCTCACAGTCCAACTGAGACAGTGTCGGCTCGCAGGTCAATCGAGCTATAGTTTGTTCAGCATCGAATCGCGTGCGCAAGGTTATTCCGCTGTACTACCCAACATCAGTATAGTGACAGCAGTCCGTCGGAACACCGATTGACGGGCTGGAAAACAGGACAATCATGCAAGATACGGCGAAATATCTGATACATGCCGACATCACGGCGGCGGGGGTCGTCGAGCGTAGCGACGTCGTCGGCGCGGTGTTCGGCCAGACGGAAGGGCTGCTCGGCGACGAACTGGACCTGCGGGACCTGCAGGACTCGAAGAAGGTCGGCCGCATCGACGTGGAGATACGCTCCGAAAGCGGCCAGTCCTTCGGCGAAATCACCGTCGCGAGCGGCCTCGACAGGGTCGAGACAGCGATTCTCGCCGCGGCACTGGAGACCATCGAACAGGTGGGGCCGTGTCGCGCCGAGATCGAGGTCTCCGAAATCGAGGACGTACGAAGCGCCAAACGCCGCGAAGTCGTCGAGCGCGCGACGGAACTGTTGAACGACTTCGAGGAGAAGTCCATCCAGACCGCGGACATCGTCGAGACGGTCAGACAGCAGGTCCGGGTCGCCGACGTGACCGACTACGAGGGACTCCCGGCCGGCCCGCGGGTGGCCGACTCCGACGCGATCGTCGTCGTCGAGGGCCGTTCGGACGTGATGCAACTGCTGAAATACGGCATCAAGAACGCCGTGGCAGTCGAGGGGACGGACGTCCCCGACGCCATCGCGGACCTGACGGCCGGCCGGACAGTGACCTCGTTCCTCGACGGCGACCGCGGCGGGGACCTCATTCTGAAGGAACTCGCGCAGGTCGGCGACGTGGACTACGTCGCCGTCACGCCCAGCGGCAAGTCCGTCGAGGACCTCTCGCGCAGCGAGGTGATGTCGGCGCTGCGGGACAAGGTCCCCTACGAGACGGTTGCAAGCGCCAAGAGCCTCGACAGCATCCGCGAGGAGATGGGTCGTCCCGGCGAATCGACGACCGCCGACGGCGGTGCCGTGGCGGCCGCGGTGTCGGAGGACACCACCGACAGCCAGCCCGCATCCAGTACGCAGACCGAGACAACCGATGGGGCGGCGAACGTGACGGATGACTCGAACGCGGCCGCTGTGGTGGACGCCGCGACGGACGAGGACGCGACCGGGGGCGGCGACGAACCGGCCATTCCCTCGCTCTCGGACCACATCGAAGCCGTTATTCAGAACCACAGCGGGACGGCACGGCTGGTCGACGAGGACGCGACGCTGCTCGCGGAGGGCGACGCCGCCGACGTCGTCTCGCTGCTGGAATCGGCCGCGGACGTCCCCCGGACCGTCGTCATCGACGGCGACTGCACGCAGAAGCTCCTCGACGTCGCCGCCCAGCGCGGCGTCGGGGTCGTCGTCGCCGCCGGCCACGGCGAGTACGTCAAACAGCCGACGGCCGTCCAGGTCCGCATCGAGGGCTAGAGGTCCCGAACGAGCAACACGCCGTCGCCGTCGTCGTAGTGGTCGGGCAGTTCGTCGGCGACCGAGAACCCGAACCCGTCGTAGAAGGAGCGGACCCGCTGGTCGTTCGCGCGGGCGGTGAGTCTGACAGTTTCGAACCCGCCAGTCCGGAGTCTGTCGAGTACCCCGTCCATCAGTGCCGTCCCGAGACCCTGTCCCTGCCTCTCGGGCGCGATAGCGAACTCCGCCAGGTACGCGACCGGGTGGTCCGGCACCACCAGCGCGTAGCCGACCGGCTCGCCGATGTCGAGGACCAGCACGAGCGGCGGGCCGTCGATTCCGACGCCGAGCAGTTCCGGCCACGGCTCGTCGAGCGCGTTCGTCTGGATGGCCCGGAGCCGGGCCTCGTCTTCGGGACGGGCTTCGCGAATCATAGAAGGCCGACGGCGAGGACGAGGCCGGCACCGGCCAGCGCGGCCGCCAGGGTCGCGAGCATGTTGACGCCCTGGTTGCCGACGACCGAGCCCTCGACGGTCGCGCCAAGCAGGCTGTCGACGGTCATGCCGACCAGCCCACACAGGAGGATGACGCCGCTGCCGACCGTGCTGATATCCTGTGTGAGCGCGGCGATGCCGGCGATGATGCCTGCGCCGACGGCCCCGGCGGCCACGCCCTGCCAGGTGACACCCCCGTCGGTACCCGGCTCGACGGGTCTGAGTGTCGTGATGAGCCGCGGGTTGTCGTAGAGCCCGCCGAACTCACTGGAGAACGTGTCGGTGATCGCGGCGGCGACGGCCCCGGCGAAGGCATAGAAGAACAACAGCGGGTCGACGGCGATGTGGCTCGGGCTCGCCGCCGCGGCGACGACGGCAAATAGCGCGACGATGGAGTTTGCGAGCACGTTCCCGCTCCCGCGTGCGCCCTCGTTCTCCTCGGCGATGCCGCGCTCCAGTTTCTCCTCGTAGCGGTACTTGGTCGAGAGGCCCCCGAGCGCAAAAAAGGAGATCAGCATGGCGAACCAGCCGAAGCCGCCGAGCACGATGGTCAAAAAAGAGAGGAGGACGCCGGTGAGCATCCCCGGAAGCGACGCGGTGTCGAGCGCGTAGGAGAGATAGCCAAGCAGTACTGTCACGGCGAGTGCGATGACGACGCGCTGTCCTGCCACCGACGGGTCGAGTTCGAAGAACAGCCACAGCAGGAGGCCCACGGTGAGCATCACCAGTGGGTCGTCCCGCTCGAACAGTACCGAGCGAAGCAGGGCGGCGACGAACGCGCCGCTGGCGGCGAGAAACAGCACGAGCGGGAGGTCGACAGCGGCCGCTCCCTCGCCGACGGCGGCCTGAATTCGCGTCCCGAGCACCTGCCCCGCGACGCCGGCGACGAAGCCGACGAACACGAAGCCCGCGGTTGCGACCACCTCGTCGGAGCGAACGGTGTAGGCGAGCCGCTGGCCGAGGTTCCCGTAGGCGACGATGACGACGACGCCGACGAACACCGGAACCGGTAAGCTGAACCGGACGGCCAGCAGTGCGAGTCCGGCGGCGGCAAGCGAGAAGGCTGCCAGCCCGTAGAGTTTCCCGTCCTCGTAGTCACCGGGGCGCGCGAACAGGTCGAACAGTCGCGAGTTCTGGTCGATGACCGTCACGCCGAGCGCGGCGACGAGCACGAAGGGCGCGATAGCGGCGACGGTCGCGAGTTCGAGCGAGCGAAAGCCCGTTGCGGCCGGGACGACGACTGCGAGAGTCCCCACCGCGGCGAACGCGCCTGCCCGACGGACGGTGCCAGTCACGTCCCACCGGTATCCCCGAGAGGCACTTACCCTTTCCGAACTGCGGAGGCTGGTACCGTGGGATTTACTGTGGCTGTCAGCATACCGGCGGGCGTGGGACTATACGACCGATATCTCGCAACGCGCGTTCGGCGTAGCGACGCCGACCTGCCCGAGACGGTCGCGCTGGTAATCACGGAGCGGGACCTGCTGGGAGACGGTGCCTACAGGACGCTCGAGCGATTTTTCGACTGGGCTGTCCAGTACGGCACCGACACCGTCGTCGTCTACGTGAGCGTCCTCGACGAGGAGGCGATTCCGACGCTCCAGCGCGAACTCGAAGGCGTCACCGCGCCGCGGGAGATAGCGGTCAGAGTGCCGGACGACGAGACGACGGCCGACGCCCCGATCCAGATTTCGATCGGTCTGGGCGGCCAGTCTGAGTTCGCGACGGCCGTCCAGAAACTCGCAGAAGACGTCGACGCGGGGACACTCGACCCGAACGACATCGACGAGACCGCGGTCGAAGAGCATCTCGTCTTCCCGACCGACCCGGACCTCGTCATAAAAACCGGGGCCGAGCGGCTCTCCGATTTCATGATCTGGCAGTCCGTGTACTCGGAACTGTACTTCACCGACGTGAACTGGCAGAACTTCCGGCTTCGGGACTACCTGCGGGCGTTGCGGGATTACCAGGAGCGTCAGCGTCGGTTCGGCCGATAATCAGTCCGCGAGGTCGTACTCCTCGTCGAGTTGCTCGCGCTCGGCGCTCGGAAGCGTGTCCCGGAACCGTCCGAGCATCCGCTTTGCCGTCGGCAGTTCCGACTGCTCGATGGCACGAACCAGTGCAAGCGAGCGCTCGGCACGGGTCGTCCGCCAGGACTGCTCGCGGTTCTGGTACGTCCGGATCGCACGCAAGAAGTCGACTTTCCGGAACTCGGGCCAGTAGGGGGTACAGAAGAACGTCGCGGCCTCGTTGCCGTTGGCGTGCCACGGGAGGAAATTCGAAGTGCGCTCGTCGCCGCCGGTCCGGACGATGAGGTCGACGTCGCGGGTCGGCCCCTCGTAGAGCCGCTCCTCGATGGTGTCCGCGGAGACGTCCGTCGGGTCGAGGGCCCCCTTTTCGACGGCAGTGGCGACGTCGCGAGCCGCGCCGAGCAGTTCGGCCCGGCCGCCGTAGGCCAGCGCGACGTTGAGGTTGAGCTGGTCGTACTGTGCGGTTCGGCCCTCGGCGTAGTCGATGGCGTCCTGGACCCGTTCGGGGAGCATCCCCGTCTCGCCGATGGCGCGGATACACACGCCGGCCTCGTGGACCCGGTCGGCGTCGGCAAACGTCCGGAGCTTCTGTTCGACGAGGTCGAAGATGTGCTCGCGCTCCTCGGGGTCGCGGTCGAAGTTCTCCGTCGAGAACGCGTACAGGGTCACCTCCCGAACGTCGAGTTCGTCACACCAGTTCAGGAGCGCCTCCGTCGTCTCGGCCCCTTCCGTGTGGCCCGCCTGTTTCTCCGTCCCCTGCTTCTCGGCGTAGCGCCGGTTCCCGTCCTGAATGACGGCGACGTGGTCGGGCGTTCCCGACAGTTCCCACTGGAGCAATCGCTCGTAGGCCGCGTAACCCAATCGCTTCCCCCTCGATAGCATCGTTGTATACATTTCAATCACTCAATAAGGGCTTTGTGGAAGGAGCTCGGTACAGTTATTTCCCGCCTAATCTTGCGAAATATATGCGCATACTTTTAATACACCCCGACGTAACGTCTAAGTTGCAATGGCGACCGGTACGGTAGACTTCTTCAACGACACAGGCGGTTACGGTTTCATCGATACCGAAGACTCCGACGAGGACGTCTTCTTCCACATGGAGGACATCGACGGTCCTGACCTCGAAGAGGGGCAAGAAGTGGAATTCGAGATCGAGCAGGCCGACAAAGGCCCGCGCGCGAAGAACCTCACGCGGCTGTAACCATGGCGACAGGCACTGTAGACTTCTTCAACGATACGGGCGGCTACGGTTTCATCGAAACCGACGATGCCGACGAAGACGTGTTCTTCCACATGGAAGACGTCGGCGGCCCGGACCTAGAAGAAGGGCAAGAAGTCGAATTCGACATCGAACAGGCAGACAAAGGCCCGCGAGCGAAGAACCTCAAGCGACTGTAAGCGAGAGCCGCTCGCTTTTCGACGGGTTCGGTGCTCGACCGAGCGGCGCTACTCGACAGCGCGGTAGCTCTGTCGGTGTGCCGCCGCTCGAACCGAATATCTTCGGGTAGACCGATCAGCGCTCTGAATCCGAAGTGTCTTTGGGACAGCGACACCGACCGCATGGTATGAGCGAGGCCGACGCACTCGACGAGGACCTTTACCGCCGGACAAAACAGTTGCTCGAGCCCGGCGAGATTCAGCTCAACGGCGCTGTCGTCCACACGGAGTACGACGGCAGCGACGAGATCGAGATGATGCAGGCCACCATCGAGGTCGGGGAGCTCATCGCCGGGGGCGCGGGGCTTGACCCGACGGACACGTTCGTCTACTCCGGCAGCGACGACCCCGAGTTCGCGTCGAACCAGCACCAGGGCCTCACGCTGGACGACGAGGAGTTCGTCTGGGAGTGCCAGCAACTCCTGCGCAACGGCTCGTTCGACCTGGTGTTCTACTACGAAGCAAGCGCAGATCACGACGGCATTCTCGAAGCGATCGAGGACGCCGGCTACGCGGTCACCGGCGTCGAAGGCGAGTAACCACGTCAGTCACCGGTCGACAGCCGTTCCTGGCAGTTGTGACAGTAGGCGTAGTCGGGGCCGTTCGCTGCGCCACAGATGCCACAGGTCGTGGCCTCGACTGCGGCCTGTTCGAAGTAGGCGTTGAGCTGCCCGGTGTCGCGACCGTTGCGCTGGCCGCTGAACTGCTCGACGAGCGTGTCGTGTGCGGCGTAGTCCATGAGACGGAACATGAGGACAAACCACAGTGGCACCCCTACCAGGACGAACAGGTAGACCAGCAGCCGGACCGCCAGTTCGGCTGTCGAGATTTCCACGCGCGTGCTAGGGGCGCGAGGGGGTAAAACGCTCCGGCGACCGGGCGTGTGGGCGGCTGTCCCGGACTGTTTTTATTCGCAGGCCCCCCAGATTTCACCATGAGCGAAGACCTCGGGACAGTAGACCGGGCTGTGTTGAACGCCTTCCAGGGCGGCTTCCCGGTCGTCGAACGGCCGTTCGAACCGGCCGCGGCGGCTCTGGCCGACCACGGCGTCGACATCGACGCGGACGAACTGTTGTCACGCGTACAGGACCTCGACGACGCGGGCGTGCTCACGCGGTTCGGCGCACTCATCAACGCCGAAGCCATCGGCGGCACTGCGACGCTCGTCGCGACCCACGCCCCCGAGGACCGCTACGACGACCACGCCGAGATGATAAACGCCCACCCGGAGGTCGCACACAACTACGAGCGCGAGCACCCCCATCTGAACATGTGGTTCGTCCTCTCGGTGGCCGACGAGGACCGCGTCGACGAAGTGCTGGCCGAAATCGAGGCCGAGACCGGCGAGGAGACGTACAACCTCCCGAAACAGCAGGAGTTCCACGTCGGCGCGAAGTTCCCCGTGGAGGGGCCACAGACACAGGCCATCGACTGTTCGGACCTGGGACCGGACGTGACACCGACCGAAGAGCGGTCGCTCACCGCCGACGAACTGGACCTCGTACTGGCGATTCAGGACGGCCTCCCTGTCACTGCCACACCGTACGCCGACGTGGCCGACGACATCGACGCAGACGTCGACTGGGTGCTAGAGACGATACAGCGGTTCAACGTGGAAGGGAAAGTCCGCCGGGTGGGCGTCATCCCGAACCACTACGCGCTTGGCTACAGCGAGAACGGGATGACCGTCTGGGACGTGCCCGACGAGGTCATCGACGAAGTCGGCCCGGCTATCGCCGAGTTCGACTTCGTGACCCACTGCTACGAGCGGCCGCGCCACGACGGCGTCTGGCCCTACAACTTCTTCGCGATGACCCACGGGCGAAGCGAAGCGGAGAGCCAGGAGCGCATCCAGCAGGTCCGCGACCGGATGGCCGAGCACTGGGACGTGTCCGAGGACGACTGGGACACGCTGTTCTCGACGCGCATCCTGAAAAAGACGGGTATCAGGCTGGACGAACGAGCGCGGCAGAACACAGAGACGGCGTGACCGTGCGAGTTCCGGTTCGCAGTGTCGATTCACGGAGGGGTGGTCGATGATTCCGCTCATGCACGACTTCGAGGGCGAGACGGTGCTCGTCGTCGGCGGTGGGCCGGTCGGTGCGCGCAAGGCCCGAACGTTCGCTCAGGAGGCAGACGTCGTCGTCCTCAGTCCCGATTTCGCCGACCGGGCGTTCGCGGGCGCAGAGATGGTCCGGGCCGCACCGACCCCTGAAGACGCCACGGACTGGGTCGAGCGGACCGACCCGGCGCTGGTCGTCGCCGCGACGGACGACCCGGACCTGAACGACGCCTTCAGCGCGGCCGCCGAGGACCACGGCGCACTCGTCAACCGTGCCGACGACCACGGCGACCAGTCCTTTGGCAACGTCGTCGTACCGGCGACGGTGCGGGACGACCCCGTGACGCTGGCGATTGCGACCGGCGGGCGCGCGCCCGCGCTGTCGAAACATCTCCGCGAGCACCTCGAGGCGGAGTTCGACAACGCCGGGCTGATGGCGGCCCTCGTCGGCGACCTCCGCGAGGAGCTCCGCGACCGGGGCGTCCCGCCGGCCGAACGGCGTGACGCCGTTAGATTCGTTGTCAGGTCACGGGAAGTTTGGAAGGCTTTAGATAGTGGCAGGTCCAAAGGGGAGCAAGTAGCTAGAGACGTGATCGGAGAGTTACCTGGTGATCAAACGTGAGAGGGGACACTGGTGCAATCGTCGGGGTCTGTATCTCCCACGAGCGCGCAAGCGTCGACCAGCTAGAGACCGCTGCGGCCGACAGCGAGCGCCACGCCGTCGAATCGCTGCTCGCACACCCCGAGGTCGAAGAGGCGATGGCCCTCCAGACGTGCAACCGGACCGAGGGGTACGTCGTCGTCTCGGACCACGAGGACGGGCTCGACGCGCTCGAACTGTTCACCCGCGCCGTGCCCGACGACGTCGTCGTCGAGATGGGTCACGAGGAGAGTCTCCGCCACTTGCTCCGGGTGGCTGCCGGGCTCGAATCGATCGTGCTGGGCGAGGACCAGATTCTCGGCCAGCTCCGGACCGCCTACGAGACCGCCCGCGGCGTCGGCGGTATCGGGCCAATGCTGGAAGACGGTGTCACGAAGGCGATTCACGTCGGCGAGCGCGCCAGAACGGAGACGAGAATCAACGAGGGCGTCGTCTCGCTGGCCTCCGCCGCGGTTCGCCTGCTCAAAGAGGAGTGTTCGCTTTCGGATGAGACAGCCCTCGTCGTCGGTGCGGGCGAGATGGGCCAGCTCGCCGCGGAGGCGCTCAGCGAGGAGGCAGACCGGCTGCTCGTGGCCAACCGGACGGTCCCACACGCCGAGCACATCGCCGGGTCGGTCGATATCGACGCCAGCGCGGTCGCGCTCGATGGCATCGAAGCGGCCGTTTCCGAGGCACGCGCCGTCATTTCGGCGACGGGGAGCGGCGACCAGGTGTTCGATATCGGGACGTTCAGCGAAGCCGGCGAGGTGTCTATCGTCGACATCGCACAGCCGCGTGACGTCCCGGCCGGCGCGGACCGCCTCCCGTCGGTGACGGTGTACGACCTCGACGCGCTGGAGTCGGTGACCGCCGAAACGCGGAACAAGCGACGACGAGCCGCCGAAGCGGTCGAGCGCATCGTCGACGAGGAGTTCGACCGGCTGCTCACGCAGTACAAACGCAAGCGCGCCGACAGGGTCATCTCGACGATGTACGAGAGCGCCGAGCAGGTCAAGGCGGCAGAGATAAACAGCGCGCTCTCGGCGGCTGACTTCGACGACGACCAGGCGGAAGTCCTCGAGGCAATGGCCGACGCTATCGTCTCGCAGATCCTCGCCGCGCCGACCAAGAGCCTGCGCGACGCCGCGGAGGAGGACGACTGGTCGACGATACATACGGCGCTGCAGTTGTTCGACCCGGACTTCGGCGGCCCCGACCAGGCCACCCCGCCCGAGTTCACCCAGGGCATGTCCGTCGAGGACATCCCCGACGGCATGCGCGATGACATCCCGAACGCGGTGCTCGACCGCCTCTCCGACGACTGACCACGCCCACCTTTTTGCCCACGCCGCCCGACGTGTCCGGTATGGCAGACCTGCTCTCTGAGGAAGAGATTAGCGACCGGCTACCCGACGAGTGGACCCGCGACGGCGACGAGATCGTTCGCGTCTTCGAGTTCGACGGCTATCTGGACGCGTCGGGCTTTCTGAGCGCCGCCGCCGGCCTCGCCGAGGACGCGTGGCATCACCCGGAGATGACTATCCGCTGGGGCGAAGTCGAAGTCCGACTGACGACCCACGACGCCGGTGGTATCACCGAGAACGACATCGACCTGGCCGAACGGCTGAACGGCATCCACGACTGAGGTGTGACCGTGGACACGACCGGCGAACTCGCCTCTCTCCGACCGACCGACCCCGACGGCGCGACCGCGCGGTACGTCTTCCGGGTCGAAATCCGTCTGGAGCCGGACGCGGCCGGGCTGTGGACCGACCCCGACCGGGTCGAGACGACGCTGTACCGGGCGGCTGACGACCCGGGGACCAGCGGCTGGCTGTTCTTCCGGGACACGCTCTGGCGGGGCGAACTGGCGGACGAACCGCACTTCCGCCGGCTCGTCGAGGACGAACTCGGCTGTCCGGTCGTCGCGGCGTCGTTCAGCGAACTCCGGACCGACGAGGCGTATTTCGATTCGCTGAAAGCCGAAATCGCCGGCGACCTGCCCCTGTTTAACGCCGATTCGGTCAGCGAAGTGCTCACCAAGTACCTCGGCAGTTCGGTCCGTGTCGAGTGAAGCGCGGCGTCGCCGCGTAGTCGGTGACTACAGATGCGTTATACGCATCAAAACCGGTAGTAGGGCCCGAAAGACTATATCCGAAACTCCCCAAAGAATCTACCCCTAATGACCACCGACTACGACTTCTGGCTGTTCGACCTCGACGGGACCCTCGTCGATATCGAGCCAGCGTACCCTCGGAAGGTGATGGGTGCCGTCGGTGACCGCCTCGGCGTGGAGTTCACGGACCGGGAGCGGGATGCGCTCTGGTACGGGTTCGGTGGGACGCGGTCACGGACCCTCGCGGAGCGCGACATCGACAAGCAGGAGTTCTGGCGGCTGTTCCACGAGGAGGAAGACCCCGTCGCCCGGGCCGAGGCGACGTTTCTCTACGATGACGCCGAGGCGTTCCTCGCAACCCTCGATACGCCGGTCGGACTGGTCACACACTGCCAGCAGTATCTCACCGAACCGGTCCTCGATCACCTCGACATCGCCGACTGGTTCGAGACGGTCGTCTGCTGTGACGACGACATCGGCTGGAAGCCCGACCCGAAGCCGGTGGAACTGGCGATGCGGGAGATGGGCGTCTGGTACAACGGCCACCGCGGCGTGCTGGCGGGGGACAACCCATCAGACATCGGTGCAGCGTGGAACGCGGGTCTCGACGGCGTCCACGTCGGTCGGCGGTCGGCGGCAGAGATGGGTCGGTGCGTGCGCGGCGACAGACGGGTCGCCTCACTGCTCGATCTATAGTCCCAATTGAAACGACTTCCACACTGATTGCCCTGGAGCCGTGCAGTCAGGTGTTCATTGATGTTCAACCGGTACTATACCGTCGTCTCAGGGTAGGTAGTCCCAGTTCTCGACGGTGACGGTGGTTCCGGCATCGAGGCCAGTCTCGTCTGCGGGCACGGATACCCAGCCGTCAGCCCGGGTCGCCGTAGCGAGATCAACGCCGGTCAGCGGCGTCGCCGTCCCGTCGCTCACAGCGACCGGAGCGAACGTCTGAACCCTGTTTTGACTGTCGATTTGCGCCTCCAGAGTCGCCCGTGTCTGTGGATGCGCGGACAGCGGGGCGTGGGCGAACGTTTTCAGAAGCGGACGAACACACTGGACGGCGCTGACGCGGGCCGCACTTGCCGACTCCGGTAACAACACCACCGGCCGGCCCTCGACGACGGCCAGGCCGGTCCGACGGCCGGGGTCGATAGCGAGGCGGTCCGTGAGTACCTCGCCGAGTTCGGCGACGATTCCCCGGAGCGTATCGCCCGGTTCCGTCCCGGTGACGACGATCAGCTCCCGGGTGAGGTCACGCTGGACCGCCATCCGGAGCGCCGGCGCGTCGTCGGCGACGGGGTCCCGGTACGTCACCTTGCCGCCCCAGCGGTCGACGTACTGTGCCAGCGTGAACCCGGCCGTCTCGACCTGTGCGGGTCCGTCGGTCCCTCGCTGGGCCAGTTCGTCGCCCGTCGGCAGGATACCGACCTGCGGTCGCTGGCGGACGAGCAGTTCGGAAACCCCGGCGGCTTTCAACAGCCCCACGTCGCCGGGCCGCACCTGATGGCCCTGTTCGAAGACGGCGTCCTCGACGCCGACGTCGGCCCCCTCGATAGGTTCGTTCGCCGTCGCATCCGTCGCCAGGACCCGGCCGACGGCGACAGAGAGCGGAATACGGTCCGTCCGGTCGATGGGCGCAGCGACGCTGCCGATCCGTCGGCGCGCGGTCTCAAGCGGGAGCGACCCGGCGTCCGAGGGCGAGGAGCCAGCCATACCCGGACTAGCGGCCGCTGTGGCAAAAGTACCCTGAGTAACGGCGGCGTCCCGACGCCTCGGAACCGACGGCGTCCCAGCAGTGGGACAGAGTGACTGGGAACGTTTTTCATCGGTCGAATCCGGTACCGACGTATGGTCCTCCCGCAACTGGTCGCCATTGCGTTCCTGGCCGTCGGCGGTTTCGTCCTGGTCCGTGGCAGCCGGGACCTCCGAACGGTAGCCCACATCCTCCGCAACGACCCGGTCCCGGTGCGCTCGCTCGACGGACACACTGGGCCCGTCGAAATCACCGGGACAGCCGTCGCCGACGAGGACACCGGGACGGTCACGGCCCCCTTCACCGGCAGCGAGTGTCTGGCCTACACCTACGAGGTCGAGGAGTACCGGTCCTCCGGTAAGCACTCTCACTGGAAAACGTTAGACGAGGGGCAGGCCGGCGTCGACTTCGTCGTCGACGATGGGACCGACCGCGTTCGCGTGAACCCCGACGGAGCGGACGTGCGGTTCGAGTCACAGTCGGTGACGGTCTCCCCCGGAACCGAACTCCCCGAGCGCCTGGCCGACTACGTCGAGCGAACGGAAGCCGTCGAGGCACAGGACGGGTCAGTGAACCTGCTCGTGACCGAGATTAGCCTGGGGAACAGACAGCGCTTTACCGAGCGTCGACTGGACGTCGGCGAGGACGTGTACGTCTACGGCCAGGCGACCCGCGGGCCCGCGACGGAGTGGGGGAGCAATCTGGTCGACGCCATCGTCGGGGACGGCGACGGGACGCCGGTGTTCGTCATCTCCGACACCAGCGAGCGTGGCACCGCCTGGCGGATCGCTCGGGGCGCTATCACCGAGGCCGTGTTCGGTCTTCTCGCCGCCGTCATCGGCGCTGTTGTCCTTCTCTCCGTGCAGTAATACCGTCGGGTTTACCACAGCGTACCACCTAGACGGGCGTATGTCAGCCCTGCGTGAAGCGCTTCGGGACCTCCCCGACGCCGTGTTCGCGGACGTGCTCGAATCCGAGGACGAATACCTGCTCGTGCTCGACCTGCCGGGCGTGACCGCGGAGACAATCGACGTGACCGTAGAAGGGGGCCGCCTTCGTATCGACGGGCAACGGACCAAGGACGTACCCGGGGAGTTCACGTTCGTCCGTGAGGACCGTTCCGTGTTCCTCGACGCCGAGCTCCCGCTCCCGCCGGACACGACCGGTCAGGGTGGGGAGGGAACCGTGGAAAACGGCGTCCTCGAACTCCGCCTGCCGAAGGCGACAGCCGCACCGAGCACCACAATCCCGATTGACGGGGACTGACCCAGAGGTGGCCAGCCGGTGAACCTTCGCGCGTACTGGCGGTTCCTCGTCGTCGCTCGCCACTTCCTGCCCCTGTTGGTCGCGTACGCACGAGACCGAAAACGGTTCCTCGTGATCGGCTCATCGCGCCGCGTCACGCCCGAACAGCGCCGCTACCGCGCACAGCAGCTGCTCAACTCGATGCTGACGCTCGGGCCGACGTTCATCAAGCTCGGACAGATTCTCTCGACGCGGCCGGACGTCTTGCCGCCGGAGTACATCGAGGAGTTCTCGAAGCTGCAGGACCGCGTGCCGCCGGCGGACTGGGACGAGGCACGGGTCGTCATCGAGGACGAACTGGGGGCCGTCGACGACCGCTTCGACGAATTCGAGACAGACGCGATAAGCGGCGCGTCGCTCGGCCAGGTGTATCTGGCGGAGGTCGACGGCGAGAAGGTCGCCGTCAAGATCCGCCGCCCCGGTATCGAGACGCTCGTCGAGGCCGACCTGCGGGTCGTCCGCTGGTCGCTCCCGCTGTTGATGTATTTCATCGACGACTCCCGGTCGTTCTCGCTGGAGACGCTGGCCGACGAGTTCTCGAAGACGATCCGCGAGGAGATGGACTACCAGCGGGAGGGTCGCATGCTCACCGAAATCCGGGAGAACTTCAGGGACAACGACCGCATCTGCATCCCCAAGGTCAAGGAGTCCCACTCCACCCAGCGCGTTCTGACGATGGAGTACGTTCCCGGCACGAAGATCAACGACATCGACAGCCTCGACGCGGGCGGTATCGACCGGACGGAACTTGCCGAGACGCTCCAGCGGGCGTACCTCCAGATGATTATCGACGACGGCGTGTTCCACGCCGACCCACATCCCGGGAACCTCGCCGTGCAGGACGACGGGACGCTCGTCTTCTATGACTTCGGGATGTCCGGCCGGGTCGACCCGTTCGTCCAGGACAAGATAATCGACTTCTACTCCGCCGTCGCCGACCAGGACATCGACGCCATCCTCGATGCGCTCATCGAGATGGGGACGCTCTCGCCGGAGGCCGACCGGCAGGTGATGGGCGACGTGATGGAACTGGCCATCGCCGACGCCCGCGGCGAGGACATCGAGCAGTACCGCGTCCAGCAGATCATCCAGCAGGTCGAGGACACTATCTACGAGTTCCCGCTTCGACTGCCGGCGAATCTGGCGCTCGTGTTGCGCGTCGCCACGGTCGTCGAAGGCGTCTGTGTCACCCTCGACGAGGACTTCGACTTCATCGGCGTCGCCACCGACTACCTCCGCGAGGAGGGCTACATCGCCGAGGGCGTCCGGAACTTCGTCGAGGACAGAGCCACCGAAGTGTCCGACGCGGCCCGGTCGGCCGTCCGGATTCCGCCGAAACTGGAGTCCGCCCTCGACAGGGTCGAGCGGGAGGACTTCCGCGTGCAGGCCGACATCGAGGACTCGGACGGCCTGCTCGCGACGATGACCAAGCGGCTCATCCTCGGCATGTTGCTCGCGAGTACCCTGTTCTCGACGGCGTTCCTGTACACGCAGGCGTCGCTGCCGGCCACCGGTGTCGGCATCGCCGGCACCGCCGGCCTGTCCCTGGCGCTGTGGTGGTCGTTCCGTACGAAGTCGGCCGTTCGCGCCAAGCCGCAGTTCACGCGACAGAGCATGCGCGAGCGCGACCGGGAGAGTCCGGGCGGGCTCAACACTTCCTTCGGCGAGGACACCGACGACGCCCCCAGCGGCGACTGAACGCCGCACCGGGGCGCAGTCAGAGCCGCTTTTCGAAATGGACGAGTTCGTACTCGCCCTGCGCCGACCGACCTCTCTCCTGATACCCCGTGTCGCGGTAGAACGCGACCCCGGCGGGCCGGCTTTGCGATGTCGTCGCAAGCAGCACCTCGTAGCCCCGCTCGACCACTCCCCGTTCGAGTCTGCCGAGGAGCGCACGACCGTCGCCGCGCCGCTGCTGTGACGGGGCGACCCGCATTCGGTGGCGCTCGGCCGCGCCGGGGACGGTTCGCTCGTCCGCGTGGCCGGCTTCGTTCGGGAGGAAGCCACCCATCGCGGCCAGGCCGCGGGAGCTCGTCGTCGACGGCGGGAACGGCGCCGACGGGAATCTGAACAGCGGGACGCTGAACGTGAATGGCGGCTATTCTTCTGCCGAGGAACCGGCCAAACGGGAGTCAACGCTGAATCCCACCGCTTTAACGGGGGGTGGCTCAACCGGAACGTTCAGTATTCAGTGTCTGGTATACGGGGTATGAGAGAACTCGGTGGCACGCGCTGGGTGGGAACCCCGGCTGGCGGACGCGATACGTCGATACCGTTACGATACGGGGAGGGTGTGGGTCGACGATGACAGCCCCAGAAACGAACAACGTGGTGCTCGTCACGGTGGACTCGCTGCGGGCGGACGCGCTGGGTGGCACCGACAGCGTCTCCCCCGTCATGGACTCGCTCGCCGAGTCGGGTGTCGTCTTCGAAAACGCCGTCGCACATGGGAACTGGACGCCGTTCTCGTTTCCCAGCATTCACGGGTCACGGCCGGTGTTCGCGGAGAGTGACGACATCGGTCTGGCGTCGACGCCGACGCTGGCCGAACAGGTGTCCGATGCCGGTATCGAGACGGCGGGGTTCAACGCCGCAAACGGCTTTCTCACCGACCACTGGGGGTACGACCGCGGGTTCGACGAGTTCGAGCCGTTCGTCGACAGCGGCGGCTACAGCAAGTACCTGGCGGCCCATCCGACCGTGCAGGCGTGGGTCCAGCTGGGCACCTCGCCGTTCCGGCGCGCCGCGACCGTTCTCAGCGGCGGGTCCGACGAGCGGCCCTTCGCCGACGTCTCCCGGATGGGCGACCTCGAGGACCGCGCCACCGAGTTCCTGGAGTCGACCGACGGACCGTTCTTCCTGTGGGTCCACTACATGGACACGCACACGCCGTACGTGCCGGCCCCGCGGCATATCCGCGAGGTGTCGGACAACCACTTCGGCGTCCTCCGGATGCTCAGCTCCCACCTCCGAACCGGACTGGGCTGGGAGGTCGACGACCGGACGCTGGAGACGCTCCGGACGCTGTACGAGGCGACGGTCCGGCAGGTCGACGCCAGCGTCGGTCGGCTACTCGACACGCTCGAAACTGAAGGCCACCGCGACGATACCGCCGTCGTCGTCGCCGGCGACCACGGCGAGGAGTTTCTCGAACACGGCCATCTCGCTCACTACCCCAAGCTCTATCGGGAACTCATCGACGTTCCCTACATCGTCTCGACGCCGGACAGCGAGGGCCAATCGGTCGAGACACCGGTCGGGCTCGACACCGTCGCGCCGACGGTGTGTGACCTGCTATCGCTCACGCCGGCATCGGCGTGGGACGGGGCCTCTGTCGCCCCAGCGGTCAACGGCCAGGCCATCGACGACCGCGCCCCCATCGTCTCCGCGGCAGTCCGGGGCGAGAGCGTGACCAGCCAACCGATTCCGCGGAACCGCGCCGACGGGGAACTCCTCCTCAGCGCACGCGACGAGCGGTACACCTACATCGAGTTCACCGAGTCGGGCCGCCGAGAGCTGTACGACCGGACGAACGACCCCGAGGAACAGGTCGACCTGTGTTCGGAATCGACGGCCGCCGACCCGCCTGCGACCGTCCTCGACCGGCTGTCGGACGCCGTCGCCGACCACCTCGCAGACCTCGACAGCGACGGGACGGGGGCCGGAAACACGGAGGCGTCCGACGAGATAACAGCACGATTAAAGGCGCTCGGTTATCAGTAAGGCAGTATGGCGTCCGCTGTCGTCACACAGGCCCGACGGCAGCAGCTCGTCCGGTTTTTTCTCGTCGGCGTAATCGCGGCCTCGATCCAGACGGTGCTGCTGTGGTCGTTTGTCGACGTCGGCGGTCTGAACTACATCATCGGTGCGGCTATCGCTATCGAGTTCACGATACTGTTCCAGTACGTCCTCAACAACGCCTGGACGTTCCACCGCTCGCAACACTCGACGCTCAGGGAGTACATGGTGGGGATGGGGAAGACAAACCTCGTCCGCGGGACGGCGATACCGCTCCAGCTTGGGCTTCTCTACGCGTTTGTCACCTGGGGCGGCGTGCCGTACCTCGTCGCGAACGGCGGCGCTATCGTCATCACGGGCGTGTACCGGTACGCGCTGGACGCCCACTGGACGTGGGGTTAGACCGTCGGAACGGGAACCTCGTCGAGCACGTTCTGGATGACGGTTCCCTTGTCGACCTGCTCGACGCGGGCGTCAGGGGTCAACACCAGTCTGTGTGCAAGCACCGGCTGTGCGACCCGCTTGATGTCGTCCGGGGCGACGTACTCCCGGCCGGCGATTGTCGCCATCGCCCGCGCCGCCTCGAACAGCCGCTGGGTCCCCCGCGGTGAGACGCCGACGTCCACGCGGTAGTCGTCTCTGGTCGCCCGGACGAGGTCGGCCATGTACTGCAGCAGGTCGTCGTCGACGGTGACCGCCTCCGGAACCCGGCGGAGTTCCGCGACCGACGCCGCGTCGAGTACCGGTTCCACGGTCGGGCTCTGTGTCGTCCGGCCGGCGCGTCGCCGGAGGAGTTCGACCTCGCCCTCGTCGTCGGGATACCCGAGCGAGGTCTTTGCCAGGAACCGGTCGACCTGGGCCTCGGGGAGCTCGAAGGTCCCCTCCATGTCGACGGGGTTCTGGGTCGCGATGACGAAGAACGGCTCGGGCAGGTCGTAGGTGTCCCCGTCGACGGTGACCTGTCCCTCCTCCATCGCTTCCAGCAGGGCGGACTGGGTCTTGGGCGGCGCGCGGTTGATCTCGTCGGCTAGCACGACGTTGGCAAAGACTGGCCCTTCAGTGAATTCGAAGCTCCGGGACTCCTCGTTGAAGACGTGCGTCCCGGTGATATCGGCCGGGAGGAGGTCCGGTGTGAACTGGATGCGGGAGAAAGACAACCCAAGCGCGGTCGCGACGCTGCGGGCCGTCAGCGTCTTGCCCGTGCCGGGAACGTCCTCGAGCAGGACGTGGCCCTTCGCGACGACGCCGAGCAGCACCGTCTCGAAGAAGCCGCGGTCGGCGATGACAGCACTGCTTATCTCATCGAGGATCTGACTCGACACCTCGCTTGCCTCGGTAGCGTCCATAGCCTGTCATGTCTCGGGTCCGGTAAATGGGTGTCGAGACTGAAATCGAAACCCCTAAAGAGCAAACGGCGGTACTGACGGGTGAGCCGAGGTAGCCTAGCCTGGCCAAGGCGGTTGCTTCGAGAGCAACTGTCCTCACGGACTCAGGAGTTCAAATCTCCTCCTCGGCGCTTCTGACGGAACGACTCGCCCAGCGGCCGCTCTTCCTTGTCTCCACGTGGGCCAGTACCGTCGTCTCTATCGAGCGGACTCCGGAAACAGAGCGACGTAGTCGATTACGAGACAGTTATTTCTAACGTGTCTATTTGTATATTAGTCTCTAATAACATAAATTTTTACTATATCCCTAAAAATCGAGCGGCAGCGATTTTTGATATTTAATATACAGCTTATAATACTGCCGGGACCTGAACGAGCGTTCGCCACTGTCGGACCACCACCGCCGCACCCAAACGATTCTCTCACGGGAGTCTACGTACGGCGACTCTGGGGGACTGCCTCGGCAATTCAGAGCACACATCGTGTCCAACCACACTGATTCCACGACCCGACTCGTATCGCGCCGGAAAGTCATCAGCGCCAGTGCCGCCGGCTTGCTGTCAGCTATCGGCCTCAGCACGGGCGTCACAGCCAGATCAAACAACAGCAAGGGGACGGAGCACGCGGCCACCATCGACATCCAGAACCAGCGAAGCGACGGCGAGGTCGTCACCACCGCCTCGGTCACGATGGCCGACGGCGGATTCGTCAGCATCCACGACCGCCGACGGTTCAAGGGGGAGATCCTCGGGTCGATAATCGGCATCACCGAGAGTCTCGAACCGGGAACTCACGAGAACGTGCCGGTCGAGCTGTTCACAGACGCTGCCACGGCCCCGGGCCCGGGCGAGGGACAGGACGAGGACGGCCTCACCCACACCCAGCCGTTGCTCGCGATTCCGCACCGGAACGAGAACGGCGGCGCCGGCGACACGTTCGACGGGAGCGAGGACGGCGCGTACCGGGACGGTCCGAAACAGATCGGTCGGTTCCCGGTCGTCAACGACTTCGCGACTGTTCGCGTCGAACCCAGCCGGTAACCCGCCGAGTCGCCGCCAGTCGCCACCACGGTTTTTATTCGACCCGGTCAGGTCAGCAGGAAGATCAACACGCTGACGGTCATCACAGCGAGGATGAACGCCGCGGCCAGCGCGCCGCCCATCGAGACCATCGCGTTGGCGGTCGACGCCAGCGTCTCGGTCCGGTCGTTGCCGAACACCGTCACGGTCGCCTGTTCGCTCGCCATTCCGGCTTCGACGGGTTCGAGGTCGGCGACCGCCCTGTCGACGAGGTCCGCGATTAGCGCGATGATCTCCTTCTCGGGGATCGCCTGTCCGACCTGGTTCTCGGCCTCGACGGTGTTGACGATGTGCGTGTCGCTTGTCATCACTTCCATCGTGTCCACGCCCTCGGCGGCGTCGATGATGCGCTGGCGGAGGCCCGGTTCCATGTTGTTGCCGTCGATGAGTACGTACGCCGTCCGGTGGTCGGTGACTTCGAAGACACAGACCCGGATTCCGAGCGGGCCGACGCCCTCCTCGGGTTCCCAGGGGGTCTCGTCCCAGGCGACCCCACAGCGGAGCTGCCCGGTCTCGGCGTCCGTGAGCAGTTCCCCGAGCTGTCCGGCCCCGTGGAGCATATCGAAGGACCGCTGACTGCCGGGGACGACGTGGCCGAGGTCATCGCCTTCGAGCCCGTCGTTGCAGTTGTGCGCGTCGACCAGAAGCACGTCCTCCAGCCCGTCGACCCGCGCTTCAGACATGGCCGAGAGTCCCACGGCGTACTCGACGTCGTCGGCACAGCCCGGCGCGTACGTGTTCACAACGAGCGCGTCGGAACCGAAGGCCTGGCCCGTCAGCGTGGCCTCGCCCTCGGTGACCCGGTAGCCCGCCGTCGCCTGGTCGTCGTATTCGAGGTTCTGATACGCCGTCTCGGCGGTCGACAGAATTGTGTCGACCTCCCGCTCGGTGACGAGGTTGAAGTCGTGGCCTGCGGTCGCGTGTGGCGGGAAGGCCAGGCCGTCGGCCGACTCGGCGACGCGTCTGGGGAGGTTTCCGCCGCCGATTTCACCCATCGGACCGGGGTGAATCATCGGGAGGACGAACCGGGTCTTCTCCTCGCCGTCCGGTCGGCGGACCGACAGCACGGTGACCGGGACGACGGCTTCTTCGCCGATGTCCTCGAAGAACTCCTCCAGTTCGCGCGTGCCCTCGG
This sequence comes from Haloarcula sp. 1CSR25-25, assembly GCF_032027985.1. Taxonomy (NCBI): domain Archaea; kingdom Methanobacteriati; phylum Methanobacteriota; class Halobacteria; order Halobacteriales; family Haloarculaceae; genus Haloarcula; species Haloarcula sp. 1CSR25-25. The sequence goes on from NZ_JAHYBW010000005.1 coordinate 258,987, forward strand.
CGATGTGCCCGATGAAGCCCCGGAGAAAATCCAGCGCGGAAACGCCGAGCGAGGAGCGCCAGGGCTGGTCGATGACGACCAGGAACAGCCAGACCGCCAGCGCGTAGATGACACAGATAACCGCGAGGATGATGAAATCCTCCGGGATGAACCCCTGTACCTGCGGGGGGACCTCTTCCGGGCGGGAGAGGTACTCCCGGAGCATCGGGTCCTCGAGGATGAACGCGGTCGCCCCGCTGTAGATCGCCAGCAACGCCGCAGCAGTGACTGTCTGGACGCTCGCCGGAATCGCCGCTTTCAGCAGCGAGTGTCTCGAGACGGCCATCAGTATCAGCAGTCGGAAGGCGAATATCGACGCCAGCGCGACCAGCAGCACGTCGAAGACGAAGTTCTGGCCCAGCCGGACTGTGAATATAGCGATGAGGCCGGCGATGGTCAGCATCGCTATCGTGACGAGCTCACAGATGACCGCAAGCAGGGTGGCCCGGTTCGGGGTCAGCTGACCGCCCAGCTGCCGGTCGACCCACGGAGTTACGGCACTGGCAATCGAGGTCGGCAGGCCGATGAGGAACACGCCCTGCCAGGCGTCGTCGAGGATGAACCGCGAATCGAAAGCGACGATGCCCGTCATCGCGGCGATGACCAGCGCGAACGCAAGGCTCGTGTACCAGGTCGGAGCCCGGAAAATAAACCGCGAGAGGCTAGCGAGATTGCCCTGTGTCGCCGTCATTTATGTATCACACCCTATGAGCGAATATAAAACCAGTTACATTACCCTTTACCGGTCACTGGCGGGCGACGGACTGCCGGTCACAGACCGACAGGAAGTTCTCGAACACTTCCTCGCCCTCTTCTGTGTGGGCGACCTCCGGATGCCACTGGACGCCGTATATCGACTCGTCCGTGTTGCTCATCGCCTCGACGCCACAGACGTCGGATGTCGCAGTTCGCTCGAACCCGGGCGGGACCTCCTTGACCTCATCAGCGTGGCTGGCCCACACGCGCGTCTCCGGATACAGCGAGCCCAGAAGCGGGTCGTCCTCGTCGAGAATGTCGACCGTCACGTCCGCGTAGCCACCGTACTCGCCGCCGCCGACCCGGCCGCCGAGTTCGTCGGCGATGAGTTGCATCCCCAGACAGATGCCCAGCACAGGAACGTCGAGGTCGAGATACGCGGGGCAGTTCCCGATGTCGTCCATGTCCGGGCCGCCGGAGAGGACGATACCGTCGGCGTCGATCTCCTCCGGCGGGGTCGTGTTGTCCCTGAGCGAGACGTCGACGCCCATGTCCCGGAGCGCGCGCTGCTCCAGATGTGTGAACTGTCCGTGATTGTCGATAACGTCGATTCGGGTCATTACTGACGCGAAGGCCACGAAGGCGTATATATCTCCTGATGCGGTCGACGGTGCTGCTCGTCCGGCCTCAGAGCCACTCTCGAAGGGCCTGGCGAATGTCGTCGAGAACGGTCGGCCCGCACAGTTCCAGCGTCACGGTGTTGCCGTCGTCCGACGTCGTGAGGTGTACCGCCCCGCCGTAACTCTCGACGATCCACGTCGTCAACCACAGCCCGACGCCTTTCGAATGGCGCAGTTGCGTCTCCGCGCCGCTGTCCAGGACATCTCGCTCGTGCTGTGGGATCGACGGACAGTTATCGCCGATATGAACGAACACACTCCGGTCGTGTTCCTCGACCGAGATATACACCTTCGGGGTTGCTTCGCAGTGGATGACCGCGTTCTCGATGATGTTCTGTAAAACGGTGTCGAGTAACCAGTCGGCGTACACTCCCGACTGGTCCGGGAGGTCCAGGTCGATAGTCGTCTCTGGATGTGACTGCCTGACCGCGGCTGCCTGTTCTCTGATGCATGGCACGATATCGATCGGCTGCTGTGCGCGACGGTCCGCGTCGAACGCGAACTCGATTCGTCTGGCCTTTTCCGTCGTGTCGATGATATCATCGATCGTTTCGCTCAATTGATCGGCGTGCGCACGGCATTTGGGGTCCCCGCGCTCTGTGGCTTCCCGCTGTAGCTCGCCGACGTGTCCGAGCGCGACGTTGAGGTCGTTCCGGAGGTCGTGTCGGAGCACCCGAAACAGCACCTCGTTGCTCTGGGCCAGTCGGCGTCGGGACCGCCGGAGTTCGATCAGCCACCCGAACAGAATACCGCCGAACCCGCCGACTGCGACCCCGCTTGCGAGTATCGACGGGACCATCGAGGACTGCGGAATCGGGGCGAGCAACACGACGATGTTGATGAGCGTAAACAGCGCGACGCCGAACCCGCACCATTCCGCGGTGGTCCATACCTGGTCGCCCGAGATTCCGCTCATCGGCAGCCAGTAGTTCGCCGCAACCAGGGCTAACGCTGGGGTCAACCCCACGCCGAGGACGACCACAGTTATCAGAGACGGACTGGCGGTGGCCACCGCGTGGGCAAGTAATCCGAGGGAAAGCACTACGCCCGTTGAGACCACGTATCCCGTCCCCAACGACTGTTTCGTGATCGCCGAAGAGGTCACTATACTTATCGGTTATCGTGTTCCTACTTATCCGTCCGCCATTGATTATCAAATTTGATATCTGAATTGGCTACGAATCGTCGTACCGGTCGGCAGCCGACTCGAAACCCAGTTCCGATTGCTCCCTGGAGCGGCGCTGTTCCCGCTGTGCGATGGCTTCGGGGTCCGGGTTCGCGTCGTCGTCGAGCCGCGCCCACGACTGGTGAATCTTCGCGTGACACCACCGACAGAGAAAGACCGTTATCTCGTGTGACAGCTCGTCGTCCCCCTCGCGGTACGAGAGGTGGTGTTCTTCCAGCAGCGGTCGGTCCTCGGAGTGGCCCATCCGCCGCTCTCCGAGCCCGCAGCGAACACACTCCCGGTCGTGGTTCCGGGAACGGAAATGCGGGCAGTCGGCCCAGTCCCATTCCGGTCCGGCCTCTGGGTCCCCGCTGTCGGGTGCGACCGCCGCCGGACAGCGGAAGTCGTCGGCACTTCGAGCGTTGGCGAACTCGGGGTCGTGGTGACCGTGTTCACGCGCCCAGCGGCACTTCCCCTCACCGGTGACGAAGTCACACCGCGTCACGTGGTCGTACGGGTCGTCGACGCCGACGGACGTCCCCCCGGGAGCCTTCTCCATGCGACACAGTGGGTTCCCGCGCCCCTCAAACCCTCCGTTCCGACAGAAGACTTTTTGCCCACCTGCGTCTTCCGCGGTGATATGCGCCTCGTCCACGACCCCGATGGCGCGGCTCGCCCCCTCGCGACGGAGGTCGAGTACGCCGAGTCGATGCTCGAACAGGGGCGGGGGCTGATGTTCCGGTCGTCGATTCCCGACGACTACGCGCTCGTGTTCCCCTTCGACCGCGCGAGCCGACAGTTCATCCACATGCTGTTCGTCCGGTTCCCGCTCGACGTGCTCTGGCTCGTCGACGACGAGGTCCAGGCCGTCGAAACCCTCCAGCCATGGCGGTCAATCGGCTACGCGAATGCGGACACAGTCATCGAACTGCCCGGTGGCGTGGCTTCGGGCGTCTGTGAAGGTGACACGGTCCGGGTCGAGTCTTGAATGGGCCCGGCGCCTGAGTGTGGTAATCGGTTCCGTCACCTTTTAGACCATGAAGGTTAGAGTAGTCATCACTATGTCGGAACACCCGACGGAGGATAGAGGAAGTCGCCGCGAGGCGGCTGGCCGCGAAATTCGTGGCGCGTGATGGAAGAGGATTTTCTGTGAGTCAGAACACCTTATTCGGGGGGCACCCAGCCATGCGTGTCCTCTCAGACGTCGGTGAGGTACAGTTTCTCGACACGACACTGCGCGACGGTGAGCAGGCACCCGGGGTCTCGCTGACGCCGGACGACAAGGCCGACATCGCCCGTTCGCTCGATGCGGCGCGTATCGACGTCATCGAGGCGGGGAGCGCCTGTACCGGTCCCGGCGAGCGCGAGACAATCTCCCGCGTCGCGGGGCTCGACCTCGAGGGCACCGTTACCAGCTTCTGTCGTGGTATCCAGAACGACATCGACCTCGCGCTCGAGTGTGGTGTCGATGGTATCAACCTCGTCGTCCCGGCCAGCGACAAACACGTCGAGCAGAAGGTCGGCACCTCGAAGGCCGAGAACGTCGAGAAAACCGTCGAACTGGTGGAGTACGCCACCGACCACGGGCTCTGGGTCGAGGTCATCGGCGAGGACGGCTCGCGGGCCGACCTGGACTACCTCGAAGAACTGCTCGGGGCCGCAGTCGAGGCCGGCGCGGACCGGATCTGCTGGGCCGACACCGTCGGCCACGCGACCCCGGACCGGGCCCTCGAATGCGTGTCTCGGCTCTCGGACCTGGGTCCGGTCAGCACCCACACCCACGACGACCTGGGGCTCGCGGTGACGAACGCCCTGGTCTCCGTCGCAGCGGGCGCGGACCTCGTCCACGGGACGATAAACGGCATCGGCGAGCGCGCCGGCAACGTCGCGCTGGAGGAGGTCGCCATCGCGCTCGACCACGGTTACGGCGTGGAGTCGATGGACCTCACCCAGGTGTACGACCTCGCCCAGCTCATCGCCAACCGGACCGGCATTCCGCTGGCACCCAACAAGGCGGTCGTCGGCGAGAACGCCTTCACCCACGAGTCCGGTATCCACACCGACGGCACGCTCAAGGACGACTCGATGTACGAGCCGTACCCGCCGGAGAAGGTGGGCCGCGAGCGCCGCCTCGCGCTCGGCAAGCACGCGGGTCGGGCCGGTGTCGAGGCCGCGCTCGACGAGCACGACGTCGCGGTCACCGAGGACCAGCTCTCGGAGATCGTCAGCCGCGTCAAGGAGATCGGCGACCGCGGCAAGCGCGTCACCGACGCCGACCTGCTGACCATCGCCGACGAGGTGACCGGCGACGCACGCGACCGCCGGGTCGAGCTGCTCGGTCTGACTGCCGTCTCCGGTTCCGATACGCCGACGGCGAGTGTCCGGCTCGCGGTCGACGGCGAGGAGCGCAAGGAGGCAGCGGTCGGCTCCGGGCCGGTCGACGCCGCGATGAACGCCGCCGAGACGGCGCTTTCCCACACCGCCGACGCGACACTCGAAGCCTACCACGTCGACGCTATCACGGGCGGGACGGACGCCCTCGTCACTGTCGAAATCGAGATGTCACGCGGCGACGACCACGTCGTCGTCACCGCCAGTGACTCCGATATCACCCGGGCGTCCGTTCGCGCGATGGTCGACGCGATGGACCGCCTCGTCGCCGACGACGAGGAACCGCTCGTCGCCGACGACTGATACGGACTGCTGGATCGGTTTCTGCGGTTGCTCCTCCCCGTTTGTCGTCTCAGACCAGCCGTGAGTCTCGTCAAGTCATGTGAGTTAGTACCAAACAAGTGTTAACTATGATGAATTATAGCTAAAATAATCTATTAGATGCCACTGTCGGTATATGTGGCTGCTGTGGCGGATTGGGGCGATATTGGAAACTCCCGGCCGTAGATGATGCCGGGTGGGACCGGTCGAGGCGTGCATCGCTAGGTGGGGACTGACAGTGAAATGGTGGCCATGGCAAGACCGGGGCGCGACAGGCCTGTGACACGGTGGGGCGACAGGCGACGCCGTCGGTAGTCGTGTCCTGACCAGACGCAGGGTGTTTGTACCATGATAGGAATCGACTTGACAACGACCCGACGACGACTGTTACGGAGTCTCGGTGTCGGAGCCGCCGGTGCGGGACTCGGAACCACCGTCGGTGCAGCGGACCCGGTCGGCGCGGCGAACAGCGCGGCCCAGAACAGTCAATCAAATACAATCGACCCCATCTTCGGCCTCGCCTCGGCGGAACCGAACCCGTGTAGCGGCGACGCCGATGCGGCGTGCTTCGAGTCGTTCCCGGCCGAGGTTCGGCCGGACCACGAGGTTGAGATGCACATCGGACTCCCCGGGCTGCTCCTGGCGCTTGCCGAGCAGGGCGGGCTTTCGGAACCGACGACAACGACCGTCAACCTGGAGGCGGCCGACGGCGACATCGTCGCACGGAACCTCCACCGTCCGGACGCCACGGTCGAGATACAGACGCCGGACGGCGCCGTCACTCGCACGGTCGCCGAAATTGCAGAACTCGTCACCGAGACGGTCGGATTCCACTACGACCCGGCCGGCATCCACATCTCTCCGGGTGACGTCGTCCTGTTCAGTGCCGAGACGCCGGACCACGCCGTCGCCGCGTATCACGAGCGACACGGCCGACAGAACCGAGTGCCCGACGAGGTCGGACCGTTCGCCTCGCCACAGATACCCGTCGGCGGGTCCTGGCGGTATCGGTTCGAAACCGAGGGCGTGTACGACCTCTACTGCCCGCCCCACCAGGTGTTCGGGATGGTCATGCGCGTGGTCGTCTCCGACGGCGACACGGTCCCGTCGCTCTCAGTCGAGAACACCGGACGGCCGCCGGGGACTGAGACCTTCTTGCCGGAAATCCTCGGTGACTTAGATCCAAACGTCCCCAGCTCGAACGGGGCACTGACGACACCGGCACTCGAACCCGAGAACATCGTCGACCAGGGAACCGTGTCCTGGGACGCTGTCGTCGAAGACCACCGAACTTCGTAGCGACGGACGACAGCTGGCCGGCGCCGTTCCGGCGTGGACGGGTGCCACGTTCACTCTTTATCGGTGGACGTATTTCAAAAAACAGCAGCAAACCAACCGTCAGAACATCTCGCGTATGGACCGGTAGTCGAGGACTACTTGTGTCCGCGGCTTGCTTCGTGGTACTGGAACACCGTCTCCATGCCGTCCACCAGCGCATTGAGGTCGACGCTGTCCGTCTCGAACTCGCGGTCACGCACGGACTGGTAGATGTCGGCCCACCGGTCTCGGAACCTGGCCTCGAACTGTTCGGATTTTATCTTCTCGATGAGCTCGGCCTTGCCGTCAGGGTTCTCCAGTTCTTCGGGCGTGACGAACCCTTCCTGAAGCGCCAGTACGACGATTCCTGCGGTGTAGTCCCCTTCTTTGACCTCCCGCTCCCAGGTCGTGAGCCAGTTGCCGATGCGGGCCATCTCCTGTAGGTCCCAGAGCAGGTCCCGGACCGTGCCGTAATCGGCGAGCTCGAAATCCGGCGAGTACATGAGGTCAACCGCCGCGTAGGGGAACATTACCATGTTGTGTGCCCCGTAGGTTTCGGCCCCGCTGAGGTTCGCAATCCGGGGGTTCTCGTTGACCACCGCGCTGTAGTCCATCGCGTTCAGCGTCTGTCGCATATCGTACGTAAACACGTCGTAGAACTCGTCGACGCGCGGTGCGTCGGTCAGTCCGCCCTCGAACTCCCGCCACACACGCTCGATAAAGGAGAAGAATTCCTCGCTTACCGCCGTACGGCTCGGGTCCACGGCCGACGGGTCCTGGACGAGCCGCCGGGCTTCTTCGAAGGTGTCCCGGTCCCCGTCGTTCTCGACGATGTCGTCCAGAATCGTGACGTACATCGTGAGTATCGTCTTCTGTGTCCGGACGTGGTCAGCGTGGTCCGGGTGGACAGAGGTGAGCGTGAACTCGGGGAAAAGCGAGTAGATCCACTGCCACAGGAACCGGTCACGCTCGCCACAGACCCGTTCGTACTCGTCTGCGAGTTCCGCGACCCGGTCCGGGAGGCTGGTCGTCCGCACCTCTTCGAGGAGGTCTTGTGCATCAGCCGGGGACGATTCAACACTCATCGGTCTCACCTGCGAGGGTCGCTTCTTGAACCCGATCCGGGTAATAATGTCCGATTAACTGCGTTTCGCCCACTGCGATTGCCTCTGGTTGAACGGTCACTGCCTCGTTGCCCGTGCCCGACTGCGAGCCGGTTTCAATCAGTTGTTGGCCGCGGTCCATACAATCGAAAGGCGAAGTTTCGCTTATAGTGGTACTGACGTATAGAGTACCTATAATTTACTGTTAATAGAACCTTTTAACCGGTTTTACTCCAGGTTACGTACCAGTTTTTCAACTGCTACCACGAGAGAAATATCTGCTTACTGAAAAATCCAGGCCACGTATAAACGAGAGAGGAAATTAGGATGATACTAATACGCCGGTGAACGGAGCGTCCCCTTCTAAATAAGGTCACACTGCCAGCAGAACAGTCGCTCGCGGAGCCGAGTTAGGCTTCGAGCCCGGCCGCCACAGAGACATCACGGGACGGTGTCACCAGCACCGAACGGTTCCCTTCGACCTCGATACGACAGCCGGCCATGCTGAACACGACTAGCCCATCAGGGCTCGGGGTGCCGTCCGCGTTGGGACGGAACAGTCGGTCCAGCGCATCGGGGTCGATACAGTCACTGATTCGGTCTTCGAGGTCGACGGGGTCGACACCCAGCGTGTCGGCCACAGCGTGTACGATGGTTTCGCTCAGCGGTTCGTTGGGTGTCGGTCTGTAGACCAGTTTTGCCTGGGACATTGTTCGTCGCTGTCTGTCCCTTTCCCACCGACTGAAAAGGTGATTGTGGCTATACAGATACAGCCAGCCGGACAGGCCACTAACAGTATAGCGGCGGCTCAGCTATCGCCGAACACGAGTTCGAGCAGCTTTCGCTCGCTGACGCGGAGGTGCCGGTTGACCGTCGGCTGTGACACGTCCAGGCTGGACGCGATCTCCTGCCCGGTCGTCTCCCGGGGCCAGTCGAAGAAGCCACTCAGATACGCTGTCTGTAGCACTTCGAGCTGTCTGTCGGTGAGTTGCTCCTCCAGTGCCGACCGGACGGTCCTGTCTTGCTGACCGTCGGACTGCGCGCCGTCGCGACGCGCAATCAGCTTGACGCCCGCGTAGCGCTCGCCGAGCTGTTCGACGAACTGCCGAACGTCGGTTTCACCCGAGACGACGACCGTCACCGTGAGTCCGCCCGTCGACGTTCGGAGCGATTTCAACCGCCCGCCCTGCTCCAGTAGCGTCTCCGCGACGGTCTGGCCTGTCACGACCACCTCGTAGAGCCCGTCCTCCTGGTCGGTCGAGATCGCCCGGGCGGTGTCGACGCGGGCCATCGACAGCACCTGTTCTTCGACGAGAGCCGGGTCACAGTCCGAGACAGCGATAAAGAGGCGGATCGCACCGTCGCTGCGCTGCACGGCCCCCTCACAGACGACCGGGACACCGACTCGGTCTGAGAGTTGGGTCAGGAACGACCCCGGGGCGGACAGCGACAGTTCGAGTTCGACGGTTCCGTCGCCCGCCCGTCGCTGTCGGGATTCGACCTCCCGTATCGCGTTCGCGATTGTCTCGCCCAGCTCGGTGAACACCTCCTGGAGCATCTCGTCGAACCCGTCCTCCTGCTGGGCGTACACCGTCAGGACGCCGTAGACGAAGTCGTCGTATTCGAGCGGGATGCTGAGCGCCGACTGGAACTCGCGGGAGAGCGCCTCCGTCCGCCAGTGGTCGCCCCTGAGGTTGTCGGCCACCGACGGGACGACGGTCATCGCTTCGGACTGTGCAGTCTGGACCGCCGGTGGCCCGCCCTCCCGCTCCAGCGACAGCGAGACGGCGTCCAGATAGCTGGCGGTGTCGCCCGCCCACGCCCTGGGGACGAGCTCCGTCGCGTCCTGTCGGCCCAGCCACGCGAAGGAGAACCACTGGGACTCGGCGAGCTGGTCACACACCGCCTGCTCTATCTCCTCGGTGGTCTCCGCGTCGACGAGCACCTGATCTATCCGACGGATGATGGCGTTGACCTGTTTGAGCCGTCGCAGTTCGCGGTTCTGTTCGCGTCGCTCGGCCTCGCGTTCGCGGAGGGTCGTCTCGCGGTCGACGCGCGCGAGCGCGGCCTCTGCGCTGGCGGCGAGCAGGTCCACCATCTCGCGGGTCCTGGCGTCGCTGTGTTGCTCGCCCAGTTCGATGTAGAACACGCCGTGGTCTTCAAGCGGGAGGCAGAGCCGCTTTGCGTCCGCCGTGACCGGTCCCGCTCCGAGATTGATACGCTCGCCGGGGCCGACTTCGACGGCGCTGTCCTGCACGAACACCTCCCACACGGTGCTCTGGCCCGGGCCGACCGACGTGCTTCGGTCCGCCTCGGCGTCGCCGACGCTGCGGAGGGTGTTGTCGCTGCGGTCGAACAGGTAGATTTCAACGTCGGGGAGCTCCAGCACGTCGACGGCCGTCTCGAGTATCTGCTCTGCCACGGCCGTCTTGGTCTCCGTGTGCAGCAGCTTTCTGGTCGACTCGTGCAGCGCCGCGAGCGTCTCCTCGAACCGCTTCCGGTCCGAGATGTCCCGAACGACGCCCACCTGCCGGTAGCTCCCGTCCTCGCGGTCGTAGGTCGTGAACTTGGTCTCTATCGGAAACGTATCCCCGGTAGCGGTTCTGAGGTCCGTCGTCAGCGTCCCCACGTCGCGCTCACCCTCGATGAACTGCCGCGACATCTCCGCGGCCTCCTCGATGACGGACTCGTCCGCAAGCAGCGTCGCGTTCGACCCGACCAGCGTGTCCTGGTCGTAGCCGGTCATCGACTCGACGGCGCTGTTGACCGTCTGTATGGTGAAGGTTTCGTCGAGGGTGTAGATACCGTCCTCGATGGTCTCGACGATGCGTTCGTACTGTTCGAGCATCTCCGTCCGCTCGTGGCGCTCGGTGATGTCGTGGACGATTCCGAGATACAACTCCTCGTCGTCCCATTGCTGGGGCTCCAAGGCGATTTTGACCCACCGTTCCGTGTCGCCGACGGAACACGACGAGGTCAACGGCGCTCCCGCTGACTGGCTGCAGTGGGCTCCGAGGTCGACGTCACTCAAACCCGGAAAGAACTCACCGATTGGACTGCCAAACACGTCCGAGGGGTCCGAGTCGAGGAGCGCACAGAGGTGGTCGTTTCCGGTGCGTATCTCCCCGTCCGTGGCGGTGACGACCACTGGCTCGGGCATTCGCGCGGCGAGGGTTTCCAACAGCACAGGGGGAGACTGCTGTGCCGGTGTGTCACGTGCCGCTTGTTCGTTCTCGTCCGTTCCACCGACCGGCTTCTCCATACCGTTTCACGGCACTTGCCATGGGAAAGGTTGCTTTCAGCATACGTACCAGAACGAGGTAACTGTATATTCGTTAGGTCCGGATACGGCTCAGTCGCTCCCAGCGATGCGGACCACGTCTTCGAGGCTGGACACGTCGTGGTCAGGCGTCACGTCGAGTCTGGTGTCGACCCGGTGCGGGCGGCGGATGAACGCCGAGTCGATGCCGGCCCGGTGGGCCGCCTCGACGTCGGATTCGTTGTCGCCGACGAACAGGGCGTCATCGACGCCGAGGTCCTCCATCGCCCGTTCGATGTAGTACGGTCGCGGTTTCTTCCGGCGGAGGCTCTCGACTGTCGGTTCCCGCGCCCAGACGCTGTCGAAGTGGTGGCCGATGTCGAAATGCTCGAAGGCAAACGCCACGGTGTCCCGCTGATTCGACGAGACCACGCCCAGCGGACAGTCCAGTCGGCCGAGCACGGACACGTCGGAGTAGGGCTGTTTCTCGCCGGCACGGATGAGCGACCGCTGAACCTCGGTCAGTGCCTCGTCACGAGCCCGGAAGAACCGCTCGGGGTCGATATCGTACTGGGTGCAGATGTCGGTGAGTTCGGGCACCGTAACGCCGATGCTCATCGCCTCGACGTGGGCCGCCGCCGGCGACACGACGCCGAGTTTCCCGAAAGCCCGGCGCGCGCCGACGTGGTGTGCGTCCATGTCCGTCAGCGTCAGCAACACGCCGTCGTTGTCGAAGATGACCGATTCGTAGCCCATCACGCAATTCAACGGGGCTACACGTAGAAAGGGTTCGCGTTTTTACAGTCCGAGGTCCTCGCTGCCGCTCCCCTCCTGGTCGAACTGCCCCGGCGGTCGCCCGGCCTCGTCGATGACCTCGTCTGTTACGACGACCGGACAGTCCACCCGGAGGGCGATCGCGATAGCGTCGGACGGGCGGGCGTCGAACACCATGTCCTTGCGCCGGTCGTCGGTGTACTGCTCCGCGTCTATCTTCCCGTAGAATGTCCCGTCGGCCAGGTCGTCGATACGGACCCGGTCGATGGCGGCCCCGAACTCCGTCACCATCTCGACCAGCAGGTCGTGGGTGAGCGGGCGCTCGAAGGGCTCGCCGGCCATCGCCAGTTGCATCGACTGGGCCTGGTCCTTGCTGACGAAGATGGGGATTATCTCCTCGCGTGCACGGAGCAAAACGACCGGCGTGCCGCCCCCCTCCTCGTTGACGCCGACGCCGACCCCTTCGACCGTGGCATCGTGTTCCATGGGCCAGTGTTGGGTTCGCGGGTATGAAAAGCTACCCCGGGGCGGTTTCAGTGGCCTATCCCGTAGACTACCGCGTGACCGACGCCGGTTACGACCGCGTCGTGTCTCCGCCGCCTCGCCGGCCGCCTCACGCGCACGCAAACTGTCCCGCCCAGCAGGGACCAGCCCGACACGATACAGTGGTGTGTCCGCGCTGAAGCGGAATTAAACCGAATTAAAACGGGGGATAGATAGCTCAAATCGGACAAATTCGCCTTAATTCGCCTTCTCGGCTTGCCCCCTTCATATGCCACTGGGCCAGAGAGCCGAGCGGAGGCAACGACCACAATGAAACTCACTACGATCGCCGGCGGCCTGCTTGCCGTGCTCGTCATCACGGGCTCGGCGGCGGCGCTGCCCGGCGCAGCAGGCGCACAGGCCGATGACCACGCGGACAACGCACAGGCGGACAACGCCGCCGAGCAGGCAGCGAACGCAGACGGGAACGAATCTGACGGCGCCGCCGAGGCGGCTGACCGTCGCGGCCCGCCCGCCGATGCCGGTGACGCAGCCGACCAGCGCGGCCCGCCGTCGGACCTCCCCGGACAGGTCCCTGACTTCGTCAGCGAGATCCACACGCTCATCGGACAGAAGCAGGCCGGCGACCTCACGGGTGACCTGGGCGCACAGATCAGCGACCTGACCCCGGGTGACGAGAGCGACGAGGCCGACGGCGACACCGAATCGGCGTCCGAGGACGCTGACTCGGACGACGCTGACTCGAACGACGCGGACGCAGACGACGAGCAGTCGACTGACGACGACAGCGACGCGTAACCCCCCTGACCTGACGGCTCTCCACCGACCGACCGGCCAAGCGCGGTTTTTTTGCTTGCTGAACTCCGAGGGACGGGTATGGATGACACCGCCGAGTCCGGCGTCCACGCTGACAAGGGTACCGGTGACCGCACGACGGCGGACTTACTTACGGGTGAGGACGGCTCGTCGGCGTCGGCATCGTCTGACGGGATGAACCGGAAGCGAGCGCTCCTGTTCGTCGCGCCGTTTCTCGCCATCGGGCTGTTCGACCTCGCCCTGTTGCTCGGCTGGGGCCTGGACCCGCTGTGGGGGTTCATGATCCTCCCGCCCATACTGTTCGTCTCAGCGCTGGGCTGGATTGCGTTCCGAACCGGGTTCGCGAGCGACCGGACCGGCGACCCAGCGGTCGAGAAACCCGATTGATTCGGTCGCGGTTCCGTAGCTGTCGATAGAACACCGAGTGATTGCCCGCTCTGTCGCGGGGTCCTATTCCTCGAACAGGTCGTCTACGGCGGCCCGGGCGGCGAGGGCAGCGTCGTCCGCGACCCGTGTCTCGTCCTGACGACTGTCGGGCGCGTTGACGTACACGTCGACGTCTAGCACGCCGTCTTCGAAGGTGACAGTCACGTCGAGGTCTTCGACCGCACCGATGTCGTACCGCGAGAACACAACGTCCTCGGCCGCGGTCGAGGCTGTCTCGACGACCTCATCGTCTGTCGGCATCGCCTTATGCGCCGCCAGCGCCGGGGCCGCCGGCCGGACCCGCGCCGCCTGCGCCGCCGAGCATCTGCTGGAGCTCGCTCTGGAGCTCTTCGAACTGCTCTTGCACGCGCTGTTCCTGCTTTTCGAGCGTCTCGACGCGGACTTCGAGGCTGTTGACCTTCTCTTCGAGGTCGTCCTGGGCCTCGTCGAACTCAGTCTTCACGAGGAGCTCGCCGACCTCGCGGTACATGGTCGAGTCCTCGTCGATGTCGTCGAGCTCGTCGAGTGCCGTCTGGGACTCCTGGAGCTCCGTCTCGGCCTGCTGTTTCTGTGCGGCGACCTGCTGTGCTGTCTGCTGGAGGTCCTGCAGTTCCTCGAGCTTCTCCTGTGCTTCAGGCGGAAGATTACCCTGCATACCTCCAGAGTTGGGGGCCGCACTGTTAAACCCACGCTTTCAGCTCCAACAGCGGGACGGCTGGGGGCTGCTCCGCCCGCTACTCCGTTCAGAGCCGGCGCTGAAAGCCAGTACCGCGCGGTTTATCCCAGACCTACGCGACCTCACCGACCGCCCGCTCCCGTAACTCCCTGGTCAGGTGCATCCCGTGCTGGTGTACCTTTTTCGTCGTCGGGTGGAAACCGCACACCCTCCTCGAAAAAGCTACGATAAAAAGCTGCCACTTGCGGCGCTCGTGGCCGTGAAATCAGGCCACCTCACCGACCGCCCGCTCCCGCAACTCCCCGGTCAGGTGCATCCCGTGCTGGTCGATTCGCCTGACTATCCGCTTGGCCTGGGTGGGCTTGAGGTACTTGTCCTCGATAGCGGCCCGGACCACGACGCCGAAACTGCTCGTCACCTCCGCCCCCAGTCCCTGCGCCATCCGTCGAACGGTGCGGTCTTCGGAGACGACGGCCACGGCGGAGCGGTCGTCGCTGTCGCGGTGGGCCAGCACGCCGGCGAGCACCGTCACGGCGGCGCCGAGGTCTTTCTCGCCCAGCAGTGACTCGGCCTGGTCGACGCGGGCCTCGTCGACGCCGGTGTCGATGCCGCTCTCGCGGTACTCCGTCAGGTTCGTCGCGGTCGGTTCGACCCGGACCTCGTCGATGACGGGCTCCGGAATGACGATGTCGCCGTCGAACGCGTCAAGCAGCGACAGCTCCCCCACCTGGCCCAGCGAGTACAGCGCCGTCGGCCCGACGTAGATGCGGGTCATAGCTCCGCGGCCGTGTCGGCGTCGAGCTCCAGGTCGGACAGTTCGAGCTGGGTCGTCAGGTTGCGCTCGCGGGCCACGTCGAGCCACTCGGCGATAGAGAGGTCCGCGAGCTGTGCGGCCTCGGCCGCCGACACGTCGCCGGACTGGTACTGCTCGACGGCGACGCGGAGCCGGAGCGTCTCCAGCCCCTCACGGAGGGCCTTCCGAATGGTCGTCGACCGGTCTTCCGAGAGCAGCTCGGCTACGTCGTCCAGTTCCGCTTTCTCCTCACTCGGGAGGCGGGCGCTGATTGTCGGCATGTTTGCGCAGTCATCCGGCGTAAACACATATCAAACTACGGGTCGGAGAACCGCCTGTCGTCGACCCGAAACGCCGAATAGAGTAGGCCGTCTGCCCGCCGGACTCCTGTGAGGGCGGCGACCACCAATCCTTAACGCCGCCGGGTCCCACGGGGAGGCAATGAGCGACGAAGCACGCGCGTTCGTCCCCGGCCACGTCACGGGCTTTTTCACCGTCGACCGGGGCGATGACCCCATCGAGACCGGCTCCCGCGGCGGCGGGCTGGCCCTGTCTGACGGCGTTGCCGTCACCGTGAGCCCTGGCGCGGAGACGGAACTTACGCTGAACGGCGAGGCGATTCAGGTCGACGCTGTCGAGCGAGTGCTAGACGCGCTACGGACCACGGCGACTGTCACCGCCGAAACGCCGCTCCCGCTCGGGTCTGGCTTCGGCGTCTCCGGAGGGCTGGCGCTCGGAACGGCACTGGCGGCCAACGCCGTCTTCGGCCGCGGGCTCTCGTACAACGAACTGGTGACAATCGCCCACGGCGCAGAGGTCCAGGCCGGCTCCGGGCTCGGCGACGTCGTCGGGCAGGCCCGCGGCGGCGTGCCGCTTCGACTCGAACCCGGCGGGCCGCAGTTCAACTACATCGACGCCATCCCGGCCCGCAGCCGCGTCGAGTACACGACGCTCGGCGAGCTATCGACGGCGGACGTGGTCGGCGGTGACACGGACACCCTGACGACCGCCGGCGAACGTGCGCTCTCGGACGTGGTGAAGGAGCCGACGCTGTCCACGTTCCTGCAGGCCTCCCGGCAGTTCTCTCGCGAGGCGGACCTGCTGACGCCGGCGGTGAAAGGCGTCATCGACGACGTGGCCGCGGCCGGCGGGGACGCCGCGATGGCGATGCTCGGCGAAACGGTGTTCGCGCTCGGAACCGGCCTCTCCGACGCGGGCTACGACGCGACTGTCACCGCTATCTATCCGCCCGGTGCGACCATCGAGGACGAGGACTGACGCCACAGGTCGCAGTATCGTCGAACCGTCTCCCTTATCAGCGCGGACCCGTAGCCACAGCTATGGACTGTCGGCAGTGTGCCACGCCGCTCGACCGACCGGGCGACTACTGTCTGGTCTGTCACACTGCCAACACGGACGCCGTCGTCCTCGAACTCGACCGCGAGCGAGCGACGGTGACGTCGCTGCTGGACGGCTCGGTCGTGGGCCGGCGCACGGTGACGACGACGCCGGAGGGCGAGGGAAGCGACGAATCCGTCGTCGTCGAACTCCGCAACTTCGCCGGCCTCGTCGCGGACGAGGTGCGTCGCAAACGGCCCGAGGAGGTGTACGTCACGGGCGACCGCGACGTCATCGCCGCCGTTCGCCCGCAACTGCACTACGAGTTCTTCCGTGTCGAGGGCGAGGACCCGGTCCAGCGGGTCATCGAACGCCAGGGCGAGCCCGCGCTCGAAGTGGTCGACGCCGCGCCGGCGGAGAAACTCGGCGGGAGCCACTCGACGCTCATCGGCGGCCGGTCGGGCCAGCGGGTCATCCAGACCGTCGCCGGCCACCCACACGTAAAGAAGGTCATTCCCGGCCCCATCGACGCCGGCGGCGCGAGTTCGCCCACGGGCGTCCGTGCGAAGGCGACCCGCGCCGACACGAACGGCAACGTCCGGGTGCTCATCCGCGACGGCTCCAGCGTCCAGGAGAACCGCGTGGTCACGACGGCCGGCGACCGCGAACTCGGCGAACACGTCCGGGCCGACCTGAACGAGGCGCTCAAAGACGCCGAACTGCAGGAGTAAGCCCGCTTGAGGCTATTCACGCCACGACGACGCCGATGGCGAGCACGGCGGCTACCGTGGCTCCGACAACCGCGGTCCGGTGAAGCGCCGGCAGCGCCGTTCGCACGTCGAGAAGCATCGGGAGTGCGTGGAGCGCGACCAGCGCGAGATAGCCGCCCGGGGCGACCAGCGGGAACGCCACGGCCCCGCCGGCCAGCAGACAGAGGCCGACGACACCCGCACCGAGGTAGCCCCGTCCGCGCACTGGCTGTCCGGCCCCCTCGAGGACGCCGCCGGTCCAGCAGTAACCGACGGCCGTCGCGCCGACCCACGCGTGCCAGAACGCCAGTCGCTCGGGGACGACACCCAGGAGACCGCCGACGGTAAGCGCCATGGCAGTGGTGTTGACCGTCCCCCAGGCGAACATGGCGTCGGAGAAGCGGATGGGCTCGGGCGCGTGACGGACCGTCAGGCCGACGAAGCCGCCGATCAGAACGACCCACAGCGCCGTCGCGAACAGCGCGCCCTCGGCGTGGTCCAGCCAGGTTAGCGTCTGTGTGCCGCCCCAGCCGACCAGCCCGGCCGCCGCGCCCGAGAGGAGGAACTCCGAGCCCGTAAGCCGCCCGCTCGTGGCCGGCGCGACCCGCTGGAGGCGACCCCGGAGTCCGTCGAACGCTGCCATCGAACGAAGGTTTGCCCGCCGGCCTATTGAGTGGTTCCTAGGCTGTAGTAGCCATTGAAAATCAATGCACACCCGACCGCACGACTGCAGTGCGGTCGGTGTGTAAATCGTTTCAATTGTTACTATAGCTCCGCGGCCAGCAGGAGGATGCTGGGGGCGACGAGCAGGACGAAGCCGACGAGTATCAGCACTGCTGGCACGACGAGCAGTCCTATATCGGTGAACAGCCACAGACCGAGGCCGCCGAGCAGTGCGACGAGACCGACGAGTCGCACGAGCCACGTGACGATTCCCTCGAAGCCGGAGTCCGCAACGAGGTCGAGAACGTCGAGTATCTCGTCCATGTCGGTCGGCCGTTGCCGACGGAGCCTGTTAATCCCTGTGGCGTCTCGTCGGTCGACCGGACCGCATCTCGAAGGCCTTATGTGGCCGCTCGGCGGACAACAGACCACTATGGCTAGCAAGAGCGGAAAGACCGGCAGCTCGGGCCGTTTCGGCGCTCGCTACGGTCGCGTGTCCCGACGCCGCGTCGCGGAGATCGAATCGGAGATGAACGAGGACCACGCCTGTCCGAACTGCGGCGAGGACCGCGTCGACCGCCAGGGGACGGGCATCTGGCAGTGCAGCTACTGTGACTACAAGTTCACCGGCGGCACCTACAAGCCGGAGACGCCCGGCGGCAAGACCGTCCGACGCTCCATTCGGGCCGCACTGTCCGAAGACGAGGAGTAAAGGACCTCCATCCCTATCTCTCAGCTATGAGCTACAAGTGTTCACGCTGTAAGCGCGACGTGACGCTGGACGAGTACGGCGGCGTTCGCTGCCCGTACTGCGGACACCGCGTCCTGCTGAAGGAGCGGTCGCCCGACGTCAAAGAGATCGACGTCAACTGATATCGGTGACGCGGTCGCCTGCACCGCGGCGAAAGCGGTTTTTCCGGGGGAGCCACGGAACCACTGACCTATCCAGAACAGTATGACCGCGCCACACCGGACCCACCTCACTGCCGAGTACGACACCGTCGACCGTGCCCGTGCCATCGAGCGGAGCGTCCGCCCCGAGATAGACGACATCGAGGGCGACCGGACGACGGCGCGCCTCGGCCGGGACGGACGGCGGGTCGAACTCACTGTCGAGGCGACCGACCTCGTCGCACTGCGGGCCGGCATCAACACGTGGCTGACGCTGCGTGGCGTTGCCGAGCGCTCCCTTGCGGGACGGAAGTGACACACAGCGGCGTGCCAGCCCGGCGTTATTGCCGGTAGCGGTCCGGGACGTGGGCCGAAATCGGCTCGGGAACGTTTCCGAACACGACCGGGGCCAGGGTTGCCAGCCGGCGACGGAGGAGCGCGTACGTCGCGCCGGTGGCGAGGGCCACGGCGACGACCCACTGGAAGGGCCCGTCCAGAACGACGAACAGCGGCGCACCTACAAGTACCATCAGCCCCGCGTCCGTGGGCGCACCGTCGTACTGGATCCATCGCTTCGGCGACCGCCATCGGCCACGGACGTGGTCGTACACGGCGCGTTCGGACGTCGCTTCCCACGGGCGGAGTTCGAGGCCGCCGCCGTACCGGTCCATCCGGCAGTGGAGCGCAGCGCCCATCAGCACGAACGCGAGCGCAACGAGCAGCGGTGTCTGGAGGACGGCGGCGAAACCGACGGCCGGGACAGCCGCGAGCGTGTACCCGCTGGGATAATGCAGCGTCCGCCGATGGCCCGAGTACAGGTCCAGGTCGGGAACGAGGCCACCGACGAGGCCTCCAGCGAGTGCTACCGCGGCGTGGTCCGGCGCGAGGACGAGCAGCGGTGCCGCGATGGCGAGCCCCGCTATCGCATGCGTCGGCAGCATCATATACCAGTACAAGGGACTGTAGCCGGTATAAACACGTCGCTGGGTTTATTCTCCGTCGTGCCACAGTTCGACGCAATGAGTGACGGTTCCGGCCGTCCCGACGGGACTCTCGGGACGCTCGACCTCGATGACACGTTCGAGAAGCTCTTCCGTGACGGGCGAACCAACGCACTCATCGCGTGGGTGCTCGTTGCGATTCTCACGGCCGTGTTCGTCGAAAGCGTCCTCGGGGCTGATTACCAGTGGATACTGTTCGTCGGTGTCGTCGGCTTCGTCGTTCTCGTGCCGCCGGTGGCCTTCCGCGAGTGGCGCGTGATGCTCCCCTGGGAGCTGCTCGTTCTCGCGTTGCTCCCGATTCTGGCCCGCGGCCTCGTCGGCGGAACCGTCGGAACCTTCGCCACCTATCTCTCGCTCGCTGCGCTGGCCTTGCTCGTCATCGTCGAGTTGCACATGTTCACCGAACTGACGCTCACACACTGGTTCGCCATCTGCCTCGTCGTCCTGACGACACTCGCCGCAGTGGCGGCCTGGACGGTGTTCCGGTGGCACGCCGACCGGTTTCTCGGGACCGCGTATCTCACGGACAACGAGGCGCTGATGACGGAGTGGCTGTACGTCACACTCGCCGGGCTCGCCGCGGGTGTCCTGTTCGATGGCTACTTCCGACGGCGGGACCGCCGCCTCTGGCGCGCCATCCGGCGGACGGTGAGACGATGAGGCTGCCCCGGCCGTCGATGCGGAACCAGCGACTGATCACCCGTGCGATGCAGCTCGTCTTGCTCGCGCTGGTCGGCTACGGTGTCGTTGCCGGCCGGCCGAAGCCGATTACGAACGGCGCTGTCGGCTTGCTCGTCACGTTCCTCCCCGCGGTGATGCGGCGGAACTACAATCTCGCACTGGACCCGTGGCTCGCCCTCTGGATTACGACTGCGGTGTTCCTGCACACGCTCGGTTCGGCCGGGCTCTACGGACAGGTCGGCTGGTGGGACCACCTCACCCACGCGGTGTCGGCCTCACTCATCGCCGCGTTCGGATACACGACGGCCCGGACGATAGACCTCCACAACGATTCGATTCACATCCCCCCGCGCGTCTTCTTCGTGTACATCTTCGTCGTCGTGCTCTCCTTCGGGGTGATCTGGGAACTGTTCGAGTTCGCGCTCGACATCGTCGCCACCGAAACGGGCGTCACGATGCCGCTGGCCCAGCACGGCCTCGACGACACGGTCCGGGACACGATGTTCAATTCCCTCGGGGCGCTCCTGGTCGCGGCGTTCGGACAGGCCCACCTCACCGACGTCGCAGAGACCCTCCGGGAGCGCCTGTTCGTTCTCGACTGACGGCGGGCGTCCCACCGGACCCGCCGGCGTGGCCGTCGAACACACAGTCTCACTGTCAAGAATCCTCTGTCGCCGCCGAACGATTATTACGTCTCGATAAACTGCTGGACAGCATACCAGGGTGATGATCGGGAACGACCGCGACGAGATAGCGTTTGCGGGAGCGAGCCAGACCGACGCTGCCGGTCGAGACATCGACGTCGTGTATCTCGATTCCGACCCGACAGCACGTCGGCAGGTACACGCGGCCCTGTCGGACCACAGCGCCGACATGTCGGTGACGAGCGTGGCAACGACAGACGCCGCGCTGGAGGCTGCCGCCTCGACGGAAGTCTCCTGTCTCGTCCTCGACCCGTCCGGCCTGGACGACATCCCGGCCCCGTTGGTGTCGAACGACCGCTATCCGGTCGTCCTCTACACCGAGGCCACTGGGTCGGACCGCGCTGATACTGTCTTCGACGATGCGGAGACTGTCGTCAAGAAACAGGACGCGGGCGAACAGGTGACGTTTCTGGCGGAGAAGATCGTCAGTCTCGTCTCGGCGTCGGTCGATAGAAGCGAGACAGCGCTCCGGGATGCGCTGTCCGGAATCGAGTCGCGTGCCGACGTGGACGAGATCGCTGTCCTGCTGGCGGACGACGGGACGGTACAGTGGTCGAGCGAAGCCGTGTCGGCGTTCGTCGACGGAATCGACGACACCAGCTCCGTCGAGGGCTTCTACGAGGTCATGGCGGCGGCACTGCCCGACACGCCCGGCGGCCGTCGACAGCTACAGCGGCTCCGGGAGTCCCCGACAGAGCCGGTTTCCGTCCGGGTTCCCAGTGGCGAACGCGACCAGTATCTCCTCCGACACGGCTATCGGCTACCGGACGCTGCGGGGGGACTCACGCTCGTCCTGTTGCGAGATGTCACCGAAACCGCCCGGCGCGATGCCCGTGCGGCACTGCTGGACCTCCTCGTCGAGCAGGCACAGGACGGGCTCTACACGCTCGACGAGCGCGGCGTCATCGACTTCTGTAACGAGTCGTTTGCGGCCACCCTCGGATACGAGCCGGCTGAGCTGTGTGGCGAACACGCCTCGACGGTCCTCGCAGCCGGCGAACTCTCGAAGGGACAGGCGACCGTCGAACGGCTGCTGGAGACGCCTGCACGAGAGAGTACGACGGTCGACCTGACGTTCTGTCGGCAAGACGGCACCGAGCGGACGCTGTCTATCAACTACACGCTGATCCGTGACCAAGACGGCAACTACAGCGGACTGCTCGGCGTCGCCCGGGACATCACGGAACGCTGTGAGCGCGAGCGGGAGTACCAGGAGATGACGGAGCGATTGAACTTCGCGATCGAGGGCGCGGAGCTCGGTGTGTGGGACTGGAACCCCAAAACCGGCGACGTCACCTTCGACGAGCGCTGGACCGGGATGCTCGGGTACACCACGGACGAGCTGGACCACCACTACCAGACGTGGGCCGACCTCGTGCATCCGGACGACATCGACCACGCGGAACGGGCGCTCGAAGAGCTGAAATCCGGCGAAACCGAGCTCTACGAGTGCGAATTCCGAATGCGGACGAAAGACGGGGACTGGCGGTGGATTCGCGACATCGGGAAGGTGTTCGAGCGAAACGACGACGGCGAGGCGGTCCGGGCAGTCGGCATCCACCAGGATATCACGGAAAAGCGGAAACGCCAGAACGCGATCGAACGACAGCGCGACGAACTGGTGACGCTCAACGGGGTCAACATGCTCATCCAGGACCTCATCCACGCGGTTAGCGGCGCAGCGACGCGCGAGGAAATCGCACAGACTGTGTGTGACCGCATCGTCGAGTCTGGCCTCTGTAGCCTCGCGTGGATCGGTGAGCGGGCGGGCGCAAGCGACAACCTCGTGCCGAAGACGGTAAGTGGCCGCGACGACGGCGTCCTCGACGACCTCATCGCCGATACCGAGGCTGGACAGGGGCCGAGCGAACGGGCGCTCGTGACGGGGAGAGTCCAGACGATAGAGGACTGTGACGACGCGGACGAGTTCGACCGGGGTGGGGCCATAGCCAGCGAGCACGGGTTCGCGTCCGTCGCGGCGATTCCACTGGCCCAGGAGGACGTCGTCCACGGTGTTCTCTGCATCTACGCCGACAGACCGGCGGCGTTCAGCGGCCGAATCATCGAAAGCTTCGCCGTTCTCGGGGAGATGGTCG
Source organism: Haloarcula sp. 1CSR25-25 (assembly GCF_032027985.1). Lineage (NCBI taxonomy): Archaea > Methanobacteriati > Methanobacteriota > Halobacteria > Halobacteriales > Haloarculaceae > Haloarcula > Haloarcula sp. 1CSR25-25. The sequence goes on from NZ_JAHYBW010000005.1 coordinate 282,070, forward strand.
GGTATGCGCTCACCGCGGTCCAGAACAGACAGCTGTTGTCCCACGACACCGCTCTCGAACTGACGTTCGAATCGGGGAGCCCTGACAGCCCCCTTGTTTCGGTCGCGAACGCGCTCGGCTGTCGGATGGAAGAGGTCGGGACTGTCGATATCGGCACGAACCATCTCCTGTATCTCTCCGTTCGTGGGGCTTCGGCCGATGCGGTTTCGGACCGTCTCCGCTCTCACCCGGAGTTTCTCGGGTCGCGGGTCGTTCGTGCGGACGACGACGGAGGTGTCGTTGAACTGCAGGTCGCGGAAACTATCCAGTCGCTCCTGCTGGATGTCGGTGCGCAGTGCCGAGAAATGGTCGTCGAGGACGGGACCATCTCGATAACTGCCGAGGCGCCGATTGACGCCGATTCCCGGGCGATTCGCGAGGCACTCGAGACGTGTGCCCCCGAGTTCACGCTGACCGCGAAACAGGAGCGAGAGAAGGACCGAGGTGCGGTCGCCGCCGAGACGGAGCCACGCGACCACCTGACGGACCGGCAAGAGGAGGTCCTTCGTACGGCCCTGTTGACCGGCTACTACGCCTGGCCTCGGGATACGAACGCAGAACAACTCGCGGAGTCGCTCGGTATCGCGTCGCCGACGCTCCATCAGCACCTCCGGCGAGCGCAGCGCAACCTCATCGATGCGGTTTTTGACAGCCAATAATGTGAACTGATTGATGGTATTACCGTCTCTACCCGATGTTTTCGGCACTCACCTAGCCTCCTAGGTACAGCGCTGATTGTCATGGGTGTGGTTATTCTTACGCGCGTCAATGAGCAACCAACGGAATGGAGGGCCACAAAGCGACCAGTGGTGTGGGATGACGCCGTCGAACAGAACACTGTCTACGGCGGATGTCGACGACGTGTTCGAGGCTTTGGCGGACTGGCGGCGGCGTGCCGTCTGTCGCTACTTCGCGAGCAGCGACCAGACTGCCGCCGAGGTTACGGCGCTGGCCGCGGCGATTTCGAACCGTGGGAGCGCGAGCACAGTCGGCGAAGCGGACACGTCACCGTCGACCATCCGAACGCAACTCGAAGAGGAGCACTTGCCGGTGCTTCACCGGGCCGGACTCATAGACTACGACGAGCGAAGCGACGCGGTGAAATATTGGGGGTCGCCCACCGTCGAAAAGTGGGCCGACCACGCACAGGCGGTCACACAGCGCACCGAGTTCTGACTGCATCTGGGGGGATGTGGCCTCTCGAAGACGCTACCGCTTTTTAACTGGGATTCGAACCCGAAAGCATGGACCTCCCACCGGTCGGACTCGGCACGATGGGTATCGAGGACGGGGCTGTCGTTCGGACAGCCATCGACTGTGGCTACCGCCATCTCGACACCGCACAGATATACGACAACGAGCGCACGGTGGGCGCGGGTATCGCTGCCGCCGACACCGACCGGACCGACCTGACCGTCGCGACGAAGCTCTGGGTCGACGCGCTCGGGGCGACCGCTGTCCGCCCGGCGACAGAAGCGAGTCTGGACCGACTCGGCCTCGACGCCGTGGACCTCCTGTACGTCCACCGCCCGCGTGGCGACTACGACCCCGAAACGACGCTGCCCGCTGTCGAGGCTGTCCGCGAGGCAGGCCTGACCAGCTGCGTCGGGGTCTCGAACTTCGAGCCGGACCAGCTGGCTGTCGCGCGCGAGTACCTCGACAGGATTGCCACACACCAGGTCGAGTTCCATCCGCTGTTCTGGCGCGAACCACTGCTTTCCGACGCCCAGGCACACGGCTACCCGCTGGTCGCGTACTCACCGCTGGCCGGCGGTCGCGTGTTCGAGGAACCGACCATCGTCGACATCGCCGACCGGCACGATACGTCGCCGGCCGCGGTCAGTATCGCCTGGGTGACCAGCTACGACAACGTCGTCACGATTCCGAAGGCGTCCTCTCGGCCCCATCTCGAGGCGAACCTCGCCGCCGCCGACCTCAAGTTGACCGACGCCGAGATCGCACGTATCGAAGCTATCGAACGCGAGGAAGAACTGTTCCCGGAGTGAGTTCCCCCTCTAGCGTCGAGCGGCCGTCCGCTGTCCGTGTCACTACCTGAGCGTGCGCGCCGGTTTCCGAAGTTCGAATATACATCCGAGACCGATACTGTTTGGCCAAGCGGTCTTAAGTAGTCCTTTCCTATATGGAATGTATGACAGCTGCCAGTACCACCGCAACGACACTACTCCAGGCGTCACAGTCAGAGGTACTCCAGGAGATACAGTCGAACTTCCTCCTGAACTCGTCGCTATGGGTGAACATCGCCCTCGCCGGGCTTGCGATACTGCTGTTCGTCTTCATGGGTCGAGACATCGAGTCCTCCCGCGCGAAACTCATCTGGGTGGCGACCCTGCTGGTTCCGCTGGTCTCGATTTCCAGCTACGCCGGCCTGGCCTCCGGGCTGACGGTAGGTATCCTCGAAATGCCGGCCGGCCACGCCCTCGCTGGCCAGGAGGTTCTGTCACCGTGGGGGCGCTACCTGACCTGGACGTTCTCGACACCGATGATTCTCCTGGCGCTGGGTCTGCTGGCCGACGCTGACATCTCGTCGCTGTTTACCGCCATCACGATGGACATCGGGATGTGCGTGACCGGCCTCGCGGCCGCGCTGATCACCTCCTCGCACCTGCTTCGCTGGGTGTTTTACGGCATCAGCTGTGCGTTCTTCCTCGCGGTGCTGTACATCCTGCTCGTCGAGTGGCCGGCCGACGCACAGGCCGCCGGGACGGGCGAGATATTCGGGACCTTGAAGCTCCTGACAGTCGTTCTGTGGCTCGGTTACCCGATTCTGTGGGCGCTGGGCTCGGAAGGCGTGGCCCTCCTGAGCGTCGGCGTCACCTCGTGGGGCTACTCCGGGCTGGACATCCTCGCGAAGTACGTCTTCGCGTTCCTGTTGCTGCGCTGGGTGGCCGCCAACGAAGGCACCGTCTCTCAGGCCGGGGCGAGTTTCGGCTCCGGCGGCGCTGCGCCCGCAGACGACTGAGCAAGCTGTCGGTCTCGGCGTTTTGAGACCGGAACGGCGTTTGGTTTCCACCTCCGCCGTCTCAGGAAGACAGGCGCTGTCTGTCTCGAACCGCTGCAAGACGGTGAGCATCTACGGAGAAAGTCGCTGTCGGTCTCGCGGGAACGGGGCGATTCCTACGGAATCGCCTGCAGTCGGCTCGCCACGGCGAGCCGACGACACTGGTCGACTCGCTGGGAACGTCTCACAAGCTCCCGCTCGAGATGAACAGCGCTGTCTCAGGGGGACAAACGCTGTCGGTCTCGCGGGAACAGAACCGCCTCTCGGATGTTCTCCAGCCCCAGCATCGTCATGATGAGGCGCTCGCCGCCCAGTCCCCACCCGGCGTGGGGCGGCATGCCGTACTTGAACATCTTGGTGTAGTACTCGAAGGCCTCCGGGTCAAGCCCCTGCTGTTCGAACCCTTCGACGAGCTGGTCGAAGCGGTGTTCACGCTGGCCGCCCGAGACCAGTTCCATCGACGGGTGCATCATGTCGAAGCCGGTCGAGACCTCCTCGTCGTCGTCGTGGTCCTTGATGTAGAACGGCTTTATCTCGCTGGGCCAGTCGGTGATGAAGTAGTGCTCGCCGACCTCCTGACCGAGGACGTGTTCGGCCTCCGTCGAGAGGTCGTCGCCCCAGACCAGCGGCTCGTCGAGCTTGCCGGTGGCGTTGATGCGGTCCAGGGCCTCCTCGTAGGTGAGCCGCGGGAAGTCGCCCTCGGGAGCCGCGAACTCGTCTTCGAGGCCGAGCGCTTCCAGCTGGTCCTCGCAGTTCTCGGCGACGCCCTCGTAGGCGGACTGGACGACGTGCTCGCAGGCGTCCATGGCCTCGGTGTGGTCGTAGAAGGCCGACTCGAAGTCGATGCTGGTGGCCTCGTTGAGGTGCCGCGGCGTGTTGTGCTCCTCGGCGCGGAAGATGGGGCCGATCTCGAAGACACGCTCCAGCCCGGAGCCGACCATCAGCTGCTTGAACAGCTGCGGGCTCTGGTTCATGAACGCCTCGCGTCCGAAGTAGGTGATGGGGAACAGCTCGGTCCCGCCTTCGGTCCCCGTGGCGACGATCTTCGGCGTGTTGATCTCCGTGCAGTCGAGCTCGCGGAACGCTTCGCGGACCGAGCGCAGCACTTCGGCGCGGATCTCGAAGATGGCCTTGACCTCCTCCTTGCGGAGGTCGAGTGTCCGGTTGTCCAGTCGGGTCGGCAGTTCGGCGTCGACCTTCCCCGAGGGGTCCAGCGGCAGTTCGGGGTCGGCTTCGGAGATCACGTCGACCGACTCGGGCGTCACTTCGACGCCGGTCGGGGCGCGTGGCTCCTCCTCGACGTCGCCGGTGACCGAGATGACCGATTCGCGCTGGACGCCCAGTCCCGTGTCGACGAGGTCGTCGTCCATCTCGTCTTTCTCGAACTTGACCTGTATCTTCCCGGTGGTGTCTCGAAGGATAAGGAAGGCAATGCCACCGAGGTCACGGATCTCGTGGACCCAGCCGGCGACGGTGACCGTGTCGCCCGGCGCTGCGTCCGCCGTGTAGGTTCGGTTTTCCATGGGCGTTGGTTCTTGTGGGCGTAACTTAAGAACAGTCTTTCGAGGCGAGGGGCGCGAACGTAGTGAGCGGCCCTCGGTATGGCGAACGGTGAACGAAGTGAACCGTGAGCAGCGAGCCATGAGCACCGCGACGGACCTCGGTATGGCGAACTGGGTGCACTGCGACCCGTGAACCGGATGGAGAGCGTGCCGAGTCGACATGCTGACCGGATTCCGTATCCTGAACCTTTGTACTGACTGCCGTCAAAACAGCCGCTATGGCCGACGAGGAGTATCCCATCGACGACCTTGACCGGAACATCATCTACGCGCTCCAGCAGGACGCGAGACACACCTCGGCGAGCGAGATCGCCGAATCGCTGGACGTCTCTGCGCGAACTGTCCGGAACCGTATCAACAAACTCGAAGAGGCAGGCGTCATCGTCGGCTACGATGTCGACGTCGATTACGAGGCCGCGGGGTATCAGCTCCACACACTCATCGTCTGTACCGCACCGATTCACGAGCGCGAGGAGATCGCACAGCGGGCACTTGACGTGTCCGGCGTCGTCGCCATCCGGGAGGTCATGACCGGGGCCGACAACGTCCACGTCGAGGTGGTCGGAACCGACGGAAACGACCTGAGCCGCATCGGCAGAGACCTCAACGACATCGGACTGGAGGTCGTCGACGAGGACCTCATCCGGAACGAGTACACCCGGCCGTTCCACCAGTTCGGGGACGACGCCGATGCGGACGCTAAATAGTAGGTTCTGTTGAAACCCTCAAGAACTGATACAACTGTCGTGCTGAATATAGAGGATTTATTCATCAGTGAAAATGACAGTTATACAGACTTGCTGTCCAGATTTGAAGCGTGGATATTCTCAATCAGTCCGGCCTGGATTCTTGCTTGTTTAGCTTCTACGGAATGTGTTGGTCCGACCAAAGCGGCAACCAGGGGTCACAGGGCTGCCATGTTTTGATGATACGATCGTGCATGAATCGGACAGTCATCACCCTTCGGCCGGCTTCAGGCGCAAGTGAGTTGGTGCGTTGAATGAAATGTGTCTCGTCTACGTTCCACTGACAGTACATTGTGTCATCGCAACTCGCAATGTGATCTATATCAAACGAAAGGCAGGGGAATGCCTTCTGGATCATCTCCGCATACTCTTTCAACGCGTTACGACCGAGAAGGGTTCCCCAACTTGTGTGATACGTAATATGATCACCTGCGACAAGCTCGTCTATCGTTGATTGTAGCTCCTCAGATGGTCGTGGTTGGGTGAACAAGCGAATGTATCGCAGGCCGACTTCTTCTCGAAATGCTCTGTCCGATAGTGCATTTTTTGTCATCGGATTTTCCTTCGTTAGTTATTCCAGTCCAATCTGCTCGGCAAAGGCCTCTTGATTCCAGTAATCTCGCCACGATGTGATCCCGTTGTCCGAGACCGTGATGATGGACACAAAAGGGACGGCGACCGTCTCGCCTGTTGGGGGGATGCCGTCAAATTCGCCCTTATGAGTGGCGTGAAACGTCGCTTCCATCGCGGTTTCGTCATCCGATGCAATGACCCGTTCTTCTTCGATCCGAACGTCCGGGAACGCCTCTAACATTTTGGTTACGTACCCACGGATTTCGGCTTTCGTCAGTTCATCGTCTTGTACCGGATCCAAGAACGTCCCCTCCTCGGCGAATTCAGCGACGTACCCATCCACATCGTGGTCGTTAAACGCCTCTGCGGCCCGTGCAATCGCGGGGTGTATATCGGTCGTTGTGCTCATTGGTAGTTCCCTCCGCAGGCGTCCACCCCACTACCTCGATGTAGCTTCCCTACTGCTCTGCAGAGAACACCATCGTTTTATTTGATGTAGTGGTTGTTAACCGTGAAGTTCGGGATACGCGGTTATGTGTGATATCTCCTCCTCTGTCGCCCGTCGTAACCTCGCGAAGACTGGCGCGTCGCAACATTGTGCGACAGACACAAGAAATGTAGGTAGTGCTGATGATAAGTGTTAGGTATATGAGATTATAGTAATAGAAGAATCAGAGTCGTGACACAGATATTAGCCTGGTATCGGTATCAGGGACTTTCGTTCCGCGTCAACCTACATCGGGACCGCGCTGTCGGCAATCGAAGCAAGCGACCACGCGTCGATGGAAGTAGACACGGAACGCCATCCCGGTGGCGTCGTCGGCCGACTGCTCGAACAGCTGGCGGTCTAGCTACTTGACCGTCGCCGTCGCGTCCTTCGCGCCCTTCACTGTCTCGCGAACCGCTTCGACGCCCTCGTCGTGGACGAGGTCACCGACGACGATGGTGTCGGCGTACTGGGCCATGGTGCGGGCGGACTCGTAGTCGTGGATGCCACCGCCGTAGAACAGCGTGGCGTCGTCGAGGATGTCCGCGGCGGCGGCGACGATGTCGGTGTCGCCGAGGGTCCCCGAGTACTCTACGTAGATAATCTCCTGCCCCAGCAGGTGTTCGGCGGCCTCGGCGTAGGCGGCCACGTCGTCCGCGTCGAGGTCGCAGTTGGCCTGCGTGTAGGACGCAACCGACGCCTCCGGGTTCATCACGATGTAGGCCTCGGTGAAGGTCCGCGACCAGTCGATATCGTCGTCGATACGGATCCACTCCTTGTGGGCACCGGTTATCCAGGCCACGTCGCCGGCGTTCATCACGACCGGGATGAGATAGCCGTCGTGACGGTCGCTGTGGACGACGGACGCGGGGTTGGACGGCTCGATGTACACGGGGATGTCGTGTTTCCCGCAGGCGTCGACGACCCGTTTCATCTTCTCCTCTGTCATCCCGGTCGTCCCGCCGACCTCGATGGCGTCGGTCCCCGTCGCCGCGACGTCTTCGAACGTTTCTCCGTCGACCAGCGTCTTGTCGGGGTCTATCTTCACGATGTGGTCCCAGTCCGCCCAGTCGCTCATACCTGCCAGACTTGCGCGTGGCCGTATAACCGCTTCGGATACACCCATCACAGCGGGTCGTGCTGGGAACCCTGCCCGGAGCGCCCGACTGGATCTGGTCTCACTCGTGTATCTCCGAAGATTTATGATGGCTATGTTACAATCGTCAGACAATGAAGACGGACAAGCGCCGGTACGCTGTCACTGCTATCCGGGCCGTGCTCGTTCTCACGGGCGCTGTCGTCACGGTGGCAGTGCTGTACTCCTTCTCGACGATGCCGACAGCGTCGTCGTCCGGCGACGGCTTCGTCCGCGGGCTCTCGTATCTGTTCGGCAGCATCTTCTTCATACTCGCCCTGGGTGGTGCCGGACTCGGCATCGCCCTGCCATCGCTTCTGGGGGCCGAGGACGCGCTCGCGTTCGACCGCTGGCAACGCCGCTGTCTCCAGGGCGCTGGCGGCCTCTTCGTCGGGGGGTTCGTCGTCGGACTGGCGACGGGACTGCTCACCGAGTTGCAGTTCGGCCTCCTCCTCTGGCTCGTCGCCATCGCCCTTGCCGTTCTCGTCGTCAGTGGCGTTCTGGTCTGGCGACTGTTCGAGGTGTTCGTCACGGCGCTGGTCCGCCTCATCGCGGCGGAGACCGGCGAGTGACCGCGTGGCTCGCCGTTCGATGCGCCCCACGACAACGCTGATACGGGCGGCGGCCCAACACGGCGCCCGTGCAGCGACTTACCACTGTCGAGACGGTCCACGAGGACGGGTCGTGGCTGTTCACCGCCGAAGACCCCTACGGCGACCTCGAGGAAGTCGTTCTCGTTCCCTGTGCTGACGGCGTCGAGGCGTGGGTGAACCGGTGTACGCACGAGGCACAGCGGTTCGACACCGGGCGGGGCGTCCCGATGCGGGCGGGCCAGCTCATCTGTCCCCGGCACGGCTCGCTGTTCGACGCCTGTGAGGGCGACTGCGACAACGGCGACGCCGCGGGGACGACACTCCCCGGCGTCGAGATATCGGAGACCCACGGCGACGTGTTCCTCACGGACGACGACTACACGTTCGCCCACGCGGGCGGTATCGACGACGACGACGGCCCGGGCCCGACCTCCCATCTCCAGCTGTGACCACCGGCCACAGGATCGACAGGGCGCGACTGCGGGCAGGCGTCGTCGAGTGCCCGCTCTGTGAGCGCCAGATACCAGAGCCGGTGACACATGCCGTCGTCTACGGTGCCGTCGACACGGTCACGGCCGACAACGCGGACGCCGTCGAGTGTCCGGTCTGTGACGGCGTGACGTTCGTCGCCGACTGACCGCGGGGGACCACTCAGCCGCCGGTCCGGACCTCGTCAGCCCGGATGCGGAGGACGACCCGCTCGGTCTGAATCGGGTTCGGGTACTCGTCTTCGCCCATGTACCGCTTCGCCAGCGTGTCGATGTGTTCGCGCGCTCTCTCTGTGGTCACTTCCTCGACCTCGCCCGTCACCGAGAGGAACCGGTACGGGTTCTCCGGGTCGGTCATGCTCACCGCGACGGTCGGGTCGGACTCGACGTTTTGCGCCTTCCGACGGCCGCGCTCGGTGTTTATCAAGAGGCGGTCGTCGTCGCTGTCGTAATCGACCCAGACCGGGGTGGCGTGTGGCTTGCCGTCCGGCGTCATCGTCGTCACGTGTGCGAACGTCGCTTTCTCGAACAGGTCGTGGAACTCCGATGGAATGGATGGCACACCTGCGGGCAGTCCTGCGCGACGATTAATGGTACCGGCGGCGTCAGGCTTCGAGTTCGTCCTGCCAGTCCCGGACCTGCGTGGCGCTGACGCCCTGAACCTCGGTGGCAACGGTGTCGGGGTCGGCCTCCCGGAGCGCCGCCAGCGAGTCGACGCCGGCGTCGCCGAGCTTCTCCGCGGTCGCCGAGCCGATGCCGTTCAGGTCCTCCAGGTCCTCGACGGCGGTGCGGGCCTGGTACTCCTCGTAGTTGCAGATGGGACAGCCCAGCTCCCAGGGGTCGTCGCTGTCGGCGTCGATGACCAGTTCCGGCAGGTCGTGTTCCGCACAGAACGCCTCTGTCACCGAGATGTCACCGTTGCGGGGCAGCGGCAGCGAGTAGTCACAGTCGGGGTAGCGCGTACAGCCGACGAGCCGGGAGCCCGACCGGAGGTGTTTGATAGCCAACTCTCCGCCCTCCGCTTCGGCGGCTTCGCCGCCTTCGCCTCGTTGCTCCTCCGGAGCAACGCCACACTCCGGACACGGCCCGATGACCTCGTCCTCGCTCTCGTCGGCCTTCTCGGCCTCGCAGCGCGGACAGCCGTGGACGAAGGTGTCCCGGCCGGCGAGCATCTTGACGTGGTGCATGTCGTGCTCCTCGCAGTGCTCTTCGAGCACTTGCGGCTCGCCGGTCGAGGGCAGCGGGAGCGTGTTGCGGCACTCGGGGAAGCCGTCACAGCCGACGAAGTACGACCCCTGGCGCGAGCGCCGGACGAGCATGTCCTCGCCGCACTTGGGACAGGGGCCGAGCGTCTTGTCGGCCTTCAGCGATTCCTGGAGGTGCTCGCCGATCTCCTCGCGGGAATCGCGCAGCTCCTCGAACACGCGCTTGAGCATCTCGCGGGACTCGTCGGCCACCGTATCGAGCGTCTCCTCGCCGTTGGCGATGGCGGTCATGTCCGACTCCAGCTGGGCGGTCATCTCGTCGCTGACGACGTGGTCGGCGAACTCCTCGGCGGCCTCGACGACGGCCATCGCCAGTGTCGTCGGCCGGGGCGGGTCGCCCTCGATGTAGCCTCTGTCGTACAGTTTCTCGATTGAATTGTGGCGCGTGCTCTTCGTCCCCAACCCCTTATCCTCCATGGTCTCGATGAGCCGCGACTGGCCGTAGCGGCGGGGCGGCTGGGTCTGCTTGGCCTCCATCCGAACCTCGGAGATGGCCAGTTCCTCGCCCTCTTCGACGTCGGGGACGTGGTTCTCGCTGGCGCTTGAGTACGGATAGACGGCGTGGTAGCCCGGTTCGACCAGGCGCTTGCCGTTGGCCTTCAGCGAGCGGCCGCCGGCCTCGGCGACGACCCGGAGGTGCTCCCACGTGGCGGCCTCGGCGACCGTCGCGAAGAAGCGCCGGACGACCAGTTCGTAGATCTCCCACTCGTCCTCGGAAAGGTCGACCTTCGGCGGAATCTCGCCCGTGGGGTGGATGGGCGGGTGGTCGGTCGTCTCCTCGTCGCCCTCGGTGGCGGTGATGTCCTCCTGCTCCAGCAGCGCCTCGGCGTCCTCGCCGAAGGTGCCTGCACCGACGAACTCGTCGAGCAGCGCGTCCTCCTCGAGGTCGTCGGGGTAGACCGTATTGTCCGTTCGCGGGTAGGTGATGTAACCGGTGGTGTACAGCTCCTCGGCGATGGACATCGCCTGCTGAGCGGAGTAGCCCAGCGAACTGGCCGCGGAGATGAAGGCGGTGGTGTTGAACGGCGTCGGCGGGCTGTCGGTGCGGGTCCGGCGGCGGACGCTCGTCACCGTCGCCGCGTCGACGCTCGTCAGGTCGGCGTAGGCGCCGTCGGCGTCGTCCTCGACCCAGACCCGTTCGGCCTCCTTGCCGTCGTCGTCGTAGAAGTACTGGGCCTCGAACTCCGAGCCGTTCTTCTGGAGGTCGGCGAATATCTCCCAGTAGTCCTCGGGGTCGAAGGCCTGGATCTCGCGCTCGCGGTCGACGATGAGCTTCAGCGTCGGCGACTGGACCCGGCCCACGGAGATGAAGTCATCGCCCAACTGGCGGGCCGAAAGCGAGAGAAAGCGAGTGAGCGCAGCCCCCCAAACGAGGTCGATAATCTGGCGGGCCTCGCCGGCGGCCGCCAGGTCGAAGTCGATGTCGTCGGGGTTGGCGAAGGCGTCCCGGACCTCCCGCTCGGTGATCGAGGAGAAGCGGACGCGGTCGACGGGCGCGTCGGTCTCCTCGCGGATGAGCTCGTAGGCCTCCTTGCCGATGAGTTCCCCCTCGCGGTCGTAGTCCGTCGCAATGGTGGCCTCGTCGGCCTCGCGCGCCAGTTCCTTGAGCGTCGTGACGATGTTCTCCTGGGTTGGCTCTTTCGTCACGTCGGCGTCGATGAGTTCGACCGGCTCCACGTCGCGCCAGTCGTTGTACTCCGCGGGGAAGTCGACGCCGACGACGTGGCCCGAGAGGCCGACGACGCGGGTGTTCCCCCACCGATAGACGTTGACGCCGTTGTGCCGACTCGCGGACGCCCCTCCTTCCGAGAGGATCTCCGCGATGCGGCGAGCGGCGTTGTCCTTCTCGGTGATAATCAGTCGCATCGGACACCACCTGTCTCTGTCATTACCCGTCGCTACGGAGTCAGTTGTTCTAAAGGCTTTCGGGAAAATCAGGTGACAGCGCGGGTGTGCGGGCGCTTGCGGGGCCGCTCGCGCTCGCGCGGAGGTAGCCCATTACCACTCCGGCACGGTCCCGCGCTGGTGCCGGCCACGGCGGCACTCACCCTTTCGACGCACTCTTGTCACTGCCACCCCGACTGCGGGTATGGACCGCCGGACGACCAGACTACTCCGCGGAACCGCCGCCGCACTCGTCTTCGCGACGGCGGCGTTTCACCTCTGGTGGGGACTCCCGCGAAGTATCATCTACGCGCAGGCGATGGAGGGGCTCCTCGGACAGGGGCTCCCGCCGGACCCCCGGCCCTTCCTGTTTGTCGCCTTCGCCGCACTGCTGTTTGCCGGCCCGTATCTCATCACCCGGGGCTCCGTCGGCCTGCGTAACGCGTACATCGCCGGAACAGTCCTCATGGTCGCTTCTATCGCCGCCTGGGTGTTCTGGCACGCCACCGGGCACGGGGCCTTCCTCGTGGAGGGGTTCTCCGCACCGTCCTCGGGTGGCAGCGGACACCACGGCGGGAGCACCGCGCTGTTGATACTGGACCACTTCGACACTGAACCGACCGAATCCGCCGTCAAAACGCTCGAAGCGCTCGCCGCCGCGATATTCGTGACGCTACTGTGGAAAGACCCGGCCATCATTCCGGACGAGCGGCGTGACAGCGTCGAATCGAACGCATCGAACGAGTCGCAGGACGCGACTTGAGGGAGCGGATATCGGGACGGCGTCTCGATTTAAAAACACCCGTGAAATTCGTGGTCGTTCCGGCCCGTGAGCAGTGTTATCGTGACATTTATTATCAGTAGTGTGCTTCTTGTTACAGAATGGAAGATTCTATCCCGGACGTGATATGGGAGACAGGGATGGACCGAGTGTTTGAGGCTTTGTTTACCCGCCGTCGGAGAATGATTCTGTTCATGCTGAAACACAGTAGTCCGCGGCCAGTCGTCGACTTTCTGCCCAGAGGCACCAGGGCCCGGAGTACAGAAACCGAACTCCGCCACGACGACCTCCCGCGTCTGGCCAGTTTAGCGTACATCAACTGGGACAGAGATGCCGACGAAGTGTCACGGGGTGAGCGGTTCGACGAAATCGAACCGATGCTCGACCTGCTCGAGAACCACGCCGATGAACTGCCGGACGGCTGGCCGTAGGCGACGACTTCAGAACGACCCGCTCGCCCTCGATGTGTCCAGAGGAGTAGCGGACCCTATCTAGCTTTCCAGTTCCTCGCGCAACAACCCGTTCACGTCGCCCGGGTCGGCGCTCCCGCCGGTCTTCTGCATGACCTGGCCCACGAGGAAGTTGATCGCGCCGTCCTCGCCGCTGTGGTAGTCCTCGACGGCGTCGGGGTTCTCGTCGATGGCGTCCACGACAGCCTGCTGGACCTCGTCGCCGGAGGTCTTCCCCAGTCCCTCGCGGTCGACGACCGTGTCGGGGTCCTCGCCCGTGTCGAGCATCTCCCGGAGCACGGTCTCGCGGGCGTTTTTCGCCGTGATTTCGTCCTCCGTGACGAGTGCCACGAGCCGGGTCACCTCGTCGAAGCGGTCGTCGATGTCGGTGATGGCCATGTCGCGGTAGTTCAGTTCGCCCAGCAGGTTGTCGGCGACCCATGTCGCGGCCAGGTCGGCGTCGAAGCGCTCGGTCACGTCCTCGAAGAAGTCCGCGACCTGCTTGGTGCTCGTGAGCTTCGAGGCGGCCTCCTCGCTGAGACCGTACTCCTCGACGAACCGCTCGCGGCGGGCGTCGGGCAGTTCCGGGATGGGGACCTCGTCCTTCCAGTGGCTGACCCGCAGCGGCGGCAGGTCGGCCTCCCGGAAGTAGCGGTAATCCTTCTCCTCCTCCTTCGAGCGCATCGACACCGTGTTGCCATGGGTCTCGTTGAAGTGGCGGGTCTCCTGCTCGACGGCGCGTCCCGACTGGATGAGCTTGCGCTGGCGGGAGGCTTCGAAGGAGAGGGCCTGTTCCGCGCCCTTGTGACTGGAGATGTTCTTGACCTCGGTCCGGTTGGCGTCTTCCAGAACGCTGTCGTCGATGTCGCCGGCGTCGTCCACCTCGCCCGCCTCGACCATCGAGAGGTTGGCGTCGATGCGGAGGCTCCCGTCCCGCGTCGCGTCGAACACGCCCAGGTACTCCAGTACCTCCTCGAGCTTTTCGAGGAACGACCGGACCTCGCCCGGCGCGCGGAAGTCCGGTTCCGTGACGATCTCCATCAGCGGCGTCCCGGCGCGGTTGTAATCGATGAGCGTGTAGTCCGCGCGCTCGATGGAGCAGGTCCGGGACTCGAGCGGGCCGGTCCCTTCGCGGACGTGCTTGATCGAACCGGGGTCCTCTTCGAGGTGCGCCCGGCGGATGTCGACGCTTCGGCGCTCGCTCTCGACGGAAAATTCGAGTTCGCCGTCCTGGCAGATGGGCGAATCGTACTGCGTTATCTGGAAGTTCTTCGGGAGGTCGGGGTAGTAGTAGTTCTTCCGGTGGAACGTCGTCTCCGTCGGTATGTCGGCGTCGATAGCCTTGCCGACCTTCACGGCGGCCTCGACGGCGCCCTCGTTGACCACCGGGAGCGCGCCGGGCAGGCCGAGACACACCGGGCAGGTGTGGGTGTTGGGTTCGGCGTCGGCCACGTCGGTCGAACAGCCACAGAATATCTTCGTCTCCGTCTCGAGCTGGACGTGGACCTCCAGCCCGATGACGGCCGCGAGTTCGCGGGACTCGGACGCTTGTGCAGTCATTGTCCGGGGTTCGGTGGCGCGTGGCTAAAGGCTAACGACCCTGTACGTGTCCGGCGACTCGACCCACCGGAGCGGACGTATCAACCGAGATGCCAATGTCTGACGTAGGTATAAGTGTCCAGAATGGATGGGTAACGGATATGTGCGGCAACCGAGTCGAGGAACTCGAAACGCGCGTCAGAGAACTGGAAGCGTCGGTCGAGGGACTGACCGACGAACTCGTCGAATGCAAGGTCCGTATCCGGGAACTCGAAGCCACCGTCGACGAGGACAACGGATTCAGCGCCGAAGAACCCGACTCGGAGGAATCGGCCGCCACTCCAGCGGAGGCCGACACACCTAACACCGAGGATACCAACGAGGGTGATAACAGGGAGGAAGCCGAGGCCGCGTCGGAGGCCGAGACCGAGGAGGACTCGGAGTCCGACATCATCGTCGCGTAGGGCTGTCGGCCACACCACCGCATGCATATCAAAGAGCTCGTCCTCGACAACTTCAAGAGCTTCGGGCGCAAGACCCGAATCCCGTTCTACGAAGACTTTACCACTATCAGCGGCCCGAACGGCTCGGGCAAGTCCAACATCATCGACGCAGTTTTGTTCGCGCTCGGGCTCGCCCGCACCTCGGGTATCCGCGCCGAGAAGCTCACCGACCTCATCTACAACCCCGGCCACGCCGACGAAGACGCCGAGTACGACGGCGAACGGCAGGCCAGCGTCGAGGTAATCCTGGCAAACGACGACCGCACGCTGTCACGCTCACAGGTCGTCAACGCCGCCGGCACGGAGGACGTGGGCGACGTGGACGAGATCGCCATCAAGCGTCGGGTCAAAGAGACCGAGGACAACTACTACTCCTACTACTACATCAACGGGCGCTCGGTCAACCTCTCGGACATCCAGGACCTGCTCGCCCAGGCCGGCGTCACGCCGGAGGGGTACAACGTCGTGATGCAGGGCGACGTGACCGAGATAATCAACATGACCGCTGGCTCCCGTCGGGAGATCATCGACGAGATCGCCGGCGTCGCCCAGTTCGACGCGAAGAAGGCCGACGCCTTCGACGAGCTGGAGGTCGTACAAGAGCGCATCGACGAGGCCGAACTCCGCATCGAGGAGAAACAGGAGCGACTCGACCAGCTCGAAGACGAGCGCGAGACGGCGCTCAAATATCAGGACCTCCGCGACGAGAAAGAGGAGTACGAGGGGTACCGCAAGGCCGCCGAACTCGAGGAGAAGCGCGAGGAACTGGCGGCCGTCGAGGAAACCATCGACGACCTCGAGACCGAACTCACCGACCTCCAGACGGAACTCGACGAGCGCCAGGGGGTGGTCATCCGACTGGAGGACGAACTCCACGAACTCAACGGGGAAATCGAGCGCAAGGGCGAGGACGAACAGCTCGCCATCAAGCGCGAGATCGAGGAAATAAAGGGCGACATCTCCCGGCTGGAGGACAAGATCGAGTCCGCCGAGGAGACCGTCGAGGCCGCCGAGAACGAGCGCCGGCAGGCGTTCGTCCAGATCGACCGCAAGCAGGAGACCATCGACGACCTCGAGAGCGACATCCGCGAGACGAAGGTCGCGAAATCCAACGTCAAGGCCGACATCGCCGAGAAGGAGTCCGAACTCGCCGAGGTAAAGCAGCGCATCGACGAGGTCGGCGAGGAGTTCCAGGAGGTCAAGGACGAACTGGAGGAGAACCGCTCGCGGCTGGAGACGCTCAAAAGCGAGAAGAACGACCTCCAGCGCGAGCAGGACCGCCTGCTCGACGAGGCCCGCCGGCGCTCGAACGCCGAGGACGAGAAGCGCGCGGCCATCGAGGCGGCCGAGGCCGAGATTCCCGACCTCGAAGCCGACATCGAGGACCTGGAGACGGAACTGGAGAAAGCCCGGAAGAACAAGGCGACCATCGGCGAGGTCGTCGACGACCTGCGCGGCGAGAAGCGCGAACTCCAGTCCGACCTGGACGACCTCGAAGACGAGATCAGCGCGAAACAGCAGGAGTACGCCCAGCTAGAGGCCAAGGCCGGCGAGGACGGCGACTCCTCGTACGGCCGCGCGGTGTCGGCGATTCTCAGCGCCGGCCGGGACGGCGTCCACGGCACCGTCGGCCAGCTTGGCGGTGTCGACCCGGAGTACGCCACGGCCTGTGAGACAGCAGCGGGCGGGCGGCTCGCCCACGTCGTCGTCGACGACGACAGCGTCGGCCAGCGCTGTATCGAGTACCTCAAATCGCGCAGCGCCGGCCGGGCGACGTTCCTGCCGATAACGCAGATGCAGAACCGCTCGCTGGGCTCGCTTCCTGGCGCCGACGGCGTCATCGACTTCGCGTACAACCTCGTGGACTTCGACCGCGAGTACGCGGGCATCTTCTCGTACGTGCTCGGCGACACCGTCGTCGTCGACAGCATGGACACCGCCCGCGAGCTGATGGGCGACTACCGGATGGTCACCCTCGAGGGGGACCTCGTCGAGAAGTCCGGCGCGATGACCGGCGGCTCCTCCTCGGGCACGCGCTACTCGTTTTCCGGCGGCGCCGGCAAGCTCGAACGGGTCGCCACGCGCATCAACGAACTCGAAGACGAACGGGCGGACGTGCGCGAGGACCTGCGCGACGTGGAGGAGCGCCTGGACGACGCCCGCGACCGCGAGTCCGACGCCACCGAGCAGGTCCGGGACATCGAGACGAGCATCGAGCGCAAGCAGAACGCCCTCGAAGACACCCGCGACCGCATCGAGCAGCTGGAAGCCGACCTCGAAGAGATCGCCGCGGAGCGCGAGGACGTGGCCGACCAGATGGACGAACTGGAGGCCGACATCGAATCGAAGACCGAGGAGATCGACGCGCTCCAGAGCGACATCGACGACCTCGAAGCCGAGGTCGAGGACTCCGAGCTTCCCGACCTGACCGACCAGCGCGAGTCCATCAGGGACGACATCGACGCCCTCGAGGACCGCCAGGGCGAACTCGACGCCGAACTCAACGAGTACGAACTCGAAAAGCAGTACGCCGAGGACGCTATCGAGGACCTCCACGACGACATCGAGGCGGCACAGAACCGCAAGGCCGACCACGAGGAGCGCATCGACGACCTCGAAGCGACGGTCGCCGAGAAACAGGCGCTGAAAACCGAGAAGGAGCAGGCCGTCGCCGACCTCGAAGCTGAGCTGGCCGAACTCAAGTCCGAACGCGAGGACCTGAAAGCCGACCTGCAGGAGGCCAAGGAGGCACGCGACGAGCAACAGGCCGCCGTCTCAGAGGTCGAGCGAGACCTCGAATCCGAGCAGGAAACCCGGGAGCGTCTGGAGTGGGAGATAGACGAGCTCGACGCGCAGGTCGGCGACTACGACCCCGAGGACGTGCCCGACCACGAGACGGTCGAGCAGGAGATTGACCGGCTCGAAACGGAGATGGAGAAGCTGGAGCCGGTCAACATGCGCGCTATCGAGGAGTACGACCGTGTCGACGACGACCTGCAGGAGCTCGAAGCCAAGAAGGCGACGCTGGTCGAGGAGGCCGACGGAATCCGGGACCGCATCGACACCTACGAGGCGCGCAAGAAGGAGACGTTCATGGACTCGTTCACGGAGATCAACGACCAGTTCCAGGACATCTTCGAGCGGCTCTCGAACGGCACCGGCCACCTCCACCTCGAAGACGAGGACGACCCCTTCGAGGGCGGGCTGACGATGAAGGCCCAGCCCGGTGACAAGCCGATTCAGCGGCTGAACGCGATGTCCGGCGGCGAGAAGTCACTGACCGCGCTGGCCTTTATCTTCGCTATCCAGCGGCACAACCCCGCGCCGTTCTACGCGCTCGACGAGGTCGACGCCTTCCTCGACGCGGCCAACGCCGACCTCGTCGGCGAACTGGTTGACGAACTCGCCGGTGACGCCCAGTTCGTCGTGGTCTCGCACCGCTCGGCTATGCTGGAACGGTCCGAGCGGGCCATCGGCGTGATGATGCAGGGCGACAATGTGAGTGCGGTTACCGGCATCGACCTCTCGGGCGAGGGCGACGGTGACGAGGAGGTGCCTGCTGATGACTAGCGAGGGGAGCGAGCCGTCACGCGGCTCGGACTCGCGAGCGGGGAGCGACGCGACCCGCGAGACGGAGGAGCAACGCGACGGAGGGCCCTCGGAACAGTCGAGCGGGGAACGCAGTGACCCGCGAGACGATGCCGATGACGAGGACATCCCGCTGAACATCACCGGCCACGAGGACCGCGACTCACCCGGCGAGTCGGGAGAGGCGGCGGCACTGTTTGGCGACGACCCGGGCACGGCGGACGACTCTACGGACGCGGAGACTGCCGACGACAGCGACGACGAGAACGTCGAACCGGTCGAGGTGCTGGTCCAGTTAGCCGACGACGGCGAAATCGACCCGTGGGACATCGACGTGGTGCGGGTCACCGACAAGTTCCTCGCGCGAATCGACGACGCGGACCTGCGCACGTCGGGCCGGGCGCTGTTCTACGCGAGCGTCCTCATCCGGATGAAAAGCGACGCGATGCTCGGCGAGGGCGACGACGAGGAGGACCCGGTCGAGCCCTGGGAGCAGGCGATGAGCGACGACGCGCCCATCGAGGAGCCGGACCCCTTCGCCGCACTGGAGTCGGAGATGGACCGCCGGCTCGAACGCCGGCGGGCCCGCGGGATGCCACAGACGCTCGACGAACTCGTCCACGACCTCCGTGACGCCGAGCGCGAGTCGTGGTGGAAGGAGTCCCGCGAGTACGACACCAGCGACTCCCCGAGCGGGTTCGGTCGCGGGACCCAGGAACTGGACTACCGCGGGGCCGACGACATGCGACTCGACGAGGAGCCGTCGGCGGCCGACGTGACCGGGACGGCCCACGCCGAGAACATCGACGACATCATCGCCGACGTCCACGACGCCGTCCGAGAGCAGTACGACCAGGGCCGCGAGGAGGTGCTGTACCGCGAGGTCGACACCGCCGGCGGGACCCGCGTCGAGACGTTCCTCGGGCTGCTCTTTTTAGCCCACCGCGGTCAGGTCCAGCTCCAGCAGGACGACCTCTTTGGCGACCTCTGGATACAGGACCCCAGTGTTGCGACCGGGTCAGACGAGGCCGTCGCGGACTGACCGGGTCGGCCGCGACCCCGTGGGCGCAGTGGGCCAGCAAACAGGTTCAAACGGGTCGAACCCTAAACGGGAGTAATGGCGACCCAGTCCTCGCCCCCGGAGTTACCGGACCCGGAAGCGCTCGCAGACACGTTTCACGTCTACGAGATAGACCGGAGCGCCGAGGACGGCGTCCGGTACTACGGCGAGCCGATGACCGAGTCCGAACAGGTCATCCACCGCATCGCACCGGCGTTCCGTCAGCGGGGGTATCGCGTCGCGCTCAAGCGGGAGATGGGCGAGTGGGTGCTGATCGCACGCGAGCGGTCGCTCGGCGTCGACGGGGTCCCGTGGCTGAACGCCGGGCTGGCTGTCCTGACGCTGCTGTCGACGCTGTACGCCGGGACCCGCTGGTACGGGCTGTCCGTCCTCGAAGACCCGACGGCCATGCTCGAGGCGTGGCCCTTCGCCGCCGCGGCGCTTGGCATCCTCGCAGTGCACGAGTTCGGCCACTACATCATGAGCCGCTACCACGAGGTGGAGGCGAGCCTGCCGTACTTCCTGCCGTTTCCGAACGTGCTCGGGACGCTGGGGGCGGTCATCAGCATGAACGACCACATCCCCGACCGGAAGGCGCTGTTCGACATCGGCGTCGCCGGTCCGCTGGCGGGCCTCGTCGCGACTGTCGTCGTGACCGCGGTCGGCGTGACGCTCCCGCCGGTGGAGGTGACTCGCGGCATCGTCACGAACATCGAACTCGGCTACCCGTTGTTGCTCCAGGGCATCGCCGCAGCGATGGGCGAACCGCTGGAGTACGCGAACCCGCAACTCCTCCCGAACCCGGTCGTCATCGGCGGCTGGGTTGGCGCGTTCGTGACCTTCCTGAACCTCTTGCCGGTGGGCCAACTCGACGGCGCACACGTCGCCCGGTCGCTGTTCGGCGACCGACTGTCGCTTGTCCAGCTGGCGGTCCCCGTCGCCCTGTTCGCCCTGGCCGGCTACCTCGTCGTGTTCGAAGGGGGCCGAGCGGCCGGGCTGTGGGCGTTCTGGGGCGTTCTGGCGCTTGTGTTCGGCCGGCTCGGCTCGGCGACGCCGCTGGACGAGACACCACTGGGGCCGGGCCGCTGGGCTGTCGGTCTGGTCACGTTCCTTCTGGGCATGCTCTGTTTCGTTCCGGTGCCGCTCGTCATCACGATGTAGCGCCTGCCGTTCACCTGTTCCGGCCGCCGGCGACTCACAGCCCGTACGGGTCGTACTCGGGCCTGGTGTCGGCGTCGGTAGGGAGCGAATACCGGTCTCGGAACTCAGTACGCAGGTCGTCAGCGGCGGCGGTGAACAGCACGGCGACGCCGTAGGGGCGGGAGTACGAGTCGGCGTCGGGCGCGTCGGGGTCGATGAAAACGGCGTCCGTCGGCGCCTCGCCGATGCCGGGGAGTTCGGTCAGCAGCGACTCCATCGGCACGAGGCCGGTGAGTACGCTCGGGACGAACGCGCCGCCGGGCAGCGGCGCACGCGGCTGGACGAAACACTCCGCGACCGGGTCGCCGTCCTCTTCGAGCACGGCGCTGGCCGGGCGTTCCAGCCCCGGTTCCCAGAGGTCCGTCGCCACGTCCGGAACGTCGGCGTCGACGGCGAAATCCATCCTGACCCGGTCGCGGCGCTCGAAGGAAAGCAGCGACCAGGCCTCCTCCGAATCGTCGGGGTCACCGCCCAGCGTCGCCGCGACGAGGTCGCCCGTCCGGAGGGCATCGACCGCCGGCTGGCGCTCGCCGTAGCCGGACTGGTACACGGTGTAGAGCCGCGTCGCGTCGGTGTCGAACAGATTGATGTGCGGGACCGCTTCGACGACGCGGTAGACCCTGAACACGCCCGTACGCTCGTCCATATCCTCCCGACGTGTTCCACCGTCAAGACTCCGCGGACTCACCGCCGCTCAGGCGGCTGTCATGAGCCTGAGCCAGTCGGTCAGACAGTCGTCGCTGCAGTGGTGGTGGCGCTGTCGGCCGCCGTCCGTGTCCAACACCCCGACGACGAGGTGCCAGTCGTCGGCGTACACGTGGCCGCCACAGACCACGCAGTCGCGCACAGTCTCGTCGTCCGTCCGCTTCCCCACGGACACCGCCTCGACGTAGTAGGACCCTCCCAGGGAATACGGCGTTTCCAACTCCATCGAAACCCTCTGCGGGCTACACTCCCCTAAATGACAGGGTCCGACCGCTCCGGCGCAACACCGAGGTAGCCTCGGTTCTAACCCACAGGTATGAGTCAATCAACGGACCTCCCAGACCCGGACCCGGAACAGCTCCGCCTGGCCGTCGAGCGACTGCTCGACGAGACGGTCGACCGCGACGAGTCACTCCACGTCACGGCCGATGACGTGTCGGTCTCCGTTCCGGTGCGGTTCGGTTCGGACTCCCCGCAGGCGACGTGGCGGTTCGACGGCGACGTTACGATTTCGGTCGACGGCGTCAGGGGGCCACTCAGAGAATGGGTCGACCTCCTCGAAGAGTAGCCGGCACCGGAGCCCAACACTTAGAACGCCTCGACGTGGGGGCGGAGGTCGAGTTCCAGCGTCCACGCCGAGCGGTCCTGTTCGATGAGATGCCAGTACGACTTCGCGATCTCGTCGGGGTCGAGATACGATTCCGCGTCACGGTCGGCTGTGTCCGCCGCGCCCGAGGGGTGGATCTGTCCGTCGATGACGACGTGGGCCACGTGGATTCCCTCGGGACCGAGCTCCCGCGCCATCGACTCGGCCAGCCCGCGGACAGCGAACTTGGCGGCGCTGAAGCCGACCGCGCCCTCGCGGCCGCGGACGGCAGACGTCGCACCGGTGAAGATGATCGTCCCGCCGTCGCCGGCCAGCATGTCGTCGACGGCCTCCTGCGAACAGGCCAGCCCGCCCGCCGGGCCGACGGCGAGCGCGTGCTGGAACTCCTCGTGTGTAATCTCCCGTGTGCCCTTCCACGCGCCGCCGCTGGCGTGGTTCACGAGCACGTCGATGGGGCCGAACTCGTCTCGAACCCGCTCGAAGCCTGCCGTAATCTGGTCGGGATCGGTAATATCGATCGGTACCGCGAGCGCGTCGTCGCCGAGGTCGGCCGATAGCGACTCCAGATACGACGCCGACCGGGCGAACAGGCCGACCTGACAGCCCTCGTCGATGAACGTTCTGGCGAGCGATTCCCCGAGACCAGCCCCGACGCCAGCGATGACTACTGTCCGTGACATACACACACGAACGGCTGGCGGGTGGATGAAAGTATGGCCACAGCGGCACCGCGGAGTGGAGGACCGCAATACCCGCGAGGGTGACCGCTTCCCGTTTCAGTCGGGACCTCTGTGTGAGTGGCCGATGAACAGTGCCACGGCGTTGAAGACGACGAGCGCGACGAACGCGACCCGCGTTGCTCCAGAGTTCAGGCCCGTAATCAGCAGCGGGAGATAGAGAAACGGGAGCGCAATCGCTGTCCAGAACGCGATACCTCGAACGGCGGGGAGGAGTGACTCGTCGAACTCCGGCAGGGACTCATCAAACTGGGCGAGTAATTCGTATGCGGACGAACTTGACATGTGGGGACCTATCCTCCGCTTCTACTGGAGATATCTTATAACCTCTAGAGGTTTCCACCCGTTTCGCTTCGTTTCACGCACAACAGTTCTCTACTACTTCATTTCACTACCGATTAAGCGGCGCTTAGACGTTTTATCGACCGCGTAGATACTGTGTGATATCTTGTATCACACCGATACCCGCTGACAGCTCTGGTGGGCCTGCACGAATGGCTACGGGCCGAGTAGTGACACTGTTACGTCGTGTTCCGTGGCCAGTAGTGTCGTTCTATCAGCGACGTGGTCCGGTAGCGACTCCCGCCACTCGGCGAGTCGCTGCTCGTGGTAGGTCCGATGGCGGTCCACCGAGTACGTCTCGTCGGCCGCGGCCCGGAGTTCGTCTGCGGTGTCGTCGGGCGTCGGGTACGGCGGTGCGTCCGCGGTCAGCAGCGAGTCGGGCTCGATATGAATCGTTTCATCGTCGGTGTCGTCCGACTGGACGACGTGGAGACGCGCCCGCATCCGGCCGCTGAACGGCGGCGTGAGGCGTAACACGGTCTCTGATCCGTCCGCAGTCGCTTCGACGGCCGAGACGAGGTCCGTCGCGTGTATCGCGATTGATCTGATGTCTGTCGGGTCTGTGTCCATGGCTGAGTCTGTGGGCTCCATTGGTTCAGGCTGTTACATCCGGTTGCTGTAGTCCCAGGTGTGGAGGCGGTCGGGCGTGATTGTGATCTGTATCTCATGACGGTCGGGTGCGAGCAGTCGCTCGGCCAGCGGCGAGTCGGTCCCGCCGAGATAGCGGTGCAGCAACTCGGTGAGCACCGTCTTGTCCTCGTCCGCCGTCATCGTGGCGGTCCCGTTGCCTCTGACGCCGCGGTACGGCGGTTCGTTCGTCGAGACTTCGAACGAGACGGTGGCGTCGTAGTCGAGGTAGTCGACGACTGCCGCGTCCGCCCCGGTCGCACACTCGAAGGCACCGTCAACGAACCGGTACCAGAGCGAGAGCATCCAGGGCTTGTCTGCGGGAGTTCGGCACCCGAGACGGAGTGGCACAGTTTCGGCGTCGAGAAACTGTGTCATCTTCTCGCGCGTCCACGGTCCGGAGACGGTCACCATACTCACGCCGTACGGCCGCCGCTATGTTAACGTCTCTGGGAAGAGTCACTGCGTCGTGCCGGAACGGACGAAGGATATAACGGTCAACAGAACAACCATTACGTTTTCAGTTTCGATAATCCGCTGGGTAGATTTATCTCCCTGTTAAGGGAATTCCCGATGAAAGCAGTCCGTGAGCCGACAGGAGCCAACCAATGAAAGAGAGCGTCGAGACAGAGGGGGCAACGGTTCTCGTAGTCGACGATGAGCAAGCCATCGCGGACCTGTATTCGACATGGCTGCAGACCGCGCACGACGTCCGGACCGCACACAGCGGCTCGAAGGCGCTCCAGCTTGTCGACGAGTCCGTCGACGTCGTCTTTCTGGACCGCCAGATGCCCGAGATGAGCGGCGACGAGGTCCTCGACTCCATCGCAGAACAGGGCATCGACCCGGCAGTAGTGATGGTGACGGCCGTCGACCCTGACTTCGACATCGTCGAGATGCCCTTCGACGACTACCTGACCAAGCCGGTCAGCCGCGAGGACCTCCTCGACACCGTCTCGGAGATGCTCGTCCGGACCACCTACGACGACCAGGTCCGGGAGTACTTCGCGGTGGCCTCGAAGAAGGCGACCCTGGAAACACAGAAGACCACGCCGCAACTCGAAGCCAGCGACGAGTACCAGACCGTCAGCAGGCGATTCGAAGACCTTCGCGAGACAGCCGACGCCACGGCCGCAGAGATCGATGACTTCGAAGCCGTGTTTCAGCAGTTCCCCGGCGGCGGCCGCTCGTCGAGCTGACCGGTTGCGAGACACGACTACTGTTCACTGTCGTCCGGACACGAGCCGACGATACCGCCCGCTGCTGGTCGATGTGGTCTGGAAAATGCCCGGGGAGGGCTCCGAACCCTCGATCTCCGCATGGCCCAGGTCTGGGGCGTGACGAGCGCCCCGGGGTCATGACGGGTGCACTGCCGCATGAGTCGAGAGACCCTATGAGTGCGGCGCTATGTCCAGCTAAGCCACCCGGGCGCGGGTGCATTCAGCCGTTGGCCGTTAGCCGTCTTGAAGGTTCTCATCTCCGCCGGGACTGTGGCGCAGTCCCACGCCCTGGGCGACTGATCGGTGTTGATAATCGACCCGCGGATTTAAGCCATCACGCAGGTATGCAGGCAGTATGGAGATACCAGACCTCGTCCAGCAGGAACTCGGGGACGAGGAGATCCGGGGCGGTGTCAACCTCGGCGACGAAGACGCGGCCTGTTTCACACCGACCCGGACGCTCGTCTACCGCGGCGAGGGCCTTCTCAGCGACGAGAAGGTCACCAGCTATCCACACGACTTCGGGCGGCTCACGGTTTCGGAAGGCCGACGCAAGACCAAGTTCTCGCTCATCTACACCGGTGAGAAGCTCGAACTGTCTGTCCCCGGCAGCCGCGGCGACGCCGTCCTCGAACGGCTGCTCGAAGGGAAGCTCACCGTGTCCGGCGGTATCGCCGCCGACGAGAGCATCGCCGGCGTGTTCCGGTTCAGCGAACTCACGCTGGTCGTCACCGACCGCCAACTGCTCAAGCACATCGGCAACGTCACCTGGGACGCCGATCACGAGGCGTTTTCCTTCGACGACGTAACCGGCCTGGAGTTCGAGGAGGGCAGCGTCGCTACGACTGTCGTGCTCTCCTTTAACAACCGCCCGGAACGCATCAAGGCGCCGTCCGAGCAGGCACCGATGGTCCGGGAGACACTCGAACAGGCCCTCTTTGCGTACCACGAGGTCAGTTCGCTCGCCGACCTCAACGCCGCGGTCGGTGCGGACCCCGAAGAAAGCGCCGACGATGCCGGTAACGGTCTCGGCCTCGAATCGGGTATCGACCCGCTCGTCAGCAACGACGAGGAGGGCGATGACGGCTCTACACGCGGCGCAGCGAGCGCCGACACGCAGGCCGCGACCGCATCCACCAGCGAGCAGGGGCCCACCGCCGAAGCCACAGCGGGGACCGAGTCAAGCGACTCGGCCGGGATAGAAACCGAATCGGTCGAGCCGGACGCCACAGGAGACTCTGATATCGCCGACCTCGAAGCACAGGTCGCCGAACTGACCGCCGCCGTCGAGGCCCAGAACGAACAGCTCCAGAAGCAGGAGCGCACCATCAAACAGCTCATCAAGGAACTCCGGCAGGGCCGCTGAGGCGGTCCGTTGCTGTCTGTCCCTTCGTGGCTCACTTCGGTCGTGAAATCGAGGTCGCGGCCCCGGCCACGACATCGCTACTCGCGGCTCACTTCGTTCGCCGCTCGCTTTCCGAGGGTCGCTCCCTGTGGCCGCGGCTCTCGCTACTCCCGCCCCAACACTTTCCGAATACACGTCGACCCGAACGGCCCCAGTTCCCCGCCGTCGAACTGGACGAAGTGGCCCGTACTGATAGCCGCGCCACAGCGCTGACACGAGAACTCCCCCTCGCGGACGACCACATCGCTGTCGAAGTTGACGTACGACCCCTGTGACCGCGGTCTGACGACGCCGTTCTCGCGTTCGATGAGTCCGCGCATCACTGCGGTGTCGAGTATCTCGCGTTGGACCTGTGGGTTGGTCGTCACCGTCTCGATGCGGTCGAGGGCGTCGGCGACGGACAGCTCCCCGTGTTCCAGGTGGGCGAGCAGTTCGACGCCGAGTTCGACCGGGTCTCGCGGCTCGGACACAATCGCCGCTTCGACCCCGAGCAACGTAAAAGATACCACAAAGCGTTTGTCGATTGCTACCGCTGGATTGGGTAGATGGACCGCCTCGCGAAGCGACAGCTGGTCGGGACCGCCGGGCTGGTGGCAGTCGTCGCTATCGCGACGACGCTGCTCACGCCCGAGCGGGTGGTGGCCCAGACGATGCACCTCGCCGACCACCCTGTCTACCTCGCCGGCGTCATCGTCGGGCTGTACCTCGTCCGGCCGTTCTTCGCCTGGCCGACGATGCCACTGTCGGCGTTCGCCGGGTTCGTCCTCGGCGTCAAGTACGGCTTCCCGGTCGCGCTGATGGGCGCTCTCGTCACCTGCCTCATCCCCTACCGGTTCGCACTCCGGGCCGGCGAACAGGGCGGGATGTTCGGCTGGCTGGGGGACTCCGGTCGGCGGATCATCGAGGTGACCGGCGAGACGCGGGGCGTCCTGGCGGCGCGGCTCTCACCGGTGCCGGCGGACCCCGTCTCCTACGGGGCCGGGTTCGCCCGCGTCTCGCCGCGGTCGTTCGCCGTCGGAACCTTCCTCGGCGAGATCCCGTGGGTCGCCGTCGAGGTCACTGCGGGCGCGTCGCTCCGGTCGCTGACGCTCACTGGCCTCACCATCGACGCGCTGCCCCACGTCCTGCTGTTCTCCGCGGCGCTGGCCGTGCTGGTGCTCGCCGGCCCGGCCTACCGCCACGTCAGCGCTCCGAACTCGTCGTGAACTCGAACCGCGCGCCGCCGCCCTCGCTCTCTGTCACCGATACCGACCAGCCGTGGGCCCGGGCGACCTCGTCGACGATCGCCAGTCCGAACCCGGTCCCAGCGTCGCTCGTGGTGTAGCCGCGCTCGAACACGGTCTCTCGCTCCTCCGGCGGGATTCCGGCGCCGTCGTCGGCGACGTAGAACCCGGTGTCCGTCGTGCCGACCGAGACGGTGACCGGGGCCCCGCTGTCCGCGCGCTGTTCGTGTGCCACGGTGTCGTCGGACTGCGCCGAATTGCTCGTGGACCCGTGTTCCACGCTGTCGTCGGCCCCCGGCCGACTGCTTGTGGAGCCATGCTCCACGCTGTTCCGGAACAGGTTCTCGAACACCGACCGGAGCCGTGCCGCGTCGGCTTCGACCGTCGCCGTCCCGAACTGTTCGAGCGTTGCCTCGCCAGTCTCGACATCGACCCAGGCCTGGCCTGCGAGGGCGCCGAGATCAACCATCGCCGTCTCGCCGACCGTCTCGCCCTGCCTGGCGAGCGTCAGCAGGTCGTTGATGAGTTCGTCCATCCGGTCGGCCGCGGACGCCGCCGCGTCGAGGTGTGACACGTCGCTCGATTTCCTGGCGACCGATATCCGCCCTTTGACCACGTTCAGCGGGTTCCGGAGGTCGTGGCTGACGACGGAGGCGAACTCCGCGAGCTGTCGCTCCCTGTCTTTCCGTTCGCTGATGTCGCGGATGACGCCCGCTGTGCCGTTGAACTCCCCCTTCGCTGCCGGAAGTAGAGCGATATGGATCTCGATGGGCGTGTGGTCCCCGGACTGGTCGACGATGTCCGTCTCGAAGGTCACGTTCCGCCGGGTCGGGTCAGACAGCATCGTCCGGATGAGCTCGCTGCCGCGGTTGATGTCCTCGCCGGTCATGATAGTGGAGATGTGCTCGCCGATGAGCGCGTCCGGCTCGAACCCCGTTAGCCGCTCTATCGCTTCGTTCACGTAGGTGAACACGCCCTCGTCGTCGAGGGTGTACACCGGGTCGCCGACGGCCTCGATGATGGTCTCGTAGCGTTCGAGTTCCCGCTCGCGCTGCTTGCGCTCTGTCGCCTCGCGCATCACGCCGACCGAGCCGTCGAAGGTCCCGTCCTCGTCGAAAAGCGGTGCGACCCTGTTCTCGTTGATCCGGACCGTCCCGTCGGCGGCTATCGTCCGCATCTCGTAGGCGGCCCACGTTCGCTCTTCGTCACCAAGCAGGTCACGGATGAGTGCTGTCGCCTTTTCGACGTCCGCCTCGGGCATGAACCGGGCCGGCTCAGAGCCGATAACTTCCGAGCGACCGTGCCCCAGATGGGCGGCCATCGCCTCGTTTACCATCTCTATTGTCCCGTCAGTATCGAGGATGTACATCGGGTCCCCGACGTTTTCGACCAGCATCCGGTACTCCCTGAGCTCCCGCTCTCGACGCTTCCGTTCCGTGATATCACGACCGATGCCGGCGATTCCGAAGAGGTCGCCGCGCTCGTCTTCGATGCGCGAGCCCTTGAACTCGTACTGGAGCGTCTCGCCGTCAGCCGTCTCGACTCCCGCCTCGATGGTTCCGAACCCGGTCTCCAGCGTCTCCTCGAACACCCCCCACAGCTTCTCGTGGTCGGAATCCGCGATGAGGTCCTCGATACCTAACGACGCCAGCCGCTGGGTGGTGTAGCCGGTCACCGACTGGACGGTGTCGTTCCACCGGACCAGACTGCCGTCGGTACCGACCACGTAGAACATATCGTCGACGGAGTCGATGAGCTTCTCCGTGAACGCGCGCTGGTTCGCGAGTTCCCGTTCTCGTTCCTCCCGTGCTGTCACGTCGGTGATGAACCCTTCGAGGATTTCGACGCCGTCGTCGTCAGTGTCGACCACGCGCCCGCGCTCCCACATCCAGCGGCTCTCCCCGTCGGCGGTCTCTATCTGGTAGGTGACTTCGAACGGCTCGCCGGCGGCGATGCAGGTCTGGACCGTCTCCCAGAGACGCTCTGTCTCTGACTCCTTGATGAGGCTCCCCCAGGAAACCTCGCCGCTCTCGAAGGCCTCCGAACCGTAGCCCACGAGCTCCGCTGCGCCGTCGCTGACGAACTGCATCGGCCAGTCGGGTTCGTTCCGTGCGCGGTACACCATCCCTGGCAGGTTCGAGATGAGCGTCGACAGCATCCGCTCGGATTCCTCCAGGGCTGTCTTGGCCCGTCGCTCCCCGACAGCCCGCTCGATACGGTTGGCGAGCACGGTGTACTGGTCTGTCCCGACCCCTTTCTGGAGGTATTCGGTGACACCGGCAGAGATGGCATCGCTCGCTATCTCCTCGTTTCCTTTCCCGGTGAAGAGGATAAACGGCAACTCCTCGTACTCCTCGCGGACGACCATCAGAAATTCCAGCCCGTCCATTTCGGGCATGTCGTGATCGCTGACGACACAGTCGAACGCGCGCTCGGACAGTCGGTCCAGGCCGTCGGCCGCGGTGCGCTCGGTACAGACCGAGATGTCACTGTGGACTCGTTCCAGATGGACCGCAACGAGGTCGCCGAGGTCGGGGTCGTCGTCCACGTGCAGCACGGAAATCTCTTCTCCGTGGCCACTCATACCTCCTACTCGTTGTTACGGACCATTAAACCAGCGAGCGGCGCGTCAGTAGAACGTGTCAGCGCAGTCATACACGACGCCGTGCTCCGGGCAGACGTACTTGCAGTGCCGATGGTACATCGCACGGTCACAGAGCGGGCAGGGCCGACCACCGGGCTGCTCGTCCATGATTCCGTAGAACACCTCCGCTCGCTTGTGTCTTCCGGAGTTTCGGAACGGATTCTGGACGAAATTGGAACAATCCCTTTTGCGGGGTAGGCCCTCATTCTAGCTATGACTGACGACCTCCTCGACTCCCCCGGCGGTCGGCTGCTGGTCAGCGTCGCCGCGGGCGTCGCGGGCCTGGCCGGGTCCTACGCAGTGACCGGCTACGCGCCCACGTTCATCGCCTCGCCTGTCGAGCGGGCGCTCGCGCGGTCGATGCCCGGTATCGTCGTCTCGACCGCCATCTCGACGCTCGGCAGCCTCGGCCAGCAACTCAATCTCCTGCTCGCAATCAGCCTCGCGGGGCTGTTCATCGCGCTGGCGGCCAGGGCGGCAATCCTCACCGGCCAACTGGCGAACAACCGCGCCGTCCCGGCCGTCGGAACGGCCGTCGTGACCTGGGCCGTCACCGTCGTTCTCACCGGCGAGGTCGTCCTCGCCGCCGGTCCGGCGGTTCCCGCCGCTGCCGTCGTCGGGCTCGCACAGGCCCTCGACGGACTCGGTGGCCCGATGACCCCCATCTCCTCGAAACGGCGGCGGGCGCTCTCGACGGTCGGCGTGGCCGTCGGTGCGGCGACGGTCGGCTACGCGGCCGGCAACCGCCGGACGGCCGCCGCGACGGGCGAGAACGCGCTCCCGCTGGACGCACCTGGCGCGGACCTCGATGATGTCGAGGAAAAACTCGCCGTCGCAGCGGATTACTCCCTTGATTTCGACGACATCGACCCACTGGTCAGCGAGGAGTTCTACGAGGTCGACATCAACTCTATCGACCCGGAGCTCTCGGCCGCGGACTGGTCGCTCTCGATTACCGGCGCCGTCGACGAGGAAGTCACGCTCACCTACGCGGACATCCTGGAGACGGACGCCGAGAACCGGTTCGTCACGCTCCGCTGTGTCGGCGAGCGCCTCAACGGCTACAAGACAGACACCGCGCTGTGGACCGGCATCCCCGTCGACAGCCTCCTCGAGGAAGCCGGCGTCCAGAGCGGCTGTGAGTGTGTCATGCTCCGGGCCGCGGACGACTACTACGAGGAGTTCCCCATCGACGCGCTGCGGGGCGGGATGCTCGCCTACGGCATGAACGGGAAGGTTCTCCCGCGGGGCCACGGCTACCCCGTCCGGGCGCTGGTCCCTGGTCACTGGGGCGAGGTCAACGTCAAGTGGCTCTCTGAGATCGAAGTGCTGGACGAGGAGGCCGACGGCTACTGGGAGAAGCGCGGCTGGCAGGGGACCGGCCCCGTGAACCCGGTCGCCAAGCTCCACCACGAATCGATGCTTCCCGACGGCCGCCGGCGCATCGGCGGCCACGCGTACGCCGGCCTGCGCGGCGTCCAGCGCGTCGAAGTCTCCACCGACGGCGGCGAGACGTGGGCGGATGCGGACCTCTCCGAGCAGCTGCCGGCAGTCAGCGGCGACGGCCCCGCCGAGGATGCGTGGCGACAGTGGGAGTACACCTACGACCCGCCGTCGGGCGGCCACACTGCCGTCGTCCGGATGGTCGACCAGCGCGGCGAGGTGCAACCGGAGACGGAGGCGGACGCCTATCCCAGCGGTCCCTCTGGCTGGGTGTCCAAGCAGTACTCGTAGCGACGCGCTACTGTTCGACCCGCGCCCTGAGCGACTCGTAGCCGCCCCTGTAACTGAGGTGATATGCCACCGGCAGTGTCACCACCAGCAGGAGTGCCAGGGTGAGCAGTTGTGTGTACGGGTCGGGGGGCGCGAGGAGGGCCGCGAGCGGCACGCCGATGCCGACCGCCGCTACGACTGTCACTGCGAACTGTATCATTGGCGAACTGCCCATACCGCCGAAACGCAGAGCCGGAATAAGTGGGTTCCCGTGATGATCTTGCTGCGGGCACGGGTGAAGCGAGCGGCACATATCGCTCCGGTCACAAGCCCGGACATGGACGAGACGATTGCGGGCGAGGTCATCCACGTCGTCCCGCCGGCCGAGCACGAGGATTACGACTTCGAGCCCGAGATGGCGTCACTCGCCGAGTCGCGCTACGTCATCGTCTGTCGCAAGGGCGGGAAGCCGTCGTGGCTCGAACGGATTGGGGCCTTTCTCCGCCGCCAGCCTATCGAGCCGGTGACGCTCGTCGCGGACTCGGCGGCCGAGGAGGGCGCCGAAATCACGGCGACTGTCGAGGAAACGACGATTGCCGGCGTGTACGACGTCACGGAATTCCGGTAGCTGGCGCCTGACGGAACGCGAAAACAGAACAGAAACGGCGTCAATCGCGTCGAAAGTCGACTCCGCGTGTCACACGCGGGCGTTCAGCACTCGGACCAGCCACAGGACTCGCAGGTCTTGCAGCCCTCCGAGTAGTACAGCGACAGCGAGCCACAGTCCGGACACTCCGGGCTCTCGCCGGCGTCGATGATGTCCTGCTGGTCGCCGCCCGTGTCGGACGCGGCGGCCGCGCCGCCGTCGGTCTGTGTCTGGGTGTTGGCCCCGGCCTCTCGTTCGGTGTCCTCCTCAGCCTTCCCGGCGGTCTCCTCCAGCGTGGTCTGGTCGGGGTAGGCCTTGTCGACGTCGCCGTCGAGGTAGCGCCGCAGGGCCGTGCCGATGGCGTCCGGGATGGACTGGATCTGCTCGCCCTTGTCCCAGGCGACCTTCGGCGACCGGATGCCCTGCAGTTCGTCGGCGATCTCTCCGGGGTCGACACCCGAGCGCAGCGCCGTCGAGATGGTCTTGGCCAGCGCCTCGGTGAAGGAGGCCGTGAAGCCGCCGGAGTTACCGATGTTGGCGAACAGCTCGAACGGGCGGTCGGCCTCGGGGTCCTCGTTGATGTTGACGTAGAGCTTCCCGTAGCCGGTGTCGATGCGCTGGGTCACGCCGTGGAGCACGTCCGGTCGGGACTGCTTCTCGGCGTACTCGGCGTCCCCGTCGGCGACTCCCAGCACCTGCTCGATGGAGTCGTCGATGGCAGCCTGGACGGACTCGTCCTCGAGGAAGCCCTCGATGCCGCCGAAGACCTCCTCTATCTGGGCGACGATCTCGTCGGCGTCCATGTCCGAGAACTCCGTGTTCTGGGCGCGCGTCGTCAGCACCTGCTTGCTGCGGGTGCCGTCGCGGTAGTAGGTGACGCCCTTGCCGCCGTGGTCGTAGATGTACTCGAAGACTTCGGCGGCGTCCTCGGTCGTGGAATCGTTGGGCGCGTTGACCGTCTTCGAGATGGCGGAGTCGACGCCCTCCTGGCAAGCGACCTGGATGCCGGCGTGTTGCTTGGCCGAGAGGTCGCCCGTGGTGACGAATAGTTCGCCGATGGCGTCGGGCACGGTCGTCAGCCCGTCGACGCCGCCGAACTCGTTGGTGGCCATCTGCTCCTGGGCCTCCTGTTTGACGGCTTCGACGTCGATGTCGTTGTCCTCCAGCGCGCGGAGGAAGTAGTCGTCGAACTCCACGAGCATCTCGTCGCCCTGCACGTCGTCGGAGACGTTCTTGTAGTAGGCGACGTTGTAGATCGGCTCACACCCGCCCGTCGTGTTGCCGATCATCGACGTGGTGCCGGTGGGCGCGATGGTCGTCGTGTTGTGGTTCCGGATGGGGTAGCCCTCGGCCCAGTCCTCGGCGTCCTCGCCGGTCTGCTTCTCGAACCACTCGGGGTACGCCGTCGGGTTGGCGTACTTGGAGTTCTCCCACTCGGTGAAGACGCCGCGCTCCTCGGCGAGCTCGTGGCTCGCGGCCTTCGACCCGTGGTTGATGTGGCGCATCGTCTGGCGGGCGATCTCGTTGGCCTCTTCGGTACCGTAGGCGACGCCGAGCTGGATGTACAGCTGGGCCAGGCCCATGATACCGAGGCCGATCTTGCGCATCTCCCGGACCTTCTGTTCGATCTTCTCGACCGGGAAGTCCGACATCGTGACGACGTTTTCGAGGAAGCGGGTTCCGAGTTCGATGCGTCGGTCGAACTCCGCCCAGTCGATTGCCTCTTCGAGGAACGCGTCGATAGCGGCTTCCGTCGAGTCGTACTCGTCGGCGTGGACCTCCGACCAGACGCGCCAGTCCGGCGCGTCCGTGGCGGCCAGCGTCGAGAGGTTGATGTGCCCGAGGTTGCAGGCCTCGTACTCCTCGAGGGGCTGTTCGCCACACGGGTTCGTGGCGAGAATCTCGTGGTCGGGGTGTTCCTCCACGTCGAAGGAGTGCTGCTTGTTCACCCGTTCGAGGTAGATGACGCCGGGTTCGCCGTTCTCGTGGGCGCCCTCGACGATGTCGTCCCAGAGTTCCTCGGCCGGAATCGAGAGCTCCTCGCCGACCTCGACGTGTTCGCCGAGGCCGAACATGTCGTACAGTTCCTTCGTCTCCTCGGTGACGATGTGGGGCTCCTCGGTGCGGGGGTTCGTGAACGTGAACTCCTCACCGGCTTTCAGCGCCTCCATGAAGTCGTCGGTGACGCCGACGGAGATGTTGAAATTCGAGAGGTGGCCCTCGACGGCGTTCCGGAGGTGCTTGGGCACCTTTCCGTCGTCGTCGATGAGTTCGCGGGCTTCCTCCAGTGCCTCGGCGAAGGAGTTGTGCGTGAAGTCGTCCGGGTCGTTCAGGCGAAGCGTCTCGGCCAGCGAGACGTCCTTGTTCTTGGCGTGGATGAACTGGATGACGTCCGGATGGGAGACGCGCATGACGCCCATCTGGGCCCCGCGGCGGGCGCCACCCTGGGCGATGGTCTCGCACATCTGGTCGTAGGTCCGCATGAACGTGATGGGGCCGGAGGCGATGCCGCCGGTCGAGCCGACGGGGTCGCCGTACGGGCGGAGCTTCCAGAACGCATAGCCCATGCCACCGCCGGACTGGAAGACCTGTGCGGCCTCCTTGGCGGTCTGGTGGATGTCGTCGATGTCGTCCCCGGGCGAGTCGACGAAACAGGCCGACAGCTGCTGGAGCTCGTCGCCGGCGTTCATCAGCGTCGGCGAGTTCGGCATGAAGGAGAGCTGTTCCATCTGCTCCTGGAAGGCGTCGGCGGTCGATTCGACGTGGTCGCGGACGTTTTCCGGCAGGTCCGGCACGACCGTCTCGTAGGCGAACTTGTTGACGTTGTAGACAGAGAGTTCGGTCTCGACGTCGTCGTCGACCGACGTGCCTTTGCCGAACACCTCGTCTGCGAGCTCGTCGCGGCGCGGGTGGTCGGGCTTCAGCTGGTCGGGCGAGACGTGTACTTCGAGGTCCTGCTTGCCGGCCTCGAACACGGCCTCGGCGAGGGCGATGTTCTTCGCGACGCGGTCGAAGAGGTCTTCGGGCTCCTCGATGAGGTCCCCGTTGGCGTCCTTCCGGAGGTATCGAGCCGGGAGGATGTTGTGGTAGGCGTTGCCTGTGAGTCGCTCTTCGATCGTGTCACCGTCGGTACGTTTGATCGGGAGCGTTATCTCGTCGGCGGAAAGGTCGCTGTTACTCATCGCCCGCTCCTCCTCCCGACAGCGGCCGTCTGTCGGTCGATACCCCTCGTCGTAGCTACCCGTGATCCTGTCATTTCTGGCGGCGAATACGTATTCATCGATAGCGTTTAATCCTTCTTGTCTGCGGTTCGGCGGCGGCCGTAGCGGTCTCCAGGCTCGCAGCTACGGTGCTCGACGAACTATGCTGGCGACGCGTGAAACGATAGTCGCGTACAACGAGTTACACGGGCTTTATTCTCCTTAATACTGTCTAGACCGAGGTGAAAGTGAAAACCCGACCCCGTGAACCACCAGACGCCAGCGAGATATCCAGTGGAAACGAGCGGGGGTTTTCGGGCAGCGATAAACGCTCACTAACAGGACGTAGGGAGGGAATACGGCTGTGTCAGACGTACCGCTGTACTGCGGTTTTGGCAGAACTGGCCTGTCAGCCCGTGCGGTGGCGATATCGGGGGCCAGCAGCCCGGTCGGTCCTGTGCCATCCGGGACGATATCCGCTATCGAGTTCGGTCGCCGGACCGTATGAGAGGCGGGACGCTTACAGGTCTGTGGACCGAAGGCATGTGCGTGCAGTACGACGGGCTCACCAAGGGAATCGCAGTGGTGTTCGGAGGCCTGACAGTCGTCCTGACAGCGGTGGGTCTCGTGATCAATCCCGCGGTGCTCTTCCTGGCGCTCATGTTCGGCGTGTCGACGTACTTCATGTACTACCACCTCAGCGGGAAGATGGCCGCGAGCCTCTACGAGCGGGTGGAACGGCAGGCGGCACAGAACACCGGCACCGGCCGTCGTGGTGGGTTCGGGGCCGGTCCGCGGGAGGAGTGGGAGCCGCCGCGAGACGGCCGTCGAGCGCGCCGCTCGCGGGCGACCCAGGGCGGCAAACGCCGCAGTCAGGGGCGACAGCGCCGTCAGACGGCGGGCGGCCGGCAGCGCCGTCAGCGAGTCCAGTCGTCGGGGCCGAGTCCGGCGGAGGCCTACAGGCGGCTGGGCCTCGACCCGGACGCCGACCAGAGTACCATCAAGCGCGCCTACCGGGAGAAGGTCAAAGAGGTCCATCCCGACACTGACAGCGGGAGCGAGACGGAGTTCAAGCAGGTGCAGGCGGCCTACGAGACGCTGACCGACGACTGACCGTAATCCACATATCCGACGCTCCGAACCCGGACGTATGGACAGCGACACGCCGCCCCTTATCGTCGACATCGACGGGACGCTGACCGACGAGAGCCGGGCGCTTGACCCCCGCGTCATGCCGGTCCTCCGCGAGTGGCCGGCACGCGTCGTCATCGCGACCGGCAAGGCGATGCCGTACCCGATTGCGCTCTGTGAGTTCCTCGGTATCGAGCGGACGGTCGTCGCCGAAAACGGCGGCGTGGTGTTCGTCGAAGCCACTGACGAACTCAGGCTGGAAGGCGACCACGAGGCGGCGCTCGCGGTCGGTGACGCCTATCGCGACCTGGGTCACGACATCGGCTTCGGACAGGTCGACCTGGCAAACCGGTGGCGCGAGACTGAGCTCGTCGTGTCGCTTGACCAGCCCCTCGAACCGCTGGAGGAACTGGCCGCGGTCCACGGGCTCGTCGTCCTCGACACCGGCTTCGCCTACCACGTGACGGACCCGGTCGTCGACAAGGGGACCGGCCTCGAAGCGGTGTGTTCCGAACTGGACCTCGCTCCGGAAACGTTCCTCGCGGTCGGCGACTCGGTGAACGACGCCCAGATGTTCGATTTGGCCGGCGAGGCCGTGGCCGTCGCCAACGCCGACGAGTCGGCCCTCGAACGGGCCGACCGGGTGACCGACGCAACCTACGGCGACGGGTTCCTCGAAGCGGTCGCACTGTATCAGGACTGACGGGGTCCGTCGGCCGGCAGGCGGATTGTCGTCTGCGCTCTCGCTCACCGATAGGCGAACAGGTGACGCCGTCGCCAGCGCCGGTCACACGGGGCGGCGTCACGCAACCGCGAACCCCGCGTGGCTGCTCAGTCCACGACCGGCCCTGGCCGCGTCCTCGCGTATAAATATCCGTCCGGGACCTACTGTGAGAGACACACTCAGCCACCGGAGTCAGGACCGTTCTGAAGCCGTAAATCCGGGGAAGGCTTATATCTGCCCCACGGTAACGAGGGGATATGAGCCCCGACCGGGCTGTCCTCCGGCGCGCGCTCGACCGCGGCGAGCGGGAGGGCGGCAGCGTCGAGTTCAAAGAACGGCTCAGCGAAGATCTCCACCTGTCCGAGGGGCGGCTCGAATCCCTCGCAGCGCAACTCCGACACCGCGTTCTCTCCGGGGACGGGGAGGCGACGTACGTCGTCGGCGTCACCGACGACGGCGGTCTCGCCGGCATCTCGCCAACGGAGTTCTCCGAGTCGATGGACGTACTCAGCCTGCTGGCAGAGGAGGCCGGCGCACACATCGAGGAAGTCAAAACGTGGGGCGTCGACGGCGTCTCGGAAGACGGGCCGGCGGCCACTGACGGCATCGTGGGCGTCGCGACGGTCTCGGAGGGGTCGGTCCTCGCCGACGACGACCACATCGTCGTGGGCACCGCCGGCCACGTCGACCACGGCAAATCCACGCTCGTTGGGTCGCTGGTCACCGGTGACGCCGACGACGGCGAAGGCGGGACACGCGGCTTTCTGGACGTGCAGCCACACGAAGTCGAGCGGGGGCTGTCTGCGGACCTCTCCTACGGCGTCTACGGCTTCGACGAGGACGGCGCGCCGATCCGCATGGACAACCCCCATCGGAAGGACGACCGAGCGCGGGTCGTCGAGGCCTCCGACCGGCTCGTCTCCTTCGTCGACACTGTCGGCCACGAGCCGTGGCTCCGCACGACAATTCGCGGCCTCGTCGGCCAGAAGCTCGACTACGGCCTCCTGACCGTCGCGGCCGACGACGGGGTGACCGAGACGACGCGGGAGCACCTCGGCATCCTGCTGGCGACTGACCTCCCGACTATTGTCGCCATCACGAAACGCGACCTCGTCGACGAGGAGCGGGTCGCCGAGGTCGAACGCGACGTCGAGGGGGCACTGCGGGAAGTCGACAAGACGCCGCTCCGGGTCGAGCGCCACGGCGTCGACACGGCTATCGACGAGATCTCCGAAACTGTCGTGCCGGTAATCACCACCAGCGCCGTCACGAAGGAGGGGCTGGACGACCTCGACGAGATGTTCGAGGCGTTGCCCAAGACCGCAGGCGAGGTCGGGGACTTCCGGATGTACGTCGACCGGACGTACAACGTCCAGGGGGTCGGCGCGGTCGCCTCCGGCACCATCAAGTCCGGCGAGGTCGAGGCCGGCGACGAACTGCTGCTCGGGCCGATGCAGGACGGGAGCTTCCGAGAGGTCGAGGTCCGGTCCATCGAGATGCACTACCACCGGGTCGACGAGGCCAAGGCCGGCCGTATCGTCGGGATTGCGCTGAAAGGCGTCCGCGAGGCGGACATCGAACGCGGGATGGTCCTGCTGCCGAGCGACGCGGACCCGTCGCCGGTCCAGGAGTTCGAGGCCGAGGTGATGGTGTTGAACCACCCGACCCGCATCGGCGACGGCTACGAACCCGTTGTCCACCTTGAGACCATCAGCGAGGCTGCGGCCTTCTATCCGGAAGGCGGGCAGTTACTCCCGGGCGACGCCGGCAAGACCCGAGTCCGGTTCAAGTTCCGCTCCTACCTCGTCGAGGAAGGCCAGAAGTTCGTCTTCCGCGAGGGGAGTTCGAAGGGTGTCGGGACCGTCACCGACGTCGACCCGGCGTAACGCCAAATCGTTTTACCGGTCATTGCTGTCTCCAGCCGGCCGTCTGTAGCCGTCAGCCGTTTTCTCGGCGAGTCCGAACAGCACGGCCCACTCCAGCAGGCGCGTCGTCCGCTCCCGCCAGACGGCCTCCCAGTCGGTGTGCCGTTCGCGTTCCCAGCGCGGTATCTCGTCCCGGAGTGCATCGAACACAGCGTCGGTGTCTACCGGTTCCAAACCGAGTGCGGCGAGGAGCACGTCGACGCCGAAGACCGATCCCTCGAACGCCGTTGCGAGTGCGTCCCGGTCGAGGTCCTCTCTCGTCCGGTAGTAGCCCCGGTCGCTTTCGGCGACCAGGCCAAGCGCCTGCAGGAAGACCAGGTACTTCTGAGCTGTCTCGCGGTCGGACACGTCGGTCGCCGTCTGTATCGCCCGGCAACAGTCGGCCTCGCTGTCGGGGACAAGCGGAATCGCCGCTCTGGCAGCCTCTAAAAACGAGCGTGAGCGGACCGGCGGCGCGACCTTGTAGCGCATACCCGATTACAGACCGAAGCTCTCGGCCAGCACGCCCTCGCTCGTCTCACCGACGACGTGCGTGTCGCCGCCGACCACGTCGATGGTGACCGCGGCGGGACCGAACAGTTCGACGGGGAGCTCCGCGAAGTCCCAGTCGACGTCCTCGAAGACCCCCTCAAGCGGCTCGCCGTATTCTCTGGCGGCGACGGAGAGGACCTCGTCGAAGCGGTCGAACGATTCGTCGACGGTGAGATGGACCTCGCTGCCGTAGGCGAGCGCGTCCGTCGTCCGGGCCATCGCGGTCGCCTCGTCGCCGGCGACCGGCGCGACCGGCGCGCGCCCGCTGGCCGACAGCACCGACACCGGGTCGAAGCCGAGTTCGGCCAGCCGGAAGACGGCCAGTTCGGCGGCACGGGCCGCGGCGACTACGCTGCCGGTGACACTCGCCGTCGCAAACGAGGGCAGGAACACGCCCGTCTCGGGGACGCCGGTGCGCTCGGCGACCTGGCTGGCGACGGCCTCGTCCGGCAGTTCGTCGGTCTCCAGGGCCAGCACGGCGAAGTCGGCGTCCTCGCGGTAGCCGATACGCTGGAAGGCCTCCTCCTCGGCGACGAGCGCGCGTGCGGGTCCGCTCCCGAGCGCCTCGAAGCCGTCGACGGCCAGCTCCCAGCCGCCCTTCTGCGAGCACAGCAGGGCCAGCGCGGGGTGGTCCGTCGACAGTTCGACGTGGTTCAGCGGCGCGCCGTCGACGGTGGCCATCGTGGACTGGACTGTCGCCAGCCCGGCCGTCTGGATCTCCGCGAGCAGCATGCCGGCTTCGACAGCGCCGGGGACCTCGACGCCGAAGTCAAGCACCGCGGCGTCGCCCTCCAGCGCGTGTACGTCTATCGTGAGTTCGTCAGCGAAGTCGATGGCCTCGTCGACGAGTTCCGTGGCCATCCGATTGAGGCTGTCCATGCGCCGTCTTTGGCAGCCTCCCCTTTAATCTCCGCCTTCGGCCGCGCCGCTCCTGGCTTCTCGTCCGAGATGCGCCTCGACGGCATCGACCTTGTCCCGCGCCTGCTGGTCGACGGTCCGCTTGTCGTCGACCTTCAGGAACGTGCTCACGCGGTCGCTCTGCTCCCCGACGGCCTCGTGGGCGGCGTGGGTGGCCGCAAACAGTTCTTCGCTGTCCTCCGCTTCGATTATCGTCCCCATCGGCGTCGTCTCGTACTCGACGTCGAACGCCTCCAGCGCCGCGACGGCGTCGGCGACGTACGAGGACATGCTGCCTTCGATGACCGGTGCGACCGAGAGAAACCCTATGCAGGTCATACCGGGTCACACGCGCGCTCGCGACCTAAACCGCTCTGGTGTTGCCCGTCGTTCACAGTGTCAGACTGAAGCAGCCGCCGCTCGAAGCGCCTACTCGCTCTCTTCGACCGGTGCCCCGCGAGCGTTCGTCTTCACGCTCTGGAGCCCCTGCTTGGCCTTCTGCTTTGACGCGTAGCCCTGCCCGCAGTCCGCGATTATCTCCCCGTTGTCGTGGCGGAGCCGCCACCGCGCTTTGTCGTTGCTGTCTTTGAACAGTTCGAACGTGGCCTTGCTGCCGCCGTCGTCGTCGGGAGCTGTCTCGTCTTTGGTCTCGTCGACGACGTACGCGCCGGGCGCGTTGTTCTTGACGCTTTCCAGCCCTTGCTTTGCCTTCTGCTTGGACGCGTAGCCCTCGCCGCTGTCGGCGATGATGTTCCCGTTGTCGTGGCGGAGCCGCCAGCGGTACTGCTCGGCGCTGTCCTCGTACACCTGGAACGTGGCCTTGCTCGCGACGACGTCCGTCTCTACCGCCCCGTCCTCCTCCTCCCACTGCATATCGATTTCGAGGCTGACGGTGCCGTCTTCGCGCTCGACTTCGACCTCGAAGTCGGCTTCGGCCGGCGGGTCGACTGTCACAGTCTGTTCTTCATCGGCCGGGGCTGGCTCGCCGCGACTGAACCGGTTCGAAAGCCGCCGGAAGTACGACGCGATTCCTCTTCGACTTCGCTTTTCCTGTGACTCGTGGACCGTCTCGTCTGTCATGCAACCACGCTGTCGATTGGCTAACAGATAATGGTACCCCCATCTGTCAAACCACACGAATCCTCGAAGCAGTGACTGTACCGGACGCCGCACCGAGATGTGTCGCTTGTCGATTTGGAATCGAAGAAATGCGCTGGCTGGGAGTGAGCAATCGCGACGCGATTGCGAGCCATGAGGGACTTCGTCCCTCGGTGTTTGAACCGGAGCCAGACTGTCGCCCTCACTCGCTACGCTCGTTGCGGGCGTTGCGACTGGCAGGGTTCGAATCCAGTTCGATTTCACGACTCACAGATTACGAGCACACGCTACGCGGTGCTCGGTGGAATTGTTCGTCGTAGAAATGCGCTGGCTGGGATTTGAACCCAGGTTGTGACCATGGCAAGGTCACGTGATACCAACTACACTACCAGCGCTCACTTCGTTCGCACTGACCTTCGCGACTGTGAGTCGCTCAGTACCAGCGCGCACCACGTCTCGTTGCAATCAAATCTGGCGGGGGTGAGAGTAAAAAGCCTTCCGTTTTCGGGGACAAACCATGGGAGGTGAGGGCAATCGCCGCCCCCGTTGAGAGCCGAATCATGTGATGCTGTCACGGGACACGCTCTTTCGGAAGCGGCAAACCAGCCGAGAGTGCATCGCTTACGAGTCGGCATGACGGACCATGTGAACGCGACGCATCGCGAGCACGAAACGGGGTCTTTTTAAGCACGGGAAGGGGAGATATCGGCACAGTCTAGTGGCGCGACGTGGAAGCGTCACGGCATGACGACCAGCGTACTCGTGCCGTCTTCCCTCACACGGGAAGCCGAAGACAGACGCGAGGCAACTCGCAAGCTCGGTTACGTGGCCCGCGCGGCCGCGGTCTACCGGGTTGATCGGCTGACAGTGTACCCCGACCCAGCGGGCGAGGGCAAGTGGGAAGACGGGTTCGTCGAAACCGTGCTGCGGTACGCCGCGACGCCCCCGCACCTCCGAAAGGAGATGTGGGGTAAGCGGGACGAACTGGAGTACGTCGGCGTCCTGCCGCCGCTCCGCGTGCGTTCACAGACCGGCTCCGGATCTGAGGGTTCGGGGTCGTTAAGACAGGGAATCGTGACCGAGGTCGGAGCTGATGGGCGCGTCCGGGTCAATTGCGGCATGCAACACCCGATCTCCCTTCCCGTCCCAGACGGTATGGACGTGGAACAGGGGGAGCGCGTGACCGTCAGGGTCTCTTCGCGACGGCCGGTCCGGGCGAAACTCGTCGACGCCCCTACAACGGGATTCGACGTTGTCGCCGCGGACCTCGATGCGGCACTCTCGCGCGACGATGCCGGGCTCACTATCGCGTCCTCGCGATACGGCGAGCCGGTAACGTCGACCCGTCTCGGCCAGCTGGCCGAGCGGCGCGACGCCGAGGGCGGCATGACCGTCGCCTTCGGGGCACCCGAGCGCGGGTTACCGTCGATACTCGACGTTGCCCCGGACGCCGTCGGGGGAGACCAGACGAGCGACGAACCAGAAGGGTTCGACCTCTGGCTGAATACGGTTCCGAACCAGGGCAGTGAGGTCGTGCGAACGGAAGAGGCTCTGTTCGCCTCCCTCACCTGTCTAACCCTCACGGAGTAAACGAATGCCACAACCAAGCAGACCACGCAAAGGCTCGCTGGGCTTCGGCCCGCGCAAGCGCTCGACGAGCGAGACGCCTCGCTTCAACAGCTGGCCGTCTGACGACGGGCAGCCGGGCGTCCAAGGGTTCGCCGGCTACAAGGCAGGCATGACACACGTCGTGCTCGTCAACGACGAACCCAACTCCCCCCGCGAGGGGATGGAGGAGACTGTCCCCGTGACAGTCATCGAGACGCCGCCGATGCGCGCTGTCGCCCTGCGAGCGTACGAAGACACGCCGTACGGTCAGCGTCCGCTGACGGAAGTCTGGACCGACGAGTTCCACTCGGAGCTCGACCGGACCCTGGACGTTCCGGAGGACCACGACCCGGACGCTGCTGAGGAACAGGTACGCGACGCACTCGAGGCCGGTGACCTCGGGGACGTGCGACTCATTACGCACACCGTCCCCGACGCCGTCCCGAGCGTCCCGAAGAAAAAGCCCGACGTGATGGAGACTCGCGTCGGCGGTGGGTCCGTTTCGGACCGCCTCGACCACGCCCTCGACCTCGTCGAGGACGGTGGCGAACACGCCATGAACGACATCTTCCGCGCCGGCGAGTACGCCGACGTGGCCGGTGTCACGAAGGGCAAAGGGACGCAGGGTCCCGTCAAGCGCTGGGGCGTCCAGAAGCGGAAAGGCAAGCACGCCCGCCAGGGCTGGCGCCGACGGATCGGCAACCTCGGTCCGTGGAACCCGTCCCGCGTGCGCTCGACGGTCCCCCAGCAGGGGCAGACCGGCTACCACCAGCGCACCGAGCTCAACAAACGTCTCATCGACATCGCCGACGGCGACGAAGCGACCGTCGACGGCGGCTTCGTCAACTACGGCGAGGTCGATGGGCCGTACACGCTCGTGAAGGGCTCCGTGCCCG
The DNA here is from genome assembly GCF_032027985.1 of Haloarcula sp. 1CSR25-25. Taxonomy (NCBI): domain Archaea; kingdom Methanobacteriati; phylum Methanobacteriota; class Halobacteria; order Halobacteriales; family Haloarculaceae; genus Haloarcula; species Haloarcula sp. 1CSR25-25. The sequence goes on from NZ_JAHYBW010000005.1 coordinate 326,860, forward strand.
GTCCGGACAAGCGCCTGGTGCGCTTCCGGCCCGCGGTGCGTCCGAACGACCAGCCGCGCCTCGACCCCGAGGTGCGCTACGTCTCCAACGAATCGAACCAGGGATAACCTATGCAGGCAACAATCTACGACCTGGACGGCAACACAGACGGCGAGGTCGACCTGCCGGACGTCTTCGAGACGCCGGTCCGGTCCGACCTCATCAGTAAGGCTGTACGTGCCGCACAGGCCAACCGAAAACAGGACTACGGGTCCGACGAGTACGCCGGCCTCCGAACGCCGGCCGAGTCCTTCGGTAGCGGCCGCGGCCAGGCACACGTCCCGAAGCAGGACGGCCGTGCCCGCCGCGTCCCGCAGGCGGTCAAGGGGCGACGCGCCCACCCGCCGAAAGCCGAGACGGACCGCTCGCTCGACCTCAACGACAAGGAGCGGCAACTGGCCGTTCGCTCGGCGCTGGCCGCGACGGCCGACGCCGACCTCGTCGCCGACCGCGGCCACGAGTTCGACCGTGACGAAGTGCCCGTCGTCGTCTCCGACGACTTCGAGGACCTCGTCAAGACCCAGGAAGTCGTCTCGCTGCTGGAGGCGCTCGACGTCCACGCGGACATCGACCGCGCCGACGACACGAAGATCAAGGCCGGACAGGGCTCGGCCCGCGGACGGAAGTACCGTCGTCCCGCCTCGATCCTCTTCGTGACCAGTGACGAGCCGTCGACGGCCGCCCGCAACCTCGCGGGGGCCGACGTGGCGACCGCCAGCGAGGTCAACACGGAAGACCTCGCGCCCGGCGGCGCGCCCGGTCGACTCACCGTCTTCACGGAATCCGCACTCGCGGAGGTGGCCGAGCGATGAGCTGGGACGTCATCAAACACCCACACGTCACGGAGAAGGCCATGAACGACATGGACTTCCAGAACAAGCTCCAGTTCGCCGTCGACGACCGCGCCTCGAAGGGCGAGGTCGCAGACGCCGTCGAGGAGCAGTACGACGTGACAGTCGAACAGGTCAACACGCAGAACACGATGGACGGCGAGAAGAAGGCCGTCGTTCGCCTCTCCGAGGACGACGACGCCCAGGAAGTCGCCTCCAGAATTGGGGTGTTCTAACAATGGGACGACGAATCCAAGGACAACGGCGCGGTCGCGGGACATCCACGTTCCGTGCGCCGTCGCATCGTTACAAGGCGAATCTGGAGCACCGCAAGGTCGAGGACGGCGACGTCATCGCCGGCACGGTCGTCGACATCGAGCACGACCCTGCCCGCTCGGCGCCGGTCGCTGCCGTCGAGTTCGAAGACGGGGACCGACGACTCATCCTCGCGCCGGAAGGCGTCGGGGTGGGCGACGAGCTACAGGTCGGCGTCAGCGCCGAGATCGCACCCGGGAACACGCTCCCGCTGGCGGAGATCCCGGAGGGGGTCCCGGTGTGCAACGTCGAATCCAGCCCCGGTGACGGTGGGAAGTTCGCCCGTGCGTCGGGCGTCAACGCCCAGCTGCTCACCCACGACCGCTCGGTTGCGGTCGTCAAGCTCCCCTCCGGGGAGATGAAGCGGCTCGACCCGCAGTGTCGTGCCACCATCGGCGTCGTCGCCGGTGGCGGCCGAACTGACAAGCCGTTCGTGAAGGCTGGCAACAAGCACCACAAGATGAAAGCACGCGGGACCAAGTACCCGCGCGTCCGCGGTGTGGCGATGAACGCCGTCGACCACCCGTTCGGTGGCGGCGGCCGCCAGCACCCCGGTAAACCCAAGTCTATCTCGCGGAACGCCCCGCCAGGACGGAAGGTCGGGGACATCGCCTCGAAGCGAACCGGTCGAGGTGGCAACGAATGAGTTCAGAGTATCAAATCGGCCACGAAGGAGAGTTCTCCTTCCGCGGCCACACGCTCGACGAGCTGCAGGCGATGGAGCTCGAGGAAGTCGCGGAACTGCTCCCCGCTCGACAGCGGCGAAGTATCGTACGCGGCCTGACCGAGGAGAAACACAAGCTCCTCGAGAAGGCCCGCGAGGCCGGCGAAGAGGAGACAGCCAACGACCCGATCCGGACGCACCTGCGCGACATGCCGGTGGTCCCGGAGATGGTCGGGCTGACCTTCGCCGTCCACGACGGCCAGAACTTCGAGCGTGTCAAAGTCGAGCCGGAGATGCTCGGCCACTACCTCGGTGAGTTCCAGCTCACCCGGACTAGTGTCGAACACGGTCAGGCCGGTATCGGAGCGACACGCTCCTCGAAGTTCGTACCGCTCAAATAATCATGGGAATCAGTTACTCAGTCGAAGCCGACCCGGACACGACGGCCAAAGCGATGCTCCGGGAGCGGCAGATGAGCTTCAAGCACAGCAAGGCCATTGCCCGCGAAATCAAGGGCAAGACGGCCGGCGAGGCTGTCGACTACCTCGAGGCGGTTATCGAGGGCGACCAGCCCGTTCCGTTCAAACAGCACAACTCGGGCGTCGGTCACAAAAGCAAGATCGACGGCTGGGACGCCGGGCGCTACCCGGAGAAGGCCAGCAAGGCCTTCCTCGACCTGCTCGAGAACGCGGTCGGCAACGCCGACCACCAGGGCTTCGACGGTGAGGCCATGACGATCACGCACGTCGCCGCCCACAAGGTCGGCGAGCAGCAGGGTCGCAAGCCCCGCGCGATGGGGCGTGCCTCGGCGTGGAACAGCCCGCAGGTCGACGTCGAACTCATCCTCGAAGAACCGGAGGCCGAAGAATAATGGCCGACGAACAGCAGTTCATCGAGGACGGACTCCAGCGGACCCAGATCGACGAGTTCTTCGCAGAGGAACTCGGTCGCGCCGGCTACGGCGGCATGGACGTCGCCAAGACGCCGATGGGAACCCAGATCGTGCTCAAAGCCGAGAAGCCAGGGATGGTCATCGGCAAGGGCGGGAAGAACATCCGGAAGATCACGACGGAACTCGAGGACCGGTTCAACCTCGACGACCCGCAGGTCGACGTCCAGGAAGTCGACGAGCCGGACCTCAACGCCCGCATCGTCGCGGACCGACTGGCCAACGCACTCGAGCGTGGCTGGTACTTCCGCAAGGCGGGCCACACTACCATCGACCGCATCATGGAGTCGGGCGCACTCGGCGCGGAAATCGTCCTCTCCGGGAAGGTCACAGGTGCACGCTCGCGCGTGGAGAAGTTCAACCGCGGCTACGTCAAGCACAACGGCGAGCCCGCGGAGGAGATCGTCGACAGCGGCGTCGGCGTCGCCGTGATGAAGCTCGGTACCATCGGGGTCCGAGTCAAGATCATCCCGCCGGACGCGGAGCTCCCCGACGACTTCGAGATCTACGAGGATGTCGACGTCGAGGACTACGTGGCCGACACCGACGGGGAAAGCGTCGAGGAACTCCTCGAAGGCGAACCCGAAGACAGCGAGACAGCAGAGGAACTCGACGAGGACGTGGCCGCCGGGGCCGACGACGACTCCGAGGCCGACGAGGAGTTCGTCGACGAGGAGATCGTCGAGGAGGACGTCGATGTCCCGACTGACGACGACGTCGAGGACGTCGACGTCGACGAACTCGAAGAGGCTGTCGACGAGGAACTCGACGAGGACGTCGAGGCGGAAGCCGAAGAGCTGATGGACGAGATGGACGACGCGGACGACGAGTCCGCGGACGAGGAGGCTGACGACGAATGACCGTCCTCCACGTCCAGGAGATTCGGGACATGACGCCCGCCGAGCGCGAGGCGGAACTCGACGACCTGAAGACCGAACTGCTGAACGCCCGGGCCGTCCAGGCCGCGGGTGGTGCGCCGGAGAACCCCGGTCGCATCAAGGAGCTGCGGAAGGCCATCGCCCGCATCAAGACGATCCAGGGCGAAGAAGGCGACCTGCAGGAGAACGAATAATGCCACTGACACCCGAGACGCTCCCACGACACGAACTCGTCGGCCTCGACTGCGAGGTCGTCGCAGCGTCCAATCCGGACGCCGTCGGTATCAGCGGAACCGTCGTCATGGAGACGACACAGATGCTGACGATCGAGGGAGCCGACCGGGTGTGGCACGTGCCGAAGGACAGCGCGACGTTCGCGTTCGCCCTGCCGACCGAGACGGTACTGGTCGAGGGTGACCGACTCGTCGCGCGTCCCGCTCGTCGCACAGAGAACACAGGAGATTCACTATGGCGCTAGGACTGAACGTACAGGAACCGGAGGAAACCTGTGCCGATCAGAACTGCCCGTTCCACGGAGAGCTCTCCGTGCGCGGACAGACACTGAGCGGCGAGGTAGCCTCCACTGACATGGAGAAGACCGTTGTCGTCGAGCGCGAGTACGACGTGAAGGTGCCGAAATACGACCGCTTCATGAAGCGGCGGAGCCGCGTTCCGGCTCACGCACCCGACTGTCTCGACCTCGCGGTCGGTGACACGGTCACGATAGCAGAGTGTCGACCGCTCTCGAAAACAAAAAGCCACGTCGTCGTCGGCGTGGTCGCCGACGAACAGGACGGTGATGCCTGATGGAAGCACTCGGTGCTGACGTCACGCAAGGCCTGGAGAAGGGCTCGCTCATCACGTGTGCGGACAACACGGGAGCGCGCGAACTCAAGGTCATTTCCGTCCACGGCTACTCGGGAACGAAGAACCGCCACCCCAAGGCTGGGCTGGGCGACAAGATCACGGTCTCGGTCACCAAGGGGACGCCCGAAATGCGTCGACAGGTGCTCGAAGCCGTCGTCGTCCGCCAGCGAAAGCCGATCCGTCGACCCGACGGCACCCGCGTCAAGTTCGAAGACAACGCGGCCGTCATCGTCGACGAGAACGAGGACCCGCGTGGGACCGAGCTGAAAGGCCCCATCGCACGGGAAGTCGCACAGCGATTCGGCAGTGTGGCATCAGCAGCGACGATGATCGTATAGAACCATGAGCAAGCAACCAGACAAACAACGCAAGAGTCAACGACGTGCCCCGCTCCACGAGCGGCACAAGCAGGTTCGGGCGACGCTCTCGGCAGACCTCCGCGAGGAGTACGGCCAGCGCAACGTCCGCGTCAACGCCGGTGACACCGTCGAGGTGCTCCGTGGCGACTTCGCCGGCGATGAAGGTGAAGTCCTCGAGGTCAACCTCGACAAGGCCGTCATCCACGTCGAAGACGTCACGCTCGAGAAGACGGACGGCGAGGAAGTCCCCCGACCGCTGGACACCTCGAACGTCCGCGTGACGGACCTGGACCTCGAAGACGAGAAGCGCGAGGCGCGTCTCGAATCGGAGGATGATTCCGCATGAGTAACCACCAGAAGCGACTCTCGGTGCCAAACAGTTGGCCCGTAGAGCGCAAGACCGCGACGTTTACGGTGAAAGCCGGCGCCGGCCCGCACGGTGAGTCGGGGGTTCCCCTGCTCATCGTCCTTCGGGACGTGCTCGGCTACGCCGACAACCGCAAAGAAGCCCGCTACGCCCTCAACGAGGACAACGTCCTCATCAACGGGAAGGCCATCTCAGACGAGGAACGCCCCGTCGGGATGTTCGACATCCTGGCCTTCACCGAACGCGAGGAGTACTACCGCGTGTTCCCCGGCGAGGGCGGTCGGCTGGCGCTGACCGCAATCGACCCGGACGCGGCCCAGTCCAAGCTCGGCAAAATCGTCACCAAGACTCACGTCCCCGGTGGCGACGTCCAGCTTGGTCTCCACGACGGCGAGACGCTCATCGTCGAGGACGACCAGACCTACGACGCCGGCGACTCCATCGTCGTCGGCAACGAGGACGGCGAGGTCGTCGCCCACTTCGAGTACGAAGAGGGCGCACTCGTCACCGCCGTCGACGGCGCCCACGCGGGCGAAGTCGGCGAAGTCGAGGAGATTCAGGTGACGCCGGGGTCGGCCCAGAACAACGTTATCGTCTCTCAGGACGAGGGCAGCGAGGCTTCGGACGAAGCCTCGGAAGGCGGCGAAGCCGCCGGTGGCTTCGAGACGGTCGAAGAGTACGTCGTCGTCATCGACGAGAACTTCACTGGCGACTCGGACGACGAGTCGGAGACCGTGAGCGGCGAAGCCGCGAGCAAGGGTGATGATGAATGAGCTCCGAGAGTGAGTCCGGCGGCGACTTCCACGAGATGCGCGAACCGCGCGTCGAGAAGGTCGTCGTCCACATGGGTATCGGCCACGGTGGCCGTGACCTCGCCAACGCAGAGGACATCCTCGGGGAGATCACCGGGCAGACGCCGGTGCGAACGAAGGCCAAGCGGACCGTCGGCGAGTTCGACATCCGTGAGGGCGACCCCATCGGTGCGAAGGTCACTCTTCGCGACGAGATGGCCGAGGAGTTCCTCGACACCGCCTTGCCGCTTGCCGAACTGGCGACGAGCCAGTTCGACGACACCGGCAACTTCAGCTTCGGCGTCGAGGAACACACCGAGTTCCCGAGCCAGGAGTACGACCCGAGCATCGGAATCTACGGGCTGGACGTGACGGTCAACCTCGTCCGCCCCGGCTACCGCGTCGCCAAGCGCGACAAGGCGTCGCGCTCGATTCCGACGAAGCATCGACTCAACCCGGCGGACGCTGTCGCCTTCATCGAGTCGACCTACGACGTGGAGGTGAGCGAATGAGCGAAAGTGAAACCACAGACGAGCCCGATTCCGAGACGGCATCCAGTGAGCGAACTGGCCAGCTCGAGTCCTGTCAGCGCTGCGGTCGCGAACAGGGACTCGTCGGCAAGTACGACATCTGGCTGTGCCGCCAGTGCTTCCGCGAGATCTCGCGGGGCATGGGCTTCAAGAAGTACAGCTAACAATGACAGGGAACGACCCATTTGCCAACGCACTGTCGGCGCTTAACAACGCCGAGAGCGTCGGGCACCTAGAGCAGACAGTATCGCCCGCTTCGAACGAGATCGGCAGCGTCCTCGAGGTCTTCTATGACCGCGGGTACATCGACGGATTCAGTTTCGTCGACGACGGCAAAGCCGGCGAGTTCGAAGTCGAACTGAAAGGAGCCATCAACGAGTGTGGCCCGGTCAAGCCCCGCTACTCCGCGGGCGCAGACGAGTTCGAGAAGTGGGAGAAGCGGTTCCTCCCTGCCCGTGACTACGGGACCCTCGTCGTCACGACCAGCCACGGCATCATGAGCCACTACGAGGCTCGTGAGCAGGGCGTCGGTGGCCAAGTCATCGCGTACGTATACTAACAATGCCACGAGTAGAACTGGAGATTCCGGAGGACGTGGACGCCGAGCAGGACCATCTCGACATCACCGTCGAGGGGGACAACGGCAGCGTCACACGTCGGCTCTGGTACCCTGACATCGACGTGTCTATCGACGGCGACACTGTCACCATCGAATCCGATGAGGACAACGCCAAGACGATGTCGACGATCGGTACCTTCCAGAGCCACATCGAGAACATGTTCCACGGCGTGACCGAGGGCTGGGAGTACGAGATGGAAGTCTTCTACTCTCACTTCCCGATGCAGGTCAACGTCGAGGGTGACGAAGTCGTCATCGAGAACTTCCTGGGCGAGAAGGCCCCCCGCCGCACGACGATCCACGGCGACACGGACGTCGAGATCGACGGCGAGGAGCTGACCATCAGCGGCCCCGACATCGAGGCCGTCGGCCAGACCGCCGCGGACATCGAACAGCTTACACGCATCAACGACAAGGACGTGCGTGTGTTCCAGGACGGGGTGTACATCACCCGCAAACCGAACCGAGGTGACGCCTGATGGCGGACAATCCCGACAACACGAGCAGTGACGCCGACGCCAACGAGGAAGGGCTTCCCCAGGGCGACGCGCCCGAGGAAGACATCGAGTCCGAGCAGCCACACGACGGCGAGCCGGCCGAGGACCCCGACCAGGTGGCCGAGGAAGCCGAAGCCGAAGAAGACGACGAGGACGAGTTCACCGAACTGACCGACATCAGCGGCGTCGGCCCATCCAAAGCGGAGTCGCTCCGCGAGGCCGGCTTCGAGTCGGTCGAAGACGTCCGCGGTGCCGACCAGTCCGCGCTCGCCGATGTCAGCGGTATCGGGAACGCGCTGGCGGCCCGCATCAAGGCCGACGTCGGCGGACTCGAGGTCGAGTCCGAGACCGAAGCCGAAGTCGAAGAGGAAGGCGGCGAGGAAGCGCCCGCCGAGGACGTGGAGACGGAACTCCAGGCCCGCGGGCTCGCCGACAAGACGCCGGACCTCTCTGATGAGGACGCGCGCCTGCTGACCCAGCGACACCGGGTCGGCAAGCCGCAGTTCAACCGGCAGGACCACCACAAGAAAAAGCGCGTCTCGACGTCGTGGCGCAAGCCCCGCGGCCAGCTCTCGAAGCAGCGCCGCGGCATCAAGGGCAAGGGCGACACGGTCCAGGCGGGCTTCCGCTCGCCGACCGCGGTCCGCGGCAAGCATCCCTCGGGCTTCGAGGAGGTCCGCGTGCACAACGTGGACGACCTCGAGGGCGTCGACGGCGACATCGAGGCCGTCCGTATCGCCTCGAAGGTCGGCGCTCGCAAGCGCGAGCGAATCGAAGAGGCAGCCGAGGACGCGGGCATCCGCGTGCTCAACCCCACCTACGTCGAAGTCGAGGTGAGTGAGTGATGACTGATCTCTCCGCACAGAAGCGACTCGCGGCTGACGTCCTCGACGTCGGGAAGAACCGCGTCTGGTTCGACCCCGAGCGACAGGGCGACATCGCCGACGCGATCACCCGCGAGGACGTCCGCGAACTGGTCGATGAGGGCGCCGTTCAGGCGAAAGACAAGAAAGGCAACTCCCGTGGACGCGCCCGGGAGCGCCAGAAGAAGCGTGCGTACGGCCACCAGAAGGGTGCCGGTACCCGGAAGGGCAAGGCAGGCGCACGGCAGAACTCCAAGGAGGACTGGGAGTCACGCATCCGCGCACAGCGGACGAAGCTGCGCGAGCTGCGTGACGAGGGAACGCTTTCGAGTTCGCAGTACCGCGACCTGTACGACAAGGCCGGCGGTGGCGAGTTCGACAGCGTTGCCGATCTCGAACGCTACATCGACGCAAACCACGGTGACGCATAATGGCGACAGGACCACGATACAAAGTACCGATGCGGCGACGCCGCGAGGCCAGAACCGATTACCATCAGCGGTTGCGCCTGTTGAAATCCGGTAAGCCACGTCTCGTTGCTCGAAAGAGCAATAAACACGTCAGGGCGCAGCTGGTGACGCTTGGCCCCAACGGCGACGATACCCTCGCGTCCGCACACTCGAGCGACCTCGCCGAGTACGGCTGGGAGGCCCCGACGGGCAACATGCCCTCGGCCTACCTCACCGGCCTGCTCGCCGGGCTTCGCGCGCAGGAAGCGGGCATCGAGGAAGCAGTGCTCGACATCGGACTCAACAGCCCGACCCCCGGAAGCAAAGTATTCGCAATACAGGAAGGCGCAATCGACGCCGGCCTGGACATTCCGCACAACGACGACGTACTCGCCGACTGGCAGCGCACGCGCGGTGCCCACATCGCCGAGTACGACGAGCAGCTCGAGGAGCCGCTGTACAGCGGCGACTTCGACGCTGCAGACCTCCCGGAGCACTTCGACGAGCTCCGCGAGACCCTACTGGACGGTGACATCGAACTATGAGTGCTAACAACGGATGGGAGCCACGGACACGCCTCGGCAAGCAGGTCGTCGAGGGCGAGATCGACTCCATGCAGGAGGCGCTGAACTCCGGGCTCCCGCTGAAAGAATCGGAAGTCGTCGACCAGCTCGTTCCCGACCTGGAAGACGAGGTGCTGGACATCAACATGGTCCAGCGGATGACAGACTCCGGCCGCCGCGTGAAGTTCCGCTGCGTGGTCGCCGTTGGTAACCGCGACGGCCTCATCGGCTACGCCGAGGGGCGTGACGACCAGGTCGGCGGTGCCATCCAGAAAGCCATCGACATCGCGAAGCTGAACATCATCGACATCTCCCGCGGCTGTGGGTCCTGGGAGTGTGGCTGTGGCCGTCCGCACACGGTCGCGCTGCGCACCAAGGGCAAGGCCGGGAGCGTCGAGGTCGAGCTCCAGCCGGCCCCGCGCGGGCTGGGTCTGGCGGGCGGCGAGACCGTCCGCAAGGTGCTCGAACTCGCCGGTATCGAGGACATCTGGACGCGCAGTAGCGGGAACACGCGCACCACGGTCAACTTCGCGAAGGCGACGTTCAACGCCCTCGAGAACACGGCCCAGGCGCGTGTCCCCGAACGGACCTTCGAGAAACGAGAGGTGATCGAGTGATGCACGCGCTCGTCCAGCTCCGTGGCGAAGTCAACATGCACGGCGACATCCAGGACACCCTGGAGATGCTCAACATCCATCACGTGAACCACTGCACGCTCGTCCCCGAGACGGACGCCTACCGCGGCATGGTGACGAAGGTCAACGACTTCGTCGCCTTCGGCGAGCCGAGCCAGGAGACGCTGGAGACGGTTCTGGCGACGCGGGCCGAGCCGCTCGAGGGCGACGCCGACGTCGACGACGAGTGGGTCGCCGAGAACACGGATTACGACGACATTGCCGGGCTCGCCTTCGCGCTCCTCTCCGAGGAGACGACGCTGCGCGAGCAGGGCCTGTCCCCGACGCTCCGTCTGCACCCGCCGCGTGGCGGCCACGACGGCGTCAAACACCCCGTCAAGGAGGGCGGGCAGCTCGGGAGACACGACACCGATGGAATCGACGACCTCCTGGAGGCGATGCGATAATGACGAGTAAAAAGAAACGACAGCGCGGCTCGCGCACGCACGGCGGCGGCTCGCACAAGAACCGACGTGGTGCCGGCCACCGCGGTGGTCGCGGTGCCGCAGGCCGTGACAAACACGAGTTCCACAACTACGAACCGCTCGGCAAGAGCGGCTTCAAGCGCCCGCAGAAGGTGCAGGAAGAGGCCGCGACCATCGACGTTCGCGAGATCGACGAGGACATCACGCTGCTGGCCGCCGAGGACATCGCGGAAGCCGACGGCGATGGCTACCGCGTCGACGTGCGTGACGTGGTCGACGACGCCGACGACGCCGATTACGTGAAGGTACTCGGTGCCGGCCAGGTCCGCCACGAACTCACACTCGTCGCCGACGACTTCTCCGAGACCGCTCGCGAGAAAGTCGAAGCCGCAGGCGGGAGCGTCGAACTGACCGACCTCGGCCAGGAGCGCCAGGCCGAGGCCGAGACAGACGACAACGCGGACGCGGACGAGGAATAACGAACGATGAGCTGGAAGGACACCGCCGAACCACTGCTTGTCCGGATGCCCGCAGTCCAGCGACCGGACGGACACGTCCCGTTCAAGCGCAAGCTCACCTGGACAGGGGGCGTGCTCCTGCTGTACTTCTTCCTGACGAACGTGAAGCTGTTCGGGCTGGACATCGACGCCAGCCAACAGGTGTTCGGGCGTTTCTCCTCGATCCTGGCCTCCGGCCAGGGGAGCATCATGCAACTGGGTATCGGTCCGATCGTCACGGCGTCCATCGTGTTACAGCTCCTCGGTGGGGCGGACCTGCTCGGCCTGAACACCCAGGACGACCCGCGGGACCAGATCCTCTATCAGGGGCTCCAGAAGCTGCTGGTGCTCGTGATGATCTGCCTGACCGGGCTGCCGATGGTGTTCGCCGGCGGCTTCCTGCCGGCCGATACGGCTGTCGCAAGTTCCCTGGGTATCGGGACGTTCGGTGTCCAGTGGCTCATCTTCGGCCAGATGTTCGTCGGCGGTGTCCTCATCCTGTTCATGGACGAGGTCATCTCCAAGTGGGGCGTCGGTTCCGGTATCGGGCTGTTCATCGTCGCCGGCGTGAGCCAGCGACTCGTCGGGGGCGTCCTGACGACGCCGTTCCTCGGCAACAGCGAGGGAATCATCTACACCTGGTACCTGTTCATCACCGGCCAGCGCGGCACCGGGCCAGTGCTGGCTGCCGATGGCCTCCAGACCG
>NZ_JAHYBW010000006.1:0-296433 GCF_032027985.1 Haloarcula sp. 1CSR25-25
GTGCGACTAGCATGGCTAAATCGGACTCCGATAGCAATGGCCTCCGGCAGGATCAACCGGAATGTGCTGACTAAGTCAGCGGCGGAAGTGGTTGCACTCCGTCGGAAGCTAACACACTGGTTCCTACGCCAGTGTTGACTACTGCATGGGTCCGTGGGCTCACATCAGATTCCATCTTAACGGCGGACCGCAGGGGTGGAATCCTCATACACGAGCACGGAGCCAGGATGGCCTCGTGCTCTAAGCGAATGACCCAGGCCACCTCGACGGAGGCGTTGGGGTGTCGACCCGGGCTCGCTGCCCGGTGCGACCTTCGCATTAGTTCAGAAGACGGGGGAACACATAAATGAATCGTCTCGCACCTGCCCTGTGTAGGACACACACGACGCATACGTAACGTGATGGCGTGACACGGATAATCGCCAGACTACGCTAGGCTGTCGATAAGCCAACCGGTCTTTGTATTTGAATTCTGACATCGGGTGAACCACAGGAATTCCGGTCAGCCATTATATATCAAACGGGAGTGCTACGAACCCGTCAGTAAACAGCCGAAGCGCATGGGGAGCTCCAGTCGGGACGCGTGACAGCCCAGCGATCTGACCGGGGATAGCCCCGGATCACGGTAGAGAACTCTCTCGGAGTTGTCGCGAACCAGACGCGTGTACAGTGGTAAAATCAGGCGGTCAGTGAATCGATGTGGCCTTCCGAACGGAGCTGGTCGGCATCCTGCCCCTTGTAGCGCCATTCGATGTTGGCCTTCTCGTCTTGCCAGTCCCACGGTTCGGCGAGAACGATGTCGTCCTCGTTAATCCAGGTCCGGAACTTCATCCGGCCCGGAATCCGACCGAGTCGGGTTTCGCCGTCCTCACAGCGAATGCGGACGTGGTTCCCGCCAAGGTGTTCTGTTACCACTGCAAACATCTCGTCGTTTGTAGGCATGCGGAGATTCCGCCGCCCTGAATCGTCGCTCACAATATAAATACGGCGGCCTCCCGTATAAGTCGTTTGAGAGATGAGATAGCGTGTACCATGCAGTCGGCCTAACAGCCATCCCAGAGCCGTGACTGACCGATTGCTACCGAGAAATGTGAACCGATGAGAACAGTACGGGCCGGCTCAGTCGGCAGTCAGCGCCTGTGGCTCGTCGGCTTCCTCTGCCATCGCATCAGTCAGTCCGGACGCGAGAGCGAACACCGCTTCCTTGTGGTCCGTCTTCGACTTGTGGATCGATGTCGGTTTGACACCCAGGTCGGCATACAGATCGTGCTCAACGCTCGTGTCTGCTTCGTGCTCGTAGTGGTGCTGTACCTGCGCGAGGAGACTGTGAAGGTGAATGAGTTCCTGCTTTTTCATTAGTGTCCCATCGTATGGAGTGGAGGGTAATAGTACTACCTTGCCAACGACTCACACGTAGCTATCGTTCGGCTACAACTCTCACCAATCTCAGATGCAGATATAGAACTGGATACCGACGTATAATCGCCTGTATATACGATAGCGGATATCGTATGAAAGATTCGAATATTTTGGCCTAATATTAAACCAAGCAGGGGCGCGATGTCATGACAAATGGGTATCATTGGCGCCCGGAGTGAGTCTGGCAGCTATCGAGGGCTCTGCTGGCCTGCGAAGAGCTCTCAATCACGAAAGACCACGACAATATATTAGTTTTCGAACACTTCTTACCTGTGGGGCACATAACTATGTTCGTAATGAACTGGAAACACCCACGAAACGAGACTACGGCTATGGCGAAACAGGAAGAAGCAAACAGCGGAACACGATGGTCGTTCATCGCCGCGCTGACGGCTGCTGCATAACGGCCTTCTCACCCCTCAGTAGTACAGTATCCGACAGCGGCAGGTCTGTTCCCTGCAGACAGTAGCAGAGTCGGCATTAGCGGTTATCTGCGGATTCTTGGGACACTTCGTGGCGATGGTGAAACCGGCGTACCCTCTGGGTCGTGTATTCCCATTCGGTCGCGAAGGACATCCGTGACGACGTTGCGGGACGGGTGCTACCCCGCCTGTGGGGTTATGGCGTAGTGGCGCCTCTCGGTCAGATAATCCGCGAGGAGAGACGTTCTCTGTCTGTCCGTAAGAGATTAGCCACGCTAGCCATCTGGGGATGCGTACACGCCGTCTATACACCGAACGCGGAGACTCCGAGTACCGTCACGAGAAAGGCGCTCGCCACCCGCAGCGTCGTCCAGCAGCGCCTGTGTTTTCGAACCCATATCCCACCGCCCTGCTACCCATACAACGGAATCGACTCACGGCTATCCGACCGCGATCCACACCACCAGTGCAATCGACGACAGGATGACCGCGAACTTCACGCCGGCGACCAGTTTCACTTCCCGGATGTAGCCGGCGATAAACGACGACAGCAGCGCCTGCAGCGTCACCGCGTGGAAGAACAGCATCGACAGCAGTTCCGTGTCGACGCTGCCACCGAACCCGCCGCCGGGCGCGCTCGAACTGCTGGACCCGGAGGCCTCCGTCGCAAGCCCGGCCATCACGTCGAGGAACTGCGTCTTCAGCAGCGCCATCACGCCAAGCAGCGTCAGATAGGTCATCAGGATGATGACCGTCTGCATCCGCGTGCGGGACTTCCGATCCCGGTCGATGTCGTCCTGGTTCTCCGAGGCCTGGGCCGCCGTCGAGAGCACGTCCTGGATCTGGCTGGAGGCCTCCTGTGCCTCCGCGATGAGCTTGACCGTCCGCGCCAGCCGCGGGACGTGGTACTTGTTGTTGAACTCCCGGAGGGCGTCTTTCAGGCTCGTCCCGTAGTTGACCTTGGCGTGAATCGTCTCGAACTCCTCGGAGAGCTTCCCGGAGGACGTCTCGGAGACCACCTTGACCGACTCGAGCAGTGTCATCCCAGTGTCGTTAGCGGACGCGAGCTTCCGGAGGTTCTCCGAGAGTTTCCCGATGATGGCTTTCCGCGAGCGCTGGTTCCACTCGTAGAAGACCATCAGCGGGATGAAGTTGATATACATCGGGACGTACACCCAGAAGAACGTCGAGCGGACCGGGACGGCGATCATCCCGTCCAGAGACAGCGGGGCCCAGCCGATGACGATAGCCGCGACGATAGCGAGAATGGACAGCGGGACCGTCAGCCACAGCACCAACAGCGGGTGGTCACGGAAGAACAGGTCCGGCCGTTTGAGGATAGCGAGGAGTTCGTGAGTCCCCTCCCGGCTCTTGATCCGGTCGAAGACGCTGTAGGTCCCCGTGTAGCTCTCGATGAGCCCGAGGTTGAACACGCCGACGCCCTCGTCGACGACGAGTTCCTTCTCGCCGGGGCTCGAACGCAGGTAGCCGTCCCCGATAGAATCCTGCGTGACAGTCGAGACGAGGACGAGAAAGCCCAGGCCCGTCAGGGGGATTAGCCCGTACACGGTGCCGTAGATGAGCGACTTCTGGGCGTTGCCCATCATCGACATGATGACCAGAATGATGATGAGCAAAAGTGGGAACAGCGAGAGTGTCATGTACATCTCGCCGAACAGCTCCAGCGTCTCCAGCATCTTCTCCTGTTCCTGCCTGGCGGTTCGCATGTGCTTTTCCTTCTGGTCTTCGAGGAAGGAGGTCATGTCACCGCCAGAGTTGATAATAGAGAGCATGTCCGTCAGGAACTGTGACAGTTCGTCTGAGGGCGTCTGCAGCGCCTGGTTCCGGACTGCCGTCCGGTAGTCGGTATCGAAATACTCCGTCTCCAGCACGATGGACTGGAACTCCTTTGCGACCTCGCCGTACGTGTCTTCGGCCTTCCCCATGGACTGCAGGATTTCGAGTTGATTGAGCCCGCCCACGGACAGCGCGTACATGTAGGAAATCGAGTCGGACAATAGGACGTTGATCTCTCGCTCGCGCGCGCTCGCGCGGAAGTACGGAATAGAGACCAGCGAACCGAACCCGATACCGAACCCGATGGCACCGAAGACGACGCCGGTCAAGAGGACGAGGAAAGGCAGTTTCAGCACGGCCAGAATCGCCGAGACGTTCTCGGGCACGGGAATCCCGATGAGCGTCGGGGCTTCCCCGCCCGCAAACAGCAGTTGGACCAGCAGATAGCCGAGGAACGTGCCGACGAGCCACAGCGCCAGTCCCGCAATGACACCGACTGCGAGCGCACGTGCGAGGAACATCTCCACGTTGTCGGCCATCCGGGCCTCGCCGAGTTTGTTTTCGACGCTGTTGACGAAGTCCCCCTCGTCGTCGAACACCATCTGGTACGCCGGATAGAACGTGTCACCGAGCGCACCGCCGCTGCCCACCTGTTGCTGGCTCGGTGTGTCGAGGCTCATTCGCTATCTGCCTCCGCACCGGCCTTCGGAACGAACTGGCCGAAGTCGATGCTGTCTTCGTCAGAGCTCTCCTCGGACCCGTCCATCAACGCCGAGACGATGTCCGGCGTTTCGCGGCTCTTGTACGTGTTGAAAAGCGGCTGGGCGTTGTCAAGCACCTGCTTGGTCTCCTCGACCATCTCCGACGGCGCGTCCGGCCGGGGCACCATCTCCTCTTTCTCCGGGTCGATATCGATCTTGACCGATTCCATCTCCCGGAGGTCCTCGAGTGACAGTTCGAGCTGGTCGTTGGCGATGAGCGTGAGAATGGTGTCGGGGTCGTTGATGAACGCCTGGATGGTCGCCGCGACCTGCGTGTAGGTGTTCAGCCCCTTGTCGATGAGATACGCGAGGACGACCTTGCGCTTGAACAGTTCCTCGTCGAGTTTCTCCTGGGTCCACCCGCGGTCGAACTTGATCTCTTCGAGGGTGTTGGAGTTCCCCATCTGGATGTACTCGTCGGTCTCGGCGCGCCACTCGTAGACGTCCCGGACGTTGATCTCGTCGTTTTCGGCGGAGTACTCGTTGATTTCTGTCAGGGACTTGTTCCGGCGGACCTTGTTGCCGTCGACCCGGGTCTGGGTCTGAATGGAGACGAGGTCGAGTGCGGTAAACAGCGTCTTCGAGACGTTGATCGGTTCGGTCGTGAACCGCTTGATGACCTCGCCGACGGAGTCAGCGTGGAAGGTGGTGTAGGTGGTGTGGCCCGTCGACATGACCTGGAACAGCGTCCGACCCTCCTCACCACGAATCTCGCCCATGACGATGTAGTCCGGGCGCTGGCGGAGCGCGGCCTCCAGCAGGTCGAACTCGTCGACGTCGCCCTTGTCGTCCTCGCCGAACGAGGGGCGCGTGACGCTTGCCACCCAGTTTCGCTGTGGCAGTTCGACCTCCCGCGTGTCCTCGATGGAGACGATTTTGGAGTTCGAGGGGATGAACAGCGAGACGGCGTTCAGGCTCGTCGTTTTCCCCGAGGCGGTACCGCCGGCGAAGATGAGGCTCTTGTTGTTCTCGATACAGAGCCAGAGGAACGCCATCTCGTCCAGCGAGAAGGTGTTCCAGTTGATGAGGTCGATGGGCGTGAAGGGCACGTCTTTGAACTGCCGGATGGTGTAGTTCGTCCCGTGGTCGGACACCTCCCGACCCAGGGTCAGCTGGGCACGCGACCCGTCCGGCAGCGTGGCGTCGACCTGTGGCTGGCGCTTCGAGATACCCTTCCCGGAACGCTGAGCGAGCTTCACGACGAAGTCGTCGAGTTCGCCCTTGCCGTGTTCGACGTTCGAGATTATCTGCTCGTAGTCGGTGTGGTAGACGAACACCCGGGAGTTGTACCCGTCACAGGAGATGTCCTCGACGTTGATGTCGTGTTTGACGCCGTCGATACGGGCGTAGCCGACGAAGTCCCGCTTGAGCATGTACAGCAGCTTCTCGACCTGGTACTCGTTTAGCTTCGGCTCGTCGTCTTCGAGGATGGCCGGCTCCGGACGGGTCGAGATGCCGGAGAGCTGTCCCGTGGTCTCGCTTTGCGTTTCGTCTTCCATCCCGAACAGCTCCTTGACCTGACCGAGGACGCTCTCTTCGTCGCCTCCGGAGACCGACCCGTTGTAGAGGTCGTACCGCGAGAGGAGCTGTTCGGCCTCTCGCTGGATGACCTGTGCCCGGTCGGCGTCGGTCCCCTGGACGATGACGTCGTCCTCGGAGTACTTGATTGCGGTCTTGAGCTTGCCCGAGAGGAACTCGCGGAGGTCGAGTTCGATATCGGTGAGGTACGGCTCGATGACGTAGTACTTCTTCTCGTTTTCCTTCCGGGAGTGGAAGATGATGACGCAGGCGTAGGGCTTGTTGACCCAGTACCGCTCCAGTTCACTGAAGTGGGACTTCTTCGACTGTGGAACGGCTTTCTCCAGGTCGTAGCGGTTGACGACAGTCGTGTGGCCGTCTCGCGTCGAGAAGAATTCGTCCTCGTCTAGCTCCGGGTTCACGTCGACGGTGTTGTCGTCAACGTACTCGTGCAGTTCACTCGCGATGTCTTCGGCGGCAGACAGTCTGTTTTCCGTGTGTTCGGGGTCGAACTGCAGATACTCACTTCCGTCGAAGGGGATTGCTTCACCATCACTGTCACGGGGGAGACTGCCGTCCTCGTAGTAGTACTCCTGTTTGAAATGCTCCCAGGTGTAGACGCCTTTCGCGACTGGCGTCGTGGTCGGGTCCAAGTACTCCTCGAACGGCGCGTGCAGTGTCTTGCCGGCACTCGCGGCGTCTTCGAGTCGCTGGCTTAGTTCTCTCGGCTCGAAGCCGAGGTATGCGCTCCGGTCGAACCGGCCCCCATCGTGTACCTCCCGGCGAAGGTCGTCCCACGTGTATTCGCCGACCCGTGCAGGCTCGTCAGTCAGTTGCCCGCCACTGTTGACCTGATCTGACTCACCTCCCCCTGTGTCATCGATGGCCATTGTTATTCATCTCCCGTTAGGTGGGAAAAAACTTTACCCCCACCAACTGTCACTGAAAAAGAAGTTCCGGCTGTTCGTATCACGGTCTCCTTACGGTAGTAAGTGGACCCTACTGAATGTTTCGCCGGTCTTACTTATCAATCGAGGAACGACTCGATTCGAGCCATCGCCTCTTTGAGGTCGCCGAGACCGGTCGCATACGACACTCGCAGGTGGCCCGACCCGCCCTCGCCGAAGGCGGTTCCGGGGACGACGGCGACCCGCTTTTCCTGAAGCAAACTCTCGGCGAACTCGCCGGCATCGTCCCACGGGCACTCCGGGAACGCGTAGAACGCCCCGGCCGCGGGGAAACAGTCCAGACCCATCTCGTCGAAGCGCGTGAGGACGTACTTCCGCCGGCGGTCGTACTGGGCGGCCATGTCCGTGACCTCGTCGCGGCAGTTGTCGAGTGCCTCGATGGCGGCGTGCTGGGCCGTCGTCGGGGCCGAAAGCATCGAGTACTGATGGATGCGGTTCATCGCCTCGATAGCCTCCGGCGGGGCCATCGCGTACCCCAGCCTGAATCCTGTCATCGCGAAGGCCTTGGAGAAGCCGTTGAACACGACGGTCCGCTCGCGCATCCCGGGAAGGGTGGCGATAGACGTGTGGTCGTGTTCGTACGTGAGGTCGGCGTATATCTCGTCGGCGAACACGATCAGGTCGTTCTCCCGGCAAAAGGCCGCGACAGACGCCATCTCCTCGGCCGTCATCGTCGCCCCGGTCGGGTTGTTCGGATAGCAGTACACGAGGGCGTCGGCCTCGGCCGCACCGGACGATTCCAGGACGTCCCGGGTGAGTTTGAACTCGTCCTCCGCGCGTGTGGGAACGTCGACAACGTCGATGCCGGCGAACGTCGCGCCGGGGACATACGAGACGTAACAGGGCTGGGCAATCGCGATCGAATCGCCGGGGTTCAGCAGCGCCCGGAAGGCGAGGTCGAGACCCTCGCTCGCACCCGCCGTGACGAGAATCTCCTCGTCCGGGTCGTACTGCAGACTGTGCGTTGCGGCCTCGTAGTCCGCGATGCGTTCCCTGAGCTCCCGTTTCCCGCGGTTGGCGGTGTAGGAGGTCTGACCGCGTTCGAGCGACGCGATAGCGGCTTCACGGGCCGCCCACGGGGCCGAGAAGTCCGGTTCGCCGACCCCGAGCGAGATGATGTCGTCCATCTCCTCGGCCAGTTCGAAGAACCGACGGATGCCCGAGGGCGGCACGCTGTCGACCCTGTCTGCTGCCTCGAAGGTCATGGTGAGACGGACAGCCGGTCGTCGTCGTCGCGGTCGTCGAACTCCATCCCCTGCTCCTTGTACGACTCCATGATGTAGTGGGTCACCGTCTGGGTGATCTCGGGGATGGGCGCGATTTTGTCGCTGATGAAATGCGAGACCTCGCGCATCGAATCGCCCTCGACCTCCAGGTCGAAGTCGTAATCACCGCTGACGAGGCGCAGAGAGGTCACCTCCGGGAACTTCGCAATCCGGTCGGAGATGTCGTCGTAGCTGGTTTCACGGTCCAGCGTGACGTTGAGCTCGACGGTGGCGCGGACCCGTTCCTCGTCGCTTTCGACCGCGTTCCAGTCGACGACTGCCTGATAGCCGCGAATGATACCTGCCTCCTCGAACTCGTCGATAATCTCGGCTACCTCGCTCTCGGAGTAATCCGTTAACCGAGCCATGTCCTCGGTCGTGTAGCGAGCGTTCTCCCGTAGCAGGTCGAGTATCTCGCGGCGACTGCTCATACAGTGCCAGGGGAGTGACGCGGACAAAAGCCTTGCTCAATAGTGGGAGGGCGTCGCACCGTCGGCGGTGGAACCCACCAGACACTTTTAATATCTCTCAGGGTTAGGCATCGGTTAATGTTCGAAGAGGGTGGCGGGCGGGCGGATTCCACAACGGGATGGGCACACGTCGCGAATCACGACAAGGCGGCGACAGTAATCGACACGATACTCCGGCTCGACGCGGACGAGACGTATACGAAAACTGCGCTGAGCGAAGCAGCCGGCGTCTCGCTGAAGACGCTGTACCTCGACGGGACACTCGAGGAGCTAGTGACGGTCGGACTGCTGGAGAAGCACGAAGCGGAGGGGGAGGAGACGCTGTTCTCCGTCGACAACGGGAGTGCCGCGTTCGAGGCGGCGGAGGCATTCGATACTGCGGCGGCGACAGCCGGAGAAGTGGACAATTGAGGACCAAAGCGCCCAGATCAGCGAGATGTTCTACTGTGTCCGTGGACTTTTAGCGGCGACAGTCGTAGTGAGAGGCGATGGTTTCACTCGATTCGGAGTCCGACGTGCTCGGGCGTGGGGACGAAGCACCGTCGTTCGAATTACCGGGAGCGGACGGGGCGACACACGAACTGTCGGATTTCGCGGACAGGGACGCACTGCTGGTCGTGTTCACGTGCAACCACTGTCCGTACGCGAAAGCGAAGGTCGAGGAGCTGAACCGGCTCGCGACGGAGTACGACGACCTGGCTGTCGTCGGGGTCAATGCCAACGACCCCGAGGAGTACCCCGACGACTCCTTCGAGCGGATGCAGGAACTCGTCGACCGCGGGGAGGTAGGGTACGACGCGTATCTGTTCGACGAGTCCCAGGACGTCGCAGCCGCGTACGGCGCCCGCTGTACCCCCGATCCGTTCCTGTTCCGGAACGACGACGGGGCGTTCAAGCTGGCGTACCACGGCCGCCTCGACGACGCACCGAACCCCGACGACGAACCGAGCGAGCGGGAGATGGCCGCACACGTCGAGACGCTGCTCGACGGCGAACAGATTACAGCCGCAGAAAAACCGTCCAGGGGCTGTTCGATAAAGTGGAAGCCCGGTAACGAACCGGCGTACTGGGACGTCTGACCGGGACGGGCGGGGTAAGCAGTGCGTCGGGGCCGGGTTCGTTGCCGGTGACCCTGAGAGCTGTGTTCTCCAGCGTGGGATGGCCGGCCACGGGTAGTTTTATCCAGTGGTGAGCCATCCGTCAACATGGACCATGAAGAAGCTACTCAACGACGCGGAGACGGTCGTCGACGAAATGCTCGACGGGATGGTCGCGGCGTACCCCGACACCGTTCGTCGATTGCCCGACACACAGGTGCTGGTCCGGGACGACGCGCCGGTAGACGACAAGGTCGCGGTGGTCAGCGGCGGAGGCAGCGGCCACGAACCGACACACGCCGGCTATCTCGGCGAAGGGATGCTCGACGGCGCAGCGGCCGGAGAAGTGTTCACCTCGCCGACGGCCGACGAACTCGAAGCGATGATCGATGCCTGTGACAGCGGTGCGGGCGTCCTGCTGGTCATCAAGAACTACGAGGGCGACGTCATGAACTTCGAGACGGCCGGGGAGATGGTCGAAATGGAGGGGACGGAGGTAGCCGAGGTGGTGGTCAACGACGACGTGGCCGTCGAGGACTCGCTGTACACGAGCGGCCGCCGGGGCGTCTGCGGAACGATTCTCGTCCACAAGGCGGCCGGCGCGAAGGCCGCCGAGGGCGGGAGTCTCGACGAGGTCCAGCGCGTCGCACAGAAGGTCGTCGACAACGTCGGGACGATGGGCATGGCGCTTACCTCCTGTGTCACTCCGGAAAAGGGCGAGCCGACCTTCGACCTCGGCGAAGACGAGATCGAACTCGGCATCGGCATCCACGGCGAGCCGGGCGTCGAACGGACCGAGACGATGTCCGCGGACGAGGTTACCGACGAACTCACGGAGGCCGTCCTCGACGACCTCGAACTGGACGCCGGACAGGAGGTCGTCACCATCGTCAACGGGATGGGCGGGACGCCACAGATGGAGCTGTTCGTCGTCAACCGCCGGCTCCAGGAGCTTCTCGGCGAGCGGGACATCGAGACGTGGGACGCGTGGGTGGGAGATTACATGACCTCGCTGGACATGGCGGGCTGTTCCATCACGGTCTGTGCGGTCGACGAGGAACTGAAAACGCTGCTGGGCGCGCCGGCCGAGACACCGGCCCTGACGATCCGATGAGCCCGGAAAACGACGCTGGGGCCGCTGCTGTCGCGGCCGTCGAGAACGTCGCAGCCAGAATCGAGGCCGAGCGGGAGCGACTCACCGACCTCGACTCCGCAATCGGCGACGCCGACCATGGCGGCAACATGGCCCGCGGGTGGCAGGCGGCGGCCGAGGCGGTCGCCGCCCTCGACGACCCGGACGTCGAGACGGTCGTCAAGACCGCCGGCAAGACGCTGCTGTCGGAGGTAGGCGGGGCGTCGGGGCCGCTGTACGGCGGCTCGCTCGTGTTCGCCAGCGCGGAACTGGACGGCGGGCTCACCGCCGAATCGGCCGTCGCCTTCGCGGAAACGTACGCCGAGAAGGTCCGGGACCGCGGTGGTGCAAGCGTCGGGGACAAGACGATGGTCGACGCGCTCGTTCCGGCGGTACACACGTTCAAGAAATCCGTCGAGACGGACGACCTGCCGCCGCTTGAAGCGCTCGCGAAAGCCGTCGAAGCGGCGGAGCGGGGAGTGGCGTTCACCGTCCCCATCCGGGCCGCCAAGGGTCGGGCGTCGTATCTGGGCTGGCGGTCGGTCGGCCACCAGGACCCGGGGGCGACGAGCACGCTGTACATACTGGAGGAACTGCTGAGGACGGCCGCGGCTCGTCTCGACAGCGAGGCTCCGTCAGTCGACGCCAGTTCTCCGACGGTTCCCGACGCGGAGGCGACCGAGGAGTGATGGTTGGGCTCGTCGTCGTTTCCCACAGTCACACTGCTGCCGAGGGCATCGCCGAGATAGCCGCGGAGATGGCGGGGGAGACGAACATCGAACCGGTCGGTGGCGACGGCGACGGTGGAATCGGGACGGTCCCCGACGACATCGAAGCGGCACTCGCCGCGGCGGACGACGGCGACGGCGTCGTCGTCCTCGTCGACCTCGGCAGCGCCGTCATGAACGCCGAGGTAGCTATCGAGATGAGCGACGTCGAGGCCGTGATAGCGGATGCGCCCGTGCTGGAGGGAGCAGTCAACGCGGCGGTGGCTGCAACCAGCCCGGACGCCACGCTGGGTTCCGTACGGGACCAGGCAGAAGCAGCCAGAGACGTCGACAAGCTCTGAGACCGACCGGGACACCAGTTTCCCGCCACGGCCGGCGAAGCCACACCCCGGGAACCGGACCGGGGAACCTGGCGGCCAAATCTCGTCCAGCGGCTCGACCCCGCTCCAGCACTCACAGTTGCGATTTCCGAGTGAGCTGGTAGCAAATACCGTAGTAACTCTTATTTGTTGATGGTTTTATGGTTCCTGATACGATACAACACGTAATGACCTCCAGGAGTGGGACAGCGGACCAGCCTCTGGACGGGGCCGCGTCCGTTCTGGTGCTGGCACGCGGTTCGAGCGATGCCGAACGAGAGGGGTGTGCCGGGTTCCTGACCGAACAGGGGGCCAGTGAATCGAAAGCCATCTGTGTTACAGTGTCTGAGTCGCCCGATTCCCGCCTCTCGCTGTGGCAACAGCACCTCGACGACGAGATGCCCGAGGAGGCGATTATCATCGACGCCGGCAGCGAGTTACCGGCCAACTCACAGGCGGCAGCGTCCGGCGCGTTCCCGTCACTGACACTCGATACCCTCCCCGAGACGGTGGAGCCGATAGACATCGGCGTGTGCGTCTCTCGCCATCTCGGCCGACTGGAACAGGCAGATGCGCCGCTGCTGCTGTGCCTGCACTCGCTGACTGAACTGCTTGAGTCCTGGGAGCGTGACCGCGTCATCGCGCTGGTGACTACGCTGAACCGTCAGTGTGCCGACATGGGCGTCTCGAGCCACCATCACATGGACCCGGAAGCCCACACGGAGGAGACAGTCGAGATGTTCCGGCCGCTGTATGACGTTGTGTACGAGTACCTCCCGGACCACGGCTGGACCGTCACGGCATCCAAGGACGCAGACGAGACGCCCACGTTCCGGGACACCGTCACCCCGCCCGGCGGCGTCAGGAAGGGCGACCCGGAGGAACCCGAGACGATTCCGATCCCCTACTCGTTCGACCAGGTTCTGGAGCTGCTTTCCGCCCCGCGACGACGGAGTCTCCTGTATCACCTGAAAGACCGGTCGGAACACGAGGTCCCGCTTGAGGAACTCGTGGACCGCGTCTACGAACGCGAGAAGGCCATCCCGGCCAGGGCGACGCCGAAGTCACGCGACGAAGTGGGCGTGTCGCTGGCACACAACCACCTTCCGCGGCTGGACGACCTCGGCATTCTCGCCTACGAGACCGAGACGAACACTGTCGAGTACTATCCCAATCCCGCGCTGGAATCGGTAATCAAGTACGTCGAACGCCTCGAACTCGGGTAGTCCCGGCGGCCACCCACTCATTTATGTCACCGCTGCCGGCATAGCCTGACATGGACGAGACGCCGCTCCCGGAGGTTACGGAGCAGTTCGCCCGTACGATAGCGCCGGTCAGCGATCCGGTCATAGAAGAGATGGACGCCAAAGCCGACCGGGAGGGGTTCCCGACGGTCGGCCCCGCAGTCGGCGGGTGGCTCCGCCTGATAGCCCGGATGGTCGACGCCGACCGTGTCTTCGAGTTCGGCTCCGGCTTTGGCTACTCGGCGTACTGGATGGCCCCCGCCGTATCCGACGACGGGCGGATCGTGTTGACAGAGGTCGACGCCGACGAACTTGCGGAGGCCCGCGAGTTCCTCGACCGCGGCGGATTCACCGACCGGGCCGCCTTCGAGCACGGGGACGCCATCGAAACCGTCGAGGACTACGACGGCCCGTTCGACGTGGTGCTCATCGACAACGAGAAACACCGGTACGTCGAGGCGTTCGAGGCCGTCCGGGAGAAGGTGCCGGTCGGTGGGGCCGTGGTTGCCGACAACATGATCGAGGCCGGGCCACTGGAGTTCGAGGAGGTGCAGGCGTTGCTGGCCGGAAACGACATCGACGCCAACGAGACCAGTCGCGGCATCGCCGCGTATCTCGACCGCGTCGGCGACGACCCGGCGTTCGAGACGGGACTGCTGCCACTCGGTGAGGGCGTCGCCGTGAGCGTCCGCGTGGCGTGATGCACACCGGGGCCGCTGTCGCGGTCTCACCCAAACGCTATTATCATGTGTGTTGATGACTAGCATGAAAGATGGCGAAAGCAGACACCGGCACCGCGTCGACAGAATCGGGACTGGACACCGCCGTCATCGAGCGTGCGGCCGAATGGGCGGGCATTGACGAACAGGACCTGTGTGACGCGCTGGTCGTCCTCCACGCGGACCTCATCGGACGCCACAGTCAGTTCGAGCGTACGTTCGACTACGTCACCGTCGACGGTACGCGGGCGTACCGCGTCTCGGACGCCGTCTGCGATGAACTCCTCTCGGAGTTCGGGTTCGAGGGGGACGTCGCGGCCGGCGTCAGGCTCGCACACACCGAGCAGGCGAAGCTCCTGTTCGCCAAATCCGTTCACGGGGACGACAACTTCGACGCCGACGAGTGTGGCATCGTTATCGGTATCGATACGGCCGAACAGTTCTGACCGCCTCTCCGATTCTCGCCGACGAAAATGCGGGTGCATAGCTTATGTAGGAGGCCGCATAACTGAGCGGCAACGCTGGTCCCAACGAATGAGTCTGATGATAGATATTCGGAAGCTCGGGTTGTTCAATCAGATGGCTAAGGAGGGCGGGAACACCGTTGCGAACCACCTCAGCCAGATGACGGGGATGGAGACGGAGATGGAGATTACGAAGATAAACTTCATCGACATTCCGGATATCAAGACACACGTCGGCGACGAGAAGCAGATCGGTATCAGTATCGAGATGGTCGAGAAGCCCCACGGCCACATCCTGTTCCTGTTCAACGCCGCCAGCGCGAAGGACCTCGCCACCGGGATGATCGGCGATATGGGTGAGACAGACCCCAACGCCAGCGGCTTCACCGACATGGAGCGGTCGGCGATCCAGGAGATCGGCAACATCATGACCAGCGGCTTCATCGACGGCTGGGCGAACGTCCTCGATACGACCATCGACATCTCGACGCCAAGCTTCACGTTCGGGCCCGGGAGCGGGATGGTAGACCAGCTCGTCGGCGGCCGGGACAACGAGATGGCGCTGATGTTCGACTCCCGCGTCCACGCACTGGAGTCAGACATCAACGTGAAGGTGTACACGTTCCCGGAACTGGAAGAGCTGGTCGACCTGATGCAGGAAATCGAAGTGTAAGGACGGACGTGCCGGCGGTCGCTGCGGATGAACTCCTTTTCCTTCATGAAAGATTTAGCAGTGTTTCTTGTACCGTGGGCCCCTGCGTCGTGATATGCCAGGAGGTAGCCCACAAACCCTACGACCGTTCCTGTGGCGTGCAGAATCGCTGTATCCCGACACAGAAGTCGTCTCTCGTACGCACGAGGGAATGGTCCGTCACGATTACGCCGAGTACGCCGAGCGGACGGCACAGTTAGCGAACGCGCTCGACAACGCCGGCTACGGTGACGGCGAACGGCTCGGGACGTTCTGCTGGAACCACAGCCGCCACTTCGAGACGTACTTCGGCGTGCCGGGAATCGGTGCGCAGTTACACACTATCAATCCGCTCCTGCCCGACGAACACATCCAGTACATCGTCGAGAACGCACAGGACCAAGTGATTTTCGTCGACGAATCGCTCCTGCCGAAACTGGAAGGGGCCGCCGTCGAGGACCCGGACTCGTTCGAGTCGGTCGAACAGTTCATCGTGATGAGCGAGTCCGTCCCCGACACGGACCTCGACGCCGTCGCCTACGAATCGTTCATCGCCGACCAGCCGACGGAGTACGACTGGCCCGAACTCGACGAGGACCGCCCTGCGGGCCTCTGTTACACCTCCGGCACGACCGGGCGGCCGAAAGGCGTCGAGTACACCCAGCAGATGCTGTGGAGCCACACGATGGCGATTCAGTCGCCACAGGGTATTCCACTCGACGACGACGACGTGATTATGCCCGTCGTCCCGATGTTCCACGTCAACGCGTGGGGGCTTCCGTTCTCGGCGACGGCAGGCGGGGCGAAACACGTCTACCCCGGTCCACAGCCCGAACCCGCGGACCTCGCAAAACTCATCGAAGAGGAGGACGTCACCGTCACCGCCGGCGTCCCGACCGTCTGGCTGGGGCTAATGGAGTACATCAAAGAGAACGACGTCGACCTCTCCTCGCTCGAGCGACTCATCGTGGGCGGCAGCGCCGCGCCGGAGGCGATGATACGGTTCTTCGACGACCACGACGTGGAACTCGTCCACGCCTGGGGGATGACCGAGACGGCACCGGTCGGTGCGGTCGCGTCCCTGCGGAGCAACCTCCAGGACGCAGACTACCAGACGCAACTGGACAAGCGCTCGAAACAGGGGCTCATCACGCCGGGGCTCGAGTTCCGCGTCATCGACGACAACGGCGACGAGGTCCCCCACAACGGCGAGGACTTCGGCGAGTTACACATCCGCGGGCCGTGGGTGACCACGGAGTACTTCAAGCGGCCGGAGGCGAACGAACAGGAGTTCGAGGACGGCTATCTGAAGACCGGCGACGTGGTGTCCGTCGACGAGGACGGCTACATCAAGATCGTCGACCGGGCGAAAGACGTCATCAAGAGCGGCGGGGAGTGGATATCCTCGCTCGAACTGGAAAACGAGCTGATAGCCCACGACGGAGTGAACGAGGCGGCGGTCATCGGCGTCCCGCACGAACGCTGGCAGGAGCGGCCCCTCGCGATGATCGTCCCAGCGGCTGCGGCCGACGAGGACACCCTCGGGGCGGAACTCCGAGAGCACATTCTCGACTCCTACCCCAAGTGGTGGGTGCCGGACAACTTCATCACCATAGACGAGGTCCCGAAGACGGCGACCGGGAAGTTCGACAAGAAGGCGCTCCGTGACGAGTACGCCGACGAATCACTCGTAGAGGGTCGGGTCCCCGACGACGCCGCCCCGGAGTGAGAGCAGACGTTACTGGACGCCAGCGACGAGATTCCGGACTTCGGACCGGTAGGCGTCGGGTTCCAGCCCGAGGTCGACGTCGACGGTGACCGTGATGCCGTTGCTCAGGGAGTTCTCGACGGCCTGTTCGAAGTCCTGTGCCGGGTACGCGCCCCCGGAGATGAGGACGAAATCGCCGTGGTGCCAGACGGCGAACATCGCCGAGATGTCGATGTCGCTCGCCGGTATCTCGACGGCCTCCGACTCGGTCACGTTGAAGGAAATCCCCTGGAAAGGGTAGACGGCGGACAGTTCCACTGTCTCGGCCGTCTCGCCGGTGTCGATGTCGATGGTCCCCTCGCCGGTCTTCTCGATGTCGGTCAGCCCCTGGGCTTCCATCTGCTGTTCGAAGCTATCGCGGGCGTTCGTCCTGACCTCCGTTAGCAGCTCCTCGCGTCCCACGCCACCCGGGAGGTTGTCCAGATTGGGGCTGAAGTCCACCCGCGTGGCGAAGAACACGGAGAGGGCGGTCTGAACCTGGTCGAGGGTGCGGTCCGCGACACGTTCCTGTAACTGTTCGTCGGTGTACTGGACCGTGCTGGAGACGGCCTCGACGGACACCGGGCCGTAGCTCCGGTCGAACACCGTCTCCGAGGACTGGTCCGTTCGCGTCCAGCCGCCCTCATCGAGGCGCTGTTTCGGAACGTCCGGCGGCGGTACTCTGGCGGCGGCCAGAAACGAACACCCCGCGAGCCCGGCGGTTCCGAGGCTGGCTCCGGCAAGCAGGTAGTCTCGGCGGTTCATGTCCGAGGATGGCCACAGCCATGCAAAAGCGTGCTGGCCGATTATCAGTGATTTCAGAGAAACAACTACGACGGTGTTTGACAGAGTTCCACGGAGTATATGAGTACACAAACCATGACATTTCCTATGGATCTACTGTCGGAGAAACTCGTTCCGGAGCACGCACACGAGGTCAAGGCGGAGGCTCGGGAGTTCGCCACGGAGCACATCGAACCAGTCGCGGGCGAGTACTACGCGTCCGGGGAGTACCCCTGGGAGGTGCTCGAAGCGGCCACGGAGGCCGGACTCGTCGCACAGGACATCGGCGAGGAGTGGGGCGGGAGCGGCTACGACCTCCAGCAGATGCTGGCGATGGCGGAGGAACTGTACAGGGCCGACGCAGGTATCGCGCTGACGCTCCAGCTTGCCAGTTTCGGCGCCGAGATCGTCGAGGACCACGGCGCCGAGTGGCAGAAAGAGGAGTTCCTCCGGCCCGTCGCCGCCGGTGACCAACTCACCGGCCTCGCCGTCTCCGAACCGGAGACGGGGAGTGACCTCGCCGGGATGACGACAGCCGCCGAGAAGGACGGCGACGAGTGGGTGCTCAACGGCGAGAAGTACTGGATCGGTAACGGCGTCGAGGCCGACTGGGTGACGCTGTACGCCAAGACCGACGACGACCCGAACAACCGATACGGGAACTACTCGATGTTTATCGTCCCGACGGACGCGGACGGATACCACGCCGAGCACATCCCCGAGAAGATGGGCTTCCGGGCGTCCAAGCAGGCTCACATCGTGCTCGAGGACTGCCGGATTCCGGAGGAGAACCTGGTCGGCGTCGAAGGAGCCGGCTTCTACATGCTCGCCGAGTTCTTCAACCACGGGCGCGTCGTCGTCGGCGGGCACGGCATCGGCCTCGCCGCTGCGGCCATCGAGGAAGCCTGGGAGTTCGTCCACGACCGCGAGGCCTTTGGCAAGACCGTCGACGAGTTCCAGGCGGTCCAGCACAAACTGGCCGACATGCAACTCGGCCTCCAGTCTGCCCGAACGCTCACCTGGCATGCGGCGGAGCGCGTCGCTAATCAGGAGAACGCCGGTTACTGGGCCGCACTGGCAAAGACCCAGGCGACCGAGGCCGCGATGGACTGCGCGGAGAAGGGGATGCAGCTCCACGGGGGGCGGTCCGTGCTGACGGAGAACCGCATTTCCCGCGTGTACCGGGACGTGCGGATTCCGGTCATCTACGAGGGTGCCAACGACATCCAGCGGAACCTCATCTACAAACAGGCCCCGCTGTAACGGCGGTATCGCTCGGGGACCTTCGGTTGATCAGGCACGTCGCAACCGACGACCGGTCGGTGGGCAACACCACCCTACGAGTGTTCTCCGGCAGTTAGCTGGTAGCTGCGGGAGTCCCTATCACGTACTCTCAGCGTCCCGACCAGACTGGTCATTGCCCTGCCTCACAGATGCAGGTGACCGTGAGAGGGCCAGTACACCGTCAGCACCGCTACAGGGCAAGCACACCAGCCCACAAGTGTTCTGACACCACTCAACAGAACTCCTCACACCAGCCCACAAGTGTTCTGACACCGCTCACCAGCATTCCCCACACCACCAAACAAGTGTTCTCCCACCACCCTGCGAGTGTTTTCGATTCGAGCACAATCAGCCTGGAGGAGTGTATACGTGTTCACACACCACCCTGCAAGTGTTCCCACAGGCCCATACGAGCCCGCAAAGTGTTCGAAAACACCACGCTGCAAGTGTTTTCCTGCTGTGATTCGCGGTTTCGGGACGCCACTCACACACCGCCCTGCAAGTGTTTCCCGTACCTGGGCGAAAGCACGCAGTCACACCACCCTGCAAGTGTTCCAGAGAGCCCGTTCGAGGGGGTTTTTCCGGTGAATCGGCGTTCACACCACCCTGCAAGTGTTTTCAAAACGGAATGCGGCGGTGCTGAGGGCGAACCGGACGAACACACCGGTCTGCAAGTGTTCTATCCGTCACATCGGGGCGGACAGACCACGCGACTGCCTGTTGTCACCCCGATTTCACGGTAATTAGTGGAGACACACACCACCCTGCAACTGTTCTGGACTGCCCTGTGGTGAGACTGCCGCTGAACACACACACACCACCGTGCAAGTGTTCTGCCGTGGAAGCCGGTGGGGGTGTGCAGATACGTCAGCTACGTGAACTGCCAGAGGTTCTGTTGCTCGTCGTCGGTAGTGTCCGGTGCCTCGAACTCGGTCGCCTCGTCTTCCAGGTAGTGTTCGAGAATCCCGTTGACGTTACTCGGCACAGCGTCGCTGTACGAGGACTGGAGCGCGGCGTTGATGATGTCGGTCGGGTCGTCGGTGACCTCGTAGATGTACTTGCGTCCGCCTTTCCGCCCGAGGTTACGTTCGGCAGAGCGGACGAGTCCCTGCATCGAAAGCTGGTCGAGGAACTCGTAGATCTTGCGTTCGGATTTCACGCGGCGGCCGCTCGATTCCGCAATCGAGGAGTAGAGATTGTAGATTCGCTTCGTCGACGCCTCGTGTTTCGGTTCGATGAGCGCCAGTGTCGTCGCGAGATACGTAAGCGCCTGCTGTGAACTCAGGTCGTGCTCGAAGTAATCGAGGAGTTCGTCGGTCTCGATGGTGTCGGTCGCTCGTCGCGTGTGCGCTTCCGTCACACCATCCGCACCTTCCATCCGCGCGTACTCCCCGGCCTTTTCGAGGATTCGAAGCCCTTGCCGCACGTCACCGCGCTCCTGTGCGGAGAAGGCCGCCGCCAGCGGGACGACATCTTCGCCGAGCACGTCCTCCCGGAACGCGATATCGGCGTAGTAGCCCAGGATGTCTCGAAGCTCTGTCGCGTCATAGGGTCCGAACTTGATCTCTCGCTCCCCGAGCGTCGATTTCACCTTGGGTTCTAACACGTCGACGAACTTGAGGTCGTTCGAGATGCCGATGAGTCCGACCTTCGCGTCGGTGATCGGCGTGTTCTCGTTCGCTTCGGCCCGCGGCAGTTCATACAGGAAGTCGTTCCGTGCGTCCGCGGGAATGTTGTCTATCTCGTCCAGAATGATGAGCACGTTCCCACCGACAGCTTCGATTTCCTCGTAGAGGAACTCGAAGACGCTGTCAGTGCTGTAGCCGCTTTCCGGGAGCTGGTTCTCCGGGTCCCGGAACTCGTTGACAAGCGTGTTGACCAGCGCGTACGCAGACCGGTAGTTCCGGCAGTTTATGGGCCCGACAACGGTGAGCGGGATGGCCTCGGCTTCGGCCTTCTCTTCGAGCTTGTCCCGTACCCACTTCGTGACTGCTGTCTTGCCGACGCCAGTCGGACCGTACACGAAAACGTTGTTCGGGTCGTGGCCGACAATGACGTCCTGCAAGGCGTTGATGTAGAACTCGATCTCCTCGTCGCGGTGGAAGATCGTATCCGGCGTGAACGTGTCCTTCTTCAGTGGCTGCTTTCGTTCGAAGATCGCGTCAGTCCCGTCGAACGGGTTCTCGTTCACGTCGACCATCGTATCCCACCTTTTGAGTGACTATATATAAAACCAGTGACCACCATTCAAGTGTTTCAAGTGTTTTCCCGCCTTCAGCCACACACCACCCTGCAAGTGTTTCTCCAGACGACACCGCAGATAGACAGGAGCAGTCTGCTGTAGCAGTTCTTGAGTTAACCCACTTGAGTCCTGTGATTTCGGGATTGTCTGTTCTAGAGTATATATGAAACTAGTAAAACTAATTTATATCTTATGGTAGCAGAGGAAATAGCCTATTTATCGAAGAGCATTCTACATCGCTAAAACAGACTTATCAGCCCTTTCGTCCCACAATTAGCGAATTTTGGATGGACGAGTACACCCTGAGTTTCGATAGGCCTGACCCACATCGACGCCATTTAAATACGTGCTGAGGGGGAACCCCTCCCCGCCCCCACCCCCGCATACACCGAGAACACTTGCAGGGTGGTGTGTGTGGGTCCCGCTCTACTGACGAGAATTCGATATAAAAAGACCTCGTCGTCTACGAAGAACGAACCGATTCCACGGTACAGAGCAGGTGATGCAGGACCCCACAGTGGAAAGAGCCAATCTGGACACCCAGGCCACCGGCACGACCCACGGCACCGCTCTTTACTTACTGACAGGACGTAGATAGTCTATGGACGATACCACGGTGACGTTCGTCGACCGGGGCCGCGTACAGGCTGACCGAAACTTCGTCGTCGATTGTCACAGCGTCGCAACGGCGTCCGACCGCGACCCCGAACACGAGTACGAGACGTACGTCGTCTGGAACCTCGTCGTGGAGACACCGGAGCTGACTGTCCTCTGGGACACCGGTTCTCATCCGGAGGCCGGGGACGGGTACTGGCCGACGCCGCTGTACGAGGCCTTCGCACACGTCGATGCCGCCGAGCACGCGCTGGCGGTCGATCTCGAGGACGCGGGCTACAGCATCGACGAGATCGATGCCGTCGTGATGAGCCACCTGCATCTGGACCACGCCGGCGGCCTGCACAACTTCGCAGGAACGGACGTCCCGATCTACGTCCATCGCGAGGAACTCCCGTACGCGTACTACAGCGCCAACACCGACGAGGGCTCTATGGCCTACCTCGCCAGCGATTTCGACCGCGACCTGAACTGGGAGGTCGTCCACGGCGACAGCTATCACCTCACCGACGGTATCGAACTGCTCCACCTCCCCGGCCACACGCCGGGACTCATGGGAGCTTTCATCGACCGCCCGGAGCAACCGCTTCTCGTCGTCGGCGACGAAGCGTATGTCGAGGCGAACTACGCGGGCCAGCCGATGGCGACGAGCCTCCTGTGGAACAACGGCGCGTGGAAAGAGAGCCTGGAGCGGTGCCGCGACCGCCAGCGGGCCACAGGGGCCGAGGTGCTGCTTGGCCACGACCTCTCGGTGTTCGAAGCCGTGTCCGGCGCTGCGGACTGATACGCGGTCCGTGTCAGGTCAGTCCGACACAGACACAAGCGTTCGGCGCTCACCGTCCTCAGTCGCCACGACCCACCGACCCTCGTGGCGCTCGACGACGGCCCACACGCCGAAAAACAGGTGCAACTCCAGTTCGAGACCGCTGACGTGCGCTCCGGTCTCCTCGATGCGGAACTCTCGGGGTTCGGTGCTGGGTGTCATGTCGTGACCGGGTGACAGCCGACAAGTGGTGTCGTGCCCGGATGACAGCCGACAAGATGGCTGGTGAGATGGCCGGTTCGAACGCGGCCCTTACTGCTCAAGATAGCCGTACGTCTCCTCCAGATAGTCGATGATCCAGTCGACCGTGGACTCATCGTAGGTCCAGAAGCCGTAGAACTCGCGGGGTTCGCGCTCCTCGGCCAGCAGGGCGCATTTCTGGGTCGGATCACCGCCGCCGTCGAAGACGACGAACCACGAGTCGGCAATCTCCTTCGACCGCTCCAGATGCAGCGAGAACGTGCTATACTCGGGTGGTTCGACGTCAGGGACGGCATAGGCGTGGACGTCCACGTCAGTCTCACCCAGCCGCTCGTACAGGTCCAGTTCTCCCTGTAGGGTCGAGAGCGTCTGGAAGCCGGCGTGTAGGGTTCCCTGCCCCACTCGCCACGCGCGGTCCTCTATCTCGCGCGACGCGGCGGTCATCCGCTGGATGGACCACGAGGTGAACATCGTCTCGTCGAGGTGGTCCAGAATCGACGCGTATGGACTGTTGTCCCGCGTGATGTACTGTCGGCCCTCGTCGAGCGAGTCGGTAAACGAGTTGAGGCTCGCGGCCGCGATGACCTCCTCGTCCTCGCTGAGCGTGATGAACTCCCCCGGCCGCCCGCTCTCAGTCCGCTCGCTATGAACGCGGACGTTGCGGTCCGCAAAGCGCTCGCGCAGGTCTTCGGCCACTTTCGGCCCGGCGTTGAAGATAGTCAGCGTCTTCTGATGGTCTTCGACGCCAGCGATGAGTTCCGTTAACGACATCCTCGACTATACATCGGCAGTCACTGTGTTAGTCGTTGCGGGAGGCGCGTCACCAGTGTTGGCTGGCAGGGTCACCAGTGTTGGCTGGCAGATGTGACTCAGTCGCACATATCGGTCTGTGAATACGTCCTAACGGTGAGGATGCGCTATTTCGAAAACGGCAATCTGAGGTACCTGAGCCGAAAGATAACGATTAATGAGTGGTGTTGTAGTGGAAAATCTTTAGTCATGGCCCCCCAACGGACTGATACGGCACCAGAGCTGGGGCCGAGGATTTCACCATGACAGACAACGAACTAATCTGGCGAATCGCCGGTGGTTCCGGTGACGGAATCGACTCGACAAGCCAGAACTTCGCAAAGGCCCTGATGTGGTCGGGGCTGAACGTGTTCACACATCGCCACTACCCGTCGCGTATCCGCGGCGGCCACACATATGTCGAGGTCCGTGCGAAGGACGAACCGGTACAGTCCCGCGGGGACGGCTACAACTTCCTGCTTGCCCTGGGTGACTCCTTCGCCCGGAACCCGCAGGAAGAGGCCTACTACGGCAAAGAGGAGCTGAAACCGCTGTACGAGAACTTCGACGACCTCCGGGAAGGCGGCGTTCTCCTCTACGACGAGGGGCTGCTCGACGAGGATGACGTCGATGAGATCGGTCTCGAGGAGGCCGCCGAGGAGAACAACTGGCACGTCGTCCCGATGGACCTCCGCGGCATCGCCAAGGAGCACGGCCGCGAGATCATGCGGAACACGGCCGGTATCGGCGCGACGGCGGCCATTCTCGACATCAGCACCGACGAGTTCGAGAAGCTCATCACACAGAACATGAGCGGCGACATGCAGGAGGCGAACCTCAACGTCCTGCACGACGCCTACGAAGCCGCCAGCGAACTCGATATCGACCACGACATCGAGGTCCCCGAGGACTCCCACGACGAGGAGCAGGTCATCCTCTCGGGCTCGAACGCCATCTCCTACGGCGCAATCGACGAGGGCTGTCGCTTCATCTCGGGGTACCCCATGACCCCGTGGACCGACGTGTTCACGATCATGTCACAGCACCTGCCCGAGTTCGGCGGAATCTCCGAACAGGTCGAGGACGAGATTGCCGCCGCCGCGCTAGCGCTCGGTGCGTCCCACGCCGGCGTGAAAGCCATGTCCGGGTCCTCCGGCGGTGGCTTCGCGCTGATGTCCGAACCGCTCGGACTGGCGGAGATGACCGAAACGCCGATCGTACTCGTCGAAGCGATGCGGGCCGGCCCCTCGACGGGGATGCCGACCAAGCCCGAGCAGGCGGACCTCGAACACGTCCTGTACACGTCACAGGGCGACTCGGCTCGCGTCGTGTTCGCGCCGGCGAACATCCGCGAGTGTTACACGCAGACCCGCTCGGCGTTCCGTATCGCCTACGAGTACCAGATCCCGGTCATCGTCGTCTACGACCAGAAGATCCAGGGCGAACTCCGGAACCTCCCGGCCAGCCACTTCGACGAGGAGCCAAACACCGACCCCGGCTCGGTCCTCACCGAAGAGGAGATCCAGGACGCGGCCCATCACTCCTCCGGGAAGTTCCAGCGGTTCCTCCACGAACCCGAGGACGGCTCGAACGTGAGTCCGCGCACGATACCCGGCCAGAAGGACGGCCGCTTCCTGGCGACGGGCAACGAGCACAACCCGTCCGGGCACATCAGCGAGGACCCCGAGAACCGCATCGCCCAGATGAACCGTCGGCTCAACAAGCTCGACGACATCCGTGCAGACCTGGACGAGAACGCGTCCCACCAGACCTACCACGGACCCGAGGACGCCGACCACGGCATCCTCGTGTGGGGCAGCCAGCAGGGGACCGTCTTCGAGGCCGTCGACCGGCTCAACGAGAACGGCCACTCCGTGAAGGCGCTTGGCGTCTCCGACATGATGCCGTATCCGAAAGACGAGGTCTCCGAGTGGCTCGACTCCGTCGACGAGGCGCTCGTCGTCGAGATGAACGCCACGGCCCAGTTCCGCGGCCTGACCCAGAAGGAACTCGGCAAGTACGGCGACAAGCTCTCGAGCTTGCTTAAGTACAACGGCAACCCCTTCGAGCCCGCCGAGATCGTCGACGGGTTCGAGTCCAGCATCGACGGCGAGGAACTCGCCGCGAGCAACATGAAGTACGTACCCGCGGCAGGTGACTAACCTATGAGTGCATTCTCAGCAATCAACGAAGAACGCGAGATCGAACGCGACGAGTTCACACCCGGTATCGAACCCCAGGCGACCTGGTGTCCGGGCTGTGGCGACTTCGGCGTCCTCAAGGCGCTCAAGCAGGCCATGCCGGAGGTCGGCAAGAACCCCGACGAGGTCGCGCTGTTTACCGGCATCGGCTGTTCGGGCAAGCTCAACAGCTACTTCAACAGCTACGGCTTCCACACTATCCACGGCCGCTCGCTGCCCGTCGCCCGAGCCGCGAAGCTCGCCAACCCCAACCTCGAAGTCATCGCGGCCGGCGGGGACGGCGACGGTTACGGTATCGGTGGGAACCACCTCATCCACACGGCCCGTGAGAACCACGATATGACCTATATCGTGTTCAACAACGAGATCTTCGGGCTCACGAAGGGCCAGACGTCCCCGACGTCACCGAAGGGCCACAAGTCGAAGACACAGCCCCACGGTTCGGCGAAGTCACCGATCCGGCCGCTGTCGCAGTCGCTCAACGCCGGCGCGACCTACATCGCACGGACCGCGGCTGTCAACCCGAACCAGGCGAAGGAAATCATCGCCGAGGCCATCGAGCACGACGGCTTCGCACACATCGACTTCCTGACCCAGTGTCCGACCTGGAACAAGGACGCGAAACACTACGTGCCCTACACCGACGTCCAGCAGTCCGACGAGTTCGAGTTCGACGTCTCGGACCGCGTGGAAGCCGCCGAGATGATGCGAAAGACCGAAAAGCGGCTGTACGAGGGCGAAGTGCTGACGGGTCGGATGTACGTCGAAGACGCGCGCCCGTCCTACGGCGAGGAGAAGCGCCAGATCGGCGAGATGCCCGAGGAGCCACTCGCAGAGCGGTACTTCGACGAGGACGCGGAGTGGGAGCGGACCTACGACAACCTCCTCCAGCATCACAAATAAGGCCCGCTGCGGAACTGCGGCTACCCCTTCGAACTCGGGTTTCTGGTTCGGAAGATATTTTTTCATGCACGGAAAAGAATAGTACATGAGTGCCGAGTCCACGGAGCGTCGAATCCTGTCGGTCCTTGAAGAGGACGCACAGGCCTCC
The DNA here is from genome assembly GCF_032027985.1 of Haloarcula sp. 1CSR25-25. Taxonomy (NCBI): domain Archaea; kingdom Methanobacteriati; phylum Methanobacteriota; class Halobacteria; order Halobacteriales; family Haloarculaceae; genus Haloarcula; species Haloarcula sp. 1CSR25-25. Next base: position 26,791 of record NZ_JAHYBW010000006.1, read on the forward strand.
TACGCAGAAATCGCGGATCGAGCCGACGTATCGAAGCCGACAGTCCGGAAGTACATACAGAAACTCGAAGAGGAGGGCGTCATCGTCGGGTACTCCGCCGATGTCGACCCGAAGAAGCTGGCGGGCCAGTCGATTGCCCTGGTCGGCATCGACATCGCGAGCGACTGCTACGTCGAGGCCACGCGGAACCTCAAGGAGATTCCGGAGATGGAGGAACTGTACACGTCCAGCGGCGACCACATGCTGATGGCGGAGGTCCGAGCGATAGACGGGGACTCGCTGGCCGACGTGATCGAAGACAAGATTCTCGCGCTCGACGGCGTTACCGCCGCGCATCCGTCGTTTCTCCAGGAACGGCTGAAGTAACGGGTTTTTAGACGCTCCAGCGCTGACTGCACGGTATGCCTTCTCGGCTGGTGCTCGGACTCGGGCCGACGGCCGCAGACCTTCTCGACTCGATTAGCGACGACCGCGGCGACCTGGCGGTCGTGACGCAGGACGAGCACCGTGCTGAAACGCTTCGAGCGGACGGTATCAACGTACTCGAAGCCGACCAGGCCGACCCGTCTGTTCTCGCCGGTCTCGACTTCCAGCCCGAGAGCGTCATCGTCGCCAGCGAGGACGCCGAACGGAACGCCGACGCGGCGACGGCCGCGCGTGACTGCTTTCCCGACGCGTTCCTCCTCGCCTACGTCGGCCGCGGCGCGACGACCGACCAGCGCGACCGACTCGACAGCGTGGCGGACCGACTGGTGACGCCGGAGACCGTCGTCACCGACCACCTCGCACAGTCGATCGGCGACGAAGGAACGCGGGCCAGACAGCTCCATGGGGTACTGCGGGACATCGACGACCACCTCGCCGTCGTCACCCACGACAACCCAGACCCGGACGCGATCGCCAGCGCCGTCGCCCTCGGAGCGATCGCGGAACGGGCCGGCTGTGAGGTGACCGTCTGTTACTACGGGGAGATATCCCACCAGGAGAACCGGGCGTTCGTCAACCTCCTCGAGTTCGACCTCCGGAACCTCGATACCGATTCGGGGGCTGAACTGGCCGAGTTCGACGGGTTCGCGCTGGTCGACCACTCCAGAGCCGGCGTCAACGACCAGCTCCCACCGGAGACCCCCATCGATATCGTCATCGATCACCATCCACCGCGCGTCCCGGTCGAAGCCCGCTTCGTCGACCTCCGGAGCGGCGTCGGGGCGACGAGCACGCTGCTGGTCGACTATCTCCAGCGGTTCAACATCGACATCCCGACCCCCATCGCGACGGGCCTGCTGTTCGGTATCCAGGTCGACACGAGGGACTTCCGGCGGGAGGTCGCCGCCGCTGACTTCGAGGCCGCCGCGCATCTCGTGACGAACGCCGACATGGCGACGCTCCAGCGCATCGAAGACCCGAGCGTGAGCCCGGAGACGCTTTCGGTCATCGGTCGTGCCATCGCGAACCGCGAACAGGAGGGGTCGGTGCTCCTGACCGGCGTCGGCGAGATAACCGACCGGGACGCGCTCGCACAGGCGGCCGACCGGCTGCTCGACCTCGAAGGCGTCCAGGCGACGATGGTCTATGGCGTCGTCGGGGAGACCATTTACGCCTCCGCACGGGCACGGGGGGCGGACATCGACCTCGGTGAGGCCCTCCGGGACGCCTTCGGACAGATCGGGTCCGCGGGCGGGCACGCCGATATGGCGGGCGCACAGATCGACCTGGGGGTGATGACCTCCGTCGACGAGCGCGAGGAGTCGCTCGAGGAAATCGTCCGCTCTATCGTCTCGGACCGGTTTCTCGACGCCATCCAGTCGCGGTCCCATCGGCTGCTCGGGCGCGTCTACGCGCGCACTGACTACGACGTGGGCGCGTTCGCGGAGTCGACGGCGCTCAGACAGGACAACGAAGACACCGCCGCGACGGCTGGAGATGCGTCTGCAGAGTCGGCTGACGGCTCCGCCGGGGACTGGAACAGCGACGCGACGCGTCTGGAAAACGGCGACGATGTCGAAGGTGACGACGACGAGCCCGGGCAGGCGGAAAACACCGATGAACCGACAGACGATGAGCCAGAGCAGGCGGAAGACAGCCCGGAGACGCTCGTCGAACCCGACGACAGCGAGCCGTCGTAGGCGAGCCTTTTTTGCCGTCGGTCGAGAACTCCGAACCGATGGAGGAATCGAGTCGCCCGACGGTCGGAGACTACATGACACGCGAGGTTGCCACCGTCGAACTCGACGACACCGTCGGGGACGTCGCCCGACGTATCGCCGACAACGACCACTTCAGCGGGTTTCCAGTGACCGACGGCCGCCGCGTCGAAGGGTTCGTCAGCGCGCGCGACCTGCTGCTCGCGGAGGACCACGAGCCGATGTTCCGCGTGATGACCGACGACATCCTCGTGGCGCACCCGGACATGGCCGTTCAGGACGCCGCGCGCGTCATCTTGCGGTCTGGCATCCAGAAGCTCCCGGTCGTCGACGACGCCGGCCACCTGGTCGGCATCATCTCGAACGCCGACGTGATCCGCTCGCAGATCGAGCGGGCGACCCCGGGCAAGGTGGACAAGCTCAGCCGGACACTGGAGAACATCCACGGCATCACGACACACGAAGGCCGCCGGGAGGTGAGTCTCGACGACCTGACCCCGACGCAGACGACGGTGTACGCCGACGAACTCGAAGGCCGTGTGTACGAACTCGAACGCGGGCTTGCGGAACCGCTCGTCGTCATCGACAACGGCGGGGACCTACTGCTGGCGGACGGCCACCACCGCGTGAAAGCCGCCGCACGGCTCGGCATCGACGAGATGGACGCATACGTCATCGTCCTCGACGAGACGGTCCAACTCGGGATGGCCGAGACGGCCGCGGACTCCGACCTGGAGTCGATCGACGACATCGAGGTCGTCGACTACGCGCACCACCCGCTCGTTCAGACGACGGAACGGCTGCAGGATTAGCCCTCCAGCGATGGCGCTACCGGGAGGGCGCCACGTCGCCCGAACCTTCTTGCTAAATCATGACATATAGAGAGGTATGTTCGACGAGTCGGACCTCCAGCGCATCCGCGAGCGGAAAGACGAGTGGGAAGCCGAGACACTGGACCCCGTACTTGACGCCTACAGCGAGCGCAAAGAACAGTTCGCGACTGTTTCAAACCTCGACGTAGACCGCCTGTACACGCCACTCGACGTCGCCGACATCGACTACGACGAGGACATCGGCTTCCCCGGCGAGGATCCGTTCACCCGCGGCGTCTACCCGACGATGTACCGTGGCCGGCAGTGGACCATGCGGCAGTTCGCGGGCTTTGGCACCGCCGATGAGACTAACGAGCGGTTCCACTACCTCATCGACGAAGGCCAGACCGGGCTGTCGACGGCCTTCGACATGCCGACGCTGATGGGAATCGACTCCGACGACGTGATGGCCGACGGGGAAGTCGGCAAGGAAGGTGTCGCCGTCGACACGCTTTCGGACATGGAGCGGCTGTTCGACGGCATCGACCTCGGCGAAGTGTCGACCTCATTCACTATCAACCCCAGCGCACCGGTCATCTACGCGATGTACATTGCGCTGGCCGACCAGCAGGGCGTCCCGCGCGAGCAGATCCGTGGGACCCTCCAGAACGACATGTTCAAGGAGTTCATCGCACAGAAGGAGTGGGTCATCCCGCCGGAACCGTCGCTGAAGCTCGTCACCGACACCATCGAGTTCGCCAGTCAAGAGACCCCGAAGTTCAAGCCAATCTCGGTGTCGGGGTATCACATCCGGGAGGCCGGCTCCACTGCAGTCCAGGAGCTCGCGTTCACGCTCGCGGACGGCTTCGCCTACGTCGAGGACTGCCTGGACCGCGGGATGGAGGTCGACGAGTTCGCCCCACAGCTCTCCTTTTTTTTCAACTCGCACAACTCGATATTCGAGGAGATCGCGAAGTTCCGCGCGGCCCGGCGCATCTACGCCCGCGTGATGGACGACTGGTACGGCGCGGAGGCCGACCAGAGCAAGCAACTGAAGTTCCACACCCAGACCGCCGGCCAGTCACTGACCGCCCAGCAACCGCTGAACAACATCGTCCGCGTGACGATTCAGGCCCTCGCGGGCGTGCTGGGCGGCACCCAGAGCCTGCACACCAACAGCTTCGACGAGGCGCTGGCCCTGCCCTCCGAGCAAGCGGTGCGTGTCGCCCTTCGGACCCAGCAGATAATCGCGGAGGAGTCGGGCGCCGCCGACATCGTCGACCCGATGGGCGGCAGTTTCGCGGTCGAGTCCCTGACCGACGAAATCGAAGAGAAGGCGATGGCCTACATCACTCACATCAGAGACGAACTCGGCGACGGGTCGGTTCGCGACGGCGTCATCGACGGCATCCAGCAGGGGTACTTCCAGCGCGAGATACAGGACGCAGCCTACGAGTACCAGGAGCGCGTCGAGAGCGAGGCGGAAGTCATGGTCGGCGTCAACAAGTACACCGTCGAGGAGGACACCGAACCCGAGATTCTGACTGTCGACGAAGACGTCCAGGAGCGCCAGCGAGACCGGCTCGCGACGGTCAAGGCGGAGCGGGACGACGCGGCCGTGGAAGCGGCGCTCGATGAACTACAGCAGGTGGTCACCGACGGCGGGAACGTCATGCCAGTCATCATCGACGCGGTGAAAGCCTACGCGACGATGGGCGAGATTATGGCCGTCTTCGAGGCAGAATACGGGAGCTATCAGGAGACGGCGAGCGTCGCATAACCGCTGTCTCGGCCACTGGGGCGCTTGTCAGGACCCGGCCGTGTCGTCGACTCGCTCGGAGACGTAGATGACGAGGCCGAGCAACGCGCCGAGGACGATACCGATGGTGACGAACCCGTAGACCGCGACGCCAAACGGCGTCGGCGGTAGCGCGATGACGCCGAACAGTTCCGGCTGGAGGTCCTCGGGCCGGATACTGCCGAGCACGAACCCCATCACGCCGGCGAGAACCACGATAGCAACGTACAGGCGAAGGACGATCTTCCGTCCGGACCTGCCCTCGGCTTGGTCGCTCATGTGGAATCAACGGCGCGGAGACGATTAGCCTTTTTCACTTCCACGCCGTAGCTAGCCTATGTCACAGAAGGAACTCATGTTTCTCGTCCTGACTGGAATCGCGCTCATGATGTTCGTCACAGCTATCGTGCTCGTTTCTGGCGCGAGCTGACAGGCGCTCTCAGCTCGTCGGTGAGCGCGACAAAAGCAGGCTTGGAAAAACTGGGGGACGCTTACGAGTCGTCGTCTTCTTCCTGACCGCCGTCAGCGAGCAGGGACGGGTCCTTCTCGGGTTCCTCGGCTTTGAGCTGCTCGTCGAACCACTGGAACTCCCGGTCAAGCATGCCGTCGCGTTCGAGGTTCCACGGGTCGCCGTCCTCGACTTTCGGCCCTTCGAGCCAGGACTGGACGATGTTCCAGACGAAGAACAGCTGACCGATGAACAGGAGGACGGCGCCGACGGTTGCCGCCTGGTGGAACGTCGATACCTGCGTCAGCGGCGCGATAGCGCCGTCGAACTGGTAGGTGGCGTACCGGCGCGGCATCCCCAGATAGCCGAGCGCGAGCATCGCGAAGAACGTGATGTTCGTCCCGACCATCGAGAGCCAGAAGTGGGCCTTCCCGAGCGTGCGCTGGTACATCCGGCCGGTGAACACCGGGAACCAGTAGTAGATGCCGGCGAAGGCCGCGAAGCCGATGGCCCCCATCACGATGTAGTGGAAGTGTCCCACGACGTAGTAGGTGTCGTGCAGGATGAGGTCGATGGGGATAGAAGCGAGGAACACACCGGTGACACCGCCGATGATGAAGTTCGAGACGAAGCCGATACAGAACAGCATCGGCGTCGTCAGGCGCAGACGGCCGTTCCACATCGTCGTGATCCAGTTGAACGTCTTGACGGCGCTCGGTATCGCGATTGCCAGCGAGACGGCCATGAACGACGCCCGGAGCCGCGGGTCCATGCCCGTCGAGAACATGTGGTGGGCCCAGACGCCGAAGGAGAGGACGCCGATGGCGAGCGTCGAGTAGACGACGAACTTGAAGCCGAACAGCTTCCGGCCCGAGAACTTCGGCAGGATGAGGCTGACCAGTCCCATCGGGGGCAGGACGAGGATGTACACCTCGGGGTGGCCGAAGAACCAGAACAGGTGCTGCCACAGCAGCGGACCGCCGCCCTCGACGGCGAAGAAGGTCGTCGCGAGGTTCCGGTCCAGCAGGAGCATCACGATAGCGCTCCCCAGCAGCGGGAAGGCGAACAGGATAATCGCGGACTGGGTGAGCACCGTCCACGAGAAGATGTCGAGGTTCGCCCAGTTGACCTCCTCGCCGCGTTCCGTGAAGATGGTCGCGATGAAGTTGATCGCCCCCATCGTCGCTGCGACGCCGGAGAGGTGCAGCCCCAGCAACATCAGGTCGACGCCGGGGTTCGCCTGCTCGACCGACAGCGGCGTGTACATGGTCCAGGCCGTGCGAGCCGGCTCGATCATGTTTTCAGTCACCGGCGCGAGGAAGAACCCCGCCCAGATGAGCAGTGCTGCTGGCGGAAGCAGCCAGAATGCGATGGCGTTGATACGCGGGAACGCCATGTCGTCAGCCCCGATGAGCAGGGGGATGAAGTAGTTCGCGAACGCCGCGATGATAGGCGTCCCGAACAGGAAAAGCATCGTGATGCCGTGACTCGTCAGGATGGAGTTGTAGGCGTTGTTGCCGAGGATGGCCCCGGCGGGCGTGACGAGCTGGATGCGGATGAGCATCGCCATGATGCCACCGACAGCGAAGGCGATGACTGCGTACACCCCGTACAGCAGGCCGATGTCCTTGTGGTCGACCGTTGTTAGCCAGCGAATGATACCTGCGGGTTTCTCACGGCTGATGACTGCCGTCTCGTCACCCGTAACGGCCCCGCCGCCAGCGAGCGGCGTGTAGGACCGCCAGTTCTCGATACGGGTGAGAAGCGCGGCGACGCCGACGAGGAGGACGGCCATCAGTCCCGTCAGCACAATATCTCCTGCTACCATAGTCCACTTTCAGGACTCGGACATTATCAAAGGGTCGATTCCTGCAGCAACGGACGAGGCAATCCGGCCTCCATCCGGCAGTAAAATTCGCAAAGAAGGACCCACCAGCCAGTGGCACCCGGTCGTGAGCGCGGGCTGTTCCTGAGACGACCGTTTCAGTCCTCGTGGCCGAGTTCCTCGTTTTCTTTCTCGCCTTTCTCGACGGCCTTCCCCGCGTAGTAGGTCAGGACAGCGAGCAACAGGAACATCGAGATTATCAGTGCGAACTGCAGCCCGGAGAAGACGGGATCCGTACCGAACGCCGGGAACGCGGCGAACGCGACGATGAAAAAGAGGAGAATCCCGAGCGGGATGACGTTCACAGTGAGGTCGAGCAGGGTGTCTTTTTCGAACCCGAACAGTGCCATGCCTGCCCGTTAGAACAGGCCAGTAAATAGAGTGTTGGTTTCCGCATCGGGCTGGTGCCCGTCTCAGGCTGCGGTCTGTTCCATTATCGAGGCGACACCGCCCATCGCCATCATCACGGCGCCCGCCACGGCGACGGCCACCAGTCGTGTGAGCAGCGGCCCGGTCCCGACGTTCGAGAGCGTGACCTCGGCGACTGGGACCTGCCAGAGCGTAAACGCAGCAGCGATGACGATGAGAGCCACTCCGACGCCCAGCATGGTCGGCCACGGCCGCTCGACGTAGCCGGACTCGGTGAGAATCCCGGCGATACTGCCGCCAAACAGTATCAGCCCGAAGACGGCCACCGGAAAGAGCCCGACGAACACGCCGACCTCTGACAGTGCTAATCCCAGTGCGACAAACAGCGGCCACGGACTCGCAGTCGGATACTGGTCGCTTAGTCCCGGCTCCTCTGCCATACCACCAGTAACGGTCGAATCGTGATAGGTCCATCGGACTGTGTCCGTGGGCACAAACTATTTGTCCACCATCCGGCTTGATGAGGGTAATGAGTACACGCACGGTCGAGCGGGTCGACGGCTGGGAGTCGGTTCCGTTCGACGGCGGGTTCGCGGGTCTGCGGGACCTCGCCGGGCAGGAGTTCTCCGGCGCAGTCGTCGCGGGTCCGACGCGCCTGTTCATGTTGAACGGGACCGTCGTTGGCGTCCTCGACGGCAGTATCGAGGACTTCGAGGACGCGTCGGGAACAGCCAGGCAGTCACCACACGAGGCCTTGCCACTGCTTGCAGTGATGCAGGAGCGTGCCGACGAGGTGAAAGCACAGTACTACACCGAAGACACGGCGCTTGCGGAAGTCGATACGACGCTGTCGGACGGCAACTTTACCGGCTTCATCGAACTCTCCGAGAACGTCCTGTCGGGGGACTACTACACCGTCTATCACCAGGGCCGCTCGATGAGCGTCGCCTGGGTCGGCAACTCGGACAATCTGCTCACCGACGACGAGGCGTTCGAGACGGCCAACGACGAGGTCGGTATCTACGAGGTCATGCCGGTCGACATCGAGCCGATCGAGATCCCGGAACCGGCGGAGGACGACGAGCAGTCAGCGGACCCCGCGGCCGCCGACGCCGACCCGCTTGACGCTGCCGACGAAACGGCTGTCGCCGACGAACCGGTTGACGATGACGCGGCGGACAGCGCCCCGGCAGATGCGACGGAATCGGACGAACCGACGCCACGGGACGACGCTACCGGCGACCAGGCGGAGACGCCCCCCGTCGGAGACATCGGAACCGACGGACCCGACGACGCCGACCAGACCCAGCCGAAATCGGAGTCGACGCGGGACCGCGGCCCTGCGAGCGGCGGCCCCCCTGGGTCGAAAGCCGCCGGTGCGACCCCGGGTCGGTCCCGCCGGGGTTCCGAGTCGGACGACCGGCCGGGCGAGGACAGCCAGCCGGCGGCTGACGGGGCGGCAACAGGCACCGACACCGAGACGCCGCCGGAACCGGACCACACTACCCCCGAGCGGGACGCTGGGGAGACCGAACCGACGCATCCGGCCACGGACCAGTCACAGACACAGGAGGCCGAAAAAGCCAGTGCCGGGGGTTCGTCGACACAGAGCGAACCGGCCGCGTCGACCGACCGTCGCGGCGAACCAACTGACCCGAAACCGGGTCAGAACACCGAGTCACGGCCGTCTCAGGCCCAGCCCGAGACAGCAGCGGCGACTCCGACGCCGGAGGCCGGGTCGGGGACGGACCTGGAAACGCGCTCGGTCCCGTCGCTTGACCCCGACAAGTCCGGCGGTGTTCAGGAGAGCACGACCGCCGGCGTGTCTCCCACGCAAGCCCCGTCACCGGGGAGACAACAGGCATCGACGCCGCGGCGTGACCAGCCGGCACGGGACGACTCGACGCCGTCGACCGGCTCCGGCGTGCAGGGACCAGCGCCGGCCCAGGAGAGCCCCAGTACGCCTGAGCAGGACTCCCAGGCCGACACGCCGCCGACGGCAGACCAGTCACGGCCGCCTGCCGACGAAGACCCGTCGCCGCGCGGGGGAGAGCGCGTCGCGGAACTCGAATCCGAACTGGAACAGCGAGCCGAGACGGTCTCGGAGCTCGAATCCGAACTCACCGAGCTCGAAGAAACGAACCGGGACCTCCGGGACGAGCGCGACCGCCTGGAGTCGGAGCTAGCCGACGCACGGGCCGAAATCGACCGGCTGGAGGAGCAACTCGACGAGCAGACCGACACCGCCGGAGGCGGTGACCGACTCGGCGTCGGCGAGGCGATAAACGGGACGAACCTCTTTGTCAGGTACGACTCGAAGGGCAAGGCGACACTGGAGGAGGCCAGAGACGGCGAGGCGGGCCGCGAGGACGTCGAGGCGAACCTCAGACTGGAGTACCACACGCAGTTCGAAGCCGAGGGCGCAACAGTCAACGGGACGCTCTTCGAGGAGTTCCTCGAAGACAGCATCCAGTACCGCTTTGTCAACTGGCTTATCCGGAACCTCCTCTACGAGATCAGGGACACCGGTCACGCGGGGGCGATGAAAGACCTCTATGAAGCGCTCCCGGCCATCGACCGCGCCGAACTGAACGGAAACGTGACCGTAACCTACACCGAGGACGGCCAGGAGAACCGCTCGCAGGAGCGGTTCGACGTCGTCGTCCGCGACCGAATGGGGAACCCGCTGGTCGTCGCAAACATCAACGACTCGCGCGAACCGGCCTCCGAGGGCCAGATGTCGGACCTCGTCCGGAACGCCGAGCGGGTCGGCAACGCCTCCGGGTCGTTTGCGTCGGCGTTTCTCGTCACGAGCAGCTTCTTCGAGCCGGGAGCGCTCGAAACAGCCGAAGAAGCCACCTCCAGCGGGCTGTTCAACCGAGATAAGCGAAAGAGCTTCGTGAACCTCTCGCGCAAGGAGGGCTTTCACCTCTGTCTGTTAGAAGCGAGAAACCAGGAGTTCCACCTGGCGGTCCCGGAACTCTGAGAAAGAAGCTTAGCCTTCGATTTCGGCCGCGTCTTCGATCTTCATACCTTCGAGCTTGTCGATGATCTCGTCGACCTTCTCGTCTAGGTCGTCGACGAACTCACCGGTCTGTTCGGTCGTGATTGCGCCCTGGCTGGAGGGCTCGATGAGGTTCTCCTCTTCGAGAACGCGCAGCGAGTAGCGCACCTTGTGGTGCGGGTAGCCGGTTTCGTTGGACATCTTCACGATACCGATAGGCTCGTTCTCGATAACCATGCGAAGCACCTGCAAGTGGCGCTCCAGCATGTCAACTTCTTTTTCAAGCCTGTCTATCATGGCAATTGTTAACTTGTGTTTGCGGTATTTAAAGGTTCTCCCTCGACGAACCGCTGTGTCGTTGATAGGTTCGAACAGGGGTGTCTTAAAACCGTCGTAACGGTTCACATGGGTACTGCTCACGAGCGTGGCGTCCGGACCGTAATCTGTTTATCACGGTGGCTGGAAGGTCCGTGCGATGACCGTAACCATCGTCGGCTCACAGCTCGGCGACGAAGGGAAGGGCGGCATCGTCGACCTGTACGGCGACGACGTGGACGTCGTCGCGCGCTATCAGGGCGGCGACAACGCCGGCCACACCGTCGTCCACGAGGGCGAGGAGTACAAGCTCTCGCTGGTTCCGAGCGGAGCCATCCGCGGCAAGGTCGGCGTACTCGGCAACGGGTGTGTCGTCAATCCGCGAACGCTGTTCGACGAGATAGACACGCTTCAGGAACGCGGCCTCGACCCGGACGTTCGCATCGCCGAACGAGCACACGTCATTCTCCCGTTCCACCGCGTGCTCGACGGTATCGAGGAGCAAGTAAAGAGCGAGACAGACCAGGAAGTCGGTACGACAGGACGGGGTATCGGCCCGACCTACGAGGACAAGGCCGGCCGGCGCGGTGTTCGCGTCGGCGACCTGCTCGACCCGGACGTGCTTCGGGAGCGCCTCGAATACGTCGTCCCGCAGAAACGGGCCGTCGTCGAGGACGTGTACGGCCTCGACGTCGCCGACCTGGAGGACCCTGCCGCCCTCGACGTGGACGCGATCTTCGAGGAGTTCCGCGAGTTCGGCCGGCGCTTCGAGACGGAGGACATGACGGTCAACGCCGGCGCCTTCCTCAGTGCGACCATCGACGAGGGACAGAACGTGATGCTTGAGGGCGCACAGGGGACGATAATCGACATCGACCACGGGAACTACCCCTACGTCACCTCCTCGAACCCGACCGCTGGCGGCGCGGCGACCGGGACCGGACTCAGCCCCGGCGTCGTCGGTGACGGCGAAGTCATCGGCATCGTGAAGGCGTATCTCACCCGCGTCGGGAGCGGCCCCCTGCCGACCGAAATCGGCGGCGTCGTCGGCGACACGCCCGGCTACGACGAGCAGGGCGAGGGCGACGACGAGGAACTGGCGAACTACATCCGCGAGGAAGGCGGCGAGTACGGCACGGTCACCGGTCGGCCGCGACGGGTCGGCTGGCTCGACCTGCCGATGTTGCGCCACTCGACGCGCGTCTCCGGCTTTACCGGCATCGCCATCAACCACCTCGACGTGCTCGCCGGCCTCGACGAGGTCAAAGTCGGCCACACGTACACGCTCGACGGCGAGGAGCTGGCGTCGATGCCCGCGACCACCGAGCAGTGGGCGAACTGTGAGGCGAACTTCCGGAGCTTCGACGGCTGGCCCGAAGTCGACTGGCAGGACGTCGCCGACGAGGGGTACGACGCGTTGCCGGAGGACGCGAAGGCCTACGTCGAGTACATCGAATCCGAGCTCGACACGCCGGCCTACGCCATCGGTGTCGGTCCCGGTCGCGGCGAAACCATCGTCCGCGAGCAGCCGTTCTGACGGAGTTCCCTGTCGGATTCGCCGTCTGAATCCCCGCGTACCACGACTGGGAGAGCGGCAGACTTTTGCGACCGCCGGTCCTGGCTGACCGTATGAAAGAGGACCTGATGGAAATTATCTGCTGCCCTCTGGACAAACACGACCTCGACCTCGAAGTGACTGAGCGCGACGACGGCGAGATACTGTCGGGCGAGCTCGTCTGCACCGAGTGCGGCGAGACGTTCCCCATCGAGGACGGGATTCCGAACCTGCTCCCGCCGGACATGCGCGACGAGGCACCGGCCTGAACCTTTTTTTCCTCGCCCCGCGGAGTCACGTCCGTGCCTGACTCCCTGCCCGTGCACCTGAACCGGACGGACATCCACAGCCTGGAGGTTCCAAACGAGTTCGACGCGACAGGGAGTTTCGACGTGCAGTTACGCAACCACGGCGAGGCACTGCACGTCCATCTCCATCTCGACGACTCACTGTCGTCAATCGCATCGCTCGACGCCACGAACCACCACGTGCAGGCAGAAAGCGACCGACTGGTCAGGGTGACTGTCGACGGTGACGGGCCGGTCCGTGGCAAACTCAAGGTCGTGACGGCCTACGGCGCCGAGACCCGGTACGTCGACATCTACATCCCGGAGGGCGGAGTCGAGAACGAACCGGTCATCGTCGACGAGGAGCTGTCCAGACCACAGCCCAAACCGGCGGGGAAGTCGGACCCCAGCCTCGAAGACCTGTCCCCGGGGCCGATTCTGGCGGCCGGCGGTTTCACGGCCCTGATTGCAGGACTCGTCACGCTGGTACTCACCGGGAACGTGCTGATGACCGTCGGCGTGGTCCTCGCGGTCGCAGTCGTGCTGGGACTCCTGTCTGTCGCTGTCCGCTCGGCCTGACGCCTCGAGCCTTAGTGTTCCGTCTCGCCGCCGCCGAGGTTCCCCGCGTCGTCGAACAGTTTCGCCCGCAGGAACCGCGCCCGGTACCGGTTGGCGCCCTCGTAGATATCGGCCTCGCGGATGTCGTCTGCCTCGCCGTCGGCGACGGCCTCGATGATGTCCTCGACCTGTTCTTTCTCGCTGGGCGTGAGCTCGAACTCGTAGGTCTGTGACTGCTCGCCTTCGAGCTTCGTCCACTTGCGTGCCCCTGCGATCACGAGCGAGCAGGGTTCGCGGCAGGGGAACGTCCCCGACCCACCGTCGACGTCGAGGTCCGTCTCGTCGTCGTACTGCCACTCCCGGCGTTTGAGACACTGGGAATCGTCACAGCAGGCCTCGGCGACCCAGTTGACGTGTTCGTGGCCGTCGCCGCGGTCCCAGGTCTTGACGACTCCGTAGATTCCGGTCTGCCGCTCGACGGTGTCCCGCCAGTGGGTCACGTCGAGTTCGCCCTCCCGCTCGCGGTGCCAGTTCGCGATTGTCGCCGGGTAGAACGCATCGACCGTCGTGACGAACTCGCCTGCCCCTAGCTCGGAGAACGCCCAGCCGGTCTGGAGCGACGGCGCGGTTTTGAGCGGCCGGTAGCCGCCGTCGTCGTCGTGTTTCGCGAGTTCGCGCGCGTCGAGCGGGTCCTCGTAGCCCTCGAGCGCGCTGGTTCCGACATCGGCGTCAGCGCGGTGCCGGACGCCGTAGGTACGCTCCCCGTCGGAGAGTGTGACCGTCAGGTGGAGTTCGCCCCAGGTCGCGGAAACGCCATCGGCGAGCGCGTCGTAGCGCTCGGCCACGTCCCGCCTTTGTGCCCCTTCGAGCCAGCGGAGGAACGCCCAGCGGTCCGCCTTCTGAGGTGCGGTGGCGTGCCAGAAATACCAGTTCCGGACGTGGGGCGACTCCGCCGCCACCGTCCGGAGCGTCTCTTCGTCGATACCACTGTGGTCCACGTCCGGCGTCTGGAACGTGTACCCGTCGGTCTCGTGGGCCACGTGGAGGTCGTCGAAGGCGATGCCATCGGGGGCGGTTGCCACCAGCGCGTCCACGTACTCGCCGTCCATACCGGAAAACGGGACTCAGTCGGCAAAAGTCGGCTGGTTCCGGCCAGCCAGCGGCGGATTCCGTCGCGATTTCTGCCCTGACGGCAACAGTCGGAGCCGTCAGTCGCCGGTCGCGGGCGTTGCGCCGCCGGTCTCCTCGCGTACCTGCTCGATGGCGCTGCGCACGTCGGCCCCCGCGTCAGCGGCCCGTTCGAGCACCACGTCGGCCATCAGCGGCTCCGTCCCGACCGCGCCGGCGTACCAGATGTCGTGGCCCTCAACAGCGGTCGGCACGTCGTAGCCGGTCCGATAGTCGTCGGTCAGCCCCATGTCCTCGGGGATGTCCTCCTGGGTGTGGAAGCCGTCGGCGATGAACAGCGGCACGACGACGATGTCGTCGCTCTCGAAGTAGTCCGCGACGTCGTCGACCTCGGGGTCCTCGTCCATGAACAGCGACTGCACCTCGTCGAAGCGGGCTCGCTCTCGGATGCGGTCGGCGTGGTACTGGATCGCCTTCGCGGAGTTCGCGTTGCGCTCCGTGCCGTGGCCGACGACCGCGAGGCCAAAGCCCTCGCCGACGTCGGGGTCGCCGGTGACGGACTCGGCCCGCTGGACGATGACGTCGCTCATCGCGTCGTGGGTGCCCGCGGGGCCACAGTAGTGGACCGTCTGGCCCGTGTCTTCGGCTTTGAGCGTCGCGTGTGTGGCGCTCGTCCCGTCGGAGTCCCACAGCTCGGGGTCCCAGTCCTCCAGGCGGAATTCCCTGGGGATGACCTGTTCGGTGAAGTAGCCCTCAGAGATGAACAGCGGAACCAGATACACCTCGTCGGCGTCGACGGTCCGCAGGGCCTCCCGGAACGACGGTTCCTCCTTCCAGAACGATTCACGGACCTCGGCGAACGCGCCGGTCGACCGGATGGTGTCCGCGTGGTCGTAGGTGGGCGTACTCGACTCGGCGTTCAGGTGGGAGCCGTGGGCCGCGATAACGAGGGCTTCGTCCATACCGCCTGGTTGGGGCGAGCCGTTCTTAGGGCCTTCGTTGGCCCGTCGGGACAGCCGGCAGGCTGTCCGGTCTTGAACTCGGAGAGAGTAGTTTCCGGCCGGTTCCGTCCGCTCACAGTCCGAACAGGAGCACGTAGAACAACACTCCGGCGGCCGCAATCAGTGCCGCGTGTCCCAGCGCGCCGGCAGCGACGACGATGCCGCCGATGACTCGCTCCGCTGCTCCCAGGGGCTGTCCGAACGCCTTCCGCTCTCGTTGTGCAATCGCCATTGTCCTTCCCTCGTGTAGACAGTGGCCCTCGAGAGGGACAATCCCCCATGCCTGTTCTCACTCGCTGGGAGTGGGCCCGCAGTTCTGAGGGGGTAGCCCGCCGATGTGGCGCTTACGGCCGTCACTGGCCGCTCGCCCCCGATGGAACTACTTTTGCCCGCGCCGGCCGTGGCCGATGCCAATGTCACTCGCAGCCGCGACAAGGGACGCCGTCCGCGAGCGCCCGTTCCTCTATGACGCACTTCGGGCCGGCGTCGTCAACTACACGTCCGCCGCCCGCACGCTCGATGTCGACGGCGACGCGGAGGCCATCGCGACTGCCCTCCGCCGCTTCGCCGAGGAACTGCACGACGCCCCGGCCCACGACAGCGACGCCCGTGTGTCGATGCAGAGCGGGCTGGGACGGGTCGAGGCGGCCGACGCCGAGACTGTCCTCGAAGTCGGGGACGCCGCCTTCGCCGGGGGCGCTGGCTCGCTGACGGGCATCGTCGCCACCGGCGACCTCTCGCCGCCGGCGCTGGCCGAGGTGCTGGGCCGGCTGCGGGCGGCGGACGTTCCCGTCGACGCCGCCGGCGTCACCGACGGCGCCCTCGTAGTGGTAGTGAGCCGCCGCGCGGGACCGGACGCGCTCCGCGTGGTCGAGGCGACGGTACAGGGGTGAGTCGCCTTCCGACGGCTTAATGCGGGCGGACACAGTTCCCCCGATAATGACGCTTCGCGTGACGAACACGTTGACCGGTGAGAAAGAGCCCTTCGAGCCGCGCGACCCCGACTCCGTGTTGCTGTACTACTGCGGGCTGACGACCTCCGACCCGCCCCACCTCGGTCACGCGCGCGGCTGGGTCCACGTCGACGTGATGGCCCGCTGGCTCGACCGTCTGGGCTATGATGTCCACCACGTCGAGAACTTCACCGACGTCAACGAGAAGATCGTCGCCCGCGTCGGCGAGGACGGCGACAGCGAGGAGAGCGTGGCCCGCCACTACGTCCAGCAGGTCATCGAGGACATGCGGTCGCTCAACCTCGGCCGCGCTGAGGTGTACCCACGCGTCTCCGAGCACGTCCCGGAGATCATCGACCTCGTCGAACGGCTCGTCGAGGGGGGCCACGCCTACGAGCGAAACGGCTCCGTCTACTTCGACGTGACCAGCTTCGAGGACTACGGGAAGCTCTCGAACCAGTCCGTCGACGACATCGAGTCCCAGGGCGCGGACACCGCGGGCGAGAAGCGCCACCCGGCGGACTTCGCGCTCTGGAAGGCCGGCGGCGTCGACCCCGAGGACATCGCCGAGCACCAGCACCCCGGGGCCGCCCCGGCCGAGGAGGCCTGTGCGACGGCCCAGACGTGGGACTCGCCGTGGGGCGAGGGGCGACCCGGCTGGCACATCGAGTGCTCGGCGATGTCGATGACCCACCTCGGCGAGAGCATCGACATCCACGTCGGTGGGCAGGACCTCGTTTTCCCCCACCACGAGAACGAAGTGGCCCAGAGCGAGGCCGCGACCGGCCGACAGTTCGCGAAGTACTGGCTCCACGTCCGCTTGCTGGAGACCGAGGAGGAGAAGATGTCCTCCTCGCTTGGCAACTACTTCACCGTCGCCGACGCCGTCGCGGAGTTCGGCCCCGACGTGCTCCGGACGTTCCTGCTGTCGACGGCCTACACCTCGCGGGCGACCTACAGCGACGAGACCATCGCGGAGGCCGAGGAGCGCTGGGACCGCCTCTCCCGGGGCTACGAGCGCGCGGTCGGGGCCTGCGACGACGTGGACGCCTACGCGAAGGTGACCGACGAGTCCCTGCGTGCGGCCGTCGAAGACGCTCGCTCGACGTTCGAGGACGCGATGAACGACGACTTCAACACGCGGGAAGCGACGACCGCACTGCTTGACCTGACGGCCGCAGTGAACTCCCACCTGGATGCCGAAAAACAGCGGGACTACCAGGGGCTCAGACGTGCCGTCGAAACGTTCGAGGGGCTGGGCGGCGGGATTCTCGGACTGGCGTTCGGCGACGACGACAGCGGCGACGTGTCGCTGGCCGGCGACGTGGTCGACCTGGTCCTGGACGTCCGCGAGCAGGAACGGGACGCCGGAAACTACGAGCGCGCCGACGAGCTCCGGGACGAACTCGAAGCGCTCGGCGTCGAGGTCCAGGACACCGACGACGGGCCGACCTACCGGCTCTGACGCTCCGACCTACGGAGAGTGGACCGGAGACGGTGTAACACGGCTCACTACGAGTTTATATACTATCCGAACGATTATATATTCGTTATGAAATACATACCAACTACTACAGATTTCGCCCGGGTAGTCGTCTCTCTCGTGCTCGTCGTCGCCGCGGCCGGCGCAGTCGCCAGCCCGGCGACAGCTCAGGGTGACCAGCCCGACTGGGCCGTCCAGATGTTCGAGGACATGGGGCCGATGGTCGAGACGTACAACGCGAACGTCGACGCGAGTGACTTCGGAATCATGGCCGGCCAGCTGCAAGGCGAGAACGTGAACCTCGTCGTGGACGACCCGGCGAACGGAACCGAGGCGTCCGTGTCGTTCACCCTGGACACCGACCTTCGGATGCAGGAACTGGAACTGGGAACCCGTGACGACGCGACGATCCAGATGAGCACCGACAAGGCGACCATGGACCGCATCATCGCCTCCAGCGGTCCCTCGACGGAGTTCAAGAACGCCGTCGTCGACGACGATATCACCATCTCTGGCATCGGGACAGTCAGCCAGGTGAAGTGGGCCGTCATCAACATCGTCGGGAGCGTCCTTCAGGGCATCTTCGGCTGAGGCAGCCGGCCCACTCGCCGACGAAGCGGCCACAAAACGTTTTGCCGTACCGATAGTTTTTGCAACTGGATGTCACGTCGTTTGCTCCCCGTAGCGGTCGCCCTCCTTCTCGTAACGTCCGGCTGTGTCGGCCTCATCACCGGTGAAACGATCACGTTCGAGGCCTCGCCCGCGACCGTCTCGGACAGCACGCTGGACTCGACCGGCTACGAGCTCCAGAACGCAACGCAGGCGAACATCACTCGCGACGTGACCGTCGCCGGGCAGGACCGGACGATTCGGCTCGTGACCGAACGCAGACAGTACACCAGAAGCGGCTCGGTCTTCGGCGTCGACGTGGTGGAGCTGTCGCGGTTTATCGTCGTCTCGATGCCGAGTGCGACCGTCAGCGGCCAGACGCTCAACCCCGCCGCGGACTGGGCGAACCGACGGGTCCTCGAGGCGGTTCTGGGCCGGACCAGTGGCACCGACGACGTCGAACCGGCCGGAAACCGGACGGTCCGAGCACTGGGCGCGGACCGCCGGGTCAGTGAGTTCACCGGCACGACACAGGTGGCGGGCCAGTCGCTCGACGTTCGGCTCCACCTCGTCAGCTTCGAACACGAGGGTGACGTCATCATCGCTGTCGCCATCCACCCCGAGAACACCGACGAAACCGACGCCGTCGACGACCTGCTGACCGGCCTCCGGCACAGCGGCGACTGACTGGAGTCCCGTCGTACTTCGCTACGCGACTGAGCGGCTCCAGGCCCGGCCTGGGCTTTCCCGTTTACCACCGCTCGCTGCCAGACATCCGTCCCCGATCCGTCGGGCATACGCTTTTTGTTGGGCGCTGTAATTGCTGGGCCATGAACACCGTCCTGGCGCTGGGCCTGGGGCTCACCGTCGTCGGACTGGCCGGCTACGTCGTGGGCGTCGCGGTGCCCTATCCCGGCCGCGCGTTCTCGGTGACCGCGCTGCTGGCCGGGGTGACGCTGCTGGCCGTCGGCCGCTCGGGTGAGACGGAGGCCGCGGCGTGATATCCGCGCTCGTCTACGCCGGCGATGCGGCCGAGCCCTACGAGGACGTCGAGGCGGCTCGCGCGGCCACGGGCACCACGTGGGTCCACGCTGCCGAAGCGACCGACGAGGAACTCGCCGCCGTCCAGTCGGCCTTCGACCTGCACCCGCTCACCATCGACGACCTCCGGGGCGACGTCCGGGCCAAGACCGAGGAGTACAGCGACTACACCTTCGTCCTGCTGAAGACGATGCGGCTAACCCCCGGCGAGACTACGTTCGAGAAAGAGGTGACGACCAGTCCGGTGGGCGTGTTCGTCGGTTCCGACTGGGTCGTCTCGCTGGGGCTGGACGACACGCGGCCGGTCCAGCGCGTGATGGACGCCGCCCGCAGGGGGGACGAGCGGTTGCTCCAGCGCGGCCCGGACTTTACCGCCTACCGCGTCGTCGACGTGATCGTCGACGCCTACTTCGACCTGCTCGACGACATCGAAACCGACATCGAGGAGATAGAGGAGGAGGTCACCGTCTCCACTGACAGCGAGACCATCGAGAAAATAAACGACGTCCGGCGGGACCTGCTGTCCTTCCGCAAGCAGGCCTGGCCCGCACGCGAGGCCGTCGGCAGCCTCGCTCGCGGGGACCCCGAACAGATCCAGCCACAGACTGAGAAGTACTTCCGGGATGTCTACGACCACCTCGTCCAGATCGTGGACCTGACCGAGACCTACCGTGACCTCGTCTCGGGCGCGCGGGACATCTATCTCAACACCGTCTCGCAGTCGACCAACGAGGTGATGAAGGTGCTGACTGTCGTTGCGACCATCTTCATCCCGCTGACCTTCGTCGTGGGGGTCTACGGCATGAACTTCGCGGACAGCCCGTACAACATGCCGGAACTGGGCTGGACGTTCGGCTATCCGGCGGTGATGGTCGGGATGGGGGTCGTCGTCGGCATACTGCTCGGCCATTTCCGCCAGCGGGGCTACCTATAGCGCCAGCGGGACGAGCAACACCCCCATCAGGGTCGCCCGCCGAGCCCCGAACTTCGGGGGAAGGTGACCCACGGCGGTGGCGGCCCCGAACGCGCCGACACCGACAGGGCCGGCGAAGAGCGCGGAGAGACAGACGAGGACCACAATCACCGACAGCGAGAGCCATGTCGGGTCAAGCTGGCCGACGACCCGGAGGTAGCGGTCGCCCAGCGTCGGAACGAGTATCGCGCCGGCGACGGCGGCGATGGCGACCGAAGCGAGCAGCACCGGGAGCACGAGCGGGACCTCGGCCCGGTCGAGCGCGACGAGGACACCGGTTCGGGGCGTCCCGAGCGAGACGAGCGCGAACAGGGCAAAGACCGCCGTCGCCGTGTTGACGCCGCTCGTCGTGACGATGAACGCCCGCGGCCCCTGGTCGGCGACCAGGCCCAGAGCCAGCGTGGCCGCGATTGCGCTGGAGACGCCTGGGATGTAGCCGACGGCACCGCCACAGAGCGTGCCGATGCCGCCCAGAACGCCGACCGTTCGGGGCGGCATCGTCACCGTCGCGTCGGCCTGTGGCGGGACGCCGTCCCCTTCGATAGCGGCCAGGAGCACCGGCGCGCCGAACAGCCCCGAGAACAGCGGGACCAGCACGTCCGACACGGGCAACGCTCCGGTTACCGGTGCATCGAGCAGGCCGATCCCGAGCAGCCCGCTTGCGGCGAGCGAACACGCCGCGCCGGCCTGCTGGCGGCGGCCGTGTTCCGTGCCCACGAGCAGAACGGCGACCCCCGCGAGAAGCACCGGGAGCCGCGGCCGGAGCAGCGGATACACACGCTCCATAACGAGGGTTAGCGGAACCGCGAGGGGGACGGCAAACGCCACGGCCAGCCCGCTCCCCAGCGCAGACAGGCGAAGTGCCTCCCGGCCGCGCCCCTCGATGACCAGCTGGTGGCTCGGTAGCGCACTGGCCGCCATCGCCGGGTCCGGGACACCGAGTGCCAGCGCCGGAATCACGTCGAGAAAGGTGTGTGTCACCCCGGCCGCAAGCATCGCGACGCCGACGTAGAGCCGCGGCCCGGGCAGACTGCTCGCCGCGGCCGCGAGCAGGAGCGCGAACGTGTTGGCGTGCAACCCCGGAACGAGCCCGCTGAGTGTTCCCAGCCCGACACCCGCGCCGACCGCGGCGAGTAGCGCGAGCGTCGTCGTCGGGTCGGCGGTGGGCGTCCCCGGGAGCATACCGAGGCGTGGCCGCGTCCCCGTACTTGAATCTCCGCACCGGCCGCGTCTTCATCACCTCACTCCACCGAACTGTCGTACATACCGTCGAAGCCCTGCTCGCCACGGATGAGTTCGTCGACACCCTCGGTAAGCGTCACCTCGCCGAAGACCGTCGCGCTGTAGTAGGTGTAGAGACCGTCCTGACCGCGGTCCGTCCGCTGGCGCTTCTCGACGAGGCCGGCATCGGCAAGCGTGTTGAGGTGATAGTGGAGCGTGCTGTCGTCGACGTCCAGCACATCGTCCAGCTCTGTCGGGCTCATCGCGCCACCGTGGACGAGACGATAGAGAATCTCGTACCGGGTCCGGTTACCGACCGCAGCGTGCATGTCCAGGTACTCATCGAGGTTGAGAACGCTGTCATCGGGCAGCAGGTCGGCCGGGTCGTCCGGCGGTTGCCCGTCCACCGGTCGCGGTTTGTCTGTCGACATCCTGGTTAAGTATACGTACAGCCTCCATTTAGCTGTTGTCAAGCCAAATAATACTGAAAATACTTATTTTTATATACCTACAGCGAAGTACCGTCAGCATGACGACTGAGATAACCCGTGAGCGAATTACGGACCAGGTCGGAGACGTCCGATACGACCAGTTCCTGTTCTATCTGATGGGTCCTTACAAGTCGTTTAATCTCAACTACGTTCTCAGCGAATCTGAACGAGACGAAATCGATATTGCTGACTTGCCCGGACCACTTCGGACGCTGTTTCAGAATAAAGACGAAATCGACGCAGCGAAAGGGTTGTTACGGCGGGTGCAGGGCTCGCTTCGGGCCGACCCGGGCGTTAACGCCTTCCTGGCCATCGATATCGACATCGACACCGATGACGTTGACGCGGCAACACAGAGTATCGAGTTCGCCCGATGCAGCAACGCCACTGCGTTTATTCTGCCGTTTCTCGGGCACAACTTCGGCGTCGGCGAGGAGGCTGGCAGTATCCTCGAGCGCCTCGCGGACACGCACGGAGACCGGATGGTGTTCGTCCACGAGGACGAGGTCACGAGTGCGATGATTCGGTCGGCGTCGGTGCGTTGGGACCTGCGAATTGAGACGTATGAAACAGCGGCAGAACTCGTCGACACACTGCGTCGGTTCGCCGGGGGCGTCATGCACCGCGAACGTCGCGGAGACCTCGACCGTCTCGACTGATTCAGAACACGGTCGGCGTATTTCACCGCTCCACTGCGTGGTGTGGCCCCACCGGGCCGTGCTCTGGACAGGTCCCGGCGATAGGGGTGGCGTTGAGACAGCAGTGGCGGCTGTCGGTCGCGACCAGCCCCGTCGAGAGTTCGCTCCCGCAGAGGCGACAGTGCAGGTCCGACTCGGCCATACGTCCCCCTCCGACCCTGAACCTGACGAGCTTTTTGGTGTGTCGGCCATTCGTACCCACATGAGCAACGAGTCCCGAAAGTCGGCCGGGTTCAAGGACCGGACGCCGGTGACGGCAGCCAGAGAGACGCTGCTTGACGCAGTGTCCCCACACGAGCGGACGGAGCGCGTCCCGCTGCGCGACGCCGACGAGCGCGTCGTCGCGGGGGAGATCACTGCCGAGCGAGCGGTGCCCCACTACCGGCGCGCGGCGATGGACGGCTTCGCCGTCAGAGCCGAGGACACGTTCGGCGCGAGCCAGCGGTCGCCGGAGTCGCTCCGGGCCGGCGACACAGTGACCACAGGAACAGCGGCCCGCGTGCACACGGGGAGCGAACTCCCGGCGGGTGCCGACGCCGTCGTGATGGTCGAGGAGACCGAGGTGGCCGGCGACACCGTCACGGTGTTCGACGCGGTCGCGGGCGGAGAGAACGTCGCCCCAATCGGCGAGGACGTGGCGGAAGGACAGACCCTCTACGAGGACGGGCACAGGCTCCGCCCGTCGGACCTCGGGCTGTTGAAATCAGTCGGGAACGACACTGTCGAGGTGTACGAGCGGCCGACTGTCAGCGTGATTCCGACCGGGGAGGAACTGGTGCAGGACGACCCGGACCCGGGCGAGGTCATCGAGACGAACGGCCAGACGGTCACGCAGTACGTCGAGCGCTGGGGCGGCACGGCGACCTACCGCAACATCGTCACCGACGACGTGGACGCGCTCCGGGCGGCCATCAGCGACGACCTGGACCACGACGTCGTGGTGACGACCGGCGGCTCCTCCGTCGGCGAGCGCGACCTGCTGCCGGAGGTCGTCGACGGACTCGGTGAGGTGCTGGTCCACGGTGTCGCGCTGAAGCCGGGCCACCCGGTCGCGCTGGGCGTGGTCGAAGGGACGCCGGTACTCATGCTCCCGGGCTATCCGGTCGCCTGCATCGTCAACGCCGTCCAGTTCCTCCGGCCGGCGCTCCGTCGGGTGGGCCACCTCCCGACGGCTGACCCGCCGACGACCGAGGCCGAACTGACACGGAAGATAGCCAGCGAACCGGGGACTCGAACCTACGCCCGGGTGGAACTGCACGACGAGGACGGCGACAGCACGACCGCGACGCCGACGCGGGCCAGCGGCTCCGGCGTCCTCTCGAGCGTCGCACTCGCCGACGGCTGGGTCGTCGTGCCGGAGTCAGTCGAGGGGTACGACGCCGGCGACACCGTGCCCGTCGAGGACTGGGAGTGGTCACAGTGAGCGACCGCCGCGAGTTCCGCGACCTGGCCTCGCCCGAGAAGGCCCACGACGTCGTCGCGGGCCTCGACATCGACCCCGACCCGGAGACGGTCCCGCTGGCTGACGCCCGCGACCGCGTCCTCGCCCAGCGGGTCGACGCCGACATCGACGTGCCTGGCTTCGACCGCGCGAGCATGGACGGCTACGCGGTCCGGGCCAGAGACACCTTCGGCGCTGACGAGGCCGACCCGGTGGCGCTGTCGGTCGCCGGCGAGGTCCACGCGGGCGAGGAGCCCGACGTAACGGTCGAGCCGGGGTCCGTCGCGGAAATCTCCACTGGCGCAGTGATGCCGCCCGGCGCGGACGCCGTCGTGATGGTCGAGCGAACGACCGAGACTGACGACGGCGTCGAGATACGAACCTCGGTCGCGCCCGGTGACAACGTGATGCTCGCCGGCGCGGACATCGCGGCCGGGGCGCGCGCGCTCGGCCCCGGAACGCGCATCACGCCACGCGAAATCGGGCTTCTCTCGGCGCTGGGTGTCGACGAGGTTCCGGTGCGTGGCCGGCCCCGGGTCGGCATCCTCTCGACCGGCGACGAGCTCGTCCGACCCGGGAACCCCCTCGACAGCGCCGCCGGCCAGATATACGACGTGAACAGCTACACGCTGGCGGGCGCGGTCGCGGAGGCCGGCGGCGACCCGGTGATGTACCCCCACGCCGGCGACGACTACGCGGAGATGGAGCGGTTGCTCCACGAAGCGGCCGACGAGTGCGACCTCGTCCTCTCCTCGGGGTCGACCAGCGCGAGCGCCGTCGACGTCATCTACCGCGTCATCGAGGAGCGCGGCGAACTCAGGCTCCACGGCGTCGCCGTCAAGCCCGGCAAGCCGATGCTCGTGGGCACCATCGGTGACTCCGCCTACGTCGGTCTGCCGGGGTATCCGGTGTCGGCGCTGACCATCTTCCAGACGTTCGTCGCGCCGGCGGTCCGGGACGCCGCCGGACGGGACCCGCCACAGACGGCAACTGTCTCCGGGACGATGGCGGTCCAGGAACGCTACGGTGAGGGGCGCAGGCGCCTCATGCCGGCCGGGCTGGTCGAGGACGAAGCGGAGTCGCTGCTGGTCTACCCCGTCGACAAGGGCAGCGGCGCGACGACGAGCCTCGTCGACGCCGACGGCTTCGTCGACGTGCCCCCGGGGACTGACTACCTGGCCGAAGGGGAGGCAGTCGACGTGACGCTGTTCTCCCCGGCAGTCAGGCCGCCCACGCTCCTGGGTATGGGCGAAGACGACCCGCTCCTCTCGCGCCTGCTCGACACGGTCGACCGCCCGCGGTATCTCTCCCTCGGGTCGACCGAGGGGCTCCGCCGCCTCGGCAACGGCGTGCCCGACGTTGCCGTCGTCGCGGGTCCGACCGACAGCGACCACGGAGCGACAGACATCGGCGGCTGGCAGCGCGACTGGGGACTCGTCGTCGGCCAGGATACCGACGTGTCCGACCTGGGCGACCTCGTCGACGGTGACTACCGCTTCGTCAACCGCGACACCGCCTCCGGTCTGCGACGGAGCTTCGACGACGCACTCGACGCCTTCGGCGAGGAACGCGGCCTCGGCCGCGCCGAAGTCGTCGACGCGATAGACGGCTACGAGCTCACGACGAAGGCACACGAAAGCCCCGCCAGGAAGGTCCTGGCAGGCGATGCGGACGCGGGCCTCGGCCTCCACGCTACGGCGGCGAAACTCGACCTCGGGTTCGTCTCGCTGGGTACGCAACCGGTTCGAGTACTGGTGAATCCTGACCGCCGGGAGAAGGACAGCGTCGGCGCGCTCGCCGAGACGCTCGACGACCTCGACTCGCTCACCGACGGGATGACCGGCATTGAGCCGCAGTGAGGAAGCCGGCCCAGACACGAGCCCTATCGCGAAAAATCGCTGCAGGACTCCTATCGAAAAAGTAGAGACTGTGGCCACGAGAGTGAGTCACAGCGATGCCCGACACACCGGTTGCCGGCGACCTCGAAGCTCCGTTCCGGTTCGAGTACGACCCTGCCGTACTTCGGTACGGGCCCGATGCCACCCGTGCACTGGACGCGGAGTTGGCCGCACAGGGCTGTGACCGCGCGCTGGTCGTCTGTGGCACAACCGTCGGCGAGACGCCAGCCGTGATGGACCCTGTTCGGGCGGGCCTCGGCGACCGGCTGGGCGGCGTCTTCGCGGAGACGACGCCGGCGAAGCGACTCGGCACCGCCTACGACGGGCTCGAATCCTTCCGCGGGGTCAACGCCGACTGTCTCGTCGCCGTCGGTGGCGGGAGCAGCCTCGACGTGGCGAAAATCATCAGTATCCTCGCGGCCACCGACCGCGACCCGGCCGCTGTCGGCCAGGCCTTTGTCGACTCCGGAACGATACCTGTTCCAGAGGCGGCCCTCCCACCCATCGTCACCGTCCCGACGACGCTGGCCGGCGCCGACCTCTCCATCGTCGCCGGCGTCACAGCCGCACCCGACACCTGCCCCGTGAACGAGCCGGCCGGTGGCGGCGTCGGCCACCCGAACCTGATGCCTGCGGCCGTCTGTTACGACCCCGAACTGATTGCGACGACGCCCCGATCGGTCCTCGCGGCGTCGGCCATGAACGGCTTCGATAAAGGTATCGAGACGCTGTACGCGGCCAACGCGACGCCGATAACCGATGCCACGGCGTCACACGGTCTCAGCCTCCTCACAGAAGGACTGCTCGCGTTCGGGAACGGCGTCGAGGACCCCTGGGTGTATCAGTCGCTCGCGCAGGGTATCATGCTCGTCCAGTACGGCATCTCGCGGGTCGACGGGACGACGCTCTCGCTGATTCACGCCTTCGGTCACGGGCTGACCCGGACCTACGAGGTCCAGCAGGGCGCGGCCCACGCAGTCGTTGCTCCCCACGCGCTCTCGTACCTCTTCGAGCAGGTCGACGGACGGCGGTCGCTGCTCGCCGATTCACTCGGCGTCGGTGACGAGGCCGACCCCGCTGCTGCGGTCGTCGACCGGGTCAGCGACGTGGTGACGGCGCTTGGACTCCCGACGCGACTCCGGGACGTAGCCGGCCCCGACCGCGAGGAGTTTCCCGAAGTCGCCGACGCCGTCCTCGAAGACTCGTTCATGGCGAACGCCCCGTCGGGACTGGAGCCAGCCCGAGACGATATTGTCGACGTATTAGAGTCGGCCTGGTAGCGCCCGAATCGAACGTCGTTCAGGGCGGCGGTAGAACCGGCATACCGCGCCTTCGGCGCGGTTTCACGTCTCGCGACCAGCGGGAGCGAGAAGGTGTTTGTAGCGTAGATTTTCCCGAGCCGAGCGGGACCGTCGGTCCCGCTGGCCGTGCGAACGGGCGCTTTGCGCCCGTGAGCAGAGAGCCCTCCCGCAGCGCACTCTACGAGCGCGCGAGGAAGGGCGACAAAATAAAAAGGTACTACATGTCGGGCCAGGCCTTTGCGGCCCGACCGATGCCGGTCACGTCGTTGATCCAGCGGGCGGCGATGGCTTTCTTCAGCAGTTTCGCCGGCATCCCGCCGAACGTCTCTATCGGGACGTTCATCACGTCGTGGGCCACGGCTTTCTCCCCGACGGAGACGACCGTGCCCTTGTCCTTGTGGGTCCAGGTCTTCAGCGGCTGGCCCCGAACGGCACGGGCCAGGTTCTCCCCGGCCACCTCGGCGGCCTGCCAGGCGGCCTGGGCCGTCGGCGGCGCGGGCTGGTCGCCCGGCTGGTCGATGAGTGCCGAATCGCCGATGGCCAGAACGCGCTCGTCGTCGGTCTGGAAGTTCCCCTCCGCGTGGACCCGGTGGTTGCGCTCGTCCTTGTCGAGGTCGACATCGTGCATGCACTCCCGGCCGGTGATGCCGCCCGTCCAGACCAACACGTCGTAGTCCAGTTCCTCCTCGTCGCCGATGTAGACGGTCTCCTCGTCGACCTCGCCGATGAACTCACCGCACTCGATGTTCACGTCGGCGGCTTCGAGTCGCTTGCGCAGCGCGCCCTGCAGTTCCGGGTCACTGTTGGGGAGAACGTTATCGAGTCCTTCGACCAGATGGATGTCGATGGGCGCGTTGTGTTCGTCGCGGAACTCCGCGACCTCGCCGGCGGTCTGGATGCCAGAGAGGCCAGCGCCGCCGATGACGACCTGCGCGGGGTCGTTCTGGGAAGCTTCACGGGCGGCCTGCTGGACGGCGTCGTGGATCTCCAGGGCGTCGTCGAGGCTCTTCAGCGTCAGCGCGTGCTCTCTGAGACCATCGATACCGAAGAAGGCCGTCCGCGAGCCCAGCCCCACCAGCAGGTAGTCATACTCGACGGTGTCGGACTCGGCGAGGGCCACCTCCTGGGCGTCGGTGTCGATACCGACGACCTCGTCCTGGATGAACGCGGTCGAGGGCTGTTTGATCTCGTGGACGGGAATCGCGATGTTCTCCTGGACGCTCGGGTCCCGAATGCACCGGTGGGACTCGTGCAAGACCAGATGATAGTCCGTCTCGGAAATCCAGGTGACATCGGCGTCCGCCCCACCGTCCAGTTCGTCCTCTAAACTCTTGATTGCCCCCGCACCTGCATACCCTGCACCGAGCACGACCACGTTCTCTGTCATAGGCCACTCTCCGGATTCATCCGATACAAACCCTTTGGAATCGGTCCATGGCTCCACTGTTGTCCTGGCATGCTGGCTGACGGTCGTGACGCCCCCGCCTAAGTTTGCAGTCGCCTTCGGTCACGCCTCCCCGAGAAAAGAGCGCCTACCATTGGTACAGACGCCCCCTAATCTATACACACGGGCTGTCCTTTCCAACTGCCCAATTGAGGTGGGTCCGACGAGCACCACGACGGGTGCCCTGACTGTCAACACTCTCCGACACTGGGACCGTTGGACTCACTCGGGGCGGCCCAGGTAACGGCGTTGTGCAACAGCTGCTGAACGACCGGCTGGTAGTACACTGGAAACGTCTCGTGGCCGGGCTGGAAGTAGAATACACGGCCGGCACCACGGCGATAACAACACCCGCTGGGGAACACCGTGCCGTCGTCACACCAGCTTACCGTTATCAGGGTGTCCGGTACCGGCAGGTCGAACCGCTTGCCGTAGATTTCGGCACGTTCCAGTTCGAACTCCGCTGGAAGCCCGTCGGTAATGGGATGGCTCGGCTCGACGACCCAGACGTGCTCTCGCTCGCCCTCCTCGCGCCGGCGCAGGACGCCGGTCGTTCCCATGAGCGACTCAAACGGCTTCGATTCGTGACTGGAGTGAAGCGGGATGAACCCCATCCCATCGCGGACTGCCCGCTCGACGCGGTCCGCAACCGCGTCGCTGACGGCATCGTGTGCGACGTCGCCCCACCAGAGTAACACGTCAGTTTCGGCGAGGGCCTGGTCGGTCAGTCCGTGGTCCGGGTCGCCGAGTGTCGCTGTCCGAACGGTGTGGCCGTACGAGAGGAGTATCTTGGCCAGCGTCGCGTGGATCCCGTCGGGATACATCGCATCCGCCGGACCTGTCGCCCGTTCGTGCTGGTTTTCGTTCCACACGGTGACTGCGGCCATACAAGAATGCACCGAGTAACTAAATAAAAATATGGCTACTCAGGCCTGACTGAAAGATGGACGCTCTGAACTGTGTGTCTCAAGTATGTGTTGCCAGCCAGACGATGTGGTAGACCCTTCCCCGAAACAGTACAACTGTGGTAGCAATATCGGACACGCTACATCGATGTTGGTAATTGGGCAGTTCGGTCTGGTAGCCGCTGATTCGGGGCAGGCACAGCGTGGGCGGGAGAGTCCACAGACACTCTCCGGACACACGCCAGTGAGTCCCGGCCACCTGTGCAGGGGTAGTTATTAGCCGTCCGCGGCCGAAATATCGACAAGACATGAGCGATTCACCGGAGAAGCTCTCCATCTGGTGTGCGGGCGAAGAGTGGTGCCCGATAACGACGACGGCCTCTCTCATCGGGAAGAAGTGGCACCCGGTAATCATTCACCGACTGCTTGAGAACGGGCCTTCGGGCTTCAACGAACTCAAGGAGAACGTCGACGGGATCTCTTCGAAAGTGCTCTCCGACAGCCTCGAAGACTTACAGGAGAAGGGGCTCGTCGACCGGGAAGTGATCAACGAACAGCCGTTTCGCGTCAACTACTCGCTGACCGAACACGGGGCGTCACTGGAGTCTGTGATCACCGAAATGGCGGCGTGGGGCCAGACCTACCTGCGGGAACCGGCCGAGTCCGACGAGCCCGCGGAGTAGCTCCCGCAGGCAATACCTTTTGTCGCTGCCCGGCGAACCACCGCGTATGCCCGTTAGTTCAGACGACGAACTCCGCGAGATTCTCGAACTGGACCGCGTCGCCGTCGTCGGCTGTTCGACCAGCCCCGGCAAAGACGCCCACGAGATTCCGAAGTACCTCCGCGAACAGGGGTACGAGGTGATCCCGGTCAACCCCTACGCCGACGAGGTGTTCGGGCAGAAGGCGTACGACTCGCTGTCGGAGGTCCCCGGCGAGATAGACATCATCGACGTATTCAGGCCCAGCGACGAGGTCAGCGACATCGTCGACGCGGCGCTGGAACGCGACGACGACGCCGTCATCTGGCTCCAGCTGGGCATCCACGACGACGCGGCCGTCGAACGCGCCGAGGCGGCCGGCCGCCGCGTCGTCCAGGACCGCTGTATGAAGCCGACCCACCAGCAGCTGATGGCCTGAGCGGACAGGCGACGGCTGGCTGGGACTGACAAGACTGCCGCCCGATACGGTTTAGTCCGTGGCTGGGCCACATCCGGAGTATGCTGCCGTGGGAGCCAGAGGCGTACTGGCTCGTCAGGGTCCTGTTCCACCGGGGACTGGCGGTCATCTACCTGCTCGCCTTCCTCGTTGCGGCCACGCAGTTCCGCCCGCTCGCAGGCGAGGACGGCCTGCTCCCGATTCAGCGGTACGTCGAGCGCCACGCGTTCCGTGACCGCCCCAGTCTGTTCTATTTCTATCCGAACGACCGCGTCATCGGCGCCGCGGCCTGGGTCGGCGTCGGGCTCTCGGCGCTCGCGCTCGTCGGACTTCCGTCGTGGCTCCCGAGTCCGTACGGGGTCCCCGCGTCGATTCTGCTGTGGCTCCTGCTGTGGGCGCTGTACCTCTCGTTTGTCAACGCCGGCGGGACCTTCTACGGCTACGGCTGGGAGTCGATGCTGCTTGAGACCGGGTTCCTCGCGGCGTTTCTCGGCGCGGGGTCCACGGAGCCGCCGGTCGCTGTCGTGTGGCTCCTGAAGTGGGTGCTGTTCCGCAACATGTTCGGGGCGGGGCTCATCAAACTGCGCGGGGACGACTGCTGGCGGGACCTCACCGCGCTGGACTACCACTACGAAACGCAGCCGATCCCGAACCCGGTGAGCTGGTACGCACATCACCTCCCCGACCGGGTCCACCGACTCGAGGTGCTTGGCAACCACGTCGTCGAAGTCGCCGTGCCGTTCCTCTACTTCGCGCCCCAGCCGTGGGCGTCGGTTGCGGGGGTCGCGACCATCGGCTTCCAGGGCTGGCTCATGCTGACGGGGAACTTCTCGTGGCTCAACGCCCTCACCATCGTCCAGGCTATCGCGACGTTCAGCGACGGCGTCCTCGCGTCGGCCCTCCCGGTCACCGCTCCGAGCGTGACTGCGCCGCCGCTGTACCTGCAGGCGCTGTCGGTCGTGCTCGTTGCGGTGGTCCTCTGGCGCAGCGTCGAACCGGTCCGGAACATCCTCTCGGAGCGGCAGGTGATGAACACCGCCTTCGATCCGCTTCGGTTAGTCAACACCTACGGCGCGTTCGGTTCGGTTACCAGAACTCGCTACGAAATCGTCGTCCAGGGGACCACCGACGAGGTCGTCACGGCCGACACGGAGTGGCGGACCTACGAGTTCAAGGGCAAGCCCACAGACCCCACGCAGCGGCCGCGACAGGTCGCGCCGTACCACTACCGGCTGGACTGGCAGCTGTGGTTCGCGGCGATGGCACCGTCGCCGCGGCGGAGCCCGTGGGTCCTCGCGCTGGTGGACCGGCTACTGGCAGGCGACGAGGCCACCGAGACACTCCTGTCCTCGGTGCCGTTCTCGGAGACGACACCCACGCACGTCCGCGCGGTCCGCTACCGGTATCGGTTCACGACGCCCGCGGAGCGCCGCGAGACCGGCCGGTGGTGGGTGCGCGAACGCGTCGGCACCTACGTCAGCCCGGTCAGCGACGGTGACCTGCGACTCGCCGGGGTCTGAGACGGGGCGTCAGTTCGAGTCGTCCCTGCGCGCCGGCGGCGTCTTCGACATGAGTTTCCCCCACTTCGAGCGGTTGTCGGCGACCTGTCGGTAGGCCCGCTCGCGGAACCGCTCGTAGTCCTCAAACTGCTGGAAGAACGAGACCAGCGGCCGCGCCGGCTTGCCCAGGTCGGTGTACGTGAGCGCGGTCTCGATGGACTCCCCACAGGAGTACACGTCCTGGTCTGTCACCAGGTGCGAGCAGGACTCGTAGTCGTCCGGCAGGCGCTCCAGCAGGTCGTCGTCGAGCTCTGAGAAGCCGACGATCTCGAGGTCGGACCGCTCGTCGATGAAGTCCGCCCACCACGTACAGAAGCCGCAGTCGTCGTCGTAGACGAGCGTTGCGTCGCTCATACTCGAGATACGTCCCCGAGGCACAAACACCTGTGGTTCAGCCGGCAGGAATTTACAGCCGGTCGCCGCAGGCACGGACATGGAGCGGTTCGTCGAACTGGTCGTGGCCGGCGGCATCGCGCTTGTGGTCGGGCTCTGGACGGTCCGACTCGCGGCCTCGCGCTCGGCGGTCTGGCTCGGCGGGGTCGCGGTTGCACTCCTGGGCCTGGTCGCTCTGGGCGTCGGTATCCGTCGGGAGCTGTCGCCCGACCGGTGACCGGGACGCCAACTGTTTTGCCCGCCGCCCTCCTGAGAGCGCGTATGGACGAGGATGCGGTCGCCGAACTCATCGAGGAAGCGCTCCCGGAGGCACAAGCGACGGTCACCACACCGCGTGACCCCGACGACGACAAGCACTACGCCGTGCGCGTCGTCTCGCCGGCGTTCGAGGGGGAATCGCTGGTCGACCAGCACCAGCTCGTCCACGACGCGCTGGGGGACCACCTCACGCGTGACATCCACGCCATCGAGCTGACGACGCTGACGCCCGAGGAAGCCGAGTAGCCGAGTCACGCCGCCGTGACCTCGCTCGCACCGTCGATACGCCTTTATCTCCGACGCCGTTAGTGACGGTATGGCATTCGAGCCCGAAGAACTCTCGCCGGAAGAGGTCACGGACCAGGTAGACAGCGTCATCGAGGACAACGAGGTCGTGCTGTTCATGAAAGGCAACGAGCTGATGCCACAGTGTGGCTACTCGAAGAAGGCCCTCGGACTGCTACAACAGCACCGCGACGACATCGAAACGGTAGACGTCCTCAAAGCGACCGAAGCCTACCGGGAGGCTCTGGAGCGCCACAGCGGGCGCGAGACGATTCCACAGACGTTCGTCGACGGGGAGTTCATCGGCGGGAGCGACATCCTCGAACAGCTTCACGAGCGCGGCGAACTCGCTGAAAAAGTCGGTCAGGAAGCGCCGTTCTGACGGTCGGTCGAAGGCGTTACTCCTCGTCTTCGTCTTTCATGTCGCCGAGCTTGTCGACGAGGTCGCTGGTGGTCGCCTCCGTCTCGAAGGAGACCGATCCGTCGTGGTCGTTCTCGTGGACCGCAACGCCGTCGCTGTCGTCTGTATCTACGTCGTTGTCCTTCTGCTCGGATTCATCGTAGCTACCAAAGCCCATATAGATACATCTCGCAGTCTCACACTAAAATTCGCCGGTTCTCGCCGGAACACGACGCTACGATGACATAACGGGACAAGCAAAGGTTCTTTACTGTGCTCGCACTCCCGCTAGATAACGGCAGTCGAGAGCCGTGGTTTTCCGACGGCTATCGGGCCTTCCCATCTCCAAAGTTATGAGTTCCGCAGACGAAACACTTGATCGAATCAAAGCACAGGTCGAAGAAGAGACACCGGACGACATCGAAATCGAGTCCGTCGCGTTCGAGGGGCCGGAGCTGGTTATTTACACACCGGATGCGCAGACGGTCGCCAACCGCGACGGAATCGTCAGAAACCTCGCACAGACGCTCCGCAAACGGATCAACGTTCGACCGACGCAGGAAGCCCTCGTACCGCCGAACGAAGCCCGGGCTCGAATCACGCAGACGATTCCCGAGGACGCCGGCGTTCAGAACCTTGATTTCGACCGCCAGACCGGCGAGGTGTTCATCGAGGCCGAAAAGCCCGGTCGCGTCATCGGCCGTCACGGAGCGACCCTCGACGAGATATCGGCCTCCGTCGGCTGGACCCCCGAGGTCGTCCGGACGCCGCCGATGGAGTCCTCGACCGTCTCGAACGTCCGGAACTACCTCAAGCAGGAACGCGAGGAACGCCGCGAAATCCTCCAGCGCGTCGGCCGCCAGATCAACCGACCCACAACGAGCGACGAGGACTGGGTTCGGCTCACCACGCTCGGCTGCTGTCGTGAGGTCGGGCGCGCCGCCTTCATCCTCTCGACGCCAGAGTCCCGCATCCTCATCGACTGTGGCGACAAGCCCGGTGCCGAGGGCGAGGTCCCGTACCTCCAGGCGCCCGAGGCGCTGGCTGCGGGGCCGAACTCGCTGGACGCCGTCGTGTTGACCCACGCGCACCTCGACCACTCCGCGCTCATTCCCATCCTGTTCAAGTACGGCTACGACGGGCCGATCTACACGACCGCGCCGACGCGGGACCTGATGGGCCTGCTCCAGCTGGACTACCTCGACGTGGCCTCGAAGGAAGGGCGGACGCCGCCATACGAGAGCCAGCAGGTCCGTGACGCGCTGAAACACACGATTCCCCTGGAGTTCGGCAACGTTACCGACATAGCGCCCGACATCAAGCTCACGATGCACAACGCCGGTCACATCCTCGGGTCGGCGGTGTGTCACTTCCACGTCGGCGAGGGGCGGTACAACGTCGCCTTCTCCGGGGACATTCACTACAAGGACACCCGCCTGCTCGATGGCGCTGTCAACGACTTCCCGCGGGTCGAGACGCTCGTGCTGGAGTCGACATACGGCGGGAAAAACGACTACCAGACCGACCAGTCCGACTCCGAGCGGGTCCTCAGAGACGTCATCAACGAGGCCCACGAAAAAGAGGGCAAGATACTGATTCCGGCCTTCGCCGTGGGTCGGTCCCAGGAACTCATGCTCGTGCTCGAAGAGGCGATGCGGGAGGGCGAGATTCCGACGATGCCGGTGTACCTCGACGGGATGATCCGGGAGGCGACGGCCATCCACACCGCGTATCCGGAGTATCTCCGGGACGACCTCCGTCAGCGCATCCTGTACGAGGACGAGAACCCGTTCCTCGCCGAGCAGTTCGAGCAGGTCGACGGCGGCGACGAGATGCGGCGGGACATTACCGACGAAGGGCCGGCGATCATCCTGACCACCTCCGGGATGGTCACCGGCGGCCCCGTGATGTCCTGGCTCCGCCTGCTGGGCAGCGACCCGGACAACACGATGGCCTTCGTCGGCTATCAGGCCGAGGGGACGCTCGGTCGCCAGATCCAGCGCGGCCAAGACGAGATTACACTGGGCGATACGAGCGGGCCGCGCGCCGAGCGGGTCAGCCTCAAGATGGGTGTCGAGACGGTCGACGGCTTCTCCGGCCACGCCGACCGACAGGGGCTGGAGTCGTTCGTCGAGACGATGCATCCCCGTCCGGAGAAGATCCTCTGTGTCCACGGTGACGAGTCCTCGACGAACCAGCTTTCCTCGGCACTGTACCAGAAGTTCAACATGCGGACGCACAACCCGAAGAACCTGGAAACGTTCCGCCTGTCCTGAACGGCGTCTCAGTTCTCTTCAGAGAGGTTCAGTCCAGCGAACAGCCGCGCCGAAATCACCTGCTCGACGATGTCGACGAGCACGGCGTCGTCGCTCGTGTAGTCGGCGAAGATGCCCAGCGGCACCTCGCCGCCGGCCATCTCTCTGTGGCCGCCCGCGCTTCCCACGTCGCCCAGCGACGCGTCCATCACGTCACCGATGTTGACCCGGGAGTCCGTCGACCGGGCGCTGAGCTGGATGGTGTCATCGATGATGCCGAAGACGATGGCCGTCTCGACGCCCTCGAGGGTCGCCAGGTAGTCGGCCGCCTGCGGCAGGGCGTCCCGCTCGGGGGTCCGACCGACGTGCGATATCAACACCGAGCCCCTGACGGTCCGGTTCTCGATCGCGTCCGCGATGGCGTCGACGGTCGCGCCACTTACCGACGGTGAGGAGAGCTGATGTAACAGGTCCGAATCGGCCGCCTCCGTCAGGAAGCCTGCCGCCCCGTACTCGTCCGGTGTCACGCCGCGAAGAAAGCTCAGCGTCTCGCGCCGAATCGCGAACAGCAGCGCCGTCGCCAGGCGGTCGTCGAGTTCGATGTCGAGGTCCCGCAGGTACTCGGTCAGTATCGTCGCCGTCGCCCCGATCTCCTCCCGGTGGTCGACGAACCGGGCGGTGACGTCCTCGGCGGGATGGTGGTCGATGACGATGTCGACCGAGACGTCTTCGGGAACCCGGTTGTTCGACCCCGGAACCGAGTGGTCGACGAAGGCGAGCAGTTCCGAGGGCGCCCGGTCCGTCACGGCGGCCGCGTCGAACTCCTGGATGTCCATCTCCAGCAGGTTGACGAACGAGCGGTTCTGGTGGTGTGAAATCTCGCCACTGTAGAGGATACGTCGCTCGTCGATGCCGACAACGGCTGCGATGCGACCGAGCGCGAGCGCGCTGGCCAGACAGTCGGGGTCGGGGTTGTTGTGACAGACGATGGTGAGTGACTCCGCCTCTCCGAGCAGGTTTTCGAGCTCTGTTGCGGGGCGCATCTATCAGTCGACGCTTCGGGCTCCTGGTACAAGCGTGTGTGGGCCAGCCTCGCTCTCACAGACGGGCACGAAGCTGCTGGAGAAGTACGCCGAGGACGAATGCGAGACCGAGATTGACGAGCACGCCGAGAACACCGATTGCCGCGACGACTACCAGGTCATCCGTTCTGGAGACGCCGGTCCAGCCCAGTTGGAGCGCGATCAGTACCAGAATAACCCCGAGCAGCGCCGTCGGGTAGGCCGCGACGACGCCGACGGCGAGGAACGCGGTCAGGACGTAGCCCGCGCCGAGTATCAGGTTCGCGCCGGACGTTCTGGCCCCGAAGGCATACTTCCCGGCGACGCCGCCGCTCCCGTGACACATCGGGAACGCGCCGAAGGGGACCGCGACCAGGTTCATCAGCCCCATGCTGTTCGAGAGCTGGTCCGCCGACACGTCCCGGTCGAAGTAGTCCGCGAGCAGGACTGACGTGGCGAGGGCGGCGTTGCCGACTGTGACGGCTATCTGGGCGAGGACGGCTTCCGCCGTCCGCACCGACAGCGTCATGGTCGGGAGCATGAACATGGCGTCGACGGCGGGGACGGCCGGCGTCGGCACCCCGGTCTCCGCGAGGGCCAGGCCGGCCCCGAGGACGAAGACAGCGAAGGCGCTCTGCCCGCTGTAGCCCAGGAGTGCGATAGCCGCCACCACGCCGACGGCGACGGCTACGAGCAGCGGGTCGCTCAGTCCGAGACCGACGCCGGTCTCAAGCAGGACCAGTGCGACGCCGAGTTGCACCCCCCGGACGACGGTGTCGTCAACGTACCGGTTGACCGTTCCGAGCGACCGCGTGGTGCCGAGCGCGAGCAGGACGACGGCCAGCAGGAGCCCCGCGACGACGAGTTCGCCAGTGGAGATGGTGCCGGCGATGACCAGCGCGGCGAAGGCCTTCATCGGTTCGACGGAGATGGGGACACCGTAGTACAGTCCCCAGACGACCTGAAAGACCCCGAACCAGACGAGCATGACCGGGAGCGAAAGCTCCGTCAGCACGGCGACGGCCACGACGACCGGGAGCACCGTCGCCGAGTCTCCGACTGCACCGGTCAGCTCGTTCCACGACAGCGAAACCGTCGTTTGGCCGCGGAACGGGAGGCTCATCCTGACCGGTTTTCACGATGGAACAGTAAGAGCGTTTGCCCGGGGCGGCCGCTACTCGGAGTACTCGTAGGGCGCACGGTCCCCGTCGGTGTCGATGTACTCCTCGTTTATCTCCCACTCGCCGTCCTCGGTCTCGACCATGTACTCGCCGTAGTAGGGGACGCGGGTGTCGACCGTCTCGCGGAACGCGGCGCGCATCGACTCCTTGGTCGTGCCGATGTCGCGCAGGTCGTCGTTGCGGTTCAGACAGCCCTTGAGATAGCCGTCGTGGGTGAGCCGCACGCGGTGGCAGTTCGCACAGAAGTTCTCGTTGCCGACAGGGTCGACGATCTCGACCATCCCGCTGTTGCGGTTGTTGACCGGCTCCGTTCGCATGCCGCCGTCGGATGCAGCCAGCGAGGTGGTAGCGCCGCTGCCTTCGACCGCCGCGTCGTCGCTGTGTATCCAGTAGCGCTTGCGGTCGTGCATCTCCCGGTGTTCGACCTTGTCGGCGCGGTCTTCCAGCCAGTCGTGGACGCGGTCGATGTCGATGGCCCACTCCGGGTGGCCGGCCAGTTCCGGCATGTACTCGATGAGCTGGAGCTGGAGGCCGGGGTTCTCGGCGACGTGGTCGACCATCTTCGGGACGTAGCCCGCAGTGGGCTCGAACACGACCATGTTGAGCTTCACCGGCTCGAGGCCGGCGTCCAGCGCCGCCTCGACGCCTTCGAGGACGCGGTCGTAGGCCCCGCTCTGTGTCAGTTCGGCGAAGGCCTCGCTGTCCAGGGCGTCCTGGGAGACGTTGACCCGTTCGAGGCCGGCGTCGACGAGGTCCGGGGCGCGGCCGGGGAGGAACGTCCCGTTCGTGGTCATCGACACCTCCATCTCGTCGGGAGCCCGCCGAACGATCTCCTCGAGGTCCTCTCGGAGCATCGGCTCCCCGCCCGTGAACTTCACCGAGTCGACGCCGAACTCGGCGGCGACTTCGAGGAAGGCCACGATGGTATCGGCGGTGAGTTCGTCGTCCTGTGCCTCCATCGGGCCCCGTGTGTCTCCCAGCCCCTCGTTGTGACAGTAGACGCAGTCGAAGTTACACCGGTCGGTCAGGGAGACGCGGACACCGGACACCTCGCGACCGAAGTCGTCTTCGAGCATTTCCTTGCCAAGTATTCACAGCACATCCCCTTAAATGACGTGACTATCTCGGGCCTGACGCTACACACCAGGGTAACCGTTAATCCGACCACCGCCGTGTAGAGCGTATGGACATCGTCGACGCGCTTTCCGCGCGACACGGGACTGTCTGCTTTGTCGGTGCTGGGGGCAAGAAGACGACGATGGCGACGCTCGCAGAGCGGCTGGACCACGCAGTCGTCACCGCGACGGTCCGGATACCCATCTTCGACGGCTGGGTCGCGGAGGTCGTCGTGACGGAGACCCCGCGGAGAGCCATCGACGGCGCGACCGCGTGGCCGCTGGGCGTCGTCCCGGCACAGGAGCGACCGGACCGCTACCGCGGCTACGACCCGGCGACCGTCGCCGACCTGGCCGACATCGACCACCCGATTCTGGTGAAAGCCGACGGCGCGCGGATGCGGGAGTTCAAGGCGCCGAGCGACCGCGAGCCACAGCTA
Organism: Haloarcula sp. 1CSR25-25; assembly: GCF_032027985.1. NCBI lineage: Archaea > Methanobacteriati > Methanobacteriota > Halobacteria > Halobacteriales > Haloarculaceae > Haloarcula > Haloarcula sp. 1CSR25-25. The sequence goes on from NZ_JAHYBW010000006.1 coordinate 66,658, forward strand.
CCCTCGACGGCATCGACGGTCGTGCCGATCGCCAGCGCCCACGTCGTCGGCGAACCCCTGACCGACGAGATCGTCCACCGGGTCGACGAAGTCGCCGCGATTACCGGGCTCGACCCCGGCGACGAGATTCGACCGCGGGACGTCGCCGCGGTGCTCGCCAGCGACCGGGGCGGGCTGAAAGACGTGCCAGCGGGCGCGACCACCGTGCCGCTGCTCAATATGGTCGACGACGAGGGACTCGAAGCGAGCGCGCGGGCCGTCGCCGAGGCGATACACGAACGGGCCGACGTCCCGCGCGTGGTCCTCGCGGAGATGCGAGCCGACGACCCGCTCGTGGCAGTCATCTGAGGACGGTCGGCAGCGCGCCCTCAGAGCCGCTCGACCGCAGCCTCGAACTCCTCGCGAGTGTTGAGGTTCTCGAAGGTCTCCATCGTGGTGTGTTCCAGCACCTCTTCGCGCTCGATGACGACGTAATCGAGGTCGAACAGCGGTTCGACGATTTTGTGCTCGCCGCGGTCCAGCGCTCGCCGACAGGCGTCGTCCATTGCGTCGGCGTGATACACTGCCTGTGTCGTCTGGAACCACTCGTCCGGGCGCGGGACCGCGGCCTCGTGGGACCGGGCTCGCTCGAACAGGTACTCGACGAACGCCGGGTCGACGAAGGGCATGTCACAGGCCACTACAGCGGCGTACTCGCTCTCGACGGCCGCCAACCCGGTCGCGATGCCCGCCATCGGCCCCTGGTCGGGGTCCGTATCGAGTGCGAACCGCGGGTCCAGCGCGTGGTCCGAGAGCGCCGCCTCGATGGCCTCGGTCTGGTCTTCGCGGCAGTTCACGACGAGTTCGTCGACGACCCGGCCCAGTCGGTCGGCGACGCGGCGGACCATCGGCGTCCCCGCGAGGTCGGCGACGGCCTTGTCGCTGTCTCCGAACCGCGTCGACCGGCCGCCCGCGACGATGACTCCTGCGCGCATACCCCGTCTTCTCGGGTCCGGCAGAAAGGTGCTTCGTGCGGGATTGTTGTGGGTAATCCTTTAGTCGGCAGACGGCAGAGTGTGAGGTGATGACAGTAGCCAACCGGGGCCGGATACTGCGTGTCGACCTGTCGTCGGCGTCGGTCGAGAGCCGTCCGGTGCCGGAGCGGTGGCGTCGCCAGTTCGTGGGCGGCAAGGGGCTCGGGGCTCGGTTCCTGTACGACGAACTCGACGCCGGCACCGACCCACTGGGCCCGGAGAACGTCCTGCTGTTCATGCTCGGGCCGGTCTCCGGGCTTCTCCCGGGCGAGACGCGCTACGCGGCGGTCACGAAGTCGCCGCTGACCGGCGGCTTCCTCGACTCCTACGCGGGCGGGACGTTCCCGGACACACTGGCCGGCGCGTTACAGGACCACATCGGGATTCTGGTCACCGGCCGCGCTTCGGAGCCGGTCAGACTCGTCGTCGCGGACGACGGCGCGACGGTCGAACCCGCCGAGACGTGGGGCCAGAACACGGCCGAAACCGACGCGGCGTTCCCCGACGCTGCGGTGGCGTGCATCGGCCCGGCTGGCGAACAGCGCGTCGCGTTCGCGACCATCGCCTCCGACGCCGGCGAACACCACGCCGGCCGGGGCGGTGCCGGGGCAGTGATGGGCGCAAAGGGACTGAAAGCCGTCGTCGTCCGGGGCGACCCGCCGACGGACCTCGCGGAGCTACGGGAACGGTACGCAAAGCGGTACCGCGAGGGCGACACCGGCCAGTGGCTCCACGCCAGCGGGACCGTCGAGACGGTCGATTTCGCCAACGAGGTCGGCGCGCTCTCGACGCGGGGCTGGGAGGACGGCCAGTTCGAGGGAGCCGACAGCGTCGGTATCGAGGCCGTACAGGAACTCGCCGCGGGCCGGGAGTACGACGACGAGGCCAGCCCGGGCGGCTTCCGCGTCCAGACGGAGGACGGCGAAACCGTCCCGCGCGGAGCGACGGCGATGAGCCTCGGTGCCGGACTCGGCATCGACGACTTCGACGCCGTGGCGGCGCTGGGCGAGACCTGCAACCGGCTGGGGCTGGACCTCATCAGCGCCGGGAGCGCCGTCGCGTGGGCCATCAAAGCCGGCGACGCCGGCCTGTTCGACGAAACACTCGATTACGGGAGTCCCGACGACGCGCGGGGACTTCTCGAAGATATCGTCACACGGGAGACGACGCTGGGCGACGCCCTGGCCGACGGGGTCGACGCAGCCTCGGCCCGTCTGGGCGGGGACGACCTCCTGCCGACGGTCAAGGCGATGGAACTGCCCGCCTACGACCCCCGCGGCGCACGGAGCATGGCGCTGGCGTACGCGACCAGCGACCGCGGGGCCTGTCACCGGCGGGCGCTCCCCATCGAGCGGGAGGCCTTCGACGGCGACTGGAGCCCCGAGCGGGCGGCCGCCGCCGTCATCCGCGAGCAGGACCAGCGCTCGGTGCTGTGGTGTCTCGTGGTAGACGACTTCGTCGGCGACGCCTTCGACGACCTCGGCGCGGAGTGGCTCGACGCGGTCGGCCTGGACACGGACGGCGACCTCGCCACCGTCGGCGAGCGGGTGTGGAACCTGACGCGGCTGTTCAACGTCCGCGAGGGCGTCTCGCGGGCCGACGACGAGCTCCCGGCGAAACTGCAGGAACCGCTCGACTCGGGCCCGAACGCGGGCGCGGCAATCGATACCGACTCCTTCGACGCGATGCTCGACGAGTACTACGGACAGCGCGGCTGGGACGCCGACGGCCGGCCCACTCCCGAGACAATCGAGCGACTCGGGCTCGGAGACGCCGTCGACCAGTCGACGCTACCGGCGGACACGGCACTCGGAGAATGACAGACCAGATAGACCTCGACGACCTCGACGTACAGGACGACGAAGAGACGCCGAACCGGGGCGACTGGTTCTGGGGCGCCGAGGGCGACCCCGAAGACGAGCCCGAGCCGGAGACAGACGGGTCGGCGTCGGTGCGGCCCGACGGCGCCGCAGACGCGAGCACGGCTGGGGACACGGACAGCGAAGATGGCTCGGCCGATACGAGCGGCCAGCCGGTGCCCCACGTCCCGCGGGAGAACAAGGACAGGCCGGTCGGCATCCCGACGGCCAGCGGCGGCGCGGGCGGCGCGGCCGCGACCGACACCGACCCCGCCTCGAACGTGGCCGGGGACCCGGCCGCCGGCGAGGAGCCCGTCGAGGCGAGTGGCCCCCACGGCGGCGGCATCGACGACATGACGATGGCCGTGACCTACGACGCGGCCCGGCAGTTCGCCGACCCGCAGCGGGTCTTTCAGGAGGCGCGCGGCTGGGCCGACTGGGTCGGTATCGTCGGCGACGTCGACGCCTTCGTCATCAACAAGTTCCAGCGCGACCACGGCATCGACGCCGACTTCTTCAGCGGCGCGGGCCAGGAACCGGCCGAGCGGCTCGCCGACATCGACGAACACTCGATGTTCTACGCCGAGCGGATGGTGCTGGTCGGCCGCCCGGACGACGAACCGGTCGCCGAGCGGACGGGCTGGGAGTTCATCCCGCTCGCCGACGCCGCCGAGAAAGCCGACTGGGACCTCGCCGGGGAGTGACGCCGTATATTTATTACAGTTGCTGGTCATTGTCATACACGAACGACAATGACACTCCGAACCGCGGTCCGACAGTCGAAGATACTCACCTTCGTGGTACTGGGTGCCTTCGTCTGGCTGTTACTGACACTGTTCGAAGTTGTGTCGACCATCGACTTCGCAACCGGAACAACGTCGTTTGTCGGCCAGAACGCGCTGGGCGGCCTCGCCGGGGTGATGGTGTTGGCCATCGTTCTCGGGGCGCTCGTGGTCCTGTACTCCGAGATAACCGAATCGGACCCGGCACCACAGTCCTGGCCCCCATCGGACGAATGACATACTACAGTTGCGAAGAATGTGGCCAGATGATTGACCTCTCGGCGTTCGAGGGGCAGGCGCGCCGACAGAAATGTCCGGTGTGTGAAGAGACGACGCTGTGGACGCCCGAGTTCGAAGGCGAGGGGGTGTCGTTTTGACGCTCGTCTTCGAGGTGAGCGACCGCCTGTACGAGGCGGCCCAGGAGTGGGCCGACCGGCGGCTAGAGGACATCGACACGGCGATGGAGACCAAAGTCGAGCAGGCGTTGCTGGAGATCGAACACCTCGTCTCGCAGTCCCACGAAGTCGAGTTCGAGGTCGACGGCCGCGAGGTACGGTACGAACCGACCGAGGAACTGGCCGCCTTGCTCCGTCGACAGGCCGAGGAGAGCGGCACCGACGAGAGTACCGTATTGAAAATGCACGTCGACCTGTACGCTAACGCGTTCCTCGATGAGGTCAAAGATGAGGACCAACCGGCCGGAACGCCGGTGGAGTAGTCAGGCAAAGCTTAACTCAACCCACTACAATCATTGATACACAATGGCACACGAAAAATCCAACTGGAAACCGGAAGGCGCGACAGAGACGTACAAGGGCTACGAAGTCTTCGACGGCGGCATCTGGCCCACCGACATTAATCAGAACGACACGATCGAAGACGACGACCACGACCACGACGAGTAGTCACGCTACGCCCGCGGGAACGCTCGCTTGTCCCGCGGCGGCACGTAGAAGTTCGACCGGGACGCGACTTCGATGAACTCAAGCAGGCCGTTGTTCTGCCGGTCCCGGAGTTCGTCGTGTTCCTCCCGGAGCCACCAGCCGTTCATCGCGTCCCGGACCTCCTCGAAGTCCCGCAGCCGTTCCTGCAGCGAGAGGAAGTGAATCCCGGCCTGGCCGCCGTCGACCGTGTTGAAGTCCCGACGGAGGAGAAGCGGCTCCCCGTCCTTGCGGGCGCGGGCGACCTTCTCGAAGTGGCCGACCTCACCCTCCTCGCTCGCGTGCTCGCGGACCATGTCGGCGAAGGGGAGGTCACCCCTGTCGATGTCATCGGGGGAGAACTCCGCCGAGAACAGCCGCTTGACGCGGTCGGACTGGGCGAGTTCCCACCAGGTGTCGAAGGCCTCGTTGATACGGGAGAGGTGGATCGTCGTCCCGCCGGCGTAGGGCCCGTCGTCGATGGTGACGCGGTCCTCGCTGGCCTGCGTGCCTGACCGGCCGGCGAAAAAGCCAGAGAACATGTGTGAGTCCTCGGGTATGTCGGCGGGGACACCCTCCGCGTCGGCGTGGGCCGCCGGGAGCCCCTCACCGACGAACCCGCCGCGGCGGTCGGTGACGGAGAACACGTCGCCGAGTCGGCCCTGAATCTCCGCGTCCGCGAGCGTCGGTCGGGTGTCGAACATCGCCGACTCGGCGGCCGCGAGGTTCGAGGGAACGTCGCTGGCGAGGACGAGCATCGCGTCGAAGGCCTGCAGGTCGGGGTCGTCCGTCCGCGAGAGGACCCGCGGGGCACGTATCGGGGACGAGTCGAGCGAGCCGTAGGTTTCGAAGTACTTGGTCCCCCAGGCGAGCATGTGGAGGAGTCCCTCACTGTTGAACTCGTAGGCGTCTTCGAGCGTCCGCATCGCTAGCTCGACGGTCTCCGCGGCCGCGTCCGACGGCGAGACGTCGAGGTCGAGCATGAACAGCCGGAAGTGACGCGGCAACAGGTCGTTGCCGGCGGCGTCCCGCCGGAGCCCCTCGTTCCAGGCGTGTTGCCGTATCGGGAGTTCGTCGGCCCGCGGGTTCGGGTCGAGGTCGCCCGTCGGCGACACCGCCTGTCTGGCCAGCAAGGAGGAACAGCCGCTGAGACCGGCCGCCCCGGTGAGAGCGGACAGTCGAAGCAACAGCCCACGGCGAGAAGTCATGTTATGTCATCACAAGGAAAGAGCTGCGCGGAGAAAAACTTTGTCTCAGGCGAACAGGTCACAACGGTTTTTTACTCGTCAGTCCGTACCAGTGTCCATGCTAAATATCCTCATCCACACGGACTCGGGACTCGACCTCCCGTTTCCGCCCGACACTGGCGCGGCAGTCCTCGGCGTCGGGCTGGTCGTCCTCGTCGTCATCACGTACGACATCTATCAGCAGCACTGGGCCGGGGAGGGGAGCTGATGGCGACCGAACAGTCGACCTCGCGACTCGACGCCGCGACGGTGCTCGGATACCTGCGGACGCTCGTCTACACGCTCGTCGTGTTGCTCGCGTTTTCGCTGCTGGTCGTCGGGACGATCGGCCTCATCGCCGAACTCAAGGGGAGCTGGCACTGGGCGATCCACCTCGAATCGACTATCAGCTACGTCGGCCTGTTCGTCAGCCGGCTGCTGGTCGTTCTCGTCCCGCTGTTCGTCGTCCTCGTCGTCGGTCGGCGGGTGGTTCCCGATGCGTGAGCGACTGCGTGCGAACCCCTTCGGCGTAGTCGCGGCGGCGTCGGTCACGCTCCTCTGCGTGCTGGTCGCGGGCGCGGGAGCGGTCGCGGTCATCGCACGGTCGGTCAACACCTGGCGGTCGCTCTTTCTCATGGAACAGGCGATGGCGTTCCTGCTGCCCGCGGTGAAGGTCCTGATGATCGTCGGGCTCGTCGCCAGCATGGGGCTCGTCCTTCGGATTCGTTAGCCGCCCGGCTAGCCGATCTGGGCGACGATCTCGTCCTCGAAGCGGACCAGCCCCTCACAGACCAGCGCCGCCGCGAGAAAGAGTCCGTCGTCGGTCTCCTCGCGCATCTCGTCGGCGAAATCGACGACCCACTCGCTGAGGTGTTGCTCGATGAACACCCGCTCGTAGCCGACGGTCTCCGCATCGCCCTCGCGCTGGCGCTCGATGAGATACCTGAGAAACGCCATCTCGACGGCGACGAAGTCGTCCTCTTCGGGGTAGTCCTCGGGGGGTGCCCAGCCCGCCGCGGCGTAGCTGGCATCGACTTCGGCCAGCCCTTCGCCGATGAACTCCGTATCCTCGCGGTAGTTCGTCTCGTGGGGCAACACCGGTGGACGCGGGCCGACGAGCAGGTCCGTGTACTCCAGTTCAAGCTCGTTGCGCACGTCCGCGACCGGGCGGTCCGCGTTCTCGTCGATCCACGCCCGCAGCATCTCGAAGCCCTCGTCTAACTGGTCGTTGATGGAGTCGTCCGGCAATTGAACCTCGCCGGTCAGCAGTCGCTCGACGAACGCTTCCTCGGGTACGTCCCAGAACACGTCGATAACGAAATCGACCAGTTCCAGGCGGGCCTCGTAGACGGCTGCGTCGTTCATCGTTTCTCCCCCTGGTCGAACAGCAGGCGACTCCGACAGTCGCTGCAGTACTCGAAGACGGAGTGTTCGGAGTCGGGCGCCAGTCCCTCGACCTGACTGCCGACCTCCTCCTCGATTTTGTCGGCGGAGGCGACGCTAGTGAACGGTTTGCCACAGCGAACACACTCCAGCATGTCGCCCTCGTGGACGGTCACCCAGGCCTCGCCGCCCCGGTTCTCGGGGAGCAGGGAGAGGTCCAGCCCGTCGTGCATCGTGATTGCCGTCTCCGGACAGCCCTCCTCACAGAGGCCGCAGTTCACGCAGTCCGCGTGGTTGAACGCCAGTTCGCCCTCGCCGGTCCGCTGGATGGCGTCGGTCGGACAGAGGTTCGTACAGGTCGGCGTCAGCGTACACGCGTCGTTGACCTCCATCACGCCGAAGTCCTTCAGGCCCCGAATCACCTCGCGTTCGGGTTCGACGTGGTCGAGGATGGTCCGGACGCTCTCCAGGGTCCAGCCGTGGCTGTCGAAGTCGGGGTTGGGTCGGGGCTCCTCGCGGTCGGCGTCGCTGCGGCCGGTCGCCTCGTAGTCGCCGGCCGGAATCGGCGTCTCGTCCAGCCCGAACTCGACGAAGCCCGAGAGTGATTCGACGAAGGCCGCGGGGTTGCCGGCCTCGGGCGCGAAGAAGCCGACCCGGTCACCTAATCCGAGGTCGGTCGTCGCCCGGTTGAGTCGGTCGACGAGGTCCTGCTTGGGGTCCGGCCCGGAGTGGAGACAGGAGCCGCCACAGCCGACGATGGCGACGCCGTCAGCGCCGGCCGCGAGCGCGTGCATGACGTGGGCCTCGCCGACGGTGTCCGTGCAGTTGACCTGGACCGGGAGAATCGGTGGGTAGTCGAGGTCGCCAGAGCGGACGGCCTTGCGTCCGTGCGCGCGGAGCCGTTCGGCGGCGTACTCCGAACAGACGAACGCAATGACCTGCGTGTCGATACCCCCATCGCCGCGCGAGAGCAGGCCCCCGTCAGTGTCGTCTTCCAGCAGCGCCTCGACCTCACGGGCGAGCCGTCGGTTCGATGGCTCGCGGAGCTGTGTCGCGCCCGTCGGACAGGCGCTCGTACAGGCGCCGCAGTTCTCGCAGGCGGTCTCGTCGAACTCGACGGAGTCGATGGTCGGCCGGTCGACCGCCCCGTGTGGGCAGGCGTCCACGCAGGCCGTACACCCCTCCTGGCTGGACGCCCCCGCCGCACAGACGTCCATCTCGAGGTCGAGGAACTGCGGTTTCTCGATGCCGCCCAGCTGGGATTCGACTGCGGCGATGGTGCCGGCGTCGACAGGCCCGGTGTAAAAGCCCAGCCGACCGCCGCGGGCGTCGTCGCGGCCGCCGGGGTAGATGACCTGGTCGACCTCGACGGTGCGGGTGACGCCGTCCAGGTCGATGGCGTCGGTCGGACAGGTGTCCGTCCACTCGCCGTCAGGGGCGTCAGGGTGGATGTCGACGGGGAACTCGGTCACCATTCCGTCCGGGCCCTCCCGAACGCAGTCCATACAGTCGATGCAGTCGTCGGTGACGCGGGCTCTAAGCGTGAGTTCGTACTCGCCGTAGGAGCCCTCGATGTCGACGACGCGCCCGCGTTCCATCGTCACGTCGCCCAGTCCCTCGGCGTCGGCGAACTCCCGTCCGTCCGCGATGAACGTCACCTCGGCGTCGTCGGTCAGCGAGCGCGCGGCCCCAGGATCACCGACGACGGCGACGCGGTTCCCGGCGTCTTTCGACACCGACCGCGACGGCGCTTCCTCGCGGAGGCCCGCCTGTTTCGCGTTGATGAGGCGGGCCGTCTTGTCGGTGGCCGCGGCCTCGTCGTGGACCCATGCGTTGGTTTCCCGGTGGTCGACGAACACCGACGCCTCGGGGTGAAGTCCGTGTTCGTCGGCGAGCCCACGGATGCGGTCCTGACACGACGGCTCCGGGGTCGTCGCGATGAGCTGGTCGAGGTCGTACTCCTCGATGACCTGTGACATCCCGGCCAGGCCGTCCTGACAGAGGAGTTCGGAACTGGCCACGACGTCGACGCCCTCGACGCCGTCCCGAACCGCTTCGAGGTCGATATCACACGATCCCCCACAGGAACACACAAAGGCACCTGTATCCATTAATCATGCAAAACCATGTCCCGCTAATAGACCTTGCGGAGTGCTCACACATCTATTCGTGAATATAACCCCCAAAATTTTGGTCGGGCAAAAAATTACAGGAATAATAGTGGTAAAATATGACACCTTTTATCATGGAGGACATCGAATGTGTGCTACGTCTAGACAGACAATGATAGACCAGACTGCGTGGCAAACGTGGACAGGACTGGCAATGGGTGGGTACCATACACTATGAGTACACAACAGGAACCAGTCTCACTGGACCTCGACCGGCGCTCGTTCATGAAGGCGAGCGCCCTCGCGGGCGGCGTCGCCCTCGGCGTCAGCGGCGCTGGTCGGGCACTCCAGGAGAGCGGCGAGGAAACGGACGGGACAGACACGGACACCGAACTGACGAAGACGATCTGTAACTACTGTTCGGTGGGCTGTGGCTTCCGGGGCGAGAAGGAGGGTAATTCCTTCGTAGGCATGGAGCCATGGCACGAACACCCCATCAATGCCGGGTCGCTATGCTCGAAAGGGGCCGGCATCTACGAGACAGAGCACTCCGAGAAGCGCCTCAAACACCCGATGGTACAGGAGGACGGGGAGTGGCGCAAGATGGGTTGGAACGAGGCCTACGACCGCCTGGCGACCGACATCCGGGCCCTGTGGCCCGATGACGACGTATCGCCGAGCGAGGCCGTCGACGTCGACGCGGAGCACAGTCGCGAGAGCGTCATGTTGCTCGGTAGCGCCCACCACTCCAACGAGGAGTCCTACGCCATCCGGAAGCTGGCGGCGTTCATGGGCACGAACAACGTGGACCACCAGGCCCGCATCTGCCACTCGACGACGGTCGCCGGCCTGGCGAACACGTGGGGCTACGGGGCGATGACGAACACGGTCAACGACTACCGGAACTTTGACCTGAACATCATCATCGGCCAGAACCCGGCGGAGGCACACCCTATCGCGATGCAACACATCCTCGAGGGGCAGAAACGCGGCGGGACCATCCTCAATCTGGACCCGCGGTTCACGAAGACGTCGGCGCACGCCGACGAATTCATGCGGTTCCGGCCGGGGACCGACGTCGCCCTGATGATGGGCGTCATGAAATACCTCCGTGACGAGCACGGCCTCGCCATGGACTCCGATGCGGACGACAGCGGGCAGAACATGCTCGCCGACCGCGTCCAGGGCTGGGAGGACATCGACGCCGAGCTCGACGAGTACGACCTCGAAACCGTCTCGGACATCACCTGGGTTAGCGTCGAGGACATCCAGCGCATCGGCGACCTGATAAACGAGAACCGACCCAACATCCAGATCGAGTGGGCGATGGGCGGGACCCAGCACAACAACGGGACCCAGAACATCCGCTCGTACGCGGCAACGAGCCTCGCGTCCGGGAGTGCCGCCCGCAGCGGCGGTGGCCTGCAGGTCATGCGTGGTCACGCCAACGTCCAGGGGGCGACCGACCTCGCAGTCGCGAGCCACATCCTGCCGGGCTACTACGGACTGACACCCGGCGGCTGGTCGTGGTGGGCCGACGTGTGGGACAAGAACCCGTACACGAGTGGTTCGACCTCCTTCGAGGACATGTACGGGAAGTTCGAGTTGATGCCGGAGGACCTCTATGTCCGCCAGAGCGCGGTTGCAGAGGGCAACGAGGACATCGACACGTCGATGCCGGCAGACAACTCGATGATGTTCCAGAACGGGCTCACCGTAGCCCGCTGGTTCGAGGGAGCCCTCAATCAGGGCGACCGCTACCAGGAGACGCCCATCTACCAGCCCGACCAGGTGAAGATAGCGTTCTTCTGGGGGCACTCGGCTAACTCGATCAGCGAGATGGAACAGATGAAAGAGGGGATGGAGAACCTCGACCTGCTCGTGGTCGTGGACGTCTTCCCCTCCGTCGCGAGCGTCCTCCCCGACTTCGAGGAGGGACCGCCGGTGTTGCTGCTGCCGGCGTCCAGCCAGTACGAACACTACCGCTCGCTGACGAACACGCACCGCGCGACCCAGTGGTCAGAACCGGTTCGGTCGCCGGCGCACAACTCCAAGCCGGATCTCCAGATCATGCAGGAGCTCGCCGGCTCGCTGGGCTTCGGCGAGCACTTCGACTGGGGCGAGGGCGAGGAGCTGTACAACGGGAAGGCCACGTACGAGGCCGTCGTCCGGGAGTTCAACCTCGGCACGATGACCATCGGTTACCGGCAGGACCCCGAGCGCCTGCAACAACACCTGGAATACGACTACGCGTTCTCCAGCGAGGACCTGCAAGGCGCCGAGGGAACACCCGTCGAGGGCGAATACTGGATGCTCCCGTGGCCCTGCTGGGGCGAGGGACACCCAGGAACGCCCATCATCTGGAACGACGACATGAACCCCAACAACGGGGGGCAGGACTTCCGGACCAGATGGGGCGTTCAGGCTCCGACAGAGAGCGAGTGGGGCGATATGCCCACCGACGACGAGTATCCGTTCCAGGCGACGATGGACGCCGTCGGCGACCGCTACGAGAGCGAGGAGGAAGCACTCGACCTGACGCGTGCGCCGTACGACCCCGACTGGGCCGACCCGAGTGATAAGGCCGCGGACGGAATGATCCACGGCGTGCCGGAGTATCCGGGCTGGAAGACCACGTTCCCGGAGAGCCTCCTCGACCCGAACGAGAAGACGCGGGCTGACGAGCTCACCATCCCACAGCAGCACGCACTTGCGAAGAACGGCTCTGTCTACACCGCCGCACAGGAGCTCAACAACCCGATGAGCTACGGGCAGGGCGCGAGCCAGTCCGGTGCCCAGCCGGCACTCGACATCGATAACCCAGTGTTCGACTGGACCGGAGTACAGAGCGAAGCGTTCGCACAGCATCTCCAGGATACCCACGACATCGACGCGGGGTTCTACGAGGAGTACGACCACCGCCAGGTCGACGCACCGACCGGACGTGGCCGCGCCCGAGCGGTCGTCTGGAACTTCCTCGATAAGGTGCCGGTCCACCGCGAGCCCATCGAGAGCCCGCGGCCGGACCTCGTCGAGGAGTGGCCTGCCAACGGCCAACAGCGGAACTTCTACCGCCTCGACCAGAACAACGAGGTCGAGCAACAGCGGGCCACCGACATCATCCACAACCAGGAGGAAGGCCCGGACCTGGATACGATTATGACCACCGGCCGCCAGGTCGAACACCAGGGCGGTGGCTCGGAGACCCGGTCGAACATCCACACGGCCGACCTCCAGCCCCACATGTACGCCGAGATCACACCCGACAAGGCGGAGGAACTCGGCGTCGACGGTGGCGACCTCGTCGTCGTCTCCTCGACGGACAAGGGCTCGGTCCTGGTGAAAGCCAGGGTAACCGACCGGCCCAACGACGGCGAAATCTTCCTGCCGTTCCACTGGGGCGGTGTGTTCAAAGGCCAGAACCTCGAGGACAAGTACCCCGACGGGACAACTCCCTACGCCATCGGTGACTCGGTCAACGCCATCACTGCGCGCGGGTACGACGTCGAGACCCAGATGCAGGAAACGAAGGTCTCGATGGTCGCCGTGCGACCGGCGACAGAGAGCCTGCTGGAGGAGCTGAACATGGACCCGGACATCTCCTTCCCGCAGGACCGCAACAACATTGGGACACAGAAGGACTTCGACGTCCGCGACAACTCGACGGTGCAATGAGGTGACTTAGAATGTCAACAGGCAACGAAGTAATGCGTGACGGCGTGATGAGTACCGGCGAGGATGCGCGCATCTTCCCGGACGTCGAAGCGTGTATCGACTGTGGCGGTTGTGTCGTCTCCTGTAAACGAACGTGGGACGTTCCGCGTGACGAACAGCGAATCAGCATTGCGACGATGCTGGAAGGCCAGGAAGCCGCGTCGGGGCTCAACGCGAGTAGCGGCCAGGCGATGGCTCAGGGCGAGTCACCCGGTGAGACAGCGGTGCCGATGCAGTGTTACCACTGCTCGAACGCGCCGTGTACCTCAGTGTGTCCGACCGACTCGCTCATCTCGAAGGATAACGGCTTCGTTCGGGTCCGGGACGACCTCTGTATCGGCTGTCAGTACTGTCTCTCGGCGTGCCCCTTCGGCGCGCCGCAGTTCCCGGACGAGGATTCGGGAGTCGCCAACCTCGTCGGCAGCGGTGGCAACATGGACAAGTGTACCATGTGCGAGGAGCGCCAGGACGTCGGCAAGGGGCCGGCCTGCGCCGAGGAGTGTGCCACCGACGCCATCCTGGTCGGGACGCCCGCCCAGATATCGGACGAACTGGACAACAGGGGCAGCGACACGTTCTTCAACGACGTGGCAATGGACATCATCTTTGGCGAAGACGCCAGTGAGTTCCGATGACGACAGAAGAGGACCTTCCGGACGTGAACGGCTACAGCCGTGTCTCGGTGCTCATCAGCACAATCGTCGGTCTCGCCGTCGCGGCGCTGGCCGTCGTCTGGGCACAGGGGTTCAGAATCGGCTACGAATCGCTGTACCGGGTCAACCCGAGTGTCGAGGGTGGCGGTATCGGCTCGGACTGGGTGTTCGGCAACACCATCCCCGCGCTCGATTTCCTCATCGCTCTCATCCACGCGGCCGACGTCATCATGGGTGCGTTCATACTCGTGATGGTGTTCATCCACTGGGCGGCGTTCCAGCGCCTGGCCGGCCAGATGCGGGACCCCGGAGAGGACGTCAGCGAGGCCGTCGCGGCCGACGGTGGCTCGCCGGCCCGCGGCGATGGTCAGGGAGGTGACGGGGCGTGAGCAACCTCGACCACGGGAAGTTCACGCGCGTGACGACACTGTTCCACTCGCTTTTGGGCCTGGACGTGTTCCTGCTGTTTTTCACCGGCTACGCCATCATGTTCAACGACGAACTGTGGTGGATGCTCACGCTCATGGGCGGAGCCTCCGGTGTGACGGCGATACACCGCATCACCGGCATCGGGCTGGTCGCGCTCGTCGTCTTCTGGATCACCCTGCAGTTGATCTCCTCGACCGGCCGGAGCAACTTCTCGAAAATCATCCCCGGGAAGGAAGACATTGACGCGTTCATCCAGGACATCCAGTTCGTGCTGGGCCGGGCTGACGAACGCCACCCGAGCGCGCGCCAGTTCGCCGGTTACAAAGCCGACGAGGTCCCGCTGCTGTCCTACATCGGGAAGGGCGTCGTGGCCATCTTCTCCATCGAGTTGACCCTGCTCGCTATCTCGGGACTGCTCATCTGGAGCAAGACCGGACTCGCCGCGATGTTCCAGACCAAGGCGGCCGCGATGGCCTTCGTCACGTTCCACGGCCTGCTGGGCGTCATCATGCTGATGGGGGTCATGTTCCACATCTTCGAGCACGGGATGCACCCCGCCTTCTACCCCGTCGAGACGAAGGCGTTCATCCCCCGCAGCATGGTGCCGGAACACCACGACGACGACGAGGAGCCGGACACGACGGGTATCGAGCGGCTCTCGCTGTCGCCGTCCTGGCGCACCGTCTCGACCGTCTTCGGCGCGATGACAGTCATCGGCATCGTCTCGGTGCTCATCGGGAGCATCTTCGACGAGGGGTACCCGGTGCCCCGGGAACTCGCCATCGGCGGCGGCCCCTCCAGTATCCTGTTGACCGTCGGTATCAACCTCGGGATGGTCGTGCTCGGCGTCGGGCTCGTGCTGTCGATGTACGGGAACGTCCTGCGTATCCGCTGGGAACAGCAGCTAGAACGGGACGAGCGGCCGGCCGCAGCCGACGGGGGCGAGCCCCAGACCGACGGCGGCCAGCCCGAAGCAGACGACAGCGAGAACTGAACCGACCGACAGCCGCTTTTTTCCGTTCGATTACGCGATCAGCGCCTGCCCTTCCGGCGATAGCTCGACGTCGACGTCCTGCCGCGTCTGCTCCTGAATCTGGTTCAGGTTCCGGGTCAGGACCTGGAGGATGTCTTTGGGCTCCGGGTAGACGAGCATGTTGCCGTCGCCGTCCTCCATGACCAGTTGTGTGTCCGAGAGCGCTACCTGGTCGCCCTCGATGCTGGCGACGATGACGTCCAGCGCCTCCGCGCCGCCGGGGTCGCCCTCGGTCACCTTCGTGATATAGAGCGCATCCAGTCCAATGAGGTCCTTGTACTCGCGGACCTGTTCGGCGCAGGCGACCATGTCCTGTGTCACAGCCGTCTTTTCGGCGTTGCCGTGGTCCCCCTCGTAGCAGTGTTTACAGATTCGCAGTTCGAGACGCATGCCCCTGTCTATGTGATAGGGTCCCATTACCGTTGTGGCGGGGTTCGCTCAACCACTAGGGTTTACTGTGCCGCTGTGCAATGGTATCGTATGGCATCAGCGCTCAACGCGGTGTATCTAGCACTGGTCGTAGTTGTCGGCGTCGTCGGAACGCTGTTTGTCGCGAGTATCAGGTCAGACGACGTCCGGTCTCGGTGGCTCGAGCTGTCGTCGATCGGGGTCGTGGTACTGTTCCTGCTGGCCCTCGGTGTCCAGTTCCTCGCATAGCCACCCACACTGTCGGGAACTGGAGAGTGGGTGCCCAGCGAGAGCTATCGCTGTATTTCTAACCGGAAGGCATCTACAGACGGATATATCGGTCTCTCGCGTGACGAGAGCCGCATTTAGATGGGCTTTGGCGGGGATTATAGATATATATTGCATATATACTTCGTTGTCCTCTGAAAGAGTCCTATATCCTGATTGTTTAGAGATGAATATTCAACAAGAGTGAAGTTCCACGCAGATCTGTGCCGTCAGCAACTATTTGGCGGGTCGCTGTGGCTAGAAAACGACGTTCGATGGGTCTCACCCGGGCTAATAGTAGTACACTCGTTATTGGACCACACAGTGTGTCAGGGTCGTGGTAGCCGTCGTCACCGACCATAGGAACGGGGCGCTCGCACGTGTCTGCAAACGATTTTCCGGCGCAGTGAGCTACAGTCTGTACTGTTGTGCTATCACTGGCCCGGCCATACCTGTCGAAACTTCGGCCATCCATCATGCTGACACAGTACCGTACTCTCGTTCACCTGCTCTGAACGCCGCCGTCGGGAACAGGCGTTGTCCAGTTCGACGACAGTTGGGACTTCCAGAACGGTCTGTGGGAGTTCCTCGCGGAATCGGTCGCCGCGGAACCGGTTTGTCGGTCCCGCAACGCTGACCGCACCGAGGTTCTCGCTGTCGTGGCTGCCCACCGGCGCAGCGACGCAGACGTCTCCGGCAGATGCACGGCGCTCACACAGCAGACCGACGTGCAATCCCACAACAGAAAACGGTTCGGAGCGGATTCGTGGCATCAGGCCGGGAACACCTGAGCGTGGCAGTTCCCAGAGCTACCGCGGCCACACTCCGGTTCGCTGTCCGCTCAGACGACAGTGACGGGGTTTTTCAGTGTCCCGATGGACTCGATGTCGATGGTGACCTGGTCTCCCTCCTGCAGCGTGAAGTCGTCGTCGGGAACGAGCGAGGTCCCGGTAAGCAGTACCGACAGTTCGGGAACCGCGTTGTGTGCGGTGTAGTACGAGACGAGTTCCTCACAGGTGCGTTTCATCTCGCTGGTGTTGGTCTCCCCGCGGTAGACACGGTCACCGTTGCGGTGGATCGACATCGAGAGCGCCAGCGAGTGCGGATCTTCGATGTCTGTGACGACGGCCGGGCCGACCGCACAACAGCGGTCGTACACCTTGGCCTGGGGGAGGTACAGCGGGTTCTCCCCTTCGATAGACCGACTGCTCATGTCGTTGCCGATGGTGTAGCCGACGATCTCCCCCTCGTAGAGGACGATTGCGAGCTCGGGCTCTGGCACGTCCCAGTCCGAGTCGGCTCTGATTCCGACTGCTTCGTCGGGCCCGACAGTTCGATTAGGCGTCGATTTGAAGAAGATCTCCGGTCGCTCCGCGTCGTGGACGTAGAGATACATCTCCGGCGTGTCGCTTTCCTCTTTCCGCGCCTCCTCGCTTATCTGGTACGTGACGCCGGCGGCCCAGACTTCGTCTGCACTAACAGGGTCGGTCGCGTCCGTTTCGAGTTGCTGTTCGGACACTGTCTCTGCGGCATCGAGATGGCGGGCGCTGAGTTGATCCGGTTCGCTATCCGCAATCGAGGCCGCCTTCAGGAGGTCACGGAAGGTTCGCAGCTGGGGTTTGACGCTGGTCAAATCGTATGCCCCGTCGTCAGTGGCGGCTACTAGCCGCTGGGAATTACTGTCGCGTAGCTGGTAGTACCTCATACTATGTAGCAAACTACAACAGGACATGAATCTTGTGCTGCCGCCGCCTCCGTGAGCTGGCGGCGACGACCGCCGACAGCTATCTTGGAGGTTCTGATGTATGAACTGCATCGCCGGTCCACGTTAGCACGCTCTGCAGGGTCACGCGACGGGAACCACCTGCCGTCGGCCGCTGGCCCGTTGTTCCACGGTCAAACCACCGTTCACCAACACCGAACAGTACGAATGACAGACGTACATACGTTATTCTGCCATCCCAGTGACCAGGTAGAAAAACACAGCGTTACCGCGCCCAGAAACTGGTCTGGAAACCCTCCCAGTCGGAGACCGGTGCAGATATCCTCGTCTGGTGTGACCTACACTCTCTCCTGTCCCCGTCCTTCCCACATTCAGCTCTAAAGAGTTACCTACCACCGCTACTTGTGGATACAGCTATCGAAAATCCGCATTCCACAGTTATATCCGCTTATCTTATCGTCCAGACCTCAAAGCACCAGATATAGTTCTATATTTCTGGTATTTATTTCCAAATGGCGTTACCCAGCTCTACTGAACCGAACCTGCCTTACTCGGGAGTCTGGAACACACGGACAGTGTCCCGGTTCCCGTCCATCGAATCGATCTCAGCGAGTCCACACGCTGTGAACACCGCGTTCCAGTCTCGGTAGAACAGCGGGACGCTGTCATCGACGTAGTTTACCTCGCCCGCATCGCCGCCCTCGTTCTCGACGGTGATCAGCAGGCCATCGACGATGCGGGCCAGTTCCCCGAACGCCCAGTCGACGTCCGGGTGGAGATGCTGCAGTGTTTCGACGGAGAATACGACGTCGTACGTGTCGTCTGGAACGTCTGTGACGAACTCCTCGATAGCCTTCGCGTGGAACGAACCGCTGGCCGCGAGGTCGGGGTACGTCTCAGCGAGGACGTCTAACGCATCGGCGTTGATATCGACGCCGGTCAGGTCGGAGTAGCCAGCCTCAGACAACGCAGCGAGGTGCCGCCCGGAGCTACAGCCGACCTCCAGAACGGCCGCGTCCCGGCCGACGTGATCCTCGAGTATCGACTTCAGTAGCTCACTCGTCTCGTCGGCCCCGTAGTACGCATAATACGTCGGAGAGTATTCGCCGGACCGGTCGGCCCACTCCGCACGAATATCGTTAGAGTCCACGGTCAAGTCGGGAGGTGCAAACGGAAAGTTCTGCCGGCTCAGCCGCGACAGCGGTGCACCGACCGAAAAACGCAACACGAACCCAGGCGACCGATTCGGCATGGTCTGGACAGTAATGCCGGACTTCGAGCGGTACGACGAGGCCCGCGACCAGTTCGCCTGGGACCTGCCGTCGTCGTACAACCCGGCCGTCGATTTCCTGCGGAAACACGAGGACCTCGACAGGGTGGCGCTCGAACAGGCGTACCCCGATGGGCGCCGCGAACAGTACACGTTCCGCGAACTGGACGAGCTGTCGGACAGACTCGCAGCGGGGTTGGCCGGTCTCGGTGTCGAGGCCGGCGACCGGGTCGGCGTCGTCGTGCCACAGAAGCCACAGAACCCGATCACGCACCTGGCGAACTGGAAGCTCGGTGCCGTGTCGGTTCCGCTGACGGTCCTGTTCGGGACGGATGCGCTCCGGTATCGGCTGGACGACGCCGGCGTAACCGTCGCCATTATCGACCCGGCAGTGCGTGACGACGTCACCGGGGTCAGGGACGACTGTCCGGCGCTGGAACACGTCGTCGAGATCGAAACCGACGAGCCGTCGGACGACGTCCACGCCTTCGAGGACGTCCTCGCCGCGCCAGAAACCACCGACATCGAGCCCTACGAGTCCACGCCCGACACCGACACGGCGATACTGTACACGAGCGGGTCAACGGGCCCGCCGAAAGGGGTCCGTCACTCCCACGCGCTCTGGCTCGGGCGAGCAGCGGCGGCGTACAACTTCTTCGACCAGGGGCTTGGACCGGACGCGACAGTCTGGACGCCCGCGGACTGGGCCTGGGGTGCGGCGCTCGGTGGCACGCTCTTTGCGACGTGGCACCACGGCGGGACTATCGTCGGCTACCCCGCCTCGGGGTTCGAGGCGGAGGAGGTGTTTGGCCTGCTTTCGGAGTTCGACGTCTCCCGGTCGTTCATGCCGGCCACTGCCCTCCGACTGCTGATGGATATCGAGAACCCGACAGCGACGTACGACCTCGCCATCGAGACGTTCGCCGTCGGCGGCGAGTCGCTGACGCCGGAGATCGTCGACTGGGTGGCAGAGACGTTCGACTCGGTCACCATCAACGAGTTCTACGGCCAGACGGAGTTGAACCTCGTCGTCGCCAACAACTCGAACTGGTTCGACACCCAGCCCGGCAGCATGGGCAAGCCGCTGCCGGGGTATGACCTGGCGATTCTCGACCCCGAAGCCGCCGACCGTGGCGTCGCTGACCCCCTCCCGACCGACGAACTCGGCGAGATAGCGGTGCGGCCACACGACCGCTCGGTATTTTTCGACGAGTACTGGAACATGCCGGAGAAGACGGCGGCCAAGGAGGTCGATGGGTGGTTCGTGACCGGCGACCTGGCCAGGCGTGACGACGACGGCTACGTCTGGTTCAAATCCCGCAAGGACGACGTTATCATCACGAGCGGCTACCGCGTCGGGCCGATGGAGGTCGAGAGCGCGATCCTAGAACATCCCGACGTGGTCCAGGCGGGTGTCATCGGCGTGCCGGACGACACGCGCGGCGAGATTATCAAGGCCTACGTCGAGGCAGCCAGCGACGCACCGACCCACGAGACGCTCCGGTCCGAAATCCGGTCCGTCGTCAGGGACCACCTGGCCGAGTACGAGTACCCTCGCGAGATCGAGTTCGCGGATGCGTTGCCACAGACAACCAGCGGGAAAATCCGGCGGCCGGAACTCCAGGAGTGGGACGCCGACGGCGGACCACCGTAATCCCCGAGACGCTGGCAGCCACGAAACGCCTGCATGCGGTCGGGTATCCGCTATCTCGGGAGACAGTTATATTTAGAATGTCCCTACTGGCCTATACATTCGAAGGGTATACATCTATATGCCACTCGAATATTTACAGATTGTTGTTAGTTCGGGGTATCTGGTTCTACAATCTGAAATACGAGTCGATACACCATCAGATATACACTAAATTGATTGTAAACCCGTGGACGTTCGGTACTGTAACTCAACCCGGATGTGAGACAGTAATCGGGTACCCGGCGAACATACTCCTGCCGGTTCGGCTCCCCGCTGACGTGCGACCACTCGACTGATTGTTCTACCGTTTATCTGGCAGTGGGCCTGCGATAAGCTGCTCGTAGGTTCAGAAGGTATGAATGGAACGGACAGCCAGGATTGCCCGGCGTTCGGACGCGGGTAATCCCGTTTGCCTCCTCCACCCCGCGACCCCACGAGCGACGGGTGTTCGATGGTCCGCTGCTCACTTCCGTGCCTGGCGGAGTGCCATCGTTTAACCACGTGGGCGCACCCCTGCAGGTGCGACCACGCGGACCGCCGTCCCCGCGGGACGAGGCTTCCACGTTAGCTCACGGGGTCCACGTCCGTCAGACCGGACGCCCCCGGTGTTCGGTCCCCGCTCAAGACCACAGTGCGGGCGAGGAGGGGGGCCTAGCCCCCCGACCTAGTCCATCTTGAACTCCGCCGTCGCCCCATAAGGACCTTTCGGATGCGCCCACAGACCGCTGGACGACGCCCCGGTGGGCAGACGAGCCTACAGCAGGCCCAGCGCCCGCGCGAACCACGTGCCGCCGAGCGGGATGAGACACCCGGCGATGACGACGCCCCAGCGGTGGTGTTCCATCAACGTCGACTCAGTCAGCCCCAGCACGAGGCTCTCGGGGACGGTAACCGCCCAGAGGAGACTGAGAGCGACGATGAACACGCCCATGCCGATGCTTGCACCCGCCGCGACACTCGGGTCCGACCGACCCTCGCGGCCGGCCGCCAACACGATGATGCAGACGAGCGCGAATACGCCCGGCAACAGCGGAGACAGCGTCCCCGAACTGTAGTACGCCCCCACAGCACTCGCTGTCTCGACGAGCACGTACGGGACCGCGAGCACGAGGAGATATAGAACGCAACCGACGATGCCGACAGTTGGAGCGAGCCGCAAGTCGTCCATATCGTCGCTGTGTCCGGCGGCGTCTTAACAGCGACGTTCGAGCGAAACGAGGAAATGTCGTCTCTCCGTATCCGTGGCTATGGGACTTGGTTCCACCGCAAAGAAGATACAGAAGGTCGCCGATATCGCTGAGGACCTCTACAAGAAGGTCAACGAACTGAAAACACAGCTCGAGGACTTGCGAAGCACGGTCGACGAGACGAACGCCCGCGTCGACGGGATGGAGCAGGAACTGGCCGAACAACGCGCGCTCATCGAGGCACTGGCCGAAGATCGGGGCGTCGACACGGAGTCGGTGGTGGCCGAAGTCACTGCGAACGCCGACACGGCAGAAGCTGTCTCGGAATAACTCCAAGATAGCGGTGTCCTCGCGCGTCGGAACCGGTTGGTTTAAACCATAACGTCGTTATACCAGTGTACGTAGGGCGCTTAGCTCAGCTTGGACAGAGTGCTTGGCTTCGGACCAAACCGTCGGGGGTTCAAATCCCTCAGCGCCCGTGATTTTGTGAGGAACAGACGTGACGAACAAAGAGCGTCTGCTGAGGGATTTGCATCAGGGAGGAGCTTGATCCGACCGTGGTTCAAATCCCTCAGCGCCCGTATCGGTTGGTATTGCCGGTTTTACTCCCTACAAACCTTCTAAACCGAAATCTGATTTTACCCCCTCGGTTGCTTTCGTTCGACAGTCGAACGGTTCCGAATCACAGTGGCGACGTCTGGTGATTCGTGTACATCTACACCTTTCTCCACGGAAAAATCAATCGCCAATTGAGGCGTCACCATCGCTTGTGTCGGTTAATTCACGGCGTTCAAGAACCTTCCCAAGCGCTGTCAAATAGTCCGTGCTGAATATAGAGACTGTCTCGGTCAGATTATCAGTGGAATATCTTGACATCCACTAAAGCAAACAGGGTTCAGGAACAGGTAGCGGCTCACACCCAGGTTGCGAGACAGTCGGTTGAGCAGAACGAGATGTCGATATCTGAGTCGGACTCCTCAGGGTGTACCCGAAGCGTGTACGCCTTGGTATCGGTGTCGCAATTAGCGCAACTCATATCCACTGTCAGAACTCGATACCAGTTTGTTATAGAGTATTTACTAGGCGGTTACGCGATGCAGAGACAAGGAGACTACCTGTTTATCGATGCTACCGGAGTCTACGTCGACAGCGCCGGTCCCCTCTGCCTCGTTTAATTACCAATATTGTGATTGCGACCTGCTAAATGTGCGCTCAGTAGGCAGCAGAGTCTTTCTCACCTGGTCAGTTTTTGTCAGTAACAGTGTGACCGATACAGAGCGTGAGTTCAGCGGGTCAGCTTCCGTGTCTCGGAAACAGAACGAATACGCGGGCGATCAGTCAGCCTGCTCCGGGAGCGGGCCCATGAACTCGAAGCCGTATTTTTCGCCGGTGGCGAACAGGGACTGGAGCATCTCTTCGGTCGGTTCGACGGGCGCGGGCAGTGATCGGTCGTCGGCCTGCTGGCCCACCTCGCGGAAGAACCCTTCTGGGCCACCCGGACTCATCACTGCGATGACACGGGCGGTACTGTCGCCCGCATTCGCAAAGCCGTGGGGCTTGCTTCCGGAGACGTAGTCCGACATTCCAGGGCCGAGGATGCGGTCGTCGCCATCGACGTGGAGGCGGATTTCGCCGTCGATGACGTGGAACACTTCACTCTGGTCGTGGGTGTGGAGTCCGTTCTCGAACAGCGGCGGGACGAGTATGTCCAGGACCAGGTATTCGCCATTCGTCGTGTCGCTGTCCGCGGTGATCGATATGGTCGCGCCGAGGACGTGGTAGTGGTCTGCGGTACTGAATCCCTGAGATGATGTGGTAGTCATATTTTCCTCAGGCTAGGAACGCTAGCTGAGATGATAAGTACGGATTGAGCCGTGCTAACAAGCGTCCACTATTCAGCACGTTGCGGCGGTACTCCCAATCTGCCAGCATGAGAACGACTACGGGTGTCCCATCACAAGCAATCCGGAACCGAATGGGCTGACCGGCATCGACAAGCACTTATGATCCGACATACTCACAAAGATGTCCTTACTAACCGCCAGTTCGAACTCCTGTTGGAAGCATGCTCAGCTCTTCCAGCACCATACGATTTTGAAGCGCGATTCATCTGTCTCATCGCAGGCCCACTCGGGCTTCGCGCTGGGGAAATCGCACACTTCCAGACCGCGTGGGTGAACTGGAACCGCCGCACGATTCGTATCCCACAACACGAACCGTGCCAGTGCGGGTACTGCCGACGTCAGGCCTAACAGGAAACTACCCACAACGACGATCTATCGACTGAAGATGCCCTCGCATCTCGATGGCATCCGAAGACTGTCGCCTCGGCGCGGCTCATTCTGTTCGACCTCTCACTTCGACTGGAGTTGTGCGTCGAGCGTTTCGCTAACCGGTACGATGGGTTTCCCCGCTCGCGGCCAACAATCAACAGACGAGTGCAGACCGCAGCCGACGAAGTCGACCTTCCAGGACGTGTCTATCCACACTGTCTGCGAGCGACCGCCGCCAGCTACCACGCCTACAAGGGCGTCGCCCCGGTGCCGCTCCAAGCTCTAATGGGGTGGAGCGATCTGGCGACTGCGCAGAAATACATCCGTATCTCGGGGACAGCAACCGCTGATGGACTGCGTCGTGTCCATCACGGGTAGGGACTTCTCAAACGTCGTTCAGTAGCGACGTGACCGATACAGAGGGGTGGGTTCAGCAACGAACCGCCCCACCAAACGCCGCGGAAGGAGCGGCGAAGGCGGTAACTGTCATAGTTTCGTCGTCACTGGTCAGCACCGATTGGTGGGCCGACCAGTTCGAAGCCGTACTTCTTCCCCAACTCGGCCATCCGGTTCATGATCGCCTCGGTGTCCGGTGGTTGCTTGGGCTCGGGAGGTAATCCTAGCCGTTCGGCCGGCGTCCCCATCTCGATGAAGAACCGTTCGAAGCCCGGCTGGAAGGTCAGCTGAAGCAACCGGGTCTGTTCGGTCGTGCGCCACGCATGTGGGGCCCCGTGTGGGAGATAGACGGTCGTTCCGGGACGTGCACGCGTGTGCATGTCGCCGGCATCGAACTCGGCCTCCCCTTCGAGTATGTAGAACAGTTCGTCGTCTTCCTGGTGGACGTGCCGCGGCGGAGCGAAGCCCGTCGGTGACAGTTGCTCGACCATCGAAAACGACTCCTGAGTATTCTCCCCCGTGGCCTTGATGATTACCAAGGATCCCAGGAACCAGACGGCTTCACCGTCCTCGCGGTCCAGTGTAAACGGAGCGTCCCCTGCTGGTAAATCGATATCCGTTAACATGAGTTGGATTCACGTCGATAAATACCTATGTACACGGTAGGCATGCCGGGTGAGGTGAGTCGTTCAAGACTATTGAGCGATACGCGCCCTGTATTCAGCATTGCCCATTAGAACTACCCAAAGTCTGCCAGTACCGGCCTGCGAGATACAGAGAGTGAGTTCAACAAACATCCGACAGGAATTGATGCCCCGCTGGCGACGAGGAGCGAACCGACGGGTGGGGCGGCTATCGGCCGGTAGAGATCGCCATTGACGATATCGCGGACGCGCTGGCCGTCGAACAGCTGGTTCTCCTCGGAGACGTTCGGATACTGCTGGATGGGAAACTCGCCGAACTGCTCAGACAGCGGATACCCCATTTCACCCAGTTAATCAATAGCCGATTGGGCATGAAAATGTCCCTGATTTATGATTTTTCTTAGTCAAATACTACCATGCGCCAAATCGACAAGTATGAGAGCGAAGTGACAGCCAGTCACGAGGAGATCGCATCGATGCTGCACGGTGTGGCGGACGGACTTCGCACAGGAGCCGTTCGGTTAGGTGATGACACGGACGCAGTGACCGTCGACATGCCCGAGGAACTCACCCTAGAAATCGAACTCGAAACCGAGGCCGACGTGACGAGTCTGGAACTGGAGCTGGAATGGCCTGTATCGAGCGATACCTCCCCTGTATCGTCCGTCGACGTTACTTCTGAAGAAATGGACGAGGAACTCACGCTCGTGGGAGCCGCCGATGGATCACAGTCCCTGGCACGGTTCGAAGTCTACCAGGCCCGTGATGATGAATGGCGCTGGCGACTCCGCCATCGCAACGGGAACATTATTGCGACCAGTGGCGAGGGATACACCCGCAAACACAACGCCCTGAAAGGTCTCCAGAGTGTGATAGCGAATTCGACAGATGCAGCGATTACTGGCGAGGTGACGAACTAATGACCAGTCCTCGCATGATAATTCATCAGGTGCTCCCAGATGGAGTTGCCTCCGTTTCGTCCCTTCCCTTGCAGTTTGGTGGTGGATTTATCGAACTTGCGGTCCTCTTCTTGATACTTGCTCTCGTCGCCGCCGTTCTCGGGGCGCGAGGCGTCGCCGGTGTGAGCATGGATATTGCAAAATGGCTCGTGATTATCTTCATCGTCCTCGCAATCCTATCATTCGTTCTATAACCCATCCCTATTTCTAAAGATTCGGTCAGTCCAGTACCAACCAGTCTTGCGTGATCGAGATGGCCTGTGTATTCAGTACAGCCGGCAGCGTCTGTCCCCAGACTTTGGATTTCAATCGAGCCATACTTTTCTGAGTACGGCTCAGCAGACCGTATCGCAGGCCCGAGACCTCGACATCATCATCTTCGACAAGACCGGGACGCTCACCGAGGGTGAACACGGCGTCGTCGGCATGGAGACAGTCGCGGGCGTCGACAAAGACAACGCACTCGCGCGGGCTGGCGGGTACTTTCCCGTTTTTCGACAGCCAGCAGAGATGTCACACCAACTGACCCCCCACCACGATGTAGAAATGTGGCACGATCTCGGTGCGCTTTTGCAGACGGTCGGTTTACCGCATACGCGCGCTGTATTCAGCATTGCCCATTAGAACTACCCATAGACTGTCAGTAACGGCGTGCGAGATACAGAGTAGCTATGCAGCACGACGGGCCTGTTTGTGTCGTTGCAATACTGTTGAACCAGGGTCGCAGTAAGCGAGCGATGTACTCATAATAGGAATTCGAACACTGAATATGAAGCCACAACTGCCAGCGACGGCGTCAACACCCACATCGTCACGATACGTCTGGCCGCTGCCGGGTCGAAGAGGCTTCGCCGGTCGATGTCTGCAGGCCCCACAGCGCCGACATCTGGGATGGCTGGAATCTCATCTGGCTTCTCTGGCGGTTTCTCTTCTCGGGCGATATCGCCGATGGTGGGCCCGGCAGGAACATCCTCGGCGCGTGAGGTGACCAACGCACCAGTGGAGACTGTGACATCTGGACTGGCAGGCGATGGTGTCGCTAACTCCGTCAGCGTCGCTGCCCGACTCGCTCGACCCCATCCAAGCCCAATTATCGTTGAGGTCGTACTGACGGCGAGGCTCGCTGGAATTCCGAACGATGAAAGAAGAGTAATAACCGTTCCACCGACCAGTGAAACGATCAGTGATGCCAGAATCGGGAGCTCCGTGATATCGTCCCCGACCGTTTCTAGCGTGCGACGGGCGATGGTGAAACTACCCAGCCCGAAAGCCCCGACCGCGAGCAGGACACCCTGACTAACGGTGAGCGACCCGCCAGAACCGACGAGGGGAGCGACAGCGTTCGCAGCGTTCGATGCCCCTGCCGAGAACGCCATGTAACAGCCGATGATGACAACCGAGAGTGAGCCGATGGTATCCTGCAGTGATGCGCTCCGATTGATAAACGGCCGTGGAATCGCTCCCGTTCGGTCGAGCTGGATGAAGTGGAGGGTGAATGTCGTAAATGCAGTGTGGCGGTCGAGATAGGGGTAGAGATAGCGGCCGGTTACGACGCCGATACACAAACAGGTCAGGGGGGCGACTATCCAAGCTGAGACGATAACGAACATCAGCGCCTCATTGAGGGTGCCGGATGCGAGCCCTAATCCGACAATGGCACCTACAGCGGTCATCGAAGTCGAAGCCGGGACGCCGTAAAGATTCGATATCAACAGCGATGCGCCGGTAAAAAACAGCACGGTGACACTGGCGATGGGTGTGAACTGGGCTGCCGGCACGATACTACTACTCATCGTCGCGATGACTTCCCGACCGACGGTCCACGCACCGAGAAATCCAAAGCCGACGAACAATGCCCCCGCAGTTGTCTTCCGAATGAGGCGTGAGCCGACTGCAGGGCCGAACGCGACGCCAGTTGAGGAACCGCCAATGTTGAATCCAACAAATATGGCGACACCGATACCGACGACAGTCAGGAGAACCACCATCGTAATTGTCTTACCATTGTCAGACCCAGGTTTATGAGTTCTGAACTTGTTCTCACTTGACAAGTCACGGTGGTTACTGGACAGGTGTTGAGACTCGTTTCCGCTGGCCTTGCTGCCAACCGAGTGAATCGAGCAGGCTACGGGGCCTTGGTCGCATTCGTCGGTCTTTTCGCTGCGACTGCGGGGGCTATCGTGACGACGGTAGCGCTGAACATGACAGGCGTTCTCCCACCTGCGGCGAATCTCATTGATAAACCACTGCTGGAGGAACGCATTACGGCCGGATGGTTCAGCGTCGTTGCTGCTGCCGCGGCGGGTATCGCGGCGGGGGTAACGACCGACAAAGAACGGCAAGACACGCTCGTCGGAGTCGTCGCTGCCCTCGCACTTGTCCCGTCTGCAGCCGCAGGTGGAATAACATTACTGTCACAAGCGCCTGACAAGGCCAGTGGCGGCCTCCTCTTACTCGTCCTCAATGCAGGCATGGTCGTGATAACTGGGACGGTGACACTCCGGCTCGGAGCTCGTGGCGATCGGAAAGCGCACACAACCAAATAGGCCTCCAACTTCTCTATCGCCTGTTTCGCTCGTCAATATCGAATCGAACGGACTCTTCTGGGAAACTAACCCTCTGTACCGAGTGATTTCAATAGCAAGCAGTAGCCCATCTTTTGCAAGATACGCGCTGTGTATCTCGCACGGCTATCGGAACCTCTTGTCGACATGGCAAAAATATCGGCAGTCAGTACGCAACTCTCATCGACCGGCTGTTTCAGGTGAGAACCGATCTGAAGAATAGGATTTCAACAGGGTCTTAGAAATGGTACCGTTCCGGTGTCAAATAATAAGGACGACGGTACAAGATCCACGCTCCATTGGGGTGTATAAACGTGATGAATAGGTCATAAGAAAGGTGGCGTTGCGCTCAGTTGTTCGTCGAGTCGTCGTCTGGACCGATATTGTCTGTGACGGACGTGACCCAGTCATCGATGTTCTCGGCGACGTAATCCTGCCCGCCGAGTCCGACTGCCAGCCCGATTCCGAGCGCCAGCGCGATCGCGAGCGCGCCGAAGAAGGCTGCGATGAACGCGGTAAACAGCGTCGTCAGAATCGTGATATTGATCCCAATCGTCGCCAACGCGAGCGTGACGGTGATGTAGTAGATGACGACCTTCACGAACAGGCTGGCGAGGTGGAAGGTCCGACTATCGTCGGTTTCACGGACCACCTCGGCAGCCCGTTCGGCCGCCCAGATACCGACCAGCAGGACGAGGAGCCCGGCGACCAGGGCCGGAAGGTAGCCTGCGAACGTGTTGAATAGGTCGGCAAGCACTGCGATTTCGAGGATATCGACAACTGCGACGAGCGTCAGCAGGTAGATGTAGTAGGTTACGAGTTTGCCGACGAAACTACCGAACTCACCTTCCGTGTCCCCGAGTCGTTCGAGCGGCGTCCCAGCGAGGTACTTTCCGATTCCGAAGCCGCCGACAACGTCGGCGACGATATCACCGACGATCCGGCCGACGACGAACCCGATGACGAGAACGATAAGTGCCCCGAGAATGACCGGCAGGAACGCGCCGAGTTCCGCGAGCAGGTCTGTCAACTGGGCGATGCCCAAGACGTTCGCTGCGGCGAGGAGCGCGACGAAGTAAACGTAGTAGGTGACGATCTTTCCGAGGGCGCGAGCGACCCCATCCCCGCTCCCGACCTCTTCCATGGCAGTCCCTTCGGTGTAGCGAGTAAGTCCGATTTTGCGAACGATGCGAGTGACGATTCCGCCGAGGATTCGCCCGATGATGAATCCGACAATGAGTATCGCGATTGCCCCGAGTACCGTCGGGAGGAACGCGATGGCATTCCCGATTGCTTGCATTACCGAGTCCACAACTGCTCCCTGTAGTGGGACAGGGGAGATGGTTTCTGTGAACATCCACCAACTAAAAAGTCAAAAGATTAATAAAAGTTAGGGAATATTATAGTCTAAGACACAAATTAAGATTGATAGAACTTTGGTTTTAAACAGATAGATTTGTGTGTTTATTATATCTACTGCTGTGATTTTAAATGACAACAGATTCGAAATATAAAACGGTCCATCTACAACTACTATTATAAACATTATCGAAAAAGAATAGAAGTATCGCAGTCAATACGCAGCTCATATTAACTAGTAGATTGGCAACGATTGAGACCCCCCTCAGTGTAAGAACCGCGTCCTGTATTAAGCAGAACCTGAGTGAACTACCCGGTTACTGTCAATACTGGTGTGGCCAATGCAGAGGTTATATCTTGCACAGCCCGATCTGCTGCCGCTGTCTAGCTGTTAGATGATAGTTACCAACTTATTTCCGCAATCGCCCAGTATACGTAGTAACTCCAGTTCTGTATCCGTCTCGAAGACTTGGAGGGGTATCTCTCCTCGAGTGCAGTCTGGACGGTCACACTCATGAGACTCATTGTTAAGCCACTCGACAGGCAAATTGCAGGGAAGGGTATCGCAGCAATAGACCGGGAGGCGATGGCGGAACTCGGGATCGATAACGGCGATTTCGTCACTATCGAAGGAGAAACCGGGACTGCAGTTGTCCGTGTCAGGCAAGGACAAGCAGGCGAACGACAGCGCGGCATCATCGGCATCGACGGGCAAACACGCAAAACAATCGGCGCCCGACTCGACCGAATCGTTTCTGTCGAAGAAGCCGACGTCGAGCCGGCGAGCCAATTGTCGATTGCCCTCCCTGACGGCCTGCAAATTCGTGGCAATCTCGCCCCGTATCTCCGCGAAAAGCTCACCAACCGGGCTGTGCAGGCGGGACAGACCGTCCCGCTCTCGCTCGGACTCGGCTCTGTGATGGGGCGCTCGAACCGCCGGATTCCGATCCGTGTCGTCGACAGCGAGCCTGGTGGGACCGTGATTGTTACGCAGGAAACCACCGTCGAGGTGGTCGAGCAATCCGCCGAATCTGTCAGTGGTGACCGGGCGGGTGAGGCGGCCGACGGTCCAGACTCACCAAGCGTCACCTACGAGGACGTCGGGGGACTCAACGACGAACTTGACCAAGTTCGGGAGATGATAGAGCTACCGATGACCCACCCCGAGCTTTTTCAGGCACTCGGTATCGAGCCACCTCAGGGCGTCTTGCTCCACGGCCCGCCTGGGACCGGCAAAACGCTGATTGCAAAGGCAGTCGCCAACGAAATAGATGCCAACTTCTCGACGATTTCCGGCCCGGAAATCATGTCGAAATACCACGGCGAAAGCGAGGAGCGACTCCGTGAGGTCTTCGAGGAGGCTGGCGAAAACGAGCCGTCGATAATCTTCATCGACGAGATTGACTCCATCGCCCCGAAGCGAGACGATACGCAGGGTGAAGTCGAGCGCCGAGTGGTAGCGCAGTTGCTCTCCCTGATGGACGGGTTGGAAGACCGCGGTCAAGTGACGGTCATCGGGACGACCAACCGTGTCGATTCGATCGACAACGCGCTCCGCCGTGGCGGCCGGTTCGACCGCGAGATCGAAATCGGCGCCCCTGACACCGCGGGCCGACACGAGGTCCTCCAGATCCACACCCGAGAGATGCCTATCGCCGACGATGTCGACCTCCAGCAGTACGCCGACAACACACACGGGTTTGTCGGCGCCGACCTCGAAAGTCTCGTCCGGGAGGCAGCGATGAACGCGCTCCGTCGCGTCCGTCCGGACCTAGACCTCGAAGGCGACGAGATTAGCGCCGAGACGCTCGAAACGCTGGAAGTAACCGAGAAGGATTTCCGGTCGGCGCTCCGAGAGATCGATCCCAGCGCACTCCGAGAGGTGTTCGTCGAGAAACCCGATGTCACGTGGGACGACGTGGGTGGACTCGCAGCGACCAAAGAGCGACTGCAGGAGGCCATCGAGTGGCCCCTCGCCTATCCGGATGCGTACAAGCAGGTAGACCTCCAGTCGACGAAGGGGATTTTGCTCCACGGGCCACCCGGCACCGGGAAGACGCTCTTGGCGAAGGCCGTCGCGAACGAGGCTCAGTCGAACTTCATCTCCGTGAAGGGGCCCGAACTGTTCGACAAGTACGTCGGCGAAAGCGAGAAAGGGGTCCGGGAAATCTTCGAGAAAGCGCGCTCGAACGCACCCACCGTCATCTTTTTCGACGAAATCGACGCCATCGCAACCAAGCGTGGCAGCAGTGGCGGAGATAATCAGGTCGGTGAACGCGTCGTGTCGCAGTTGCTGACCGAACTCGACGGGCTGGAAGAGCTGGAGGATGTGGTTGTGATCGCGGCCACGAACCGCCCCGACCTCATCGACGATGCACTCACTCGTGCGGGCCGGATCGAACAAAAAATCGAGGTCGGGGCACCGGACGAGGCAACTCGACGGGAGATTCTGACGATCCATACCCGCAATCGGCCACTGGCCGACGATGTCGACCTCGACCAACTCGCCGCCGACATGGATGGCCTGGTGGGCGCCGATGTGGCCGCATTGTGTCGCGGCGCAGCCACCGCAGCCGTTCGTGAGCACGTCCGGGCCCAGTCCAGTGACGAACCGACGGCTGTCGAGGATATCGTGCTGACGCAAGCGCATTTCGAGGCGGCACTCGAAGAGATCACAGCCGAGGACTAATTCAGACAGCAGCCGGTCGCTGTGTCTGTCTTTCGTGGACATCTAAAACGAATCCTTGTCGGTCGCTTGGCACTCTTGCGAGTTGATATGGGATTTCTTGATTCCTTCGGCGCGTTAGTGAGTAGTATCATTGCAGCAATCGTGATGCTGGTCTTTGCGATAGTCAGTTTCTTTGTGAGCGTGTTTATCGTCCAGGCTGGCGCAGGGCTGGCCGGTTACTCACCGAGCGGAGAGTTCGTCGTGCTTTCGGCCGGTATCTTGGCAACCGGCGCAATTGTGGCCGGTTCGACACCGATGTCGAGTCTCGGCGGGGTCTACGAATAGCAATACTTCGATTTCCGCCCGTCCCGTCCCATGCTGATTAGAGATGCAGAGTTCTCCAGGAAACTAATCGCACTTCTCGCCGAATACCCGGCCAGGCAGACTGGGGGTCAGTATAGGAGATAACTATCGGCTGGATATGCAAACTACCCGAATCCTGTCAGAAACGCCGTGCAAGATATAGAGATTGTAGTCAGCAAAATTTTCTATCGAGAGGAACCGAATATTGGCGTTCGATCGTCTGGAGATACCACTAGATTGAACCCCGCCGAATATTCAAAAATCAGTCAGCCAGATTCAGAGGAAACGTTCTTCCAGCAGGATAGAGAAGCGTTGCTTGACGCACCTCACCTCAATTTCAGATACTTCGCCCTCCTTGTGGTGAGCCATCTAAACCGTTCGCTCAGGCTTCCGATTCCACTGATGACACATCGAACTGCTTTCTGAACTCCTGGACCGCCTCGTCGGAGCCGACCAAGACGATTCGTTCATTACCCGTAAATCGGCGATGCGGGTCGATATTGCTAGTGAAACCTGATTCGTCCTCAACAGCAATGACGCGACACCCCGTCTTCTGATAGATTCCCGACTCTGCGAGTGTCGACCCTGCCAGCGGTGTTGCCGGGACGCGGAGCAACCGAATCTGACTCGCCGGTGCGAGGACATCTTCACCCCGCAGTTCTCTGGCGACCATTCGGGCGCTCACGCGTGGAACTGAGAGCACGTAATCTGCCCCTGCACTCAGCGCCTTTCGCGTCGTATCAGTGTCACTTACCCGAGCAAGTATCTCGATATCCGGGTTCAGTGACCGCGCCAGTACCGTTGTCAGCAGTGAGGTAGAATCGTCTCCGAGACCGATGATGATAGCACCAGCAGTCTCTATACCGGCCTCTTTCAGTATTTCCTCTGACCCTGCATCACCGACGATGTCAACACCATCACGGTCCTCAATATCGATGGTTACGACATCGAGTCCTTCCTTGGATGCGACCGCCCGAGCAGCTTGGCCGACCTCACCCTGTCCGGCAATGATGATACGATTGTATTGACGGAGCGTGCGCGATGTTTGGGTGAATTCACTGAACGCTTCCAGCGAATCATGTTCGCCCGTGACCAGCAACACGGTGTTCGAACGGATAATCGCATCCGGGTCGGGCGGTAGCTGTAACTCGCCATCAATCCACGCGCCGATGATATTTGCTCCGGTCTTCTCTCTGATTTTCGAATCGCGGATTCGTGTCCCTATTAGTCGATTCCCGTGCTGGACCGGGACTTCCGTGACTTCTATCTCACCGCCGAGATCGATTGTATCTGTCAGATCCGACCTGAATGAGGAAATGGCTTTTTCCGCGAGTCGACGACCGAGAACCCCGTGTGGTGATAGGACGGTATCCGCGCCCGTATTGAGAAGAACATCCCGCATGCTGCTATCGTCAGTGAGAGTGATGATTTCGATTTCTGGATCGACCGAACGCACCGTTAAAATAGTGTTGACGTTTGCATCGCCAGCATCTGTAATGACTGCCCGTGCTGAATCGATGCTAGCTCGTTCAAATGCCGATACATCCTGTGGTGAGCCGTGAATGACAGAGTAGCCGTCATCGGCGAGGTCCTTGGCGTGCTCTTTGGATGAGGAGATCAGGACATATTCGATACCGAGTTCTCTTAGTTCGTCAAGGAGAACGGCAGAGTCACGACGGTACTCACAGATGATGACGTGGTCCGTCTTGGGAGTAAGCTGGTTGTCGAGATTGACTTCGGCCCCGGTGAATAGCGGGATGATGATGAGCCGGAGCGTAAAAAAGCCAAGAACGATGCCGGAAATCTGTGTTCCAGCAACGAACAGGAACATCAATGGATGACTCCAATATCCGGAGTCTTGACCGTATCCGGTAGTGGTCATCGTCTGGACGATGAATTCGAACGAGGCGAATATCGGTTGGTTGACCCCTTCCAGCTGTGCCAGTGCGAAATTGTACGTAACCGTGTAAATCATGACCAGCACAGCTAACCCGGTGAGGTAGTAAGTGACGAGGCGGTCTCGGCGAGAAAGCTGGATGTCAGTCAGTCTCTTTATAGGATCAATCATTGCTGAATGCCACCATTGTGGTTATAATGATTTGAAAAGAGTTCCTGAGACCCTTTCAGTGTATTGTACCCTGTGTCTATGATGTGTGGGTGCGAAATATGCGCCTTGTATCTTGCACACACGCTTCGATATTCCTGGAAGCTGTCAGAACCAGTGTGCGAAACATGGCGCTTCTATTCGGTAATACGGTTCTTTTTTCATGGAATATGGGAGAATCATCTGCTAACGAGGCCACGTAGTACTCAAACAACGTCATAATTAGACGTAGGCAGAACCCAAGTGAT
This sequence comes from Haloarcula sp. 1CSR25-25, assembly GCF_032027985.1. Lineage (NCBI taxonomy): Archaea > Methanobacteriati > Methanobacteriota > Halobacteria > Halobacteriales > Haloarculaceae > Haloarcula > Haloarcula sp. 1CSR25-25. The sequence continues at coordinate 101,907 of NZ_JAHYBW010000006.1, forward strand.
TTATGCAGTGTACTCCCCCTTTAAATTGAGGTTACTTACCAAATGGGACTTCTTGATTCGTTCGGAACATTAGCTAGTGGTATCATCGCGGCGTTCGTCATGCTGGCCTTTGCCATCCTCAGTTTCTTTGTGACGGTGTTTATCGTCCAAGTTGGGGCTGGGCTGGCCGGCTACTCACCGAGTGGGGATTTCGTTGTGTTGTCGGCAGCGCTGCTCGCAACAGGTGCTATCGTTGCCGGCGCCACTCCGATGACTGCCCTCAGTGGTAGCGGCGAATAGGCACTATCGAGCGATACGCCGCTGACTTGTGCTGACCGATACGCGCTTTGTATCTTGCACATCCAGTTTAATGTTTCCAGAAGCTATCACAAGCGGTGTGCGAGATATAGCGAACTAATCAACAGCACAGTCCGGTTTATTCTGGTGTCAACATCGACCCAACCCATCGCTGAGCGTGTGTGGATACCGTCGTGGAGTCTCCTAAATACGGTCGCTCTCCTTGAAGATGTGCAAAGCCATTGATCCAGCGCAGCGAAAACCGAAGTCCTCAGCGATCGTCACCGGAATTTACCACCTTGCGACGCAAATTGCGGGTATGGTTCTCACGCTGGTGGCTTTCGGTATCGTAGCGATCTGCCTGCTAACGGCAATCAGTGCCTTCTTCTCGAGCAGCGAGCTGGCAGTCTTTTCAGTCACTCGTCACCGTGTCGACGCACTCGCCGCGGCCGATGCACCTGGTGCAGCGGCACTAGCGAAACTGCGAGCGAATCCCCATCGATTCCTCGTCACAGCGCTCGTCAGCAACAATGTGGCGAACATCGCGGCCGCAAGCGTCGCTACCGCTGTTCTGGTGGAATTCCTGCCTGCCAATCAGGCCGCGACTGGGGCAACGGTATTTACGAGCTTTTTTGTTATCGTGTTCGGCGAGATCGCTCCCAAGTCCTATGCCGTCGCTAACGCCGAGCAGCACGCGCTGCGCGTCGCCCGACCAGTCGTCGCACTCCAGAGGGTACTCCGTCCAATCCTGTTCGTCTTCGAGGTCACGACCGGGGCGATAAACCGCGTCACAGGCGGCGAGTCGAATTTTGAGGCCTATCTCACGAGAGAGGAGATCGAGACAATCGTTCTGAGCGGCGAGACCAGCGGCGTCCTTGACCGCGACGAGGGGACGATAATCCGCCGCGTCCTCAACCTAGAGGAGACGACAATCAGAGGGGTAATGGTCCCGCGAACCGCGATGGTTGCGGTGTCCACCGACGCGACCCTCGATGATGCAATCGAAACCAGTTGGCGCGAGCACGTGGCACGGATGCCAGTGTACGGCGATACCCGCGACGACATCCACGGGGTCGTCGACGTGCGTGACCTCCTTCGGGTCCGCTCCGAGGGAGGAACGCTTGACGATGCGATGACGCCACCCGTATTCGTCCCCGGAACCAAGCCGGTCGACGAATTGCTCACAGAGATGCAGATCGAAGGCTCCCAGATGGCTATCGTCGTTGACGAATTCGGCACTGTTGTGGGCCTCGCGACGTTCGAGGATGTGATTGAGGAAGTCGTCGGCGAAATATTCGATAGCGAGGACACCGATCCAATACGCGTAGTCGATGCCGACACTGCCGTCGTCACCGGGTGGGCGACCGTCGATTATGTGAACGAACGTCTCGGAATCGAGATTCAGACGGACGGACCATTCGAAACTGTCGCCGGACTCGTCAACCACCACGCCGGGAGACTAGGTGAAGAGGGCGACCGGATAGAGCTTGGGGATATCGTGGTAACGGTGCTCGATACGAACCAGCGACGCGTCCGCCGTGTCCGCATTGACTGGAGCGGGGATGCGGAGACTCCTGATGGCTCGCTGAGTACAGACTCCAAATCCGCCACCGACGATATCTGACAGATTTCGACCCCCGAGAACCGTAGTTCTGAGTACGCCAACTGTATCGTACGCGGTGAATGTGATGCCTTTCGACGACCCCATCGGCTGTCTCTATCGCACCGACGAGGTCGATATGAACTCCCTGGTAATGCGAAATATGCGCTGTGAATTCAACACGGGCGGGAGAAACTACCAGGATTCTGTAAGAAGCGGCGTGCTGCATAGAGAGGCTGGATTCAGCAAAGCAAACTCCTGGTGGCCATTCTTGGAACAGGCTTTTATTTGACGGGATTGAGTTGATAGACACACTCGCGACTCGATGAGCGCATTCCTTTCCGGCGCATCAGAACTTCATTCTGTACTCCCATTCGACCAACCGGTCGTCGTGCTGGCACTCGCGCTCGTTTCGTTTTTGCTTGCGCCGATTCTTATTGAGCGGGTCGGCCTGCCGGGAATCGTCGGAATCGTCCTCGCTGGGACGGCACTCGGTCCAAACGGAGTAGGTATCTTGGCACTCGGCGACGCAGTCGTCCTGCTCGGGAACGCAGGCCTCGTCTACTTGTTGTTCATCGTCGGGCTGGAACTCGACTTACGTCGCTTCCTCCAGGCGCCACAGGATGCTGCGCTCTTCGGTGGGGTCAGTTTCGGTTTGCCGTTCGTCGTCGGGACCGGCGTCTGCATGGTCGTCCTCGGGTTCGACTTCTGGGCAGCGATGTTACTGTCGGCGGTTTTCGCCACCCACACATTGCTTGCCTATCCCGTCGTTAACAAACTCGACGTGACGACAAACCCCGCCGTTACGGCCGTCTTCGGTGGGATACTCTTCACTGACACGGCAGGGCTCGTGGTACTGGCGCTCTCCCTAGGCGTCATTCAGGACGGCCTGTCGCTCTGGCTGGTCGGCCAGATTGCAGTCACGCTCGTTGCCCTGTTCGGTGGCCTCTGGCTGGTCATCCCCCTGCTTGCCCGCTGGTTCTTTCGCAACACCAGCCAGGAGAGCTACTTTGAGTTCCTCTTCGTCGCCGTGGTCATCTTTGGATCCGCAAGCCTCGCCGAGGGGCTGGGACTGGCCCCCATCCTCGGGGCCTTCATCGCCGGAATCGCCCTCAACCGGCAGATCATACGAGGTGGCACGCTCATAAACCGAATCGAATTCATCGGAAACGCTCTGTTCATCCCGTTTTTCCTGTTGTATGTGGGGATGCTCGTTGATCCCGCGGTCCTCCTTGCGGGCACAGAGACACTCTGGATCGCGGCGGTGATTCTCGGGGTGATGCTCTCGACGAAAGTCGTCGCCGCCGTCGGTGTGGCCGCGATTAAGGGCTACAGCCGTAACGCGACCGGCGTGCTTGTCGGCCTCTCTGTTGGTCAGGCGGCTGCAGCGCTGGCAATCACGCTGCTTGGGTTTGAGGCGGGTGTGTTCGCTGCCGAAGTTCTCAACGCTGTCGTCGTGATGATCCTCGTCTCCGCAATCGTCAGCCCATGGGTGACCGAACGCTACGGGCGCCGTCTTGCCACCGAGGGGGAGGCAGCCCAGAGTGCGCCCGAGCCCTACGATCCGCGAATTCTCCTCCCACTGACCCAGGCTGCCGAACTCCAGCGACGCCTGTTGGACTTGGCCTTCGCGCTGAAAGACGATCCCTCGTTGACGCCGGTCCATCTCCTCACAGTGCTCAGCCCTGACGCTAGCGACGAGGAACTGGCTGCGGCCGAGAGGGAACTGGACCGCGCGGCCGAAACCGGCAGCGAAGCGGAGGTTCCAGTCAAAACCGAAACCCGAATCGACCACAGTGTCGCATCCGGCATCGCTCACGCGGCCGTCGAGACCCGGGCCGACCTCGTGCTGCTGGGCTGGGGAGGGGAGATATCCCTCAAGGGGCATGTGTTCGGTACTATCATCGACCAAGTCCGTGACCGCACGACCGATCCAGTGCTTGTCTCGCGGCTCGGGCGGCCAATCAACACGACGTCACGGGTGCTCCTCGTATTACCCCCGGCAATTGGCCATCACGAGGGGTTCGCCGAGAGCGTCTATCTCGTCAAGCGCATCGCTCGGAACCTCGGTGCACCGCTTGAGGTAATCGCTGTCGACAGTCTGCTCGCTCGCGAGTCCTACAAACGACTGATTGGGGACGTTGCCCCTGAAATGACCGTGACTGTCTCGACCGTAGACGGCTGGGACGGTCTCCGCGACCGCCTCCAGGCGGCGGGCCAGGCAGACCTCGTCGTTCCTCTGAAACCGCGAGAGGGAAGTCTTGGCTGGACACCAGAACTCCGCGGACTCCCTGCAGACATTGTTGACGCTCCGCCAGAGGCGTTCGTCGTCGTCACACCGCGGCAGGGTGACCCCGGATACGCCGCACGGTTTTTGCGGATCGGGTGATCCCGTATCGAAGTAAATGGTAGTCTGAATCAAAAAACACCGACCATTGAGTCAGTACAAATGTCAACAGTCCTTGACAAGTGACGAACAGTACTGCGTGGACCGCACGGAGTACCCAGGATTTACAAAACTTGGCGGGGCGTACCATTGTACCGCTACAAGCACTGATTGGGTGGAGTGCCCTTGCGACCGTCCAGAAGTACATCCGGATTGTGCTACCCCGACCGCCGACGCACTCCGTCGGGTCCACCACAAACAACCGAAGAATCACTCTCCTGGCAGAGTACCTGCTGCTACACAGAGAGTGTCTCACTCACCCTACTTCGGACGGCAATGGAGGTATTGACGAAGGGCCTCTCGGGCCTCCTGGTTTATTTCACTCCCTGGTTGCTCGAGCGTCGGGAAGTGAGCGTGTTCTCGGTCTCGCTGAGTTCGTGACGGAGGGAAAGGACTGCGGCCACCGTGAGCAGAACAGCGACAACGGCAAGACTGCTCGTGCTGTGGAGGTGAGCATTCCTGTCAGTGGTCCCGTACAGACGTCGAAGCAGAGTTCGCGTGCAGCGACGTCATGCCGTCGGTAGTTATTACACCGAGACCGACGACTGGCGTTACATGGCAGACATGACCGTCGAGGAGGCGATGGCGAAATACGGACCCAGCGATATCACCCGTGACAATCTTCTGACGATCGATGACCCGAATTACGTAGCCGACAATGTCGCCATCGTCACCGGCGGCGGGGCGGGCATCGGCCGGGCGGTGTCACTTGCCTTCGCGGCCAACGGCCTCACAGTTCTCGCGACCGACAGAGACGAGGCCGGCCTCGCGGCCGTCAAGGCGGAGGCCGAGGAACTCGACCTCCCCGGGGATATTGTCACTGTCACTGCCAACCTGACCGACGACGCTGACCTCGAACGCATCGTCGACACGGCGACGTTTCACGGGTCGCCCCGGTACCTGATTAACAACGCCGGCATCCAGACCGTCGCACCGATCGAGTCGTTCCCGGTCGAGAAGTACGACCTGATGCACGACGTGATGCAACGGGCGCCGCTACTGCTCACGAAACACTGCCTTCCGCATTTCCGCGCAAACGATGATGGCTGCGGCGTCGTCGGGAACATGTGCTCGGTCCACGGCCACATCGTCACGAAAGACAAGGTCGCCTACAACACGACCAAGTTCGGCCTCCGGGGGCTCACCCAGTCCATCGCCGCCGAAGGCGAGGGAAAAGTCCGTGCCTTTACTGTCAGTACCGCCTACGTCAAGACCGCACTGGTCGCCAAGCAGTTGCCCGACACGGCCGACCGGCGGAACATGACCGTCGACGAGGTCGTCGAGAAAGTGATGCTCGAGCGTACCCGCGTCAAAGAGATGATGGAACCCTACGAGGTGGCGAATCTCTTCGTAATGGGATGCTCACACCACAGCAGCCACCTCAACGGGGGAGACATGACTCACGAGGGCGGCATGAGCCTGACCTACTGAACGGGACAGTGGAGCAGGAATTGATACGGTTAGCCGTGGTGGAGCAGTTATGCCAGTCGGTTTCGAGCCACTGTCGAAGGCGAACGCAGACCGCGGTGTAGACGACGCAGTGTCACAGACGTAGCACCGGGCACCCCCGACCGGCACGGAAACGGAGCCTCGCTGTCGGCGCGTTGCTCGTCGCCGTAGTCGGCACGGTCGAACTCCGGCGTCGTGGCTTCCGGGCTGTGTTGACCCCAGAGCCCAACCCTGGAAGCGAGTCACAGAACAGCGGCCGACAGTAGGGCCCGTGACACTAGCGCAGCCTCCGCTCGCTTACTCGCGGCGCTCTGTCAGGAACCGGTCAGCCCGTTCGCGACCGGTCCGGAACAGCGCCTCGATGAACGCGGGCGACCGGTCGAGTTTCGTCGACCAGCGGAGCTCCTCGTCGAACTGGACCCGCTCGATGTCCGTATGTGTGTACCGGTCGGGCAGGTAGCCGGCGTCGACCCACTCGTTGACCTGCTTGATGAACGCCACCTCCTGTTCGAGGGAGGTGTTGCCGCTGAGTTCGTTTCGACGGTCCTCGATATCGTGGAGTGATCGTGGCACCTTCGACCGCTCGGACGGATTAATCTGGATGACCCAGACCTCGTCCGGGTCGGGGATATCGTCAGTCGTCGAGAAGTCCCGTACTGGCGGGTTCTTCGAGAACAGGCCATCCCAGTACTGCCGGCCGTCAATTTCGATGGCGCCAAACAGGCCGGGTTCGGCCGCGCTGGCGAGGATCGCCTCGGCACACATCTCCCGTCCACGGAACACGCGAAACTCCCCGTTCAGGACGTCGATAGCGCTGATGAGCAGGGCCGGATGGATGAGGCCCTCGCGCCGCTCGCGCTCACGGAGGACCGTACTCAACTCGCGTGCGTGCTCGAAGTCGACGTGGTCCTCGAGGAGACGCCGGAACTGTCGCTGTCCGATGATGCCGGCGGGTGTCTGTCCTGGGCTGAACTGCGGGAAGGGAACGCCCATGGTCCGCAACTCGGCGGTCCCGACCGCGAGGTCGTTCAGGTACCGCTCGGCCGGCTGGTGGGCTTTCAGGTCGTTCCAAAACTCCCCAAGTAGCGCGCTGGGGGCGTGGTCAGGGCTGACGGTGCCATACCAGCCCAGTAGCGCACAGACAGCACCGCCGGAGGTCCCGGAGAACCCCACGATATCGTAGCCCGCCTTGCAGATCTCCGGCAGGAGCCGTTGTAACGCCCCGGCAGTGAACGCCGTGTGGCTACCGCCACCCTGGCAGGCGATCGCGACCTTCGTTGGGTCGTCACTCATCTACACCACATTTCAGAGCCGGGCGTATGTACTTGTTTACCGACCGGTCGATTTTTCACCGCGGTCGATGTCTCGCCGGTGTGCTCAGCCTGCTCCGTCAGTTCGGCGAGCGATGTTCGGACCTCTCCGAGGAATACATCCCCGACCCCTACGTCATCGCCATCGTCCTCACGTTCGTCGCCGGCGCCGCCGCGATGGCGACCGGGGCCGGTCCGCGGGCGACCCTGACCGCCTGGACTGGTGGCGTCTGGAGTCTCCTTCCGTTCATGGCCGCAATCTCGGTCCTGCTGATGACCGGCGATGCCATCGCGAAGTCCCCGACGTTCACGCGCGGCCTTGAGCGGCTGGCGCGACTGCCAAACTCACGGTTCACGGCTGTCTGGTTCACGTCGTTCGTGGCGATGGCCGCTGCCGTCGTCTCGTGGGCCATTGGCCTCATCGTCGGCGCCATCATGGCCAAACGCGTCGCTTACGAGTGTCAAGAGAAGGGAATCACCGTCCACTACCCACTGCTGGCGGCGGCGGGCTACACCAGTCTCATGGTGTTCCACGGCGGGCTGTCATCGTCGGTGGGGCTGTTGATGGCCGATCCACAGCTCATCCCGGGGACCTTCCCCGACTACGTCAGAGGCGGCATCCCGCTTGCGCAGACGATCGGCAGCCGAACGAATATCGTGACCACGGGCTCGCTCCTCCTGGTCGTCCCGGTCATCATGGGGTTGCTCCATCCCGAAGATGGGATTCGGGAACTCCCTCGGGCGACCTACCGGGACATCGACCGGGTGGTCGCCGAAGCGATGGCCGACCCGACGACCGATGGCGGCACCCCAGCTCGCTCCGTCGCGGACCGGCTCAACGACTCGCGGGTGATTGGGCTGGCTATCGCCGTCTTCCCCGCGTTCTTCGTCGTTAATGCGTGGTTCCTCAGAGCCGGTGGAATCTCGAATCTGACGCTCAACAGTATCAACGCACTCTTTCTTCTGGGTGCGATTCTCCTGTGGGTACGCCCATCAGCCATCGTCGCTCAGATGAAAGACAGCGTCACCAATATCTCCGGAATCATCTTCCAGTTTCCGTTCTACGCCGGCATCGCCGGCCTACTGACAGGGACCGGCCTGGCGACGGTGATTGTTGAGTTCTTCGGCGCGTTCGCCACACCGGCCACCTGGCCCGTCATCGGCGTCTTCGTGGCGGGGGTCGTCAATGTCTTCATCCCGTCGGGTGGCGGCCAATGGGTCGCGATGGGACCGATTATGCTGGACATCACGACTGGCTTCGGATACGGCCCCGAGCAGGCCGTCATCATCGAGATGCTGGGCGACCAGTTGACGAACATGATCCAGCCGTTCTGGGCGATTCCACTCCTCGCTATCGCCGACCTTCGTGCCCGTGATATCATTGGCTACACCACGGTCGCGATGCTGGGTGGGCTCGTCATCGTGTGTGGCTGGCTGACTGTGTTCCTTGTCTTGCTCTGAACTGCAGCCGGGTTCCACCGAAATGTGACCGATAGGCTCCCTGTATTCAGCATATGGCAAAAGATAGTCCGGGAACTGATATATGACCAGTATTCAAACCCCCGAATTCGGACGCCTCACGCCCAACAAGGGAATTCGTTCGACAGACGAGCGAGCGCCCGCAGCGCCCGTGGCGGATTTTGACGGTTCAAATCGACAGATAGCGACGGGTTGAATCTGTTGATGAACGAACTGTTGTCGCTTTCGTTCGTGTACCGAATGGGGCACTCAAGAACCCCTTAGATACCGGCGGAATTCTTTTGTGGCGAACCGTCGTCTTTTCACGTATGATGACTGACGGCGAGGGCTCCGACGTTCTCGAAGACCTCGCTGCGTCAGTCTGCTCGGACTCCGATTTAGAGTACGTGGTTGCGTTCGGCTCACAGGTCTCCGGACAATCGACGGCATCGTCTGATCTGGACCTCGCGGTCAAATTCGTCGACGACCTCACCGACCACGAACGGTTTGAGAAGTGGTGTTTCCTTTCGGGAGATCTTCAGCGGGATGACGCGCCGTTCGTCGATGTCGCCGACATCGAGGCGCTCCCGCTCGACGTGGCCCACGACGTAGTCAACGGAGAGTTCATTTGTGGCGACAGGGAAGCGTTCGAGCAATTTAAGACAGAAATCGAGGCAGGGTTCAGCGAACACCGGGAGGAAATTCGCCGCCAGCAGCGAGACGTCATCGATCGTATCGCGGAGGACGGTCTGCGTGGCTGACGAACGGGTCGTCTCGGTCAAGCTTGAACAGATAGAGCAGTACCACGGCGAACTGCGGGAGAAACAGGAGATCTTGTCTCGCGACGAATTTCTGGAGAGTACAACGGAACAACGCGCTGTCGAACGAATGTTCGAAAACACAATCCAGGCGTGTTCCGACCTCGCTGACCACATCGCTACGGATAACTTTGGGTTCAGTGGCAGTAGTTCCAAAGAGGCGATTCGTGTTCTGTATCAGGAGGGTGTCATCGACGAGAAGACGATGACGACACTCGTCGCTGCAATTGGTTTCAGAAATGTCCTCGCACATGAATACGGGCACGTCGATCCCGGCGAAGTCTACGAAACCCTCCAAACTGGACTCCGGGTGTACGATGCGTACAGTCGGCAGATTGCGCAGTGGTTCCGAAAAAATGTCTGAGTGCGCGTTTGGAAATTGAAACAACTTATAGCTCCAAAGTAGTCGAAGTGCCGACAAATCTTCCAACGTTCAAACTGTCGAATGCTGGCGTCTCACGCCCAACAAGGGAATCCGTCGCCACTCGAACGAGCGCACTCAGCGCTCGTATCGGCTAATTCTGTTTATTTTACTGCATACAGGTCTTCTAAGCACCAGATCCGATTTGCTCTCTCAGTTCCTTTTGTTCGACAGTTGAACGGTTCCGAATCGGAGCGGTGTCATCTGGTGATTCGCGTACATCTACACAGGTCTCCACCGATCAAGTCAATCGCCAATTGCAGCGTCGCTACTGCTGTGTCGGAAAACTCACGCCATTCTGGAATCTCCTCGAACGCTGTCAAGTGGCCGGTGCTAAATATAGAAGATATATTAAGCAGCTCTTTTCGTTATATAGTCACTTAGTATGTTATTACATAGTAGATGATGATAATTGTTCTATAGGATCTGATTATAACAACAGAAATAATGACTATCTTATAGAATGAATCCTCCGTTTGGGTGTTCTCACTGCGAAGATTGGAGGAAAGCTGCCACCTGGCACGCTGCTGTGCTTTGCTCGGTGAAATTCCACGACCGGTGTCCGTCAAGATATCAGGGTTGAAATTCAGGGCGAAAAGATCATATTAAATCGATCAAAAGCTGGAGATCATTGATGCAGCGGCTTCAACAGATACGTGGTGAAACATGAGCCAGTCAGTTGCTCGTGCGACATCGACGGCGGATAGGACACTTTTCGACTTACTCCGCTCCTGTCAGATGGGGGAGGCGGGCGCCATCGTCGGTGGGCACATCGACCGGAACGAGCTCAGACAGGATCTCTACGTGCCAACGCGCGAAGACGAAACGCTCACCGACTTCTTCGTGGACGAGTACGCTGAGGACGGGCGTCTGCTGGTCATCACTGGCAGCGCCGGTGATGGCAAGAGCGCGCTGCTCTCCAGAGCGTTCAAACAGGCCCAGGCAGAGGGCCATCCGCTCGACGAGTCGGACATCTGCATGGACGCGACGGCGTCCGATTCGAAGCACGAGACGTACGACGCGGCCCTGAAGCGGTTTCTCGACCGTTCCGAGAAGCGGCGTGCGTCGAGGCGTGGCTCCCGGTCCGGGATCGCCATCAACCTCGGCCTGGCAATCGATTTCTTCGATCGGCAGGGGCATGCCGAGGAGTTTCCGGAGATCTGGGCCGGGATCGATCAGGTCCGGACCGAGCGTGGGTACACAAATCCGGAGGCAAACATCGAGGTCCTAAATCTCGGGCACCGAAAGCTGTACGAGACAGCCCCCGGCCACCTTGGCGAGGGTCTCCTGAAGAATATCGTCGATAAATTCGCGTTTGAGGACCCGCAGAGCCCGTTCCACGATGCATTCCGACGAGAGCAAGATCGCTGTCCCAACCCCGAGGACTGCCCGCTGCACTTCAACGCGGCACAGTTTGCGAAGCCCATCGTCAGAGAGCAAGTCACCAGACTGGTCGCCGCCAGTGGGATCATCGAGACCGCGTATCTGAACCCGCGGTCCATCCTAGACAAGATCTCCTCGATGATCCTGCCACCGTCACTACAGCGAGTCGATGAGGCCGGTGACTGCCCAGTCGGGGCGGCTGTCGACTCAAGGAAGTTCTCACCGGAGGTGCTGCTGTGGAACAGCGTGTTTGATACCCTCAGTTCCAGCAGTGCGGAGAGCGCTGGGCACATCGATCCCGCAGCGCACTCAAGTGTTAGTCTCGATCAGGAACTCCTAGGGTGGGGAGCGGATCGAGATCGGCTCGGGGAGTTGCTCGGCGAGACACCGCTCCTAGAGACTGCCGATGTGGCGACGAAGATTCGGACAGCATTACGCCGTGCCTACCTCCTTGACGAGTCGGTCGTGAGCGGCAGCATCCAGACGAAACTCGAGACCGATACGTTCCGGGAGTTCATCGGGGCCCTGACTTATCTGAACCAAAGTGACGCTGACGAAAGTGAGACGAGCGTCTCCTCGAGTCACTCGAAGGAGGTTCTCGACACCGTGATAACCTCTCTCCAGGGGTGGAGCGGGTCGATCAACGAGAGCGACTACATCGAGTTTGTCGATGGTGTGAAATCGACGGACTATCGGTTCCTCTCGAAGTGGACCCAACCCACGCCAGACCAAGACGAGTCCGTCCGACAGACTACCGAAGAGACAACCCCCGGCCAGATGTGGATCGTCCTCGAACCGGAAGGGACCGATGTCACCGTCCCGGTGCCGGTGACGTTTGAGCTCTATCAACTGATGGGCCAGATCCGGATGGGGTACAACCCGAACGCGCTGGACATGGAGCGGTCGGAGGGGATGCGCCTGATTCAGTCTCGCCTTTCGGAGTTCACGAACAAGCACGAACTCGTCCGCGTGGTCAACAAGCTAGATGAGGAGCTGTTCCGGGTTCGGGAGGCCGGGTTCGATGACATCGAAATCGTCTCGGGTGATCACCGATGAGCGACGCCGAGAAGAGCCTGGGCCGGCGCATCAGTCGGGTCATCGACGATGGCTTCTTCCCGACCTCTCCAGCTGCGACACTCCGTGAGGCGATCTTCTCCGAGATACTCGCTGGCGTCCTCGGGTCCTCACCGACGACCAACGAGATGGGCGAGATTCAGGCGACCTTCGAGGCCCACGATGCGGTCAGCGATGAGGTCGCAGACCAGGCCTGGGATGTCTTCGAGGCGACGTACACGACCACCGGCGCACGCGGTGCTCGCGGGAAGAAGGCAAAGCGCTACGTCATCCCGTTCCATCCGACGATCGCGGAGCACATTCAGCCCCACGAGACCCGGAACTGGGGCCAGTGGTATCGGATGCTGATGACGGCTGGGGACCCGCCAAGTTTTAATAGGGACCTCCATGAGAACTTTGTCTCCCGTCTGGAAGGGCTCGAGCCCTCGAACCTCTTCGAGGAGGTGTTCGTCGACGTCGCCGCGAAGATCGAGACTGATGACATCGGAGAACCAGCAACCGAGCCATTGCGGCCATACGTCAACGACTGTGCAGAGGCGTTTCAGGACGATCTCCGCCGGTGGCTGCAGGACGAGTACGACTCACCATCGAACTGGCTGGGGTCGACGAAGGACCTGTTTTGTTTCCACTTCATGATGTACTACGTCCAGCTTGCGCTGAATCTGGAGCGGGAATTCTCGGCGCTGGCTGGCGATGCACAGGAGTACACGCCCGACACTCTTCCCGTTTACTTCGGAATGTGGGACGAGAAGGCGTCGAAAGACCGGCAGTTCTCCCAGGAGTGGTACGATCGGGATCAGCGAGGCATCCAGGGTCACGTCTACGACTCCTGGGGACGCCTCTCCGTGCTGAACGTGATCGCCGATGTGGTCGACGAGCAGACGGAGCACGATTTGGCGGCACTCACACTTTCGGAGGCAATGGGGCTTCCAGACGAGACTCGCCAGAAGTGCATCGAGAAGCTGCGGGGGTACGTGGACGACCCCGAACGGATCGACACGCTTCCCGAGGCAGCGCAGGCCATGACACGGACGGTCCGGAGCTACTACGAGGGGAAGAAGAAGTCGAATCAGACCCCAATATCGATGGGCGTCAACGTCGTTCGCCAGCTCGGTGACGGCGGTGAGCGCAAGTATTGGCGGACACAGCGGAAGGTCGGTCCGACGTTCCGACTGAATCGTGGTGCCTTGCGGTTCTTTGCCAGATTATTCGCCATGGATGAAGACGACACACATTACGACGAGTTCGTGAGCTATCTCGAGCGCCGTGGGATCTATCTCGACTCCCAGAGCGACAACAGAGCCCTCGAGGAGCTGGATGAGATGGGAATGATCGACCGCCAGAGCGACAGTGGAGGTGCTGTCTATGTCCGGTCTCTTTGAGCAGGAACTCGCGAACCACACTAAGCAGTATCTGGAGGCAAACCCACCGCGGGGTGGCCAGATTCTGCTCGCCGAGTTCCACAGCGGTGAACTTGCGGATGCCTACGCTGCTGGGCTGGTCGACACACTCACTGGTGAACGCGAGGGCACCGTCGCCGATCCCGATTCCGGTGACTTGGATGCCTTGCCGACCTACAAAACGGCCGATGGCGTTCCGGTGGACATCATCCGAGTGGTCCCAGAGATCGACGATCGCTCAACGGCAGCCCCACATCGTGTCACTCAGGGGTTCGCGACGCGGATGCGAAACGAAATCTCGGCCTCCGTCGAGACAGGTACGCCCCGCTCGATGATTATGGTGCTGGAGTCCGACACCAGTCTGGACACGCTGGAGGCGTCCGAGGAGCTGTTCGGTGACGACGCCCCGATCAACCTGAAATCGTTCCGCGACAGTGTCCTCGATCCGTCGACGTGTGACAGTCCGCAGGGGCGGGCGCTGCTGCGTGGCCTGCTCACCTCGTTGCGTGAGGAGGCCGGCTACACAGAAGACGTTGAAGTCCTCGAGACGCTCTGTGAGATTCGGGCGAAGGTAGACGGGAAGGACGCACCAGCGCTCCAGGACCTGATCGGGGAACTGCCGCAGTTCATACGTGAAGACCAGGCACTTGGCGAGGACTGGTTCGATCAGCAGCAGGACGAGGAAACGCTACAAGAGATGATCGAGGAGTCCCTTGAGGACAACCGGGACCACGCCAAGCAACTGCAACGGGCCCACAGAGCCGGAACGGACACGGAAAGTCGGCTCTCCTCCGAGTACAAGCAGTCGTTCGCCGATCAGGTGCTCGACTCACACGACTGGTCCGAGATCGGCCACTCCGAGGCACGCAAGGGCACGAAGAAGGGTGGCGTGATTCGCTTCGACTCACTGTCCGTCGATGCGACCGATCATCGCCTGTACGAGCCGATCGACACGGACTGGATCGAGCGGTCCATCATCGCCAGAACCGATGACGGTGAAGTGCGACTCAGCGCGAAGTTCGTCAACGACATCAAGGACACGCCGCGTGAGTTTCGGGGACCAGATGGCGACGAGGTCGGTCGGGTGTCCAAACGCAACGAGATCGTCACTGCGACGATCGAGGATCTGCCCGACGACCGTCCCTGGTTCGGCGAGCTGCTGTTCTGGGTCGGCAAAAAGACAACACGCGGGAAGCCAACTCACGTCTTCAAACTCGCCGTCGTTCCGGACTGGTTCTTCACGGCCACTCAGAGCGTCTCGCTCGATGTAGACATGGAGTCCGAGGCGTTCATCTCGAATGGCGATGACAAGATCTCACTTCAGGCTCTGGAAGACCTCCGGTTCAAATCGGAACCCAAAGAGGTCGATCTCCGTGAAGACAATACAATCACGTACGATTCACCGCTAACGATCGACCCGAACCCCCCGGATGTGGTCGAGCGGGTGACGTGTCAGATCGCACCGCTGGAGGGCGTGCCGATCCAGATCGACTTCCTGACCGAAGTCTCGACGGCGGACCCCGAGGAGGTTACGTTCCCGCTGATGCTCGCAGCGATCGTTGAGCCCGACCGCTGGGCAGCCAAAGATCTCACACTCCCGGATACGATGGACATCGACACCGATCGGGGTGAGATCTACACGGCGGCAGACAACGGCATCCGACTGGAAGATGAGGCGCTCGAACTCATCCAGATCGAGGAGCAGATAATCGACGATCGCACGTTGCTGCCACGCCTGATCGAGGGTGACGAGGTCGACTTCGGCGACCCGACTGGCGACGATTTGAAGATCCCTGACACGCTGCAGCAAGCATACGACGACCTCTTTAACCACCTCGAGGACCGCGGCCGAACGCCGTCGACCGACTCGTGGGACGACCCGACGAAGACACGCGTCGAGGCTGTCGTCAATGCGTACGTCGAGGCCATCGACGCCATCGACTCACAGAAGGTGTTCGGGCCGTACGAGCCCCTGCGGGATGTCTGCACCATCAAGTCGGAGACGACCGATAAAGTGTGGCTGACGCCGTTCCATCCGCTCCTGCTCGCCTACGGCCTGCGGATCGCAACTTGGCGGGACTCGGAACTGCTCCCCGGTGGAACGAACGCGGGCTTCCGACGCGAGCAGTTCATTTCGAAGTTCAACGCCAACGGGCTGCACCCATACCGGACGATCGATCGTTCGAAGGAGAGTCTCCTGCGGGGGATGCCCTACGCCGACAACCCGCTGTGGACGGTCTACTCACCGATCGAGTCGCCCGGGTCGATAACACCGCGTTACATGGAACGGGTCGTCCGTGACAAGCTGTACACGTTCGTTCAGGCGTTCCCGACGCTTTTCGAACTTCACCCTGGCCGGAACATCGAACTCAATTTGATCAATATGGGCGATCTTCGGCCGGTCGTCAAGGGTCTCTACGAGTTCTACAGGAAGATCGAGAAGACGGACGTACATCCACCGCGGATCCTCCTTCGCATCTATGGGGACGACTCCGAGGGGGAGGCCCTAGAGCGGTTCTTCACGGAGAGCGCCGAATCGCGGCTCCGGCAGAACCTGGAAAAAAAGAATGACGAGCTCGTGGACCGGCTGCGCTCACACGTGACCTACGTGCGCGCTGGTGAATACAGCGCGGGCAACCAGCACGAGGCTCACCTGACGTTCTTCCGGGGACTGCTTGACGAGAACCCAGGCGTCATCGACATCGGTGAGCTTCCCTCGGGGATGTTCAACGGGGCGCTGTTCCCCCGGGAATCGATCGACGTCGAATCGACTGGAGAGGAGACGGTCTACACTGTCGGCTTCAGCTGTGACGACTCGGAGACGGGGCTGATCTACGACGTCGCCAAACGGACGAACGCCCTAGAGGCCGGCAAGTGGAACAACTCCTACCACCCCCACCAGACGGTGAAGAAGAACATCGAGTCGAAACAGGGGACCGATCTCACGGGTCTCTGGGACGATTCCCTGTGGGTCGTCCACGTCCAGCCGAACGTCGGCATCGACTTCTACGTCCGCTCGGATGCAGAACTTCAGTCGGCCGACGGCCGGGTGATGATCCACTACAGCGACCAGTATGACTCCTCGTCACCCGACTACGACGTCATCACATCGACGAACAAGCGCACGCCGTATCTCACAGCCCTCACACGGGCGCTGGACGATGCGAACCTGGGGAACCTGCTGGACCCAGAGATGGTGCTCTCGCTGCTGGTCGCGATAGATGGGGAACTAGCGCTTGACCTCCAGCAGGCAGAAGAGACCGAGGTCGTCGAGACCATCGGGTTTGTCGGTGGCTTAGCGCTGAGTCAGCGCCTGCTGGACAGATCGGCCCCTGACCACATCTGGGTCCCGCTCAGTCTGAACGAACTCTCCAGGCATGACCGGTCGTACAAGGGGTCCGACGAGGGACTCCTCCAGTACGACGGCACGGGCAAGGCCAGCGACGATCTCTGTTTCGTCGGCATTCCACGTGATCCAGAGCGGACTACGCTGAAGCTCTGGCTGGTCGAGACGAAGGGCGGCGGGTCCCACATCTCGACTGGTCGTGAGCAGATTCAGGGGGCACTCGACAATCTGACGGACATCTTCCAGCCCGACGACCAGCACGCCGATGATGCGATCCTGCACGGCGAGTTCGGGAAGGTCGTCCTCGACGTCGCCCGCAGGATGGCCAGCTACAACGTGATTGAATCCGAGACGCTCGAGACAATCGAGACCCGCCGTCGTTCGTTCCTGGAGGGAGATTTCTCGGTCCACTTCCTCGAGGATTCCAAGGGCCACATCGGCGAGGTGATCCGGGTCAGGGAGGACGCGCCCTACTCCAAGATCAAGTCCAAGGACGGTGTCCGCTCCATCGAGACCCCCATCAAGACGCTTCGGCTGCTCGACGAGACGGACATCGAGGACATCCTGCCCGACCTCGACCTGGAGGAGCTGTCCTTCGAATTGGACGACATCGAATCGACAGGCGCTGATCGGACTGATCCGCCGGTGACCGGAACCGCTACGGCCACTGGCACGGCTGAGACAGCTGGCCCGGCGGAGGCCACTGCGGATACCGAGCCTGAGGCAAGGACGGGCGACGAACTGACGCTCGGTGACGATGCTGAGCTAACGACCAATGACGTGGAGGCTGTCGAGGACCCTGGAACCGATCTCGCCGAGAATGGCGATACGTCTGTGGCTGACGAAGACGACGCCGATACGGCTGGCCCGAGTGCCACTCAATCCGACGTGGAAACTGGCTCGGATTCAGCCGAGGTGGCCGATGCTGATGAGTCAGCGGCCGCAGACGCCAGTTTTGACGGAAGGACCAGGCGAACAGCCAACGGGGGAGAGACAGCTTCCGATGGCGATGCGGCGGATGCGTCTGGAACAGAGACTGCCACGGTTTCAGACCCCCCCGACGACGAAGCCGATCAGGGGGCTTCGGATGCTGCCGAGGCGGCTGAGTCAGCGGGCGACGCCACGTCGCCCGAGTCCGGGGCAGACGGAACCAGCGAACGACTTGCGTCAGTCACGCGAAACTTGGCCGAGAGCCCGGAGCCTACCACGGACATCAACAAGGGCAAACTCGCTTCGAACATCCACGATGGCTTCGAGTCGCTGGGGGTCAACGTGCACCCACCGAACCCCTCGAGTATCTCGATTGGACCCCGAAAGATCGGTGTCGACGTGTTGCCCAAGGAGGGCCAGAAGATCGAGGGCGTCTTGAGCAGTCTCGACTCGCTCAGTGTCCACATCCAAGCCCATGGGAGCATCGTCGGCAAGCCCAACCCGTCGAAAGGAGCTGTCCGGCTCGAAATTCCCCACGACAACCCCCAGGACATCTATCTCCGCGAGGGGTTCGAAGCGCTGGGCCAAGAGTTGGTCGAGCCGTTGACGATCCCCCTAGGTGTCGACACGGAACGACAGCACCACGCGCTGACGCTGCCCGACGAGCGCCACGCACTCATCGCCGGGGCGACTGGCTCCGGGAAGTCGAACTTCTTGAGTGCGGTGATCTGTAGCCTCGTGGCGACCCACACTCCCGACGAGGTGTCCCTGAGTCTCCTCGATCCGAAGGGCGTCGACTTCGGCCGGTTCGCTTCGGTGCCACACGTCCAAACGTACGAAGACACGCCGAATGCCTGTGCCCAGCGACTCCTGCAGCTCGTCAACGAGCGGCTCCCGAAGCGCAAGGAGGTGCTTCGGTCTGCAGGTGTCCCATCCGTCGCCGAATTGAACGAGAATGCCGAGCTGCTCGATGAGGATCCGCTGCCCTACCACGTTGTGGTCGTGGACGAGTATGCGGACCTCAAGATGTCCGTCGAGGACGAGGACGCATTCGAGGACGCCGTGACGCGGCTGGCACAGGTCGGCCGGGCGCTGGGCTTCATCATCCTCTTGGCGACGCAGCGGCCCTCGGCCGACATCGTCTCCGGGAAGATCAAGGCCAACTTCCCCTGTCGCATCAGCTTCCGGCTGCCTTCGAACACGGACTCACGCGTGATCCTCGATCAGCCCGGGGCTGAGGACCTCGAGGGCGCCGGCGACATGATCACTAAGACGCAGGCAGGTGATGAATATCACCTGCAGGGGTATCGGATTACTCTGCCTGACGCGTCGGCGATCATCGACTGGGCAGTTGATCATGACAGCTAATTGTGCTGAATTTGCTGGATAGAGTCGCATAGTTATTGTAGAATTCGAGGCGATCAGCGACTAACAACTCGACACCCATCCCGAACTCGGTTGGACACGGGGTAAGACCGACATGGCTCGCCTTATTTACCATACACTTCCAACTACGCAGAGTCCTTTTGTTAGTGATTATTCACTATTGAAGCAGATATCATCTTCAACTGAGATGCTGACTATGTTCTCTATATTCAGGATGAGCCAAGAATATAGTCTGAACCCTGGCGATATTTTCAGTCTTCAACTCTTCGAATTCGGACGCCTCACGCCCAACAAGGGAATCCGTTCGCCACTCGAACGAGCGCCCTCAGCGCCCGTCTTTTTGACGGTAGAATCGCCTGATAACGGGTGGATAATCGCCAATCGAACTAGCGCCGTTGCTTTCGTTCGATGTTCGAACGACAGATGGTTCCACCGGGGGTTCGCATACAACCAAACAAGTGGTAATTCAGGAAAGCAATCGCCGACTGAGGGACAATCCTCCGAACTGTACCGGGCAGAGGGATTGCTTTTCAGCGGGTAACACGGAGACATAAATGCATATACTCGGCACGACTACCATGATGTGAGATTTCAAAACGTCCGCTCGATTCGAGTCCCGAACATCGCCGGGCCGTTTAGACCAGGGAGTTACGTCTTCAGGGAGCGTTCTGTCACCCGAAGTTAGTGAGAATGACGTCGTGAAACAGGAATCTATTCTGTTCGTATAGCCTCACTCAGGTCGCCAGTCCACGGGTCACCGTGGCCCGGTAATAGCAAAACCTCTCCGATGGAATCGAGATGGCGCACGGAGTCCTGTGCTTGCCCGTGGTCGACATTCAACCACGGAGGCATGAGTTGCGGTGTGTCTCCCTGCCAGGTTTCGAAATCAACAGTGGCCAAGGCGTCCCCACAGAACAGCACCCTACGGTCGGGGAGATACAAGACTACCTCGTCTTCGGTGTGACCGGGAACGTGAATCACCTGTGGGTGCCCTGGTACGTCGAGCTCAGTCCCCGCATCGAATGTTTCGACCGTCGTCGGAGGCCTGATCGAGGTGCCATCCGACCGGAACACCTCGATGAAATATCGAAAAACTGCGGGTCGCCAGAGATTCTTGATGAAGCCGCCGAGGGGTGGGTTTCCACCTGCTTTTGCGCGCTGGACTCCACTTTCATGCAGCCACAGGGGAACATCACCTTCCGTCCGCAATCGTTCGGCGAACCCGATGTGGTCGGGGTGTGCATGTGTCAGCAGACAGGCGTCGATGTCGGACAGACTGTAGTCCAGTACGTCGATCTGCTCACGAAATTGCTGCCAGTGGGTTGGAAATCCCGTATCAACGACGGTGAGCGCCCCGCTTTCCTCGATGAGGTACCAGTTGACGTGTTTGCTGCCGCACAGATGGATTCCGTTAGCAATCCCGGGTTCTGTTTCGACGGTCGCCATACTCGATTTCCTCCGAAGTATTCGTGACGATTCTCTCCCAGCAGTCAGTGAGGGATATTTTATCGCTCTATGCTTTGACGACTCGGGTTCCGAGCGGTTCGACCTCCTGCTCGAATTCGCCCACGACAGTACTATCCGAGAAGAAGCCCAGACACCGGGCCGTAACGTCACCAGTGTTCCGGAAGCCGTGGGGGGCCATCGGCGGAATCACCACCATGTCGCCGGCCTCGATGACGCCGTTTGAATCTCCGGCCCAGGCTTCGATTCTCTCGCCGACGAGACAGACGATGATCTCCTCAGGGCTGTCCTCGTGAGTTCCCAACTCCTTTCCAGGTTCAAGTTCGAAGTAAACGACGGTATGGCCTCCCTCAAGGTCTATCCCTGTCGATGCTGGGAACTCCGCGGAGAACGGGAAACTGGCGTTGACTTCCATGTCCGTGTCTGACTGAGTTATTTCGACGAGGTCCAGGTCGTCAAGCCTGGTCTTTTTGAGTGCCGTTTCGCCCGCTCCTTCCGAGCTTTCCCTCTGTCTCGCACCGGACTCCGATGGTGTGGCGTCGTGTTCTGACATGACCGGTTTAGGATACGACGGAAGTGCACTAAATGATTGGGAGAATGATATTTCTCTAATCGAACTTAGTGAAAGTTCGTTCACTCCTCCTCCCGGCAAAACAGCGTTCGGCTTCCAGTTGGGGAACTGATCAACTCTTTCCGAACCTCAGTTCGGCCGAGGACGATCGAGAGACGTCACGTTCAATTCCTCGTCCAGCGAGACGCCCATCGTCCCGCTTTCCCCCTCGATAGCAACAGTCACACGGAACGGATCTTTCGAGATGGCTGTCTCGATGCGGTGCTGAAGCAGATTGACGATCTCCTCCAGAGAGGGGGCGAGGACGTCGATTCCATGCTCGTCCAGGAATCCGATTACGGGAGTGAGACCCATAGTGAACACCTCGACCGGCAGGCGCTTTGCGAACCCACAGGTTTCGCACCGTTGTGTTGCCCAGACCTGAGAATGAGTTCCACACTCAGGGCATGGATTCTCTGTCTGTGGTTGATGTGCAGAACAGACCGAAACCGACGCCGAGATAGAGCCCGCGCATTCCCGACAGATGCCGTGCATGAAATAGGCGTTGTCCAGCATACAGCGGTAGAAGCCAACGGTGAGCGCCTCGTCGGCGGTTCGCTCGGCAATCGCTGCGGCGGGATAGTTCGAGAGGAAAACGGATCCGTGAGGAGTCTCGTCGCCGAATTGCCCATCGCATTCGGTGCACCTGACCCGTAGCCACTGGTCCTCGTACGAGGCCGTCATCGGTGCATCGCACAGTGGGCACCGCTGTTCGAGATCGGCAGAGAAATCGAAGTCGTCGGTGTCCGAGACTGCGATCACCGTTCTGGCGATCTGTTTGCCAGCGCCGCTCAACCGGTACCCGTCGTCGGTGTGCCGGACGAAGTGGGGGGTGAGCTGGGAGAGGTGGTAGTTGAATCGCCCGTTGTCATCAATTTCGACTCGGTGACGAAGGTCCGAGAACGATAGCGTCGCGGCGATATCGGAGACCTCATCGAACCGACGGACTGCGTTTGCTTGCCAGAGCACACGTATGATATCCAGTCGGATTTCGTTACCCAACACCGCGAACGCCTCGTCCGGGGTGATCCCGTCCAAGTCCAGATTCGGTGTCAATCTGGTTTCACTCATGGTAACAAACAACACACCCAATTCAATTAAACCTACTTGGCGGTTCCCCCGAACCGAGGTGATGAGCTATCGTACCCACTCTATGGCAATCTCTCAAGGGGAAAACTCGACAAAGAGCCTCTATTCATCTGTGTGTATTGTCAGAGTTCTATTTCTCAAGCATCCGAATTCGGACGCCTCACGTCCCAAAGGCCGATTCGTTCGATAGTCGAGCGAGCGCCCGCAGCGCCCGTGGCGGATTTTGACGGTTCGGACAACCGGACAGCGGCGAGGTCATTCGTCATACGAAGAGACTGAGGACTGCTATCGTTCGAAGGTCGAACGGTTCTCCGTTGGCCATGTGACCACTCTGGACTACTGCCGATTCTGACCAGATTCTCACTGGCAGGGGTAGTTAAACTGAGATCAGTAAACTGTAGATTTTGTCAATCACAGATCCCGAGCCCGTGAGATCTGGCTCGGATGGAGCGTCCGCGATATGACTGGGGTCGTCTGGGACCAGAGCGAAACCACACATCGCCGTGTCTAGATTCCCCCAACCGGGTGACTGCGTCCGTCACGTGGATAGGGCTCAATACACGCGATGACTGTCCTCAGTATCATAGCGAACGGCTCCCCAGTCGACGCCAACTTTTTCTCCTATCAATCCGTGCCTCAGCACATGACCGACGAACTCCCAGCGGAACTCCACCCGGAGGACCTTCCGGACGACCCGGAGGTACTGAAGAGACTGGTCTGTGACCTCTACACGACAGTGATGGCCTCGGAGGAACTCATCAAGTCCATTGAGGGCGGCCCCGCAACAGACGGCGCGGACCTCGGGTGGCTCAACGAACATCTCGAGGCCGGCAGCCCGGCCGGACACGAACCCCAGGAGTAAGCCACGAGTACCATCGAAGAGTCTACACGTCCCAGTCTCTAGGTCTGCCGGTCTCTCAGCGGCCTCGTGCACAGTCCTGGCGCCGGGTCCGTGGCTATCTCCCCGTTTCTCGTGTCCTGGGGGTTTTGATACTCGTCCACGGTAGCACCCTGTCCGTGACGAGCGATGGGGGGCGATCGATACTGGTGTCGAGGACGCCCTCAGTTCCGCTCTGCTGGATACAGAACGAGAGTTCAGCATATCGTCAACGATACTATACCAGGGTCATTATCTGTAGTGCAGAAAAAACGGAACCCGAATGGCTTCGTCCCCGCCGTTTATCGATTCCCCGTCCGGAACAGTTGATACAACCCAACTACTTAGAGAGGCGATTCCGTTGACGAAACTCATCGGACTCGTTGCCATGGTCGCTCTCGGTCCGTTTGCGCTCGCTGTCGGACTCGGAGTCTTTCAGCGATTGTTTACGCTCCTGACGCAGTTCATCCTCGCTATCGGCGGCAGTATCGTTCTGATGTATGTGATCACCCGCGCGATCCAGCTAGCTGACGAATAAGCACTGTGCGTGTGATCTGATTGCGTATCGTCCGGTATCGCTGGAACGTCCCTGTTCGATCGTTTCAGAGTCTGTCCGCTGCTCGATCGAGCTTGTCACCGACGTGTGGCCCAATGTCACAGCCACGCTTCATCTGGTAGTACGGACTGCGAACGGAGACCAGTTCGGATCTGGCCCGGGAACTACCCGGTGAACGTGTCGATGACCGATTCGCGCTGTGTCTCGTGCATGCTCCGGCACGACCTGCTCGGATTTTGGTGGAGCGTCGCGTAACGTGTAGAGCGTGAATTCGTGACAGGCGTGCCCGCAGTCGACACAACTCTAGATTTATTTCTCAGGTCTTGCTGAACCCCGCTGCCGGTGGTCGGTTTCGGCGACTCTGCTCAATATATGGCTCGTATCAGCCACCGATAGCCGAAACGCAGGCATCAACTGAATTATTTTATTTCGGGCCTTGTCTTGTCGGATGACGATTGGTTGGTAGCGTCATGGTTGTACGTGTCCAGCCCGATGGTGGCGTTGAGCGGACACTTCTGAGTTGTGGCGGTGACTGTCAGGACTGCCCCGACCAAGACTGCTACTCCTGCAAGGACGAGTCCGAGCGTCCCCGTCGAAAGCGTGATAATTCCGACGAACGCCGCTGCGCCCACGATGATCAGTATCGGTCCGAGAACGAACCGTGCACTCCTGTCGTATCCGCCTACGTTTTTTTGCATACTTTGTTCAGCTCCTTATACGAACATATAGGTTCAGAGACGTATTAAGCATATCTCAAAAACTAGCTAGTACGCGCGCTACCTCGAGGGTGTCGCCACAGCGTACGTGGGCAGCCTCTCGAATCCTCCTCGAACGACAGGCTGGCGAACCAGACGTCGGGCCGATGGCCAGACTCCTGCGTCTCACGTGAGGGGCCCATGCGTGGTCAGAGCTAACACACTCCCCGGAAAAACAAGCCCTGACGCGGAGCGCGCTATTCCGATTCTGAAATTTCGATAGTTAAATGTCAGGCTAGCCTATAATATTCGGATTATTACTTTAATAATCCGGGTATTCCACCAGTGTGTGATGTCATAACAATGGGACTGTTTGGTTCTGAAAGCGGCCAATGCGAACTCTGTGGGGGAAAAGTCACGGGTAACAATGGTCAGAAGTGTTCCGACTGTGGATCCTACATCCACGATCAGTGTTTGAAAGACCGAGGCTTGGTAGATAGTGGTGGAATCATCAGTTCGACTACGGTGAAGTGTCCGCGGTGTGGGAACGTGGGGAAGCCCGGGTGACCCGTCTCACCCTCACGTCAGAACGACCGTGTGTGATACAGGGCGTGTCCGGGGCACAGAATGACACCCCGGCCCAGTTGATACCCCTTCTATCCGGTCTGCCACCCGATGAATGTCTCGAACCCATAGGTAACCCCGAGAAAGACGACAGCGAACACTGACCAACGGAATACATCGAAGGAGCCAGTGAACGCGAGAACGTTGAAAATGTACGATAACGACGCACCAACAAACGCAGCGACGTAGAGGGTCCGTCGGCTGTCCATGCAGGCGCTTCTAACGAACGGGAGTTAGTTCTTTTCCAGTGGGTGACACGAGCAACTCTCACCGGTCGAGTCTGTCGTACGCCATCTCGGGAACTGGTGGTCCGCGGGCTTCGACGGATCCGTTATCGGGATTGTTTCACGTCGTCGTCTTGTCTGGCTGGGAATCGCTTCGAAATTCGTCTGCGTAGTCTCTGACGAACGCTTGCATCCCCCGTGGAGGGCGGCCCAGGAGCCGCCGCTGGTCTTCCTCGACGAACCGACGACCGGGCTGGACCCGAAGGCCCGCAACCGCCTGTGGGACTACTTCCTCGTGTTGTTCACGGAGGTGTGCGGAAACGTCGCCGGCAGCGCGGTCACCCGAGGGATTCCGGGAATCAGTTACGAGACGTATCGTGGTTCGGCGGGACGCTCGACGGCGTCGTTCCCGGCGTGGCTGTCCTGATCGGACCTGACTTCTTGTTGGGTGGTATCGCTGTCTCCCTGCTGTCCCGCGCCTCGAGTTCCGATGTGAGAGAACCGTCTGTGTTTGACATCCGCCTCAGCGTAAACGCGGAGAAATTCCGAGGATGGGGTGACTCATTACTATCACCGAGCGGTATTGTCCAGAGTACCGACAGAAGACATATGCCGATACCATCGGGAGCAAGTCGATATGAGCCAGCCCTCCCGGAGACAGGTCCTTTCTCTTTCCATGACGGCGCTTTCAGCGTCTCTCGTTGGCTGTACACAGGGTAACCTGGAGGATGGGTCGGAAACGGAGACGCCACTCACCGAATATACTGAATCCGGTTGCACGTCGATGTGCGAGGGGACGCAGATAATCGAAGTAGACGTGAGTTCGGGCTTTTCCGGGACCGCCGTACTGGAGGCGAGCTGTCGAGACGACGCGGTAACGATCCAGTCGGGAGAATCAGTCCGGATCGTCCGCGAGGAGGACGCCGCGGCGTGTGGCGTCACCCTGTTTATAGACGGTGAACAGGTGTACGACGAACGGATCGACGGTCACGCCAGTGTCACCGTGACCGTCAGATCAGACGGCGAAATCGACGAGGAGGGGGTTGTGGTCTGAAACTGAAATGAGAGCGGGGAACTCACCTGTTGTTCGATCGCGCTCGCCTGGGCGCTCTCGTTCAGTTCCCGCGACCGCCGAGCAGGTGCTCCAGAGGAACGTGTCCGGACCTGATGAAGCCGCTGTGCTGGCTACACGCTGGGTACTCGGCACCTCGTTCGTATCCGTTGGAAGGGTCCAACAGAGCCGAACGAATCCGGAACTGCAAGGGAGTTAGGTGCTGCTCTCCGGAACCCGCGTCTTCTCCCCGTCGATGAAATCGCGAACCGTAGCTATGACGCGACTGGGGGCTTCCGTCGGACCACCGTGACCGACGCCGTCGAACTCGACGACCCGACTGTCTGGGAGGGCCGCATCCACGGCACGGATGCTGTCCCGGAGGTGGGGTGGTCCCGCAGTCCCGGTCAGCAAAAGTACAGGCGCGTCGACGTCAAGTGTGTCCGGGAGGTGGTACTGTTCGATAGCACGGTTGATTCGTGCGACGTTCTCGGTCAGTGCGACGATATCGGGCCATGGCGGCCACTCGGCGAGCCAGCCATCGAGGTCATCGATTTCGCCACCGTGCATGACCTCGCTGACGTAGAACCGCATCGCCTCGCGTCGCCGTCCATCATCGATTCGCGCCTGCATCTGTGCGGCGAGGTCGGCCTCCGCTCGATAGTCGCCGACCAGGACGGCTGGCTCATACGCGACGACCGTCTGTACCGGAGTGGTTCGTGCGGTCTCGATCGCCAGCAGACCGCCGAAAGAATGCCCGAACAGCACTGGGGTGCCCGAAACCGCATCGATGACGGCACGAACGTCTTCGACTCCACGGTCGAGGCCGTACTCCGCAGAGTCGCCGCTTTCTCCAACGCCGCGTCGGTGCGGCACGATGACCGTGTAGTCTTGGGCGAAGCGCGGAACTATCGGCTCCCAGTACTTGGGGGAAGACCCGCCGTGAAGGAGAACGAGAGGCGGCCCTTCTCCGTGCTTTTCGAATGCGATGCTGGTCCCGTCTGCCGATGTAACTGTCTGCATTGGTGCCTTTCGTCGTTGTAGCGGACGCGGTGGATAGCTGTCTCTCAGTGGTTCGGCCTTTTAACACAGATGGGGGTTCGAGGCCGTGGTTACCTCGGGAAGCAGTAGTCAGCAGTGACACAGCACGCCGATCAGTCGCGTTGAGGTCGACGCGGGTTCCAGAACACGGCCGCAGTTCAGCCACGCCCAGTAAAACACGAGAGACGTGCCGTCACTGGACTTCAGCCCTGGAGGCCCGCCTGAGAAGATGAACCGCGATACCGCCCAGAACGGCGTTAAACCCGAGGAGAACGGCAATAGCAGGAACAACCGTGTTCCAGAGGCCAGTGAAGGCCGTCACCTCGAAGACCGACATCACGTCCTCTCCGAGCATGAGCGCCCGGATACCGTCGACGCCGTACGTGATGGGGTTGGCGACTGCGACTGCCTGAATCCAGTCAGGGAGGATGTCAAGCGGAAGGAACGCGCTCGAAACGAATAGCAGCGGGAACGTCAGGAGGTTCGCAATCATTACGGTGGGTCGTCTTGCCGGCCCCGTTGGGACCGAGGAACCCGAAGAACTCGCCGTCTTCGACGTCGAGTGAGACGCCCCGGACGGCTTCGGTTCCATCGTCGTACGTGACGTGGACATCCGCTGCATCGATAGCAGTTTGTCCCTTCGAGGTATCCGTCTCGTCCGCTGAGTGGTCTCCAGCCTGTTGCAATGCCATAGGCGGGTAAAACATCGCGACCGTTCCGGGTAGGCGATGCTCGAATTCGTGCGGGCGCTCAAGTTCCCGCCCGTTACGGAGGAGTCGTTCTCTCTTAGTTGGGGAGCGGCGGCCACGTCGTCGCCACGGTTTCCTCGATGAGGTGGGTCTGTGCACGGCGCAGCCGTTCGGATACCGAGGACGGAGAGATGTCCAGTTCCGCGGCGACGTCTTCCAGGGAGGCCTGTCGGGGGATGGCGAAATAGCCCAGTTCGTAGGCGATCCGAAGCGCCTCGTGTTGGCGGTCGGTAAGTCCGTCTCCCGGCGGCTCGGACTCCCCGTCTCGAGTGAGGCGGTGTAACCGGAAGTCAGCGTTCCGCTGCCAGAACGAGGAGAACTTGCTGAACGCATCCCGGTCGGCGAACCAGCCGGTCTGTCGCCACCCCGCTGGAATCACGTCGATCCGCTGGATGATAGCGTCGGCCGTCGCGAGCGCTTCGAGGCCTGCGAGGTCGTCGAGATGCTCACCGAGTTGCTCCTCCAGACTGAGTGCCGGGAACACCTGGTATCGGCGGGTTTCGCCGGCCTGTCCGACGAGCGTCCACTCCCCAACGTCGTATGCCTCGCTGAGCGCGGCCTCGACGTTCGACTGCGAGCCGTCCTGAACGGTGACGAGAAACAGAGGTCGGTTCCCGTGATTGTACTGCATCTCAAGCACCAGCGTCGCGTCAGGTGCGCTCGCCGCCACTCCGGCGAGCGGTAACGCCTGACAGCCGATGTCGAATTCAGCGACGAGCCCCATATGTGGTGTATCTGTTGGATTGTACCGGGAAGTGACGAAATCGGGCCGAAACCGGGAGTGTCAGTCGTCGGCCGGTTCCACGACGCTGTCGAGTCCGGTCATCTCCAGCCCGCCGCCGATGGTGCGGTTCGGGTACGGGATGTTGATGTCCTCCGCGTCGAACCGCTCCTTGACCGACGTGACGTACTCGCCGCGAGTCTTGACGAAGTCGGCGCGGCTCGGGTCCTTGATCCAGATACGGGACTGCAGCCCGACCGAGGAGTCGCCGAGTTCGGTCAGTCGGACCGAGGGCTCGGGGTCGTCCATGATACCTGGGTGGTCTCTGGCCTCTTCCAGAATTATCTCGGTCGCCCTGTCGATGTCGTCGTCGTAGCCGATACCGAACAGGAACTTCAGTCGGAGCTGTTCCTTGGCGACGGGGTTCTTGATGACGCCGTCGGTCAGATTCGAGTTCGGCACGGTCAGTAGCTCGTTGTCGAACGTTCGGACGCGGCTAACACGGAGGCTGATGTCCTCGACGACGCCGGAGTTGCCGTCCCACTCGATCCAGTCGCCGATCCGGAACGGCTTGTCGGTGTAGATGAACACGCCGGCGACGAAGTTCTTGATGACGTCCTGCATCGCGAAGCCGATAGCGAGCGTGGCCGCGGCGGCGATGGTCGCCAGCGACTGCAGGAAGTTCCCGTACTCGGCCATCCCGAAGGCGACGGAGATGGCGACGAACACGATACCGATGCTGACGACCTTCTTCAACGGTCGCCGGGCGTGGGTATCGAGGTCCCGGGACTTGAGCGAGCGGTCGACAATCGGTAGCACGATGGCCTTCCCCAGGACGTAGACGAGGACGAACACGACGACGAACACCGCCGCCGAGGCGATGGAGCCGGCCGCCGGCACGCCCAGGCCAGAGAGCAGGTCGGCGAGCGGTTGGACCTGCATCATTTCTCGAACACCGCGGTATGGCCCCGCACCTGAATCACGTCAGCGTTGACCATCTCGGCCAGGTCGTCGGCCAGTTCCTCGGCCGTTGTGCCGCCCCGGGACGACCGGAGGAACTTGACCTTCACGAGGTCCGTATGTTCGAGCTGGTCGTCGAGTTCGTCCGCCACGGACTCGATGCCGTGTTTACCGACGCGGAGCGTCGCGTCGAGGTCGTGTATCCGCGACTGCTTAGAAGTTTCACTCATGTACACCGTTTAGCGAGGACAGCCCCTTAAAACCAATAGTCGTAAAGAATGCTCAGTCGTACGGGTAGCGGGACTGTGCCCCACAGTCGCACGTGATGACGACGTGGCCGGACTGCGTTCGCGAGCGGGCGTTCCGTCCGTGAAGCAGGTACGTATCGCAGGCGTCACACGTCGACCGCTCGAAGGACCGCGGCAGGCGCAGGCGGTGGCGTTCGGCGATGCGGCGAGCGCGACGGACGTACGACCGGGCGCGTTCCTCGTTGCCGGCCTCGACGGCCTCGCGAGCGAGCGACTGGAGGCGCTCGATCCGTTCACGGGCGATGGTCGCCTCGTCCGTCATTGGCGGTACTGGGTCGGCGGCGGGAAAATGCCTTCCGGACGAGCTAGCAACTGCGCTGTCATGGTTTGGGTACTTTGTGAACAGCCAGAAAGCCCCGAGACGCCGGGCTACTGCGACTCTCACGGCTCGCTTCGCTCGCCGTTCGAGTAGTCGCGGCGCGGAGCGCCGCACACTCGCTGTGCGCTTCGCTCACTCAGTGCGCTCCAGTGCTTACTTCGTCTCGAACGCCCAGCGTCTCGCCCCTTTCAGTCCCACCTGTAACTGTCAAACCAGCCGACACGGGTGGGACTGAAAGGGGGCTCTCTGGCTGTTCTGAACGTTTGTTTGGTAAGTGAACACTTCTAATCACAGCCCCACAAGTGAAGTCGGTAGGATTTTCGGCCCGGCCGGAGTGGCCCGAGACGTGCGCGTCCTGAACTATCTCGAACTGGCCGACCGCCTCGACCGGTCGGGTATCGGCACCGCCGTGGACCACCAGCGGGCGGCGCTGTCCGGGACCGACATCGAGGTGGAGACGACGCCCTGGCAGGAGGGCCATCCGGCGTGGGCACTGGGGGGGAATTTCGCCTTCAACGACCCGGTGTTCCGCGAGTTCGACATCGCCCACTGCAACATGATCGGCCCGGGCTCCCTCGCCGTGGCCCGGCACGCGTCGCAAGCCGATATCCCGCTCGTGCTGCACGCCCACGTCACCCGCGAGGACTTCCGGGACAGCTTCCGCGGGTCGAACCTGGTCGCGCCGGCGCTGGGCCGGTACCTGCGGTGGTTCTACTCGCAGGCCGACCTCGTTCTCTGCCCCTCCGAGTACACGAAGGGTATCCTCGAAGCCTACCCGGTCGACGCGCCGATACGGCCGATGACGAACGGCGTCGATATCGACGCGCTGGCGGGCCACGAGGATATGCGCGAGGACTACCGGCATCGGTACGACCTGGACGGGATGGTCGTCTTCGCCGTCGGCAACGTCTTCGAGCGCAAGGGGCTGACGACGTTCTGTGAACTCGCCCAGGAGACGGCGTACGACTTCGCGTGGTTCGGCCCCTACGACGCCGGGCCGCAGGCGTCGAAGACCGTCAAGCGGTGGGTGAACGACCCGCCGGAAAACGTCACGTTCACCGGCTGGGTCGAGGACATCCGCGGGGCGTTCGGGGCCGGCGACGTGTACCTGTTCCCCACGAAGGCCGAGAACCAGGGCATCGCCGTGCTGGAGGCGATGGCCTGTGGGAAGGCCGTCGTCCTCTCGGACATCCCGGTGTTCCGGGAGTACTACGAGGACGGCCACGACTGTCTCATCTGTGCGGACGAGGCCGAGTTCCGCGAGGCGCTGAAGCGGCTCGCCGAGAACCCCGACCTGCGGGAACGGCTGGGGGAAAACGCCAGGGAGACGGCCAGAGAACACAGTCTCGACCGGGTCGGCCGGCGGCTCGTCGAAACGTACGAGGAACTGGCCTGAGCGACGGTCGGGGCGCTCCTTACGCCGAAACCGGTTCACTGTCGACGGAGAGCGTCGGCGAGCGCCGCCAGACGACCGCGACCAGCGCCGCGCCGACCAGAACCAGCGCGCCGGCGACGGTAAACGCCAGCAGGAAGCCGTACCCGCCGAGCCAGCCGCCGAGTATCGACCCGAGACCGCTCGCCAGCCCGGAGACGGCGGTGTAAATACCGAGCGCTTCGCCACGAATCGCCGACGGCGCGAGTTTGGTGACGACGCTG
This sequence comes from Haloarcula sp. 1CSR25-25, assembly GCF_032027985.1. Taxonomy (NCBI): domain Archaea; kingdom Methanobacteriati; phylum Methanobacteriota; class Halobacteria; order Halobacteriales; family Haloarculaceae; genus Haloarcula; species Haloarcula sp. 1CSR25-25. The sequence continues at coordinate 134,148 of NZ_JAHYBW010000006.1, forward strand.
GCCGCGGTGACGGCGATGACGGCCCAGGCGACGCCGATGAGGGCGAACACGACGCCGTTGATAAGCATCCCGACGAGCGTCGCGGACAGCAGGAGTCCCACGACGGCGACGGCCGGATGGAGCGCCGCGCGTGAGAGCAGGCCCCCGACCTGGAGCCCGCTCGGGTCGTATCGCTCGGCGAGCGCGCCAGCGCGGTCGTACCACAGCGCCGACCCGACGCTGGAGACGAGATACAGCGCGAAGACCAGTCCCGAGCCGTAGCCGAGCGTCCGCGAGAGATAGAGGGGGAGCGGCCCCCAGAACACGCCGAATCCGACGAAGAAGGCGACGACACCCCCGAAGTAGACAGTCAGCGCCGGAGAGAACCGGGCCGCGACCTCCCGGGGGTGTATCGACCGCGTGAGCCAGTACAGCCGGCCCGGACCGACCGGGAACGTCGCGCTCCTGACCGGGAGCCGACGCGACCGGGCGACGGCCCGCGCCAGCCGACTGGCCCGCGGGCGGGCGAGTTCGTCGGGGTCTGACGGCAGCCATTTCGCCGCGAGAAACGCCGACAGTCCGACGGCGGCCGCACACAGCCACAGCAGCGACTGCTGTGCGGGAATCTCACCGAGCAGTCCCGAGAGCAACGTCGTCCACACGAGCCCGAGGACCAACCCGCCGGCCCAGCCCCAGCCCTGGTAGCGGTTCAGGACGGCGAACCGCGCCGGCCAGTCCCGCTCGACGGTTCCGACAGTGACAAGCAGCGTCAGTATCGGCGCGACCGCGCCCGCTGCGAACCACAGCAGGCCGTTGCCGACGATGACCAGCCACGGCCGCTCCGTGAGCGAGACGAGTACCAGCGCGAGGACCGCCAGTCCCAGCGCGAGGAGAACGAGCGAGCGGCGCTTCCCGGTCCTGTCAGCGACGCGTCCGAAGATGAGCGCCCCGGGCGCGCCCGCCGCGGCGGCCACCCCGGCGAGGACGCCGAGCATGAACGTCTCACCGCCGATGGCAACGAAATACAGCGGCACGAGCAGCGAACCCGCGCCCAGCGCCACCGATGCGAGCGCCCAGGCGTACAGCCAGCCGTCGCGGTCCATTTACCACACACTCTACGACGAGCCCTGAAAAGGACTCTGGCACCCGACAGCGATGACAATCGTCTGACGGGTGGCGTGCCAATGGCAACGGTTTAAGCCCTGGTACTGCTACGCCGCGGCGATGGCACTGCCGCACGTCGCGACGTTTACCGACACGTACCTGCCGACCGTCAATGGGGTGACCTATACGGTCGAGACGTGGCGGGACCGCTGGCGCGACCGCGGCGGCCGCATGGACGTGGTCTATCCGAAAAGCGACCACGACCCGTCCGAGAACGAGTACCCCGTCCGGAGCCTGCCGTTCCCCTTCTACGAGGGGTTTCGCCTCGGGATGCCCCAGATACCGAAGGGGGTCCGGGACGCCGAGGTGGTCCACGCCCACACCCCCTTCAGCCTCGGTATGGCGGGCCAGCGACTCGCCGGCAAGCTCGACATACCCTTTGTCGCGTCGTATCACACACCGACGAGCGAGTACGCCGAGTACGTCTCGTTCAACGGCGCCGTCGAGTCGGCGGTCCGCTCCAGCGCCGAGAGCTACGAGCGCTGGTTTCTGAGCCGTGCCGACACCGTCATCGCGCCGGGCGAGCGCGCGGCGACCCACCTCCGGGAGTCTATCGACCTCGACACGAGGGTGACGGTCGTCCCCAACGGCGTCGACACGACCGTGTTCGAACCGGTCGACACGGCCGCCTTCCGGGACCGCTATGACCTCCCCGACGGGCCCGTCATCGGCTACACCGGCCGCCACGGCTACGAGAAGTGCTTAGAGGACATCATCACCGCCTGCGAGGGGCTGGACGTGACTGTCGTGTTCGGCGGCGACGGCCCTGCTCGCGAGTCGCTCGAAACAACGGCCGAACACAGCGACGTCGACGTTCGCTTTCTCGGCTTTCTGGACCGCGCGGAGCTCCCCGAACTGTACTCGACGCTGGACGTGTTCGCGTTCCCCAGTCCCGTCGAGACGCAGGGCCTGGTCGCCCTAGAGGCCAACTGCTGTGGCACGCCCGTCGCCGGCGTCGACGCCGGCGCACTCAGCGACACTATCGAGGACGGCGAAACCGGCTACTCATACGACGAGGGCGACATCGACGGCTTCCGCCGGGCTATCGAGCGCGTCCTCGACGAGCGGGAACTGCTGCGGGAGCGCTGTCTGGCCCGTCGGGACGCGGTCAGTGTCGAGCACGCGATCGACAAGCTGGTCGACGTATACGACAGCGTGCTGTAGCTACCGCTCGGTTCGCGCGGTTCAGGCCCGCGAGTGCGACCAGCCGACACCGAAGGCCAGTCCGTTGAGTGTTCCCAGCAGTATCCCGAGATAGAAATCACCCAGCGAGACGGCCAGTATCAGGCCGGCCCCGATTCCCAGTGCCAGTCCTTTCAGGACCGTCGGCCAGTGGAGCCAGCTCAGCCGCCCGTCGTCGTCGCTCATACGCTCTCTCGGGTCGCCATCGAGTAAACTGTACCCATTCACGGGCGACCGCGGCGGTCTCGACGTGCGTTCTCAGGCCAGCGCGCTGCCGGCCCGGATGATCTCCCGTTCGCCAAACGCCGGTCCGACCAGCTGAAGCCCGACCGGCAGCCCGTCGTCGGTTTCGCCGGCCGGGACGGAGATGGCCGGGAGGTTCGCGAGGTTCACCGGGGTCGTGTTGGCGTCGGCCAGATACATCGTGAGGGGGTCCTCGAGGCTCTCGCCGCGTTTCATCGGGGGGACGGGCATCGTGGGCGAGGCGAGCACGTCGGCGTCCTCGAGCGCCTCGTCGAAGTCCTGTTTGACCCAGGCACGGGCGTCCTGGGCCTTCTTGTAGTACTTGTCGTGGTAGCCCGCCGACAGGGCGTAGGTCCCGAGCAGAATCCGGCGCTTGACCTCCTCGCCGAAGCCCTCCTCGCGGGCGTTGGCGAAGGACTCGTTCCAGTTGCCGTCGTAGCCGCCGGAGTGCCCGTAGCGGACGCCGTCGAACCGCGCGAGGTTCGAGGAGGCCTCGGACATGGCGATGACGTAGTACGCCTCGACGGCGTGTTCGACGCTCGGGAGGTCGACCTCGTGGTAGGTCGCCCCCTTTGCTTCGAGGTCGTCCAGCGCCGTCCAGAACGTCTCGACGACGTCCTCGTCGGCCCCGTCCAGCAGTTCCGTCGGAACGCCGATGGAGAGCCCGTCGACGTCGCCGTCGGCGGCCGCCGCGTAGGAGCCGTCTCCCTCCGGCGCTTCCTGGGTCGTCGCGTCGCGTTCGTCCGGCCCGGCGATGACGTCAAGCAGTTCCGCGGCCGCCCCGACGCTCGGCGCGATGGGGCCGATCTGCTCGAGGCTGTTGGCGTAGGCCACGAGGCCGTACCGGGAGACCAGCCCGTAGGTGGGCTTGATGCCGACGACGCCACAGAAGGCGGCCGGACAGCGGATGGAGCCGCCGGTGTCGCTCCCCAGCGCCAGGTCGGCGTCGCCGGCGGCGACGACAGCGGCCGAGCCACCGGAGGAGCCGCCCGGCACGCGACCCTCGGCCACGGGGTTCTCGACGGGGCCGAACGCAGAAGTCTCGGTGGTCGTCCCCATCCCGAACTCGTCCATGTTCGTCTTCCCGGGGATGGTCGCGCCGGCGTCTTTCAGCCGCTCGACGACCGTCGCGTCGTACGGCGGGACGTAGTCGGAAAGCATCGCCGAGCCACAGGTCGTCCGGACGCCCTCGGTGGAGATGTTGTCCTTGACCGCGACGGTCTTGCCCGACAGCGGGCCGTCGTCGTCCCCTTCGATGGTCTCGTCGGAGATATAGCCGTTGTATGCCGTCATCTACGACACCTTCGGCCCTTTGAACTGCCCCTCTTCGGTGTCGCTGGCGTTCCGGAGCGCCTCCTCCTGTGAGAGGCTCGCGCGCGTCTCGTCGGGGCGCATCACGTTCGAGAGCTCGGCCTCCCGTTCTGTCTCGGGGACGTCGTCGAGCGCTTCGAACGCGTCGAGAATGTCGCCCAGCTGCTCGGTGAACCGCTCGATCTCGTCGTCTGCGAGGTCGACACGGGCGAGGTCGGCGACGTGCCGGACCTCCTCGGGATCGACGGCGGGGTCGCTCATGTCGGGCCGGAGTGCTGGACACGCGGTAAGCGTTTCGAAACACCGGGGCGAGCTATAGGATGGTTAACAGGTACCGGACGGAATACACAAGAATTGCCAATTCTTGTTTCCCCTTCGGAAAATTGGACTTCCGAAACGGACAAAAGTTTTAAGTCGCCGTAGACACAACAGTATAGTACAACACGTTTTTCGGGTACGTTACCCGGTTGTCCACCCAACAAATGACCGATACCAGCATCCGCCGATACTCGAACGAGCGCGAAACGGAGACAGAGCAGACGGAGGAAGAGGAGTCGGAGTCACTCGTCTGTCCGGAGTGTAGCGGAGCGCTACTCTCCGACAGCGAACGCGGCGAGACGGTCTGTGAAGACTGTGGGCTGGTCGTCGAGGAGGACGAAATCGACCCCGGCCCCGAGTGGCGCGCGTTCGATTCGAAGGAGAAAGACGAGAAATCCCGCGTCGGTGCACCGACGACGAACATGATGCACGACAAGGGCCTGTCGACGAACATCGGCTGGCAGGACAAGGACGCCTACGGCAACTCCCTGTCATCGCGCCAGCGCGAGAAGATGCAGCGACTGCGCACCTGGAACGAGCGCTTCAGGACTCGGGACTCCAAGGAACGCAATCTCAAGCAGGCCCTCGGAGAGATTGACCGCATGGCCTCCGCACTCGGACTGCCCGAGAACGTCCGCGAGACGGCCAGCGTCATCTACCGCCGCGCACTGGACGAGGACCTGCTGCCCGGCCGCTCCATCGAAGGCGTCTCGACGGCGTCGCTGTACGCCGCCGCGCGCCAGGCCGGGACGCCGCGCTCGCTCGACGAGATTGCGGGCGTCTCCCGCGTCGAGAAAGACGAGATCGCTCGCACCTACCGCTACGTCGTCCGCGAACTCAGCCTGGAGATACAGCCGGCCGACCCCGAGAGCTACGTCCCGCGGTTCGCGTCGGACCTCGACCTCTCCGAGGAGGTCGAACGCCGCGCCCGCCAGCTCCTCCAGAACGCAAAGCAGGAGGGCGTCCACTCAGGCAAGTCCCCGGTCGGCCTCGCCGCCGCCGCGGTGTACGCCGCCTCGCTGCTCACCAACGAGAAGGTGACCCAGAGCCAGGTCAGCGAGGTCGCGAACATCTCCGAAGTCACCATCCGCAACCGCTACCACGAACTGCTGGAAGCGGAGGACAACATCCACCCGTAACTGGTATCGTAACCTAAACCACCGACTGTGCCCTGCCGTCGGTATGGAGACCACTCGGCATTTTGTCGCGACCGTCTACGTCGTCAGCGACGGGCGCGTCGCACTCCACGAACACAGTAAACTCGACATGTGGCTGCCCGCCGGCGGCCACATCGACCGCGACGAGCTTCCTCACGAGGCCGCGCTCCGCGAGACGCGCGAGGAACTGGGCCTCGACGTCGACCTCATCGCACCCCAGCAGGACATCGAGAGCGAGACGGTCCGTTCGATGCCCCAGCCACAGCACTTCCTGCTCGAGGACATCAACGTCACCGCCGAGGGCGAGGTCGGCCACCAGCACATCGACTTCATCTTCTACGGTCAAGCACACAGCCGCGAGATCACGCCGGGCCCGGGCGAACAGCCGGAAGGGGACTGGGAGTGGTTCACCGCCGCTGACCTCCGAGAGCGGGCCGACCGGTTCCCGGCAGACGTAGTCGAAATCGGACAGCGAGCGATCGAAGCGGTTTGCGAGGCGTGACGCCAACAGGTCAGCGGGGCGTCGAACACCTGTCCTCGCAGGTTCGTGCCAAGCGCCGTTCGCTCATGGAGGGATACGGCTACCGTTCCGATTGTTAGGTAGTTGGTAACTAACCGCATGCTCTGTGTAGTAGAAAGCATGTACCAGGTGGTACTCCCGGTCGACGCCAGCGAGGAGCGGGCGATTGCACAGGCCAGTGCGACGACGGGGCTCCCCCACGCCGAGGATTCGGTGACAGCGACGGTCCTGCGGGTGTTCGACGACGAGGAGACGGCCGACAAAACGTCGGTCGAACAGACGCCCGCGGGCAACGCACTCGTCGAAGCGCTGCAGGAGACGGGAGTCGATATCGAGACGGAGACGCGCCAGGGGGACCCGGAAGTCCAGATAGTCAACGTCGCCGAAGAGCGCGATGCGGACATGATAATCCTCGGGGGCAGAAAGCGCTCGCCGCTGGGCGCGCTCGTCTTCGGAAGCGTCAGCCAGAGCGTGATTCTGGACTCCGAACGGCCGGTCGCCGTGACCGGCAGCGCCAAGTGACTCACTCCACGAGCGACTGGACGTACTGCGTGACGTGGTCGTCCATCCGGCGCTTGTAGCCGGCCTGCCGGGCCAGACGGTCGAGTTCCCGGGCGGCGAGCGAGCCGTACTGTGCTGCCTTCTTGTCACGTGTCGCAATGGCTTCGGGGAGCGACTCCCTGGCCGCCGCCCGGAGCGCGACCTTCCGCGTCTCGCCGTCGACGAGCAGGTCGCCGTCCAGTCGGAGCGCAGCGGCGACGACGCGGTCGTGTAACAGCGGCGTCACCGGCTCGACCCCCGCGGCCCGCAGGGCGAGCACGTCCCGCTCCAACTGGTCGGGGAGGGACGCGATGACCTCTCGCTGGGCCCCGCGGACGGTGTCGGCCTCGACGCGGGGGTCCTCGGGCGCCTTGGCGACTTTCGCGTACCCGCCGAACAGTTCGTCGGCCCCCTGGCCGAGCGCCAGCCGGTCGAAGCCGTCGGCGGCGACCCGTTCGGCAGCGAGATACAGCGGGAGCGCTATCTGCACGTCCATGGCGTTCACACGCTTCGTCGCGCGGGCGATCTCGGGCACTGCCCGCTCGATAGCGTCGTGGGTGAGTTCGACAACGCGGACCTCGGCTCCCAGCAGGTCCGCGGCCGACCGCGCCGCCTCGACGTCGTGACTGTCCGGGAACCCGGCGACGTACAGCGGCGCGTCGAGCCGGGCCGCAAGCAGTGCCGAGTCCACGCCGCCCGAAAACGCGATTGCGAGGGCATCGGTGTCGATAGCGTCGACGCTCGTCTCGACGGCGGCACGGACCCGTTCGACAGCCGTTTCGCGGTCCCCGAACGGTTCCGGCGACGGGAGCGTAAAGCGACGTCTGCGCCCCTGGTCGTCGCGGACGTACCCGGCGGGGAACGACCGCGGGTCGGCCAGCGTCGTCGGGTCGTGGCTCCACGCCGTCGGTGCGAGCGAGCCGCTAACCTCGACCCCGTCTCGCTCCACGAACAGCGGGTACCGCCCGAGTACGTCGCGGACGAGCGTTCCGTCCAGTTCGCCCGCGAAACCGCCGGTGCCCGGAAGCGCGTCGCCGCTTGTGAGGGCGTCGGCGACGGTGTCCCTGTCGGCCCCCTGCATCACTGCAGGAGCTCCGCGATGCCGTTCTTGACGCGTCGCTTCGCCCCGCCGGCGGCCTGCCGGAAGCTGATCCGCCACGGCGTGCGCTTGCCCTCAACGGTCGTCTTGCCCTCGCGGATGGCGTCGAGAATCGCGTCGGCCGACCGCTCGTCCGTGCCGACGTTCGTGACTGCCTGTCCGACCATCTCCGCGATGTGGGCGTCGCTGCCGGCGGTCATCGGCAGCCCGTTCCGGCGGGCGAACCGCTCGGCCTGCCGGTTCGACCGCCCGGTCAGCAGCCGCGAGTTGTACACTTCGATGGCGTCCGCCGTGGCGAGTTCCGCCTTCGAGATGTGTTCGAGGACGCCGTGGCGGGACTCCTGGAACGGGTGCGGGACGACCGCGAGCCCGCCCTGGTCGCGTATCCGGTCGAGCGTCTCGTCGAAGGGGAGGTGGGGCGGAATCGCCTCCTGAATCCCCAGGGCGAGGACGTGTCCGGCGGCGCACGTGACCTCCATCCCGGGAATGCCGACGAGGCCGTACTCCGGGGCGAGTTCGGCCGCCCGGAGGCTGGCGTCGATTTCGTCGTGGTCAGTCACGGCCAGCGCGTCCAGGCCGACGGCGCTGGCTTGCTCTAAGAGGAGCTCGACCGGGTCCCGGCCGTCGTACGACAGCGACGAATGCGCGTGTAGCTCAACCGACTGCACGGGTGCCGATAGCGGGTGGCAGGGCAAAAACGCCCCGGTCCGCCCGTGTGCTCACAGAGAACAAACCGGCCGCCGTGTCCATGGCGGCCGAATGCCCGAAGGAACGCCCATCTGTCCCACGAGACTGAGCGCGTGTTTTCCCGACGACGCGACCGTCAAGCGACGGTCGCACATGGCAGTTACCGGTACGAGGGAATGAGTGGTTTCCCTCACTTTGGTGGGGATTAAAATAGGGCGGGGGCCGCTGTCGACTCAGTCGGCCGAGCGCCCGTCCGCCATCGAGTTCTCGCCGGTGTCGAACGGCCGCGACCCGCGAATCTCGGCGTCTTCCAGGTAACACTGCGGGTCCGGGGCAAACAGGTCATCTTCGACGGTGAGCGCCCGGAGCCTGGAGGCGCCGCGGCAGATTCCAGCGTAGCGGCAGTCGGCGCATTTCCCCTTGAGGTGGTCTTCGCGGTTCCGGAGCGCCGTCAGAAGCGGGTTCGACTCGTCCTCCCAGATGGCGCCAAAGGAGCGGTCGCGGACGTTCCCCAGCGAGTACCCCTGCCAGAACTGCGTGAGGTGGACGTTGCCCTGGTAGTCCACGTCGGCGACACGCTCGCCGGTCGGGTCTCCGCCGTTGACCCGCAGATACTCGTACACCCGCCGGGCCTGTGGGTCGCTCAAGTGCTCGCGGGCGTACTCGACGAGGTAGGCCGCGTCGGCGTAGTTCCCGACCAGCAGCGTCTCGATCTCCTCGCCGCGGTCGTGGTACTCGCGAGTCATGTCACAGACCCGTTTTACCGCCTGCCGGCGGTCGGCCGGCGAGAGGTCGGCGTCGACGATCTCGGTCCCGCGGCCGCCGTAGTCGAGGTGGTAGAAACAGAAGCGGTCCACGCCCACGTCGGTCAGCAGGTCGACGACGCCCTCCAGGTCCGCGGCGTTGCGCTCGGTGATAGTGTACCGGAGTCCGGTCTTCAGGCCCGCGTCGAGACAGTTCTCGATGCCCTGGACCGCGCCCTCGAACGCGCCGTCGACGCCGCGGAAGTCGTCGTTTCGCTCCGGCAGGCCGTCGACGGAGACGCCGGCGTATTTCAGCCCGGCGTCTTTCAGCGACCGGGCGCGCTCCTCGGTGATGAGCGTCCCGTTGGTCGAAAGCACCGGGCGGACGCCGACCTCGTTCGCGTAGGCGACCAGTTCTTCGAGGTCGTTACGGACGAGCGGCTCGCCGCCGGAGAACAGCACCACCGGCGCGCCGTAGTCGGCAAGGTCCTCGAGCAGCGCCTTCCCCTCCGTGGTCGAGAGTTCCCCGTCGGCGATTTCGGTGTCGGCAGCGGCGTAGCAGTGGTCACAGTAGAGGTTACACTGTTTGGTGACGTTCCAGACGACGACGGGCCGGCGCTGTTTCTCGTCGCGTATCTGGCGCTTGGTCGACTCGTTCGCTGCGTCGTACCGGAGGCCGTCCCCCTCGGCGTCGAGGTCACAGAGCAGCTTCGAGACCGAGATCACCGGTTCTCACCCCGGAGCGTCTCCGATTCCATCTCGTCGACGCTCATGGTGGCGTCCTCGCCCGTGCTCCCCGTTCCGAGCGTCGCCTCGTCCGTCTGGTAGCGGTGCGTCTCGTCGGCCGGGCACAACCACAGCGTGACGGCAGTCCGCGCGAACAGCGACGCTGCCTGCTCTCTGGCGATGTCGGCGGATGGCGCGCTGACGCTTCCGACGTGGGTCAGCGGGTCCCCCGTGTCCTCGCGGACGAACACCTCCCACTCGCGACTCGTTGCGCCGCGCGGGGCGTCTACCTCGTGGTCGAACTCTTCCATACCCCCCTGTTAGGCTCCCCAAGAAAAACGGGTCTAGCGCGTTCTCAGCTACTGGGAACCACAGCCGAATTCGATATAACGGTATGCGGTTTACTACGTCGTTCGCACGAGGACTGTCTCTATCGGGTCACTCGCTCGAAACCGTCCGAGAAACGGCGTCTATCCCGACCCGCTTTACGGCCAGCGCCGGGTCAGCCTTCGTAGCCGGCGTAGTCCATCAGCTGTTTGAAGATGTCGGTGTCCATGGCCTCCTTGTAGACGACACCGGTGACCATCCCGCCGGGGTAGGAGTTCCCGTTCATCGCGTGGCTGACCTTGTGACAGTGCGCGAGGTAGATGCCGGGGTCGGCGTCGGCTTCGAACTCGATCGTGTGCCGTCCGGCGGGCGGGATGCTGGTGATGTCCTGGTCGTGGCGGGCGGCCTCCGGAATCTCCCCGCCGTCCTTGTGGGTCACCTGGAAGCGGTGGTTGTGGATGTGCATCGGGTGGTCCATGTACCCGTTGTTACACATGTGGATGCGCACCGTGTCGCCCTGCTCGACGATGATCGGCGAGCCGTCCTCCGGGTGGAGCGTCCGGGGTGCGGCCTTGCCGTTGATGGTGAACGTGTCGGGACGGCGGTTGCGGGCGTCGTAGCTTGCGTCCATACCGGCCATCTGGCGGTTGAGCCGGGAGTCCCACTCCTTCAGCGTCATGAAGTACTCCTTGTCGGCCGGCTCGTACCCCTTCGGGTCGACGCGGAAGATGCCGTACATCCCCATGTCGATGTGGCGATGGGTCTGGTAGTGGCAGTGATACAGGTGCGTGCCCGTCACGTTCGCGGGGATGGTGTAGGTGTGTTTCTCGCCGGGGTCGATGCGGATACCCGTCGTGGTCGGGACGCCGTCGTCCTCCCACTGCTTCTGGACGGCGTGGAAGTGGACCGTGTGCGGGCGCATGCCGTCTGTGTTGTCGAAGGTGACCTCCATGTCCTCGCCCTCCGTCGTCCGGAGAATCGGTCCCGGGACGCTGGGTTCGCCGTCGTCGGCTTTGAACGCCCACACCTTCGGGAGTTCGACGGGGCCGCCCATCGACTCGCCGGGATGGGCCTCGTGTCTGGCCGGGACCGAGGAGAGCGTCACTTCGCCGCCCTGCTCGTCGACGTTGACGATCTCCGGGGACGACGTCGTCGGGAGAGTGCTGTCGGACTGTGCTGGGGTGGTGCCGGTGTCGACTGACTCTTCGGTCGGAACCTCACCCGGGGCGGTACAGCCCGCGAGCGCGACCGTGCCACCGAGGCCGGACGCTTTCACGAAGTCGCGACGGGAGATACCCGAGCCGGGTGCGCCGATCTGGTCTTCCATAAGCAACTGAGCGTAATATCCCGCAATATAAACCCCTGAAGGGGGTTCTCAGGCCGGTAGAAGCGTTCTCAGTTACTGGGAACGAACGGTCGGTTACAGATAAGTGCCCTATATATTACGTGCCGTGTGGCGGAAACGTCGGCTGCGTCTGGCGGTAAGCGCTCCTAAGTCGGTTACATTAAACGTCTCGGGCGGGCACTGTCGGGCAAGGATGGTCCGGGACCCCTTCGCTGACCAGGAGACGCCGGAGTTACAGACGGTCCTCGACGCACTCGACGACGAGGACTGTCGCGCCATCGTCAGCGTACTGGAGGAACCGTTGACGGCGAGTGAGATATCCGACCGGAGCGGCGTACCGCTATCGACGACCTACCGAAAGCTCGAACTGCTGACGGAGTCCTCGTTGCTGTACGAGGGCGTCGAAGTCAGGTCGGACGGCCAACACGCCAGCCGGTACGCTATCGACTTCGAGGAGGTCGTCATGAGCCTCGACGAGGAACTGTCGCTCACCGTCGACATCTCACACCGGGCTCGGACGCCGGACCAACGGCTCGAAAACCTCTGGTCCGAGGTACGAAAGGAGACATAATCATGGTACACATCCCAAGCTCACAGGTCGGTATCGTCGTCTCGAAGACACTGATCCTCATCCTCGGTGGCCTGATAACGTACTACTCGTATCAGGCGTACAGCCGGACGAAAAGCCCCCAGCACAAGTGGCTCACCTACGGGTTCGGGGTCGTGACCCTCGGTGCGTTCGCCGGCGGTGTCCTCGACATCGTCGTCGGCAGGTATCTCGGTCAGCAACTGCTCTCCGTGAGCGTCTTCACGTCGAGTTCACTGACTGCCATCGGTCTGGGCATCATCCTCTACTCGCTGTACGTTCGGTAGCTCGCGTAGAGCGCCCCCGCGATAACATCCTCAGCTCTCGTTCCCGATATCGACCGGAGCGGACTACTGCACCGCTTTCTGCCGTGTCAAGGGTATTCTCACCGGCTGGAAACGCTACGGACGGTATATTTACCAGGACGTGTCAATCAGAGTTATGCTCGAAGCGAACGCAGTACTGTTAATCGGGATGAAGACAGTCACGCTGGTCTGTGGTGCGATACTGACGACGCTGACCTACCGCGCGTACCGTCGCACCGAGTCTCCGGCGATGCGGGCGCTCTGTCTCGGTATCGGGTTCGTCACGCTGGGCGCGATACTCGGCGGCAGCCTCCACCAGCTCGTCGGCATGCCGGTGACACAGAGCGTCACTGTCGAGGAACTGTTCACCGCTGCCGGGTTCTTCATTCTGACCTACTCGCTGTACACGGACCAGCCGACGGCGACGAGGTAAGTTACGGGTCCTCGGCCGGCGTCCGTTCACGACCGGTCAGCAGTGTGGGCAGCGATTGCGGGCTGTGTTCGACAAGGACGGCGACGTGGGTCCCCGCGAACAGCACGGTGCCGAGAAAGGCGAGTGCCCCGGCGACCAGCGGCGTGCCGTCCGGTGTTTCGAGCCACTGATTGATAACGAGAAGGCCGTACGCGAGAGTCAGCGCCACGCCGTCCACGGCGGCGATGCGGTGATCGTACAGGTCATCGACCATCGGCACGTCCTCGAAGCCAAGCCGGTCGCTGTATCGGTGGACCCAGACGATGAAGGGGACGACGTGATACAGGGTCCCGAGGACGACAAAGCCGACGCCGCCGACCAGTAACACCGTCGATGGAGTGCCGAGCAGACCACCGTACGCGAGCGGGTCGGTCCACCACGCAAGTATCGTTAGCCCTGCCCAGAGAGACAGCGACAGCGCGGCGACGCTGTAGCGGGTCAGCATCGGCGACCACTCGACACGCGCCCCGATGAGCTGTCGCGCCAGAAGTGCCCCCACGACGCCGAGCCCAGCGGCGACGAGAACCGCCCCGAGCCGGGCCAGACCGGGTGAGCCGACCAGCCGACCACCAGCGAGCGCAAGGACGCCGAACGGATAGAGCGCTGTCTCTGCCCGCTGGGCTGCCGCGTCAACGCTGCCGGTGTCGGCCTGCGTGAACATTGGGGCCAATTGTGCCAACGCGCCCGCGACAGTCGTCAGGACCGCACCGAACACGGCGAGCGTTCCGTGGGCCAGCAGGAGTCCCCGTCGGCCGATGCCCAGGACCGGGAGGACGCCGGTAGCGTGGTCAAGCGCCAGCACGAACCCGGCGGCCGTCACCAGCGCAAAGAACACCAGCGCCCAGCCGAAATGAATCGCCGTGACGTCGGGTGTCGCGGCGAGAAGCGTCCGACCGATGTTGTAACAGAGGGCCCAGACGCCGACCACCGCGAACGTTCCGGCGACCGGGAGGAGGGCGTGGGTGGCTGTCAGGAAGCCACCCGCCAGGCCCGCAAACCCGATTGCGGCAAGCGGCAACTGTAGGGCTGCCAGGCGACGCGAATGGAGTTCGACTCCACACCAGACCGGAACGAACTGCGTCAGCGCGCCCATGATTGTGAGACAGACCCACCCGGCGAGCAGGAGGTGGACCTGCGCGAGGTGGCCGGCGCGTCCCTCGACGATGCCGACGGCGACACCGGCGACCAGAAACGCCAGTGCGACAGTGAAATGACGCAGCGGAACCGTCATCGGCGGCCCGGCGTCAGTGTCTACATCTACAGGTATCCCGCTCATTACCGATAGGTACGGTCCGGGCCCTGCTGGCAGTGGGGGCGAACATGTTCGGGAAAAGGGTCGGCCCGCTCACGACCGAACCTGCACGCATGGCGTCGAACCACCAGCCAACAGACCAGCCCGCAGCCGCGGTTTCAGAGACGGCTGCACCCACAGACGCGCCGACGGATCGCCTCGACGTCCAGTCGCTCGGGCCGCCCAAGCCGCTCAAGCAGACACTGGAGCGGCTTGCGGACCTGGACGAGGACACCGTTCTGGTCCAGGTCAACGACCGCGCCCCACAGCACCTCTACCCGAAACTCGAGGACAGAGGCTACGACTTCGAAAGTATTGAAACCGACGACGCCACAGTGACCGTCATCTGGCGAAGATGAGCCCGAACACCGAGTCGCCCGTCGAAGTCGAGGAAGCGGTCGCCCGTATCGACAGCCGAGGCGCGAAGATTCGGCGGAAGCAACTCCAACAGACGCTCTCACAACTACAGCACGACGGCGAACTGACGGCCGACCAGCGACTCGCAGTCGAAGAGTTGAGCGAACGGCTCGTCGACCGATTGCTCGCGGTCCCCCGGGCGAGTCTACAGGACGCAGCGAGGAGTGCGGACGAGGAGACAATCGAGACGGCGGTCTCCCTGTTCGAGTGAGCCTACTCCGACGCCGACGCAGCGAGGACGAGCAGTGCCTCGCTGTCCGCCGTTGCCGCGGGGGAGATGTCCTGGTCACCGTCGAACCGAACGACGTCGCCGGGAGCGAGCGACAGCGTCTCGTCGCCGAGCGTCAGGTCCACGGCGCCTGAACGGAGGAAGAATACGATGTCCCGACCGGGATGCTCGTGGGCCGGAATCGACTCGCCCGCATCCAGCGTCAACTGGACGGTCTTTGGCTCCCCGTCGAACAGCCTCGCCCGGCCGTCCCCGTCACTGTCGAGCGTTGCTCGCTCCGTCCCGGCGGATGCGGTCTCGCTCATTGTTTCGGGAGGTCGGCGACGTACTTCTGTGGGCCCTCCTGCTCACAGCGGTAGTTCGCCGCGTCGAATCTATCGGCCTCGGCTTGCATCTCGTAGAACAGCGGCTTGGGCTCGTGGTCGTTGATGATTCGAAGCGTCTCCCCGGACGACAGCGCCTCGAAGGAGTCGTGTATCTTCGAGTGTCGTTCCGGCGGCGGCATCTCACGGAGGTCGAGTGTGGTTGCTGGCATCACTCGGTGTTCGACGGGAGCAGGCGAGGGGGTTCCCCCGAACACGTTCGGGGGTAGGTCCTGATGCATGCCCCCCGTTCGTTCCAGTATGAGCCTTCTCTCCGGCCTCCGGGGCGGTTCAGACGTCGGGTTCGATAGCTACGGGGCGTTCGTTCGCGAACACATCCCGGACCCCGGGCCCTTCCTGTCCGATACGGCAGTGCTGACCGGTACCGACCACGCCGCCTTCCACCGACACACGATGGACCTGTTCGAGGAGCGCGGCGTGTACGACATGACCTTCGGGTACAACCTCGCACGGCTGAACCTCGACCACCGGCACCCGGACGCCGGCTTCCGCTACGGCCGTGACCCGGACGACAGCAGTGTGCTGCGGGCCGAATTCACGCCGACGACCGAGTTCTGCCCGCAGAGCGACACGCTGACTGTCGGCGCGTTCCGCGCCTGGAACGGGCTGTCGGACCGCCACGAGTACGACCTCGTTCGCGTCCGCGTGAGCCCGGCACACCACCAGAGCACGGAGATAAACGACAAACTCACACGACTCGAAACGCGGTATCGGGAGACCGGTGAGCTCCGGACGGACGGACAGGACGAGTCGGCGGGGAGCGCGCCGTTCTGATGGAGGACGGCCATCACGATAGCACGCGCTGAACGCACAGCGGTGCAGTCACGGTACGAGACCCGCGTCGAACGCGGCCCTCCTGTGAGAACGCCGCTCCTGAGGCCCGCTCAGGAAAACAGCAGATTGAGATTGAGCACGGTCACCGCGAGCCCCATCACCGTCAGGAGCGCCGGCGGGCCGTAGAACAACAGCGGGTCCTCGTCGAGCACACCGCCCCAGATGCTCACGCCGAGACAGCAGTAGATAACGAGGAGTTTGAGCCCGAGGAACCCGCCGCCGCCGAACGACTGGATGGCCCACCGGATCGCCGGGTTCGCCTCGGTGAACGTCGGGACGAAGTAGACGATGGCGATGGTGGTAACGACGTCGCCGACGCCGTAGGTCGCCAGCGCCACCGCCCACACGCTGGAGAAGGACCGCCCCGAGAAGGAACTCCCCTCCAGCGTCAGCCAGTCACTATCGGCGGTGCTCATTCTGTGTCGGGATACGACCAGTGCCCGTATATATCTCAAGGTCCAGTTATCTGTTCTGAAAAGGAGAGGCCCGGTGTAATCCGGATAAGCCCTTCCTAGTGGCGATTCTGAACGTTTCAGCGTCCGTCTCGACTCGCTTAGAGAAGACGTACTGTCGGTGTCTGTAGCCCTCGTATTCACCTGTGAAACTACACCACCGGGATGTGGCCGTGAGTCGTTCCCCGGATACCCGTCTCGACAGTTGTCGTTTACGTCCCGCCGACGCGGGTGCATGGAAAGGGACTTATCTGGCGGGCGGCCACGAGGAGGTAATGAGCCTGTCCGACGCGGACCACAAACTCGTGGTCGAGGAGATCGGTCGGGAGCCGACACGGGCGGAGGCCGCTCTCTTCGAGAACCTCTGGAGCGAACACTGCGCGTATCGCTCCTCCCGGCCCCTGTTATCGGCGTTCGACTCCGAGGGCGAACAGGTCGTCATCGGTCCCGGCGACGACGCGGCCGTCGTCTCCCTGCCGACCCACGGCGACGGCGAGGAGATGTACATCACCATGGGCGTCGAGTCCCACAACCACCCGTCCTACGTCGACCCGTTCGACGGGGCGGCGACGGGCGTGGGCGGAATCGTCCGCGACACGCTGTCGATGGGGGCGTACCCAATTGCACTGGCCGACTGTCTGTACTTCGGTGATTTCGACCGGGAGCACTCACGCTATCTCTTCGAGGGGGTCGTCGAGGGCATCTCTCACTACGGGAACTGTATCGGCGTCCCGACCGTCGCCGGGAGCGTCGCCTTCCACGACGACTACGAGGGGAACCCGCTCGTGAACGTCTCCTGTATCGGTCTGCTGGAGCCCGAGCGGACCATCACCGCCGAGGCTCAGGAGCCGGGCAACAAGCTCGTCCTCGTGGGCAACGCGACGGGTCGGGACGGGCTGGGCGGCGCGTCCTTCGCCAGCGAGGACCTCGCCGAGGACGCCGAAACGGAGGACCGGCCGGCCGTCCAGGTCGGCGACCCCTACGCCGAGAAGCTCCTCATCGAGTGCAACGAGGCACTGCTGGACGAGGCCCTCGTCGAGTCGGCCCGCGACCTCGGGGCCGCCGGCCTCGGCGGGGCGTCGTCGGAACTGGTCGCCAAGGGCGGCCTCGGCGCGCGCATCGAACTGGACCGCGTCCACGAGCGCGAGCCCAACATGAACGCCATGGAGTACTTGCTCGCCGAGAGCCAGGAGCGGATGGTGTACGAGGTCGCGCCCGAGAACGTCGACCGCGTGGCCGAGCTCGCCGAGCGGTTCGACCTGGGCTGTTCGGTCATCGGCGACCTCACCGAACCGGGCACGAACTACGTCTGTACGTTCGAGGGCGAGACGGTCGTCGACGTGGACGCGGAGTTCCTCGGCGACGGCGCGCCGATGAACGACCTGCCCAGCGTCGCGCCGCCGGCACAGGAGCGTGACCTGCCGACGGTGTCGCTGGCCGAGGCGTTCGAGCGTCTCGTCGGCAGCCCGAACTGCGCCTCGAAACGGTGGGTGTACCGCCAGTACGACCACGAGGTGCAGGTCCGCACGAGCGTCCTGCCCGGCGACGACGCCGCGCTGCTCGCGATTCGTGAGGCCGGGACCGGGCTGGCCTTTTCCGCCGGCGCGGACCCCAACTGGACCGATGCCGCGCCGTACGAGGGGGCACGCGCCGTCGCGCTGGAGAACGCCACCAACGTCGCCGCGAAGGGCGCGACGCCCCACGCGGCCGTGGACTGTCTCAACGGCGGCAACCCCGAGAAGCCGGAGGTGTACGGCGGCTTCAAAGGCATCGTCGACGGCCTGGCGGACATGTGTAGCGACCTCGATGTTCCGGTCGTCGGCGGCAACGTCTCGCTGTACAACGACTCACAGGAGGGGCCGATCCCGCCGACGCCGACGCTCGCCCTGGTCGGGGTCAAGGAGGGCTACGACGCCCCGCCGATGTCGCTGTCCGGCGAGGGAACGCTCGTCGTCGTCGGCGACAGCGCCCTGGAGGGCGATGCCGACCCACGACTCGGCGGCTCCGAGTACACCGCGCAGTTCGGCGGCACCGACCGCTTCCCCGACCTCCCGGCGGACCCGACGGGACTCATCGATACCATCGCCGACGTCGCCGACGCCGACCACGTGCTGGCGAGCCACGACGTGAGCCACGGCGGGCTGGCAGTGGCACTCGCGGAGATGGTCCACGCGGACGCCGGCGCGTCGGTCGAGATTGAGACGGTCGAGCGCGGCACCCGGAAGCGGCTCCTGTTCAACGAGCGGCCCGGCCGCGTCGTGTTCGAGACGACCGACCCGGCGGCGGCCCGGGAGGCCTTCGACGGCGTCGCACCGGTGACGGAACTGGGCGAGGCAAACGGCTCGAACCGGCTCGATATCACCGTCAACGACGAGACGGTGCAGTACGACGCCGCGGACATCGCCGACCTGCGCTCGGTCATCGAAGACGAACTGGCCTGAGCCCGGCGGCGAATCCGTTTCGAACGGTCCGGTTCCTCGACGGCGAAAAGAGACTCGAGAGTCAGGCCAGCGCCAGCGCGAGACCGAACGTGACTACCAGTCCGACCAGTAGTACGCCGAGCCCCGTCCCGACCTGGGACATCGTGAACGGGCTCTGTGGGGCCGTCGACCGGAGCGGCGGTTCTCGGGCGGGGAGTTCGACGTGTTCGGGGTCGTAGTCCGGTCGGTCCTCCTCGTGGTGGTCGTCTGCCATGGGCGGTGCTTCTGGGGCGTCGTACGTGTAGCTGTCGGATTGCTACCGAGCGACCGCCCCACGCTTGCACCAGTCGAAACGGTCAAACGGCGCTGTTGCGAAGCCACGACCAAGAAATGACGCTCACGAAGCGAATCATCCCCTGTATCGACGTGGACGTAGACGAGAACGGGGACGCGGCGGTGTACACGGGAGTCAACTTCGAGGACCTGGAGTACACCGGCGACCCGGTGGAGATGGCAAAGGCCTACAACGAGTCCGGGGCCGACGAGTTCGTCTTCCTTGACATCACCGCCTCCGCCGAGGGCCGGGAGACGATGCTCGATACGGTCTCGGCGGTCGCCGACGAGGTGTTCATCCCGCTGACCGTCGGCGGGGGCATCCGAACTCGCGACGACATCAAGGAGACGCTGCGGGCCGGCGCGGACAAGGTGTCGATCAACTCCGGCGCTATCGCCGAACCGGAACTCATCGACGAGGGCGCGGCGGCCTTCGGGAGCCAGTGTATCGTCATCTCCGTCGACGCCCGCCGTCGCTTCGACGAGGAGGGCGAGTACTACACCGAGGTCGACGGCGAGTCCTGCTGGTTCGAATGCACGGTCAAGGGCGGCCGCGAGGGAACCGGACTGGACGTCATCGAGTGGGCCACCGAGGCGGAGGAGCGCGGCGCCGGCGAACTGTTCGTCAACTCCATCGACGCCGACGGGACGAAAGACGGCTACGACATCCCGCTGATGAAGGCCGTCTGTGACACCGTCTCGACGCCGGTCATCGCCTCCTCGGGCTGTGGCGGCCCGGAAGACATGGAGGAGGTGTTCGTCGACGCCGGTGCCGACGCCGGCCTCGCCGCCTCCATCTTCCACTTCGGCGAGTACTCCATCGCCGAGACCAAGGAGTACCTCGACAGCAAGGGGATTCCGGTCCGGCTGTAGGACCGGGGCCTCGGAGTCGGGTGTAAAACCGCCGGCCTCTCCGTCTCTCTTCGGCATACCGCCGCAATCACGTCCGCCTGGTCAGAGCGGTATCTGTCGACGCTGTACACGCAAGAGTCCCCGACTTAACGCGGTAATATTAAATACGCACTCATGTCACCCTCCCAGTATGATACAGGCATCCCGGGACGTCGGTGGTTTCGGTGCCGCCGCCGTCTCGGTGTCCGATACCGGTCAGTGCCGCCCACAGTCACACTGGGCCCAGCCCACACCGGGAGGTCCCAGCGGGGACGACACTGCGACAGACAGGTGTCGCGCCACTCTACTGCCGTTTGGTGGCACGTCCGGCAACACCCGGCCGAGTGACAGCGGAACAGTCGTGGTCGGGTCCCGATGACTCTGGCTACAGCCGCCCGGCAGTGGGGACGGCACCACGTTCCCGGCCGGCACCTCTCCGCAGAACCGCACCACTGCGGCTCGGCACCGGGGGGGTTTTATTTGCCCAACACGGAGAACCGACAATGAAATGGCGGTGTGAATGGTGTGGCAAACCCCACGAGGAGGACGACCCACCGTGTGACAACTGCGGCCACGGCACGTTCGAGGAAGCCGTGACGCAGGTCAACGAGGAGGTCGTCGAGGGCGGACCCAGATGGGTCTGCCTGGACTGCGGTCGCCAGCACCAGAAGAACTCCCCGCCGTGCAAGCGCTGTGGCGGGAGTAACTTCGAGCGACGGACGGGACCGCCGGAGGACGACCCGCTCGATGAGATTAAGACCGGCTGGCTGGACGTGGTCGAGACGAAGTACGTGATCGGCTACGCCGCCGTGGCACTGCTGCTCGGGCTCATCGTGCTCGCTGCCGTGGGCGGCATCACGCTGCCGGGCTTTGCCGCCGATACCCCGACTGGCCCGCCACAGATTGCGTCCCCGGCCGGCAGCGGCGACACGGTCGACTCGCTCTCGCTCGCCGGGGTCGAGGACACCTACCTCGACGTGTACAACGTCCGGCGGTCGGGCGTCGGCGGCGGGACGGTCTCGCGGAACGCGACCCTAGACGATGCTGCGGCCTACTACAACAAGGGCCGTGTCGATGCCCGATACGCCAACGCGGAGCCGCCGACGCGGGAGGGTGTCTCCCGGTTCCCCATCGCCTGTGACCGCCCAGCGGTGGTCAGCTACGAGGTGGCCTACGACCGAACGCCCCAGTCACTCGGCCAGTACCAGAACGAGACGGCGCTGGCGACGGCACTCGTCGACAGCTACATCGAGCGGGGCAACATGATTCACCGGGCAGAGGCCGGACTGATCGGTATCGACATCCACGTCGGCCCGGACGAACGCGTGTTCGTCACGTACGTGCTCTGCTAGAAGTTACGCGGCGGCTTCGAACGCGTCAGTGAAGCTGTCCGCCTTCTCGATTACGGCGTCAGTCCCGTCTTCGAGGGCCTCCAGCGCGTCGACGCCCTCCTCGGTCTTGATGGTCAACACCGGGTCCGTCTGGCCGCCGGACTGCTCGGGGTTCACGTCGTAGGTCGCCGCCGTGACGCCGTCTGTCTCCAGTAGCGCCCCCTTGATGACGTTCATGAACGTGTGGTCCTCACCGGCGATTTCGATAGAGAGTTCCGTGTCGGATTTGTCGATGACGCGAAGGTCCATACCCACTGTTTGGTCGCCTCCGACCCATCAACGCTTCGCTTCCCGCCCAGTGGCGAGAGCGCGGGGCCGGATTCTACACGAGGGCGTAGACCATCAGGAGGCCGAAGTAGATGAGCACGAGCGCACCCAGCGCCTGGAGTCGGAACGTCGAAAGCGACTCCGCCTCCTCTTCGTGGGCCGCCCGGAAGGCCTCGACCTCCCCGTCGTCGAGTTCGTTGGGATGGGCCAGCCCGCAGTGCAGCGCGAGCCAGGGCTCGCGGGCGAACGGCCGGCCGCAGTACGAACAGGTGTAGGCCGTGGCGTCGGCCGGGACGTCGTACGTCTCGTCCGCGGCGGCGGTCGATGCGGTCTGTTCGTCCGTGGGTGATGCTGTCTCAGTCATAGATGCGGGAGTGCCACCTCCGGCTGGGAGACCACCCAGAGGCTCGTCATCGTGTAAAACACCATGACCGCGATGAAGGGGTACTGTGACCGAATCGCCTGCAACCGCGCGGGAAACAGGTCGTAGGCGGCGGTGTGGGCGATCCATATCGCGACCAGGTGGCCGACGATGACCGACGTGAGCGCGACCGCCCCGAACCACGCCGGCAGTTCGACTGTCGGCACCGTCGCCGGACTGGCAAACGGCGACGTGAGCGCGATGGCCAGCGAGGGCGCGAGCACGAGGAAGTACCCGAGGTAGTGGGCGAAGTGGTAGCCGACGGCGATGGCGACGAGCGGCGGTGCGAACCGCCGTGCGAGGACCGCCGGAGCCAGGTACGTGTCCGACACGTCGCGGGAGACCCGGACCGCGAGCCGGTACACGCCGAGGAAGCAGGCAAAGCCGACCCCGAGCGCGACCGGATAGAGGAGGTGCGGCGGGACGCCGGCCTCGACCACTGGCGTCGTCAGGTCCCGCCAGGCGGGCGTCGTGACCAGCCCGTCGTAGGTCGTGACCCACAGCAGTGCGACCACGAACGCCACCTCGTCCGGACCGTCGACCAGCCGCGGCGTCGAGAGGTCCATGCCGGGGAGCCGAAGGCGGAGCCCGTCCTCGCCGCGGCCGATAGGTGCAAACCGACCGTAGTAGCGGAACACCCGCTCGACCGGGTCGGCGTGAGCGAACCAGTCGTCGGGTCCGAACACGAACGCGCCCGCGAGCGTCACCACCGAGTAGCCGGCGACGACCGACGCGAGCAGTCGCGGCTGGTCGGCGAGCGGGCTGACGACCTCCAGCCACACCAGCACGAGCAGGCCGCCGACGGCGGGCCAGGACCCGACGCGGGCGGGGTAGGCGCGGTCGAGCGTCGGGAGGAGCCTGGCGAGCGTCTTGAACGGATTGAGCGTCGCCCAGGCGTTGCCCACGAGGTACGTCGTCATCGCCAGCCCGGCCCACCAGCCGACCCAGACGAGCAGTATCGCGAGGTTCGTCCGGGCGTTCGTCGGGCCGAGGAAGCCGACGACGAACACCGCGGCGAGGCCGGCGAGGCCGACGAGCTGGCCGGCAAGCCCCAGAACGCGCTCGTAGTCGCCCGACAGCGGCCGCCCCCAGTCGTGGATACGCTCGATGAACGCCCGGTCGGTGACAAACGACGCCAGCAGGAACGACGCGCCGACTGCCGCACCACCGGTACTCAGGAACAGCCACGTCGGTATCGTCAGCGAGTCGCGGCCGCCGGCGGCGAGACTGCCACCGTGTGCGCTCGCCGTCCCCGTCGCGGCCAGCCATCCCAGCCCGCACACCACCAGCGCGACCGTGCGACGCCTCCCAGGAGTCATCGTCGGCAGTTGGGCCTTCGCCCCCCTGTAGCTTCCGGGACGCCGGCGAGCTATCCGGGCACCGAGGCGGACCGAGCCGCAGTGAATTGGATGGGCTTTTAGTATTCCGTTCGCAAGAGGCCTAGTATGAGTGTCTCCGATGAACACGCGGACGACGGGCACGGGGAGCACCACCTCCCGGCGACGGAGGACTGGCCCCACGGGTTCGGCGAGGCCAGCTGGTGGCCCTTCGTGACGGCGATCGGTGGTTCGGGCATCTACGTCAGTGCGGCCCTGCTCGTGCTCTCGATGGGCGAGAACGCACTTGTCAGCCAGACAGTCGGGGCGGGCGCGATGGCCGGAAGCGTCGGGCTCTTCCTCGTCGGCATCTACGGCTGGCTGTATCACGCCTTCGTCTCCGATTTCTGGGAGCGCGGGACCGACTACCACTCGGACAAGACGCTGAAGTTCGCGATGCTCCTGTTCCTTGGGAGCGAGATCGCCACCTTCGGCGCTGGCTTCGTCTACTACTTCATCGTGCGCGGCGGCGAGGTCTGGACACAGGCGGCAGTGCCCGAGGTGTTCGGCTCGCTGGTCATTGTCAACACGCTGATTCTGATCGCTAGCTCGGTGACGCTTCACTTCAGTCACCTCGCGCTCCGGAACGGGAACCGGAGCCGGTTCCTGAAACTGCTGGGCGCGACGCTGCTTCTGGGAATCGTCTTCATCGGCGGGCAGGTGTACGAGTACTACGAGTTCATCGTCCACAAGGGCTTCAGTATCGGTGGCGGCATCTACGGGTCCGCGTTCTACGGGCTGACTGGGCTCCACGGCCTCCACGTCACGATGGGCGCCGTGCTCCTGGGTATCGTCTTCATCCGCGCGTACTACGGTCAGTACTCGGCCGAGCGCCACACCTCCGTCTCGACGGCGTCGATGTACTGGCACTTCGTCGACGTCGTCTGGATCTTCCTCGTCGTCGTGCTCTACATGGGTGCGAACCTGGTGTAGGCTACAGAGGAGTTTTAGACGGCCGACACTCGTTTCACACGCATGGACCAGCTAGACGTCAGCGGGCGCTTCGACGTACACGAGTACCGTCACGGGCTCAAGCTGCTGCAAGACGACCGCGGGACGATGACGCTGTCGAACCGGAAGGGGTTCGCCTGTCCGGCCTGCGGAAATGCGTTCGAGACGCTCTTCGTAAGCGAGAAACGGACGAACACCCTCGGGAACCCCGATTCGCCATTCTGTCTGGTCCGGACCGACGACCAGCTACTGGTCCTGACACATTGAGCCGCACCCTCGCCGGCAACAAGGCTTATCCCACCCGAAACGATTCGGTGAGGTATGCATCGGATCCTCCCCGCACTCGGTCTCGCTGCCCTCGTCGTCCTGTCTGGCTGTGTAACGGCGACGGTCGACTCGACGGTGGCCGCCGACGGCACAGTCTCGGAGTACGACCTGACCCTCGAGATGTCCCCGTCAGTGTACGACGGCCTCCAGAGCCAGGCCCAGGGGGAGGGATATGACTCGGTCGAGGGGTACCTGCTGGCCGACGTGAACGTCAGTCGGATGGACAACTACACGTACGAACAGGAACTGGAGGGGGAGAACGTCACGCTCTCGATGACGTTCACGGACTGGACGCCCGGCCCGGACAGCGACGTGTCGACCAACGTCAGCGGCGGCAACGTCACCTACGAGGACCGGACGTTCGTCACGGCGAACGAGAACACCGACGTGGCCTTCGGCGATGGCGTCGCGGTCGAGTACCGGCTGACGATGCCTGCAGACATCACGTCCTCGAACGCCGACATCGTCCAGAATGACACTGCTTCGTGGGAGTACGCGGCCGACGAACCGGTCGAGGACCCCATCCGCGCGACCAGCCCCGCGCCGTCGTCGGCCTTCGGCCCCGGCATGGGCATTCCCGTCGCGGTCGTGGCGCTTCTGGGGGCCGCGCTGCTGGCCCTGCGGGACTGAGTCTCCCACGCGATACGCGCCCTCGCACCGGATGAACGGTAACCGACCCCTGTGGCGAGCCGTCGACTACGTATTCGATATTTTATACTGTACGTTTATTGTCTTTTCACCCGGACACAGAACGATGCGCGCAGCCAGACTCCACGAGTACACACACGACATGTCGAACGGGCTCTCGATAGACGAGGTGGACGCCCCACAGGTCGCATCTGGGGACGACGTCATCGTCGAAGTCGAAGGGGCCGGGTGGTGCCAGACTGACAACCACATCATCGAGGGGATGTGGGAGCAGTACGTCCCGCAGGACCTCCCATTGACATTAGGCCACGAGAACGCCGGAACAGTCCTCGAGACGGGCGAGGACGTAACCGTCGTTTCGGAGGGCGACCAGGTCATCTGTCACCCGGTCCAGACCTGTGGCACCTGCCGACCGTGCCGCCAGGGCGAGACGATGTACTGCGAGAACGACGCGTTCAACGGCCTGACGACCGACGGCGGCTTCGCCGACCAGTTACTGACCAGCGACCGGTCGGTCATCCCACTGCCCGACGGCGTCGACCCGGCCGATATCGCGCCCCACGCCGACGCCGGCATCACGGCCTACCACGCGGCGAAGAAGGCCGTCGACGGACTCAACCCGGGCGACACCGCGGTCGTCATCGGCATCGGCGGGCTCGGACACATCGGCCTCCAGTGTCTCGACGCGATGTGTGCCGCCGACCTCGTCGCCGTCGACATCAAGCAGTCCGCCCGCGACCTCGCCGCCGACCTCGGCGCACACTACACCATCGACCCGGAGAGCGAAGACGTCGCCAGCGAGGTCGACGCCATCAGCGACGGCGTCGGCGCCGCGCAGGTGCTCGATTTCGTCGGGGCCGACGAGACGACGGCGCTCGCGCCGGACATCTGTGCCGCTGGCGGCGACCACCACATCATCGGCTACGGTGGCCACATCCACGAACCCGCGCAGGCGCTCGTCAACGGCGAGTTCGCCTATCAGGGCAACATCGTCGGTCAGTACACCGAACTCCAGGAGCTGGTCGCCCTCGTCGAGCGCGGGGCGGTCGACCTGCATACGACTCGGTACGGGCTTGACGACGTGAACACCGTCGCACAGATGCTCGAAGACCGGGAGATAGACGGTCGGGCGGTCATCACGCCCTGAACCGCCCGCGATGTGGCGTCGCATTGCCGGACCGGACAGCCATCCGGCGGCTCACCGACCGTCGGCGCGAGTCTGTTCCGTCTGGTCGCGATAGCGCCTGAGAAACGCGTCTCGGCTCACGGTCCCGGCACCCGCAGCTTCGAGTTGGTCTTCCAGCCCGGTCCGGTCGAAGTGACAGTACTCCCGGTAGCAGGTCTTGCACAGGTACTCGAAGGACTTGTCTTCGCGGTCCCAGCGGTCGCCGTACTTGTCGTACTCCCGGGCGTCCGACCGAGCGACCGTCTCACCGCAGGCGATACAACAGACCTCTTCGTCGGTATCGCGGTGCCAGGCGTTTCTGAATCCCATCGACACTCACCGCCTCCCGACTGCTGGTGTCAGCGAGTGTCTCGGTGCGCCCGTGACGGCACCACGGTTCGTGTCCGACAGCCGTCCGAATAAATACTGTGTGGCCATTGCTCAGGGAGTGATTCGACTCGACCTCCCGTTTCAGTATCGCGTCACTGGTGAGGGTCGTTTTTATACCTGCTCCGCTGTCAGCGAAGCGAGACTCTCTCGTCTGTTTTGGCGGCTGGGACCCACGGCTCCGTCGGCCACCACGGGCCCTCTCTTGGGATGACGATCCGAGCCACGGTTGAAGCAAAGCCTCTCCCTGATTCGAACGGAATTGCTTTCGCCCGTCACAACTGTTCTCGCAGAAAGCCGGTGGAGGGCATTCAACCTAACCTTTACAATCCCACTATAAATATTATTAGAGGCATGACGACTGACCCCCGCCAAGAGGTAGAGACGTTGCGGTCCCGCATCGAAGCCGGCGACCGGGACTTGTCCGACGCCGACGCTGACGTCCTGATCGACTTCAGCAAGCAGTTGGACCTGCTCAAAGAAGAGTACGGCGCGTACCGACACCTCAAACTGTTGCGTCACTGCACCCGCATGGCCGAAGAGGTCGGCGGGCTGGCCGACGCGCTGGAGAATAAGGACGCCGCGGAAGATATCGTCCGCTGGATTCACACCACCTACGACAACGAAGAGACGAACCGGGACTACCGGGTCGCGCTCAGAGTTTTCGGGAAGCGCGTCAATCCCGACGACGACGGCGACCCACCTGCTAGTGTTTCCTGGGTGTCTTCGAAGACGTCGCGGAGTTACGACCCGTCGCCCGACCCCGCGGAGATGCTGGACCTGGAAGACGACGTCAAACCCATGATCGAAGAGACGGCGAACCCCCGGGACGCCGCGCTGATCGGCGTGCAGTACGAAGGCGGCTTCAGAGGTGGCGAACTCTACGACCTGACCGTCGGGGACGTCTCCGACGCCGATCACGGCATCCATATTCGCGTCGACGGCAAGACCGGACAGCGGTCGGTACTGCTGACCGCGGACTTCAGCATCCCCCCGCTCCAACGGTGGCTGAACGACCGGAATCAGGGCCATCCCGCGCCCGATAACCCTGACGCGCCACTGTGGTCGAAACTCAGCAAGCCGGAACGCTACTCCTACCAGCGGTTCCTTCAGACGTTCAAAGAAGCGGCTGACCGGGCGGACGTCACGAAGAAGGTGACGCCGACGAACTTCAGGAAATCGAACGCCTATTGGTTGGCGAAACAGCGGGACGCGAAGGCTTCGCTGATCGAAGACCGGCAGGGTCGACGCCGTGGGAGTGAGGCGGTAGCCCGCTATATCGCCAAGTTCGGGGAGGCGACCGACGCCCAGTATGCCCGACTCCAGGGGAAAGAAGTCGAAACCAACGAACCGGAGAGCCACGCCCCCGTCGAATGCCCCCGGTGCGGGAAGGACACGCCGCACGACAGGGACGAATGCGTCTTCTGCGGGCAGGCGCTGGAATATGACTCTGAATCCCTGCAACAGAAGCGTCAGGAACAGCAGGAGGTCCGCCGGGCGGTCCTTCGGCTGGCGAAAGAAAACCCCGATATGCTGGATGAAATCGATCAGGCCCAGTCGCTCATGGACCTGTTCGAACAGCATCCAGAACTGGAAGCGGAAGCCCAGCAGTTCGTTGACGCGCTGTCGACCGACTGACGACGCCGTCATTCCTCTTTCTGTTCCTTCAGGTCCTCCAGCACCTGCTGGATACGGTCGATGTCGCTGACCGTCCCACCGTTCGCTATCAGCGCCAGGGCATGACCCCGGGCTTCCTTGTCCCCGCGGCCCAGAACCCTTCCCAGAAAGTCTGAGTGTTCACTGACGAACTGATCGACGTCAGTGACTCCGTCGTCACCACTATTCTTGTTCCGTACTGCCTCCACGCTGGTTTTATTTCGCTTAGAATCCTTGTTCTGCATGGATTGCCTCTTGCCGTCTGGCGGGGCGGTCCCGACGTCGGCCATCCGATCTCTTGGCGGGGGTCAGTTGGCCGGCGTCGAATGATTCACGGGTCAGATTGTTTGTACCCGGAGTGACGTCGCTATACAGCGGACTGGCAGCCCTCAGAATCGCAAGGCGGCGTAGCTTTAAACTGGAATTTGCAGATTGTGGTATCCAGCAAACATAGGGCTGTATTGCCGTCTCAGAGTGCCCGGGAGTTTTCGTGGTCACTGTTCTTCCCATGCGCCACCTGCTTCCGGAGCAGTCAGGTCGGCGTGAATTGTCACAAAGGAAACCCCTGGACGGGTAAGTTCGATATCCGCGCGGGGCAAGAGCAATCGAGCCCCAAGCGGTTCCTCTATCGTGATTTCGACTTTTTCGTCATCAGGTGCATTGAAGTCGCCTTTTCGAAGGGTGGCTGACGTCTCTCCCGACATTTTCACTCTTCCTCCAATGCGGAGATCATTCGACGGAGGACGTCGTCATAGGACTCTCCTCCAGTCTTGAACGACCTGATGCTGTCACGGACAGATTCTGAGCAGGGTAGCGTGGTTTCACTCTTTGAACCCATATGCGTCACCACGACCACCATAACAATTATTGCATCGGCGTAACGCTATTGCGTTATGGAAAGTGATCCAAAGGTCAGTTCCATACTCACGCCTGATCAGCGGGAATACCTTAGAGACAAACCCAGCGAAATTTCGAAGGCCAACCAACGGGTCAAACGTGGTCGGATTCGGGAGCGGATCAAAGCTGGTATCGGGGATTTCGATATCGTATTCAATCATCTGGAAGCCCGTGACCGGGAGCAACTAACGGACTTCGACCACGAATTGGAGTTCACCACAGCTGACCGAGAAGAAGAACTACGGGACAGCCAAATTTTCGCGGAGGGTCTGATGAGCATGGTCGCCTTTGCTTCCCAGTGTGCGGATGACATGGGAATAGATCTGGAGGACCTATTTCAGGCTTCACTGCAGAGGATGCCCCAGATCGACTCTGTCGATGTAACCGTGGATCAGCAGAGAGTGGATTTGTTCAATTCCGACATTCTCCAGGGGCGATTGGATCTGGTTGAGAAGCGCTTCGAAGCAAGGGAACAAGTGACCACATTAGAGATGCAGATGCTCTTCAACCAGGGGCGGATAACGTCATCGGATGTTGAGGCTTATTTTGAGGAAATACAGTGACTACTAGCCAAACGAATATTGTTCGGCGTGTATGTAGAATCGTCCATGAAGATCATTGGAATAGACACGAAGGATAATCGACTTCGTATCCACATCAGGGCCGGGAGTGACGATGATGACGATCTGGTCGCCTACGGATTACCACGACACATCGACAGACTTCCGGCTGACGCAGAAGTCCGCATAAGACGGGTTCTGTCGGGCCATAATATCGAACAGTACCCTGAAGGAGCATACATCGGAACTTTCGGTTCAGAAACGTTAGAGGATGAGGAGATGAGGATCATTCGTGATCACCGTGAGATTGTTTCTGACCCGTACCCGAGCGACATTGACCTAACTGAATTCCCGCCTGAAGAGGGCCAACTCTACAAATGGTAGGCCGACAGATTTGAACACATGCCAGAGACTGTCTGTTCGTTTTGTGAAAATCAGGTAGAGGTGATCCCGGTGAACCAATCGGATACGATGTGGGATTGGCGATGCCAGGAGTGTGGTCAGCCTGTGATGATCGATGGAAATGCGAAGGAGCGCCAACGCCAGAGACAGGCCAGAAATCGCATCTCCGAACAGATTCAAGGATTGGCGGAGGAACTTGATACCGCTGGCTATGAGCCGTATCCCTATTCAGTCGAGCAGCTTGACGACCGTATCAGAGAGATTTTGGATGAGATAGATCAGGAGTTGGACCGGCGTTGAGTTTGGAGAATCCCCGTTCCCCGCCCAAGACCTAACTAGCATCAGAGAGTCTTCGACGCCATGACGTCAGGACTTCCATACAGCATTGGTGACGTTATCCGTCGTGGCGAACTCCACGACCGATACGGTGGTGGACGTCGGGGGGGAATTTCATCGCCCGCAGACAACCCCTTCGTATTCATATTCACGGGGGAGGAGGGGGAGAAGTATGGATACAAGGACGAATTCAAACCGGATGGAAAATTCGTCTACACCGGAGCCGGCCAGGAAGGTGAAATGACGTTCGACCGGACAACGAATACCGGACGGTGGAACTCTGATGTCCGGGACCACGATGAAAACGGCGATGAGCTCCATCTGTTCGAAAAGTCGCTCATTGAAGACGCCCACGTAGTCTACCTTGGTCAGTATTCTTGTGTTGATTGGCACAGAGAAACTCTCCCAGACAAAAACGGCGACGAACGATCCGCAATCAGATTTAGACTGGAACATGTGATCGGGGCTTCTGCTGATGAAGAACCTGAGACAGTCACCGAAGAGGAGCTCTGGGAGGAAGCGAAAGAGAGTGCATCAGACATTCCCAGTCATCGAACGTCCACGACAACTGAGTACGAAACATCTGAAGCAGTGAGAGAGTATGCCCTCAGCTGGGCTGACGGGATCTGTCAGGGCTGTGAGGAAGAGGCCCCGTTTACCAATCGCAATGGTGATCCGTATCTGGAAGCCCACCATGTCCACCGATTAGGAGATGGCGGTCCTGACCATCCAGACTTTGTTATTGCTCTCTGTCCCAACTGTCATCGTAGGGTGCACCACGGTCGGCGGGGAAAGCAATTCAACAGGAAACTGAAACAGAAATTGGATGATCGCAGAGGAAGTCCATAGGTGCGCCTGATTACGCCTGGTGGCGGTATTTGATAACCCGAAAAAGGTTCAGGATGCTGCAATATCATGTGATACAATGTCAGAGACTACAGCAGAGGATGTCGAGGATTGGTGGGAATCATACATCGACCAGATACGGGAAAATGAGGGTTCACCACTCCACGGACTCCAAGAATTCAATTCGCCAGCACAGGTAGAGGTATTCTGGATTCAAGAGCCAATCGAAGGGCAGGCGGTAATCGTCACTCACGACAGAAATCGGTCTGATAAGGAAATCACGATCAACGGGCCGTATGAAGGAGATCGATTCATCGAAGAAGTTGCTACCGTGGGTCAGGAAGATAGATGGCGACAGGCACTACCTCCTCAGGCTCTCAAAACACCCCCAGGACGGCAACCAATTAGGGAGGACGCATTGGCTATCGTCATATCGAAGTTGGTCGGTCGGCTTGAGGAATCGATTTTCAACGACTTTTCGTCATCACATATCCGTTTCTTGGAAGGGGAGCGAATCTGGGGTAATAGTTCATATCATGTTCTAGTCGGTAACGTAGTCGATTTTGACCTACCCGGTGGACTCACCTCCGATGATGATCAATCAGAATCAGATGAAGAGTCTCAGGTAGAGCCCGAATCTGGTGACGATAGTAGCTCCGGACCTGATAACCAAGATGAAGAGATGGAATCTCAGCCGGCGGGTGGAGGATTCATATACCCTGCAGTATGGGTGGATAGCCCTCCAGAAAGAGAATTTGAAGAAAAGGTCTGGGGGTCCTACTTCCGAGAAAACGAGGTTGTATATCAAGATGAAATTCTTGGTAAAGGTTTCTTGGCATTCAGAGATGGCCTGCTAGCGGTTTTAGATGACGATGGCGACCGTATCCTAAAGTTGTTGAATACCTTTTTCGGGATCGGGATTTACGGAGATTATTTTCAGTGGAGATCACTACAACCAAGAGAGTTCATATCAGGCCAAGCCGGACCAGACGGTTTTGCCAATAGCCATGCAGAATTGTCTACGCCATCAGGAAGGAACCAATTGTGGCATGGGGAGTCAGGTCCTGCTGACCATGAGCGAAGTCTGATCAGTGTCGAACTAATCGAGTATCTATTACGTGCTACGGAAGTCGTGTTCGAAGTCGAAGACCTGCGTGAACGGGTGACACTCCATCTACAGGCACATACTCACTTTATCGACGACGAATATACGGCGTCATTTCTGTTGAATTGGAACATTATCGAACAACACATTGAGGAACTTCTCAATCGAACCCTTAGGGATGAGTACGAAGTGAATCGAGATAGGCGTGAAACGATTCAAGGACATAATTGGTTCATCAGCCATCGAATCGAATTAGCCGAGATCACGGGAGTCATCGATGATGACTTGTATTCAGAATTAGATCGACATCGGAAAAAGCGGAACAAGGTGGTACATGACATGGAAACAGTATCAGCAGAAAGAGCAGAAGATATTGACCATTTTGTATCAGAGCTCTTGGCGCGCGAAATCAACACGCATCTTGAGTCCACAGATGTCCCGTCCATAGACCATAGACCGATACCGATGAAACCAAAAACCCGCAGAGACTGGCGGAACGGGGATTACGATCCGCAAAAATGGGATTCCTGACAACACAGACCGATCTGTGGTTTGGAAGGAAAGGACCGAAATAGGTCAAGGAGGTGGTGGTAATCTCATAAGTGAATTAGTTCTAACAACCTGAGCATTTCGACGGACATGTCCCGGGATGTTTTCGAAGCGGGCCGACCCGACGAACCGATAGCAGGGGATATGCGTCAGGTCAACCCCTGGTTTTTCATCCCCATCATCCGCTTCGTCCGTCGTCAATGACGGCGACCCACCCCAGAACTGCTTTCCTGTCGCCCAGTAGAGTGACATTTTCCAGAGGTCAACGCCCCCACCAACCGCGTCCCCCCGTCGTCGGTCGACTGCGTCTGATACCTCTCCGGGCCGCATCCCGGCCAGGGTATCCAGCGTCCCCAGTGCTTTCCCCAGATAGCCCCTGGCCGTCCGCGGGTCGCGGTCGTCGCCGTCAGCCGTCATCGGCATCACGAACCGATCACCACGCTTTGCCAGCCGGCGAACGTGAACGACTCTTCCCTGTCGGTCGCCCCAGTAGCGGGACAAGGCCGCCTGTGTTGTCAGCCATCGAACGCCGAAGTAAACTACGTGCAGGTGCGGCAATCCGGAATCAGTGAACTCCAGCGCGTAGACGTTCGTCGGACGGAACCCCGGGCGATCAGGCCGGTCGTCGCTCTTCGGATCGTAGGCCAACCACTCACCCAGTCGGTTCTTGTTCTCCAGCAGAGACGCCGTCGCATCCATCACAGAGTCGTGCATCCCCGGGTCCGTCGTCAGGGTCAGGCAAACAGCGTCGTCGTACTGATCGGCCGCACGACGCCATGCACGACGCCAGGACGTCCGTAAGTCGGCCACCCTGTCCTGACTGTTGAACCGATTCTTGTACGGACACAGCAGGTACTCAGGGCCGGTCCCCCGAATCCGCTCCAAGATGTTGTACCGCCCGTCGATTGACTCCAGTTCCGTCGCCAGTTCACCCAGCATATCGGCGTGGAGGCTGTCGCTCCCAATAGTCGACACCGACGACAGCAGACCCTGGGCGCGGTCCTTCGCTGACCCCGGACCACTCCCGCCGTCACCGTCGCGTCCCGTCTGACAGCCCGATCCCGACGCCGTCTGCGTTTCTTGCCGTTTGCTTACAGCGGTCAAGTGAAAGGCATCTGGGGTGGGTTCGACCCACAGATTCCCGCCACGTCGGGCGATTAGGAAACAGTCGTGCCGTTCGAAAAACCGACGGGCCAACTGATAGTCAGTGTTGGAGTAGTCGCCGGGGCCGTCACCGAAGACGTCGGCAACGACCTTCGATAGCGGCGTTCCTTCCGGCGAATCCAGGGTGTAGCGGTAGAGCCGGGTCTTATCGGCTTCGCGGGCGGTGTCGCGCCAGGGCGCATCCCAAGGGGTGTGCGGCCCCCCGGGTCTTTGACAGCCGCCTGCGCGGTCCTGCGGGCGTCCAAGAAGCCCTTCAAGAAGTGGGTGAGCTGGGACGTCGTCGGCGTGGCTCACGCCGACCACCCCACCCGACCGATAATATTATTCTGATATGAATCTTCGAAACCGCTATACGGGGTTAAGTAGTGGGATTGTAAACAAAATGAGGAGAGCCGGTGGAGGGATTTGAACCCTCGGCCTAATCCTTACGAAGGATTCGCTCTGCCAGTCTGAGCTACACCGGCGCCGCGCTCGCGTACATCAGTGCTTGGACGCATAACCGCAATAAGGATTGCGAATCGGGACTACCGGGAGAGACGTTCTCACTCCGCTCGGGACCCGACGACGGTGACCGGGTCGTCGGCCTCGAGCAGGACCTGCTGGGAGACGCTCCCGAACACCGCTTTACCGGTCGGGGACCGCTTTCTGGACCCCATGACGATCTGGTCGACGTCGAACTCGTCGGCCAGTTCGATGATGCCGTCCGCGGGCGGTTGCTGGCCCTCGGCCAGTTCCACCTCGACCTCGTGGTCTCGGAGGTAGTCACGTACGAGCTTGACTGTCGAGATGCGCTCGACGTTTCGTAGCTCCTCTGGCGCTTCCGCCTCTTCCTTGGTCAGTGCGTGGGTGACGATGGCCTTGATGTCGGTGTCGGCGGACGGTAGTTCCGCGACGAAGGCAGCCTGTCCACGGGCGCGGTCCTCGTCGGCGTCGACTGGTAGAAGTATCGTGTACATGGGTTATCCTCCTAGATACAAGCGTCCGACTTCCTCGTCGTTAAGCAGTTCGGTCCCGGTGCCGGTGAACTTGATTTCGCCGCTCGCGAGCACGAAGCCGCGGTCGGCGACGGAGAGCCCCTTTTCGGCGTTCTGTTCGACGAGCAGGATGGTCGTTCCGAGGTCGTTGAGTTGCTCGATGCGCTCGAACACGTCGTCGATGAACCTGGGTTCGAGCCCGATAGACGGCTCGTCGAGCATCATCACGTCCGGTTCGACCATCAGCGCGCGGGCCAGTTCCAGCAGGCGACGCTGGCCCCCCGAGAGGGTGCCGGCCGACTGGCTCCGGAGGTCGGCGAGCACCGGGAACTCCTCGTACAGTTCCTCGGCGCGGGCGGCGGCGCGGTCGTCGTCGTTGAACACGTAGCCGCCCATCAGCATGTTCTCGTGGACGCTCATCCCCGGGAAGACGCTGGCGTCCTGCAGCACGTAGCTCATCCCGTTGGCGAGGTTCTGCTGCGGGGACCGACCGGTAATCTCCTGGTCGCGGAACGACACCGCTCCGGACTGAACGTCCGCGAAGCCGTAGATGCTTTTCATCAGCGTGGACTTCCCGGAGCCGTTCGGGCCGATGAGACAGGCGACCTGTCCGTCCTCGACGGCGATGCTCACGTCGTGTAACACGGTGGTGTTGCCGTAGCCGGCCGTAACGTTCTCCATCTGGAGGATCGGGTCGGCGGTGGAGTCGGCGCTCGCGTCTGGTGTGGACGCCATACTCACTCCCTCCCCAGGTACGCGTCGAGTACGCGCTGGTCGTTCTGTATCTCCTCGGGCGTCCCGTCGGCGATGCGCTCGCCGTGGGCCAGGACGTAGATGCGGTCGGCGATGTCCATGACGAAGTCCATGTTGTGTTCGATGAGGAAGATTGTCGACTCCTGTTCCTCGTTGGCGTTGCGGATGTAGTCGATGAGGTTCCCCAGCATCGAGGGGTTGATTCCCCCGGCCGGTTCGTCCATCAACAGAATCTCGGGTTCCGACATCAGTTCCATCGCGAACTCGAGCAGCTTCTGCTGGCCGAAACTCATCCGCCCGGCGCGGGTCTCTGCTAACCCACCGAGGTCGACGTAGTCCAGCAGTTCGTCTGTTCGAGCCAGCAAGGAACTGTCGGGGCGACGCATGAGACTGGACACGCCAGCGCCGCCCTCCTGGGCCGCAAGCAGCAAGTTCTTCCGGACGGTCATGTCCCCGAAGATGCGGGTCTCCTGGAACATCCGGCCCAGGCCGGCCCGCGCGATCTTGTGTTCGGGCCAGTCCGTCACGTCCTCGCCCTGGAGGTAGACCCGGCCCTCGTCGGGCGTCAGCGTCCCGGTGATGCAGTTGAACAGCGTGGACTTGCCGGCACCGTTGGGCCCGATGAGGCCGACGATTTCGCCACGGTGTATCTCGATGTCCACGTCGTCGACAGCAGTCAGACCGCCAAAGCGCTTCGTGACGCCGTCCGTCCGCAGCACCGCACGGTCGCTGTCCGCCTCGGCCGCCGGGCCGCTCGTCGCTTTACTCATCGGCACTCACCTCCGATCCGTCGTCAGTGTCCGTGGCGGCCATACCGCCGTGTTTGTAGTAGTCCATCTGGCTGGCGTATTCGCTGAGCGTTCCGACGACGCCCTTGGGGAAGCCGATGACAGTGACGATGACGGCCCCACCGAGCAGGACGAGCTGCCACCCGACCGCGAACGTCTCCACGAGTTCGATGATGGTGTGGAGGCCGAAGGCGCCGATAACCGGGCCGGCAACGGTCCCGGACCCGCCCAGCAGCGCCATCGCGATGAGTTCGACGTTCCAGGCGCCGTTGTAGGCCGTCTGCGGGTCGATGAAGGTGTTGAAGAGGCTGTACGCCGCACCGGCGAACCCGGTGAACAGTCCGGCCAGCATCCACGCGGCCGTCTTGTAGTAGGTGGTGTTGAACCCCATCGCCGTGGCCTTCTCCTCGTCGTCGCGGATGGCGTTGAGGACGAAGCC
The DNA here is from genome assembly GCF_032027985.1 of Haloarcula sp. 1CSR25-25. Lineage (NCBI taxonomy): Archaea > Methanobacteriati > Methanobacteriota > Halobacteria > Halobacteriales > Haloarculaceae > Haloarcula > Haloarcula sp. 1CSR25-25. The sequence continues at coordinate 171,504 of NZ_JAHYBW010000006.1, forward strand.
AAAGCGCGTCCCCGAGAGGTAGTATACGAGTGCCATCTCGACGACGAGGACGCCCAGGAAGAGATAGTAGAACGTCTCGGCGGACGGCGTCTGGAGCAGTATCTTCCCGCTGGCGCCGCCGGTGATGTCGAGGATGCGGGAGACCTGCTGGGCGACCAGCAGGACACCCAGCGTCGCGATGGCGAAGTAGTGCCCGCGGAGCCTGAGCACGACGACGCCGATGATACCCGCGGAGCTCACGGCGAGCAGGCCGGCCAGGAGGAACGCGACCGGGAACGCGAGGGCGAAGTCCTTGGTCAGAATCGCCGTCGCGTACGCGCCGATACCGAAGAAGGCCATGTTCCCGAAACTGGGGTAGCCGGTCTGTCCGCCGACGATATCCCAGGACAGCGCCAGGATGGCGAACAGGAACATCTCGGTGAGCACCGTCATGTAGTAACCGCCCTGCAGTCCGAGGACGGGGAACGAGGCCGCGACCAGCGCGCCGATGCCGAGGAGCGGCCAGCCGTAGTCGTCACAGGTCCCGAGGAACCGGTCGACCTGCTCCGGCGGCAGAATCGACCGAAGGACACCGCTTGACTCCTCGTCGGTCGTGCTCATTGCTCAGCCCCCTTGCCGAACAGGCCCTTCGGTTTGAGGATGAGCAGGACGATGAGCAGCGAGAAGCTCACGGCCAGCGTCCACTGCGAGGAGGCGAAGCCGGCGACCAGTTCCTCGACGGACCCGAGCAACAGGCCGCCGATGAGCGCGCCGGGGATGCTCCCGACGCCGCCGAAGACCACGATGATGAAGCTCTTGAGCGTGTAGATGAGCCCCATCTGTGGTTGCACGTTCAGGATAACGGCGATGAACGCGCCGATGCCGCCAGCGATGGCCGAAGACACGCCGAACGTCATCGCACGTGTGTGTTCGACGTCGATGCCGACCAGCGCCGCTGCCTCGGGGTTCTGCGAGACAGCCCGTATCGCTCGGCCGGTCCGTGTCTTCTGGAGGAAGACGTACATGAGCGCGGTCAGGACGATGGCACCGGCGAAGGCGACGAGTTTCATCTTCGGAACGACGATACCCGCGATCGACATCGACGGGTTCGCGAAGCTGACCTGGATCGACCGCGGGTTCGCCGACCACGCCTGTATCGCGAGCTGCTGGATGGCGATGCTCGCGCCGAAGGTCACCAGCAGCGTGAGGAAGATGTCCGTCCCGATGACCCGCGAGACCAGCGTGCGCTGGAGCGCGTAGCCGATGCCAAACAGCACCGCGATAGCGACCGGCACTGTTGCCAGAAACAGGAGCGGCGACCCCTCCGCGTTCCCCGTGACCAGCGTCAGCATCCAGTAGGAGGTGTATCCTCCGAGCATCACCATCTCGCCGTGGGCGAGGTTGATGATGTCGACGACGCCCCAGATGAGCGCGAATCCGACCGCCACGCCTGCGAACAGCGCACCGACCAGCAGGCCGTTGACGACGAATTGGGTGGCAGCCATGGCTCTCAGCGCTCGCTCCAGTCGGGCATCGGGTACATCGGTTCCGACTGCGCCACGTTCTCCGGGTACGTGATCTGGAGGCCGGAGTCGGGCTGCCACTGGTAGACCAGCATGTTCTTGTCGATGACGCCGCTGTCGTCGAAGGCGACGGTCCCGTACACCGTCGAGAACTCGGCCTGCCGTATCTGGTCCCGGACCGCAGTCGGGCCGAGTTCGTCGACGTTCTGGAAGGCGTTCATGTAGGTGAGGATGACTGCCTCGCCGGCCGCGCTGTGGTAGTCCGGCGTGTAGTCGTAGTTCTCCTCGATAGCCGAGACGAAGTCGCCGGTCTTGCCGTACACCGGGTCGTCGAAGTTCGCGTTGACGGCCCACGAAGACGGCCCGTACATGTAGTTGGCGTTCGCGCCGGCCTCGTCCTTGAACGAGTCGTTGAGGCTGCCGACGGTTCCCATCGCCGCGTCGACGTTGACGTTCTGGCTCTCCATCTGGTTGGCCAGGATGATGTTGTGCTTCTGGTGGGCACACAGCAGGAGGATGTCAGCATCGCTGTCACGAACCCGGCCCAGGTTCGTCGAGAGGTCGGACGTGCCCGACGGGAACGTCTGGTCGACGACCAGCTCCAGGTCCGTGTTGCTGATTTTGTTGCGGGCGCCCTCCGCGGTCGACTGGCTGAACGTGCCGTCTTCCGCGAGAATCGCGATGGATTCCGGTGTCGAGTCCTGCGCGAGGCACATGTCGATGTAGCTCTTTGCGTACTTGTTCGCCGTCGGCAGGAGGCCGAAGATCCACTCGTTGCCCTGTGCGAAGATCTCCGGGCTCGCGCCGCCGCCCTCGACCATCGGCTTCTGGTTCTGTGCGGCCACGGCGCTCGCGGGCAGGGTCACCGTGCTGGAGTACGGTCCGAGCAGGTAGTCGATGCCCTCGCGGTCGATGAGTTCCTGGTAGATCGACTTCGACTGGGAGGCGTCGGTCCCGTCGTCCCGGAGAACCATCTCCAGTTCGTAGGTGTTGCCGTCGCCGGCCTCGATGCCGCCGGACTCGTTGATTCGCTGTATTGTCAGCTCGTAAGCGTCCTTGTACAACTTCCCGAGGTCAGCGTTGTCACCGGTGAGGCTCATCGAGCCGCCGAGCTTGATGATGTTCGTTCCACTGCCGCTCTCTCCGGTGGACCCGCCGTCGCTGCCGCCGTCTCCACCGCCGTCGCCGCCACCGTCGCCACCGCTACCGTCGCCGCCATCACCCGAACAGCCAGCGAGGCCGGCCAGTCCGAGGACACCTGTGCTTCCTGCCGCCTTCAGAAACGCGCGTCGGTCTTGTTTTCCAGTCATAGGTTGTGTGGCGGTCGTGTATCAATGATACACGGCCTGTACGGTCGGTTGTCACATACCCTATTAAATGTTAAGGATACACCGCCGAGAAGGTCAGCATAGTTATAACTACTACCGGGAAACAAGCTGTACTGGAGGAGACCCTACCAGAGTACGCGGGGCCAGAGGACCGCGAAAGAGACGAGGACCAGCCCAGTGAGGACGAGCGTCATCAGGACGTTCAACACGACGCCGGCCCGTATCATGTCCCGTTGCTTCAGGTGGCCGCTGCCGAAAACGATGGCGTTCGGCGGCGTCGCGACGGGGAGCGCGAACGCGAAACTCGCCGCGATGGCTCCGGTGACCGTCAGCGTGACGGCTGCCTGGACCGGTTCGACGCCGAGCGTGCCGGCGAGGACGCTCCCGAGGCCGATGAGGACCGGGGCGAGTATGGTGGTCGTCGCCGTGTTCGAGGACAGCTCGGTCACCAGCACGGTGAAGACGACGACGGCAAGCACGACGAAGGCCAGCGGCGCGCCGACCAGCGCGTCGAAGACGGTGCGGGCGAGCCACGTCGTCGCCTCGGTTTCGGCCAGCGCGTCCGCCAGCGAGAGGCCCCCGCCGAACAGGATGATAGTCCCCCAGTCGATGTCGACCAGGTTCTCCCAGTCGTCGGCCCCCGAGAGAACGAGTGCCGGGATAGCTAGCAGTCCGACCACCACGAAATACAGGATACCGCGGTGCCCTGTCAGCCCGAACACCGTCTCGCCCGCGCCGCCGAACAGCGTCACGAACACCGGGCCGGGGAGAAGGCCCTCGAACAGGAATCCGAGCCCCCCAAGTATCCACAGGCCCGCCGTCGCCGCGAAGATGGCCGCCGCACGCCGACCGCGAGGGGACAGCGTCCCCTCCTCCTCGAGGTACGCTCGCGCCTGCGCTTTCGCCCCGCTCACGTCTTCGACTTCCGGGGGGTACAGCCAGAAGGTCAGGACGTACCACGTCAGCGGCAGCGTCAACACGACGATGGGGAGCCCGACGGCCAGCCACTGGACGAAGGATATCTCGACGCCCATGAGTCGGTCGAGAAACGCCACGGCGACGACGTTGGGCGGCGTGCCGATGAGGGTTCCGACCCCGCCGACGCTGGCCGCGTAGGCCGTTCCGAGTAAGGTCGCGATACGCATGTTCGAGGCCTCGCCGTCGGGTACGTCCCGGCCGACGACCTCGGCGAGAACACCCAGTGCGACCGGCGTCATCATCGCCGTCGTCGCGGTGTTCGACACCCACATCGAGAGAAACGCCGTCGCGACCATGATCGCCAGAATGAGGAGTCGCGGTGAGCGCCCCATCCAGCTGATGAGGTGCAGGGCGATTCGGCGGTCGATGTTGTGGGTCTGAAGCGCCTTCGCGAGCATGAACCCGGCCACGAACAGGTAGATGAGCGGGTCGGCAAACCCCGAGAGCGCGGCCTCCATGTCGGCGTAGATACCGAACACCGTCAGCAACACCGGTATCAGCAGCGCCGTCACCGGGAGCGGCAGGGCGTCGGTCACCCAGAGAATCGCCGCAAAGGCCATCGTCGCCAGCGCGTACTGCGCGGCCGTGTCGAGTCCGGGCGGTGTCGGGACTGTGGCTATCGCGGCCGTCGAGGCGAGCGCGACGGCGATCGCCACTGCTGTCCGCTGTGGTTGCGCCCGACCCGACCAGGTCATGGCCGGCCCCGCTGGTCAGCCGCCGCGTCTCGGCGTCCGTGGAATGTCTGTTCGGTCATGGTTAGAAGTTCGAAACCAGCACGCGCACCTGCTCCGTGGTCAGTTCCGAGTGGTACAGTTCGAACAGCACCTCGAGTCGTTGCTCCGAGAGACTCCGGTTGTTGTTCTCCAGCATCGAGATGTGAGCCTGCATGATGTCGTCGACTTCCACCTCGACCTCGCGCTGGCCGAACCCCGCCGCGACGCGGAGGAGTCGCCACGCTGTCGGCGAGATGTCGTGGATGTCGATGTCGTCGGGGACGCTCACCTCCATCTGCTACTATCCCCCACCATCAGACGAATGAATATAACGGTTCGTCTTAACGCGTCAGCCGAACGTCGAGAACGACGTTGTGTTCCTTCGGAGCGTACGACCGGACGGTGTGGCGCGTCTCGACTGTCACGTCGTAGGTCGGCTCCGCGGCCGCCCGGATCGCCTGCTCACCGGGACCGAACAGGTCGTCCTCGTGCTGGATGTCGTAGTAGTGGAGGACGCAGTCGTCGCCCGCCAGGCCGACGGCCGTCTCCAGAAACTCGTCGGCGCTGTGTGGCAGATTCATCACGACCCGGTCGGCCCAGCCCTCGTACTCCACGGCGACCTCGCGCACGTCGCCACAGATACCCGTCACGCGGTCGGCGACGCCGTTGCGCCGTGCGTTCGCCCGGAGGTACTCGATCGCCGTCTCGTTGATGTCGGTTCCGACGCAGGTCGCCCCGCACTTGGCGAACGGGACCACGAACGGGCCGACGCCCGCGAACATGTCGAAGGCCTGCTCGCCCTCGTCGACCTGTTCGACGACGCGGTGGCGCTCCGTCGCCAGCCGCGGCGAGAAGTACACTTCGGCGAGGTCGAGTTCGAACGTACAGCCGTACTCCCGGTGGGTGACCGCGGTTCCTTCCCCGGCGAGCACGTCCCAGTCCCGGACCCGCTGTTCGCCTTTGATTTTCGACGCGCGGTTCAACACCGCTCGCACGGGCAGGTCCGAGGCCATAATCGCGTCGGCGATCGTCCGGGCCCGCTCGTCGTCGTCCTCGTCGACGATCGCGACGTCGCCGATGCGTTCGTAACTCGGGTCGAAGTCGAGTCCGTCGGCTGGCATCGTCTGGCCCTCGCGGACCGGCGGGTCGGACTCCACGACAGTGAGCTCCGCCGGCACCGCCGTGGGGTCGGTGACGGGGACGTACAGCTGCCCGTCGACGACCGTGATGTCGTAGCCGTCGTCGACGAGGTCCGCCTCGGCGAGGCGCTGACGCGTCTCCTCGCCGGCCTCACGGGGAACGCGAACGCAGGGAACGCCCATACTCCCACTCCCCGACCGCGGGCGGTAAGCCTGACGCTTCGCGCCCTTTATCCCCGGCGGCGACCCACTCCGGATATGCTCACATTCGTCGGGCTGGGCCTCTACGACGAGCGCTCGGTCACGGTCGCCGGCCGCGACGCCATCCACGATGCCGACCGCGTGTTCGCCGAGTTCTACACGAGCCGGCTGGTCGGCACCGACCTCGAAACCCTGGAGAGCGAGCTGGACACGGATATCGAACTCAGGGACCGAGCCGGCATCGAGCAGGACCCCGAACCGATTCTCGCAGCCGCCGAGAGCGAGGACGTCGCCTTCTGCACCGCGGGGGATACGATGGTCTCGACGACACACACCGACCTCCGACTTCGGGCCGCGGACCGGGGTATCGAGACCCGGATCGTCCACGGAACGACCGCACAGACCGCCGCCGGCTCGCTGACCGGCCTGCAGAACTACCGCTTCGGGAAAGCTACGACGCTCCCGTTCGAGGCCGCCCACGGCGGTGACGGCGTTCCGGACAGCGTCGTCGCCACCATCGAGGACAACCGGGCCCGGGACCTGCACACGCTGGTCTACCTCGACATCAAGGTCGACGACCCCCACTGGGACGAGAGCGACGACACGTACATGACTGCCAGCCAGGCCGCCGCCATGCTGTCGGCGCCGTTCCCGGACACCCTCGGCGTCGTCGTGGCCAGGGCCGGCAGCCCGGACCCGTTGGTAGTCGCGGGTACGCTCGATGACCTCGCCACGCGGACGTTTGGCGACCCGCTGCACCTGCTCGTGATACCCGGTTCGCTCCATCCGCTCGAAGCGGACGCACTGGAGTCACTCGCTGGCGCCGACCTGGAGTAACCCCGCTCAGTCGTCGCCGGGCGCCGCGGGACTGGCCTCCGACTGGTTCTTCTCGAACGCCGGCCCGAGGTCGTACTCCGTACCGGTCACCAGAAACAGGAGGTCCTCGACAATCACGGTGAGCTCGGGTAGCTCCCGCATCAACAGCCACGTGAGGGCGACGAGAACGATGACAGAGCCAAACTGTGCCAGCATCCGGTCGACGATGTAGTAGGACACGAGCTGTGCATCGCTGAGACCGAACAGCGCCATGACCGTTTCCGGGAAGAACTGCGCCTTCTGGAGGCCAAAGGCCAGCGCGATTCCGACGTTCCGGATCAGGTTCAGCACGTAGATGATGCCGACAGCCGCGACCAGCACGCGGAGCTTCCGCCGCCACGGCGCCGCGACCGCCAGTATCCCGCCCGCGAAGATTGAGATGCTTCCGATGCCCGTACAGGCCAGGATGATGGTGTACGTTATCGGCCGCTCGGTCCCGTCGAACCAGAACGTGTTCTCGTAGGGGTACTGCTTCGACGCAATGTCGACGCCGTTGTGCGAGAGTCCGTCGACAACGACCGGATCGTGGCCGAGGAGGGTCATGAGGAAGGTGACCTGGCCGGTGACGATCTCGATGATGGTCTGGCGGAGCGGCCCGATGGTGAGGAAGGGGACGTAGATGACGCCCATGATGCCGATAGCCCGGGTCAACACCAGCAGCGACTCCCGGCCGTTCCAGAGCAGGTAGCCGGTGTACAGCGACAGTGGGACGGCGATGACGCTTCCAAGTCCCTCGACGACGCTCTTCTGTATCAGAATGAAATGCGGCGCCAGGACGAGCCAGTACGCCGCGAACACCACCCAGCCGACCGTCCCGACGGGTCGGGCCAGCCGCTGGTCGTACTGGGCGATGGCCACGCTCCCCAGGAACGTCGCGAGGACGAGCCACATCAGCGGCTCCGAGACGGTGACCGGGTCAAAGGACAGTCCAGCGATGTCGACACCCGCTTGCAGGACTGTCTCACTCATTGCTCGTACGTTAGCCAAACCGGCGTATATGTTTTGTCGTTGCGCTACTGTGCGGTGTCCTCGTCAGACCGACCCCCGGCAGCGCGGCCGCTACCGGCGTAGCGCACGAAAGAAAGAACGGTGTTCAGGGACCGGAACTGTTCCGGTTAGTTGTCGCGTCGGACGGCGAGCAGCGCAGCGGCGACCAGCGCGATGAGCGCGATGGCTGCCGTGAAGCCGGGACCTTCCTCTGCGGTGGTCTCGACTTCAGTGCTCATGTCGGTTTCCGGCGCTTCGGTTTCCGTGTCCGGAGCTTCGGTCTCGGTGTCCGGAGCTTCGGTCTCGGTGTCCGGAGCTTCGGTCTGCTCTTCCTCGACGATGGTCACGTTCGCACTGTCCGTGACAGCCGTGCCGTTCGAGGTGTAGGGACCGTCAGCGTCCGGGAAGTCGTACGCTTCGTTGCCGTTGGTGTCGAGGTGCGGCATCGCAACCGCGGTGAAGTCCTCGTCCTGCGGCTCGTCGAGCGTGATCGTGACGTCCTCGTGGCTGCCTGCCTCGAGGTAGTCAGAGTTTCCGACGACGTCGCCGGATGCGCTACCGGCGTGGATGGCGATGAAGCCACCCTCGGACAGCTGCGCGCTGTCGACGACGACTTCGCTACCGTCGGATTCCTGGTCACTGATGCTCACAGTGGCCGTGTCGGCTGCGACGATCTGTCCGTCTTCCTCGTCGCTGAAGTCGGAACTACCGTCGATGTCGAGCGTCTGGACGGTGAAGTTCGTCCCAGCGGAGTACTCACTGAAGTCGGCCGTGGCAGTGTACGTGCCGTTAGGCCCGACGTCAGCTTCCGGACGGAGGACGAACGGGTTCGCGTCGCTCTCGGACTCCATCTCGACTTCGAGCGTGGAACCGGGTGCGACGTTCGTATCGCCGGTCACTTCTTGCCCGGCGGCGGCTGAAACCGTGACGACGCCGCTGTCGTCAAGGTTCAGCGTAGCGTCGCGCTCGGACGTGGTGTAGAGCGCGCTGGCGCTTGCACTATCGTCGGACATCGGGCTGGAGTCCTTGATAGCGAAGGTAGCGTTGATGCTCGTGTCTTCCTCATCGACGAGGTCTTTACCAGATTCGGTGAACGTGACGCCGCTCGTATCGACAGCGACGAAGTAGGTGTTGTTGTCTGCGTCCTCAACGACATCTACGTTGGAGCTGTTGAGCTGTAGCGTGTCAGCGTCGGCGTTGGCACCGACGTCAGTCCGGTTGACATAGAGTGTCAACCCGGCGGTACCGGTGCCACTGGCGTCACCGTCAGCGTCAACAGCTTGTAAGAACGCTGCCGTCGTGCCACTGGCGCCGTTGTCGACATCTTCGTATTCGATGGCACCTTCGATACCGGATGCCTCAATCTGGTGGACGACGACGTCCTCGGCGGCAATGTCATCCGACTGCGTGAGGTTCACACCGATTCGGTCGTAAACGTCGACATCGTCATCGGTGATGTCAGCGTCGCTTGGTGCGGCCCACGTCTGCATGCTTTCAACGGAGTTCTCGTTGAGGCGGAGCGTCCCAACTGCGTCAGGACTGGTGACGTCCGGGGACGTCCCCGCAGTCACGTTCATCGAGTACGAGCCGGCCTCGAGCGTTTCTCCGTTGAGGCCGCTTCTCGTGTAGTCACCACCCTCTTCGATGTTGTCGATGTCGTCGTCACCGGGGACGCTGAGGACCGTACTGTTGCTGTAGTCTCCAGCGGTGTAGCTGTTGAACTGAACAGTGACTTCACCATCACCGTCGTCGTCCTCAAGCTGGCCTTGGATGTAGTAGTTGTCGTCTGCCTCACTACCGACATTAATCACAGCGTCTTCGGTGTTGTCGACCTGGATGGTGATGTTGACGACGTCACCGACTTCGTCCTGAACGGTCGAGGTTTCGAAGCTTGCCTCACCATCATCGGACTCGGAGACGTTGATCTGGTTGGACTGTGCAGAGACGCCGGTCTGATTGTCCGTGACTTCGACGTAGTACGGACTGTCGTCGGCGCTCTGGTTACCGAAGTTGAACACGACGTTGCTGTTACCCTGCAGGTTCTTGATCTGCGTGGCAACCTTATCGTCATCTTCGTCGAACAGCGTCGCGTTGGCCGGTTGGCCACCACGGTTCGTCGACACGTTGACCGCGAGGTTGTCCGTGTCGTCGATGTTGGCGCCTTCGCCGACATCATCGTCGATGTTCACCTGTAGGTTGAGGTTGCTGATGGTGACGTTCTCATCCACGGCACCGCCGCCGACGTTAATCTCGTACTCCTCACCGGTGTCGAGATTACTCGTATCAAGTGTGTACACCTCGCTGTTGGCCGTGTAGGTGTCTTGTATGACGACAGCACCGTCACTGTCCTCGACAGAAATACTGGTGCTTGAGCTAGCACCTGTTTCTTCGATCGCGAGGACTTCACCGCGGAAAGCGTTCGTGTCGCCCGGGGTGTCGTCGGCCGCGATCGTCTGGGACGTCACATCGATGTCCTCGGCGGTGACATTGCCGTTACCACCGCTGAGGCCGGTGACCTTGACGGTCAGGTTCCGGTTCGGCTGAACGTCCTGATCCAGGCTGAACTGGAGGCGTCCAGTCGTCCCGTCATCAGTCCCATCGACAGAGATGCTCGAGGCGTAATTGCTCGGATTCTGGTTTCCGTCGATGAAGATAATGATATCTCCGGACCCGACTGCACTGTCGGTTGAAGCGTTTAATGCCAATTCGACCGTTCCGTCATCGTACTCTGCTGCCTGTCCGACGCTGACGTTCGCGGCGGCGGCTGCGCCACCGGAGAACGCGACGGTCCCGGCGAATACCGAGAAGACCATCAGCGCCGTGAGGAACAGGCTGCGAACCTTATCTGAATTTCCTGTCATAGTTTGTTTATTGCTATCGGGCGACCCCAGCAGTTTTCCACGTGGTCGGAACGCGGTCACCGCGACCGCGCATAGACCGGACCGGCGTACTCACTTCTGGCGTCATGGGTAGGGGTATCAGTACATTCCCCGAAGTGTGGTAAATGCTTTGTGGAATAAAAATGGTAAGTAAACTATAAGTAATGGTCACTCAGTAATGTTTTCTAGGATGTATGTATTGTTGTTATGGATGTTTGTCTGATGTGTCTGGGCACGGGATGGAGGTACAACGGCTGAAAACCCCGTTCGACCTCCCGATTCGAATGACAGTCCGCTCTGGCCCGTTCCTCCGGGTGGCGCTACGCTGTGATTCTACGAGAAGAAATCTCACTGGAGAGGAGAGTAGTGCGCATTGACAATAAGTGGTAAGTAAGTAATATACAACTGAACTTGGAAGGATGAGACGAGAAGATGACGCAGCTGTACGACGAGCTCGAAGAAGCGCCACGGACCGGCGGCTCTCGGGCGGAGTTGAACTTCGACGAACGGGCCGAGGTACGGGCGATGCAGGTCACGGGCACGGCGGGGCTGACACAGGCCAACAACCCGGGGAAGTTCACCGACGTGTTCTACCTCGAAGGGGACGAACGGGCGGCCGCGGAGACGTTCGCCGAGGTGAACGCCGAGCTACTGGAGCAAGTCGATTTCACCGCCTGGAACGTCCTGCAGACGAGTCTCTCGCGGGAGCTGTACGACCTGCTCCTCGACGCCGCGGGCGAACGGGACATCACGAAGTTCCCGACAATCGTCGTGGAGACGCGAGCCGATGGCACACGGTGGATTATCAACAGAAACCGCTACGAATCGCAGGTCGACCGGCGGTATACGACAAACGAGACGGGAACCGCTCACGTCCCACCGACGACGTCGCCTCGAGCGATCTACGAACGGCAAGGGCGGATTATCGGCGAAGCTGACCTCACGTCGACGGCAATCGAAGGGGATGTCCGGCAGGTGCTGGACTACTACCGTGTCGCACCGGCGTTCGACTGTGACCCAGTCACGACTGACGACCAGCAGCTAGCCGTTCAGAAGCGAACGGAGTAGGCCTGGGTCAAGAAGCGAGTCGAGCGGTTGTTTCTGCGGACTGTCGGCACTCTCGGTGTAGTGTGCGAAAGAAAGAACGGTGTTCAGGGACCGGAACTGCTCCGGTTAGTTGTCGCGTCGGACAGCGAGCAGCGCAGCAGCGACGAGCGCGATGAGCGCGATAGCTGCCGTGAAGCCGGGACCTTCCGCTGCAGTGGTCGTGGCTTCAGTCTCGGTGTCCATCGGTTCCGTTTCGGTTTCCGGCGGTTCCGTTTCGGTCTCCGGCGGTTCCGTTTCGGTCTCCGGCGGTTCCGTTTCGGTCTCCGGCGGCTCGGCGGAGACGGTCACGTTCGCACTGGCCGTGACGGCGGAGCCGTTGGCGGTGTACGGACCGTCAGCGTCCGGGAAGTCGTACGCTTCGTTGCCGTTGGTGTCGAGGTGCGGCATCGCGATGGCCGTGAAGTTCTCGTCCATCGGCTCGTCGAGCGTGATCGTGATGTCCTCGTGGCTGCCTGCATCGAGGTACTCGGAGTTCCCGACGACGCTACCCGCGACTTCTCCCTCGAGGAGCGAGCTGTCGTGGATAACGATGAAGCCACCGTCGGACAGCTGCGCGCTGTCGACGACGACTTCGCTACCGTCGGATTCCTGGTCACTGATACTCACAGTGGCCGTCGCACCTTCGACGATGCGACCGTCTTCCTCGTCGCTGAAGTCCTCATCACCGTCGACGTCGAGCGTCTGGACGGTGAAGTTCGTTCCAGCGGAGTAGTCGCTGAAGTCAGCCGTGGCAGTGTACGTGCCGTTCGGCCCGACATCAGCTTCCGGACGGAGGACGAACGGGTTCGCCTCGCTCTCGGACTCCATCTCGACTTCGAGTTCGGAGCCGGGTGCGACGTTCGTATCACCGGTCACTTCCTGGCCGGCAGCGGCCGAGACTGTGACGAACCCGTCATCATCGAGGTTCAGGGTTGCGTCACGCTCGGACGTTCTGTAGAGTGCGGCGGTGCTCGAGGCATCATCGGTAAGCGGCCCCTCCTTGACTGCGAAGGTGGCGTTGATCCGCGTGTCCTCCTCGTCGACGATCGTCTCACCGGACTCGAACTGAACGTCGCTCGTGTCGAGCGCGACGAAGTAGGTGTTGTTGTCTGCGTCCTCAACGACAGTGAGGGCGCCTGTGCTGTTCGCGAAGTCAACCGTGTCAGCGTCGGCGTTGGCACCGACGTCGGTTCGGTTGACGTAGAGCGTCAGCCCGGCGGTACCGACACCATTGTCGGTGTTACCGTCAGTGTCGACAGCCTGGGCGAACGCTGCCGTCGTACCACTGGCTCCGTTGTCGACGTCTTCGTATTCGATGGCACCTTCGATACCGGATGCCTCAATCTGGTGGACGACGACGTCTTCGGCTGCGACGTTGTCCGACTGCGTGAGGTTCACGCCGATGCGGTCGTAGATATCGACATCCTCGTCGTCGATGTCGGCATCGCTCGGTGCGGCCCACGTCTGCATGCTCTCAACGGAGTTCTCGTTGAGGCGCATCGTGCCGACCGTGTCGGGACTGGTGACGTCCGGGGACGTCCCCGCAGTCACGTTCATCGAGTACGAACCAGCCTCGAGCGTGTCATCGCTCAGGCTGCCTCGGGTGTAGTCGCCACCCTCTTCGATGTCATCGATGTCATCGTCACCGGGAACGCTGAGAACCGTGTTGGTCCCGTGAGTCCCAGCGGTGTAGCTGTTGAACTGGACGGTGACTTCGCCGTCCTCGTCGTCGTCCTCAAGCTGTCCCTGGATGTAGTAGTTATCGTCGTTCTCGTCACCGATGTTGATCACGGCGTCCTCGGTGTTGTCGACCTGGACCGTGATGTTGACGACGTCACCGACTTCGTCCTGGACGGTCGAGGTTTCGAAGCTCGCGTCACCGTCGTCGGACTCGGAGACGTTGATAAGACCAGACTGTGCGGAGACGCCGGTCTGGTTGTCCGTGACTTCGACGTAGTACGGACTGTCGTCTTCGCTCTGGTTGCCGAAGTTGAACACGACGTTGTTGTTACCCTGCAGGTTCTTGATCTGCGTGGCAACCTTGTCGTCGTCTTCGTCGAACAGCGTCGCGTTGGCCGGCTGGCCACCGCGGTTCGTCGACACGTTGACCGCGAGGTTGTCCGTGTCGTCAATGTTGGCGCCTTCGCCGACATCGTCGTCAATGTTCACTTCCAGAGCGAGGTCGCTGATCGTGACGTTTTCGTCTTCGTCACCAGCAACGGAAATCTCGTATTCTTCACCGGTGTCGAGATTCTCCGTATCAAGGGTGTACACCTCGCTGTTGGCCGCGTAGGTGTCTTGTATGACGACAGCGCCGTTCGAGTCCTCAACCAGAACCTCGGTGCTCGAGGTAGCCGTGTCGGCGTCAGTGTCGCTGGCACGGAGGGCGAGGACTTCACCGCGGAAAGCGTTGCTATCGTCCTGGGTGTCGTCGGCCGCGATCGTCTGGGACGTCACGTCGATGTCCTCAGCAACGACCGTGCCGTCGCCACCGGAAAGACCTGAAATCTTGACGGTCAGGTTCCGGTTCGGCTGAACGTCCTGATCCAGGCTGAACTGGAGGCGTCCAGTCGTCCCGTCATCAGTCCCATCGACAGAGATGCTCGAGGCGTAATTGCCTGGATTCTGGTTCCCGTCGATGAAGATATCGATATCTCCTGCGGTGACTGCGCTCCCGGTTGAACCGTTTAATGCCAATTCGACTGTTCCGTCATCGTACTCTGCTGCCTGTCCGACGCTGACGTTCGCGGCGGCGGCTGCGCCGCCGGAGAACGCGACGGTCCCGGCGAATACCGAGAAGACCATCAGCGCCGTGAGGAACAGGCTACGAACCTTATCTGAATTTCCTGTCATAGTTTGTGTTGTATCGGGCGACCCCAGCAGTTTTCCACGTGGTCGGAACGCGGTCACCGCGACCGCGGGTAGACCGAACCGGTGTACTCACTTCTGGCGCCATGGGTAGGGGTACAGTCCTAACGTTAGTTGTCTATTATAAATGTTTTGTGGTTAGAACATGCGACTGTCATGAACGCTCATAACCCAGAACGGCCGCCAACGGCAACTAGAGTGCGCTAAGAGCAGCGTGTAGCTCGTCCCATACGGTTGTCACTCAGGCGTCTGACGCCTGGGATTTACATAATGGAGACTCCGGTGTCAACGTGAGCCACCAGGTCTCGCCACGGTATGTCTGGAAGGGCAGCGGCCACTTCCCAGACATACAACTTCCTGACAGTTACTGCGTGAAAATAGACATCGAGGTCGTGGTAACTTCCGGCCAGTGCCGTCAGTTCGTCACGATTTCGATTTCACGACCGTCGGGGTCTTTGGTGAACGCGTAGCGGTCGTCACAGCTCTCCGGGTCGCGGTAGTCCTCGGCGTGACGGCCCATCAGCGTCTCCCACGCGTCGTGGAGGTCGTCGGTCCGGACCGCGAGATGGCCCCAGGCGTCGCCGAGTTCGTAGGACCGACCGTCGTAGTTGTAGGTGAGTTCGACCGACATCGCCTCGTCGGGGGCGTCCGCGGGCTTGAGGAAGTACAGCGCGAAGTCGTCGAACTCCGCGCGGCGGAACAGGTCGTAGTCCAGTTTACGGGTGTACCAGCCGATAGCCTGTTCGGCGTCCTCGACGCGGATCATGGTGTGGTCGAGCGACCACTTCGCGCCGTGGTCTCGCTCGACAATCTCGATTTCGTGACCGTCGGGGTCCGTGACGAAGGCGTAGGAGCCGCCACAGGAGTCCGGGTCGCGGTAGTCCTCGACGCCGGCGTCCATCAGTTCGTCGTAGGCGTCGTACACGTCGTCACAGCGGACGGCGATGTGTCCCCACGCGTCGCCCATCGTGTACGAGCGCCCGTCGTGGTTGTACGTGAGTTCGAGCAAGGCACCCTCGTCGTGGACATCTTCCGGACCGAGGAAGACGTTCGTGAAGGTGTCGGCCTCCCAGCGGCCCTTCTCCTCGTAGTCGAGGTGTGTCGTGTACCAGTCCAGCGACGCGTCCAGATCCTCGACGCGCATCATCGTATGATCGAGTGACCACATACGCGACACATTGTGCGAGCGAGCGAAAAGGCTACCGCCACAGGTGGTTCCGTCCGGCTTCGATACCGCAAGTCACCGCGTCGCTGCATCGGTCCGGATGGCCGGCAGGTAGTACCACCAGACCACGGCAAGCAGGACGAGGGTGCCGACCGGGACGGCGACGTAGTTGAGCCGCCTGGTGAATCCCAGGAACACGGGAATCTGAGTCAGGCCCGCGCCTGCCAGGGCGAGGGCGGTGAGCCGGACATCCTCGCGCCAGACGACGCCGACGACGGCGCTGCTCAGGGCAAACACGTACAGCAGGACGCCCGAACCCCACGACTCGATAAACTGTGGGAGCATGCCGGTAAAGCGGACGAAGTAGCTGTAGACCGAGAGCAGTTCCGGCGGGTTCGTGTTGAACAGTCCAAACGAGAAGACGAGCGTCAGTTCCGCTCCGATTACCACCACTGTCCAGGGGACGAGCCCGGCAACGACGACGGCGAGAAGGCGGCGTCGGGGACCGTGGGCCATATCATGTCGCGGGTTTCCATACCTATGAACGCATCTACTGATTTTTTGAGAGGAGCGAAGTATCCCTGTCTTTCCGGTCTCTCGCGTGCACGCGAGGAACAGTATACATCCGATTGGCGACGACCCTACCGATTGGCGACGATCCGCAGGATGTCCTCGTCCGCGAGTTCGTGGCTGCGCCCGACCTGTTGTTCGTCGTGCTTGGCGCTCGGGCCGGTCACGCGAGCGAAGCGGAACCGTTCGTCGAAGCTCCCCCCGAGCTTCTCGCAGGCGTCGTCGACGGTGTCGCCCTCGCGGAGTATGAGCGGTTCCTCGCGGTCGACGCCGCGGCCCGGTTTGTCCATGTAGATACGGATGAGGCCGAGTTCCTCCCAGATGCGTTCGGTGAGGCTGTCGAGCCCCTTCTCTTCCTCAGCGCTGATGAAGATCGCCTCGTCCGGGTCGATGTCCCGCTCCCGGAGCTCGTCTTCGACGTTGGGAAGATAGTCGGGCTCGATGAGGTCGGCCTTGTTGACGGCGACGAGGGAGGGCAGGTAGACGCGGTTGTCCATCACGCCGTCGATGAGCTGGTCGATGTCGATCTGCTCGCCGATGGTCACGTCGGCGTTGACGTAGCCGTGCTCGCGCAGGACTGCCTTGACCGTCTCGTCGTCGAGTTCGACGCCGGAGGCCGTGTTGACCGAGATCCCGTCCTTGCCCTTCTTGCGGACGTTGACCCACGGCGGCTCCTGGTCGAGTCGGATCTTGTTCTTGTACAGCTCTTCGCTGAGCCGGTCGTACTGGTCGATCTCGAAGACGGAGATGAGGAATACGATGAGGTCAGCGGTCCGGACGACGGACAGGACTTCCTTGCCGCCGCCGCGGCCGCCGGCTGCGCCCTCGATGAGTCCGGGAACGTCGAGTATCTGGATGTTCGCCCCCTTGTACTTGAGCATCCCCGGATACACGTCGAGCGTCGTGAACTCGTAGGCGCCGGTCTCGGACTCGGCGTTGGTCAGCGCGTTCAGCAGCGTCGACTTCCCGACGCTGGGGAACCCGACGAGCGCGACGGTCGCGTCGCCGTGCTTCTCGACGCCGTAGCCGCCGCCGCCGCCCGAGGAGGCCTGCTGTTCGAGCTTCTCCTTTTTCTCCGCGAGCTTCGACTTCAGTCGACCGATATGGGCCTCTGTAGACTTGTTGTAGGGAGTGCTGGCGATTTCGTCTTCGAGTTCCTGAATCTCCTCTTCGAGCCCCATTAGGTGTATGTCGGCCCCTCACACCGAATAAGGCTTTCCTCCCTCGCCGACGCCGACCGGTGGGTACGCACCACCGGGGCCGTCCTGAGAGTGGGACTCGTCAGGCGACGCTCATGTAATTCGACACACCTATAGGGTATCCTCCGTCATGTGTCGATAATGGGAGCAGCGAATCGGTTCCGCGACAGCACGCAGATCCTGCTGCCAGTCGGTGCGCTGGACGGCATCCGAGAGGAGCTGGAACGGCGGTTCACTGTAAGCGTTCACCAAGACGGTCAACAGGTCCGGATAATCGGCTCCCCGGTCGAAATCAAAGACGCGAGCGATTTCCTCGCGATGAACGGCGTGACGTTCGCCTGATACTGTCGGCTGTCCGTCTGTGACAGATTCCGCCACCACGGGATGGCAAATATCTCCCAGGAGGTACAGCCAGCAGTACGGGTTGCCGGGGGCGCTGTTCTCTGTCGCGCTGGCCGTTCTGTCTATGGTTCCAAACGGTGAGTGTTCGTGCGTGTGGAGGCCTCACGGGGCGATCCGTGAAACGCAATCCTTTAAACTGCCGCGAGGATTCCACTATGTATGGCTGGAACTATCGAAGTCCTCGTTCCCGGTGGAGAGGCCAACCCTGGCCCGCCACTCGGTCCGGAGCTCGGCCCGACACCGGTGGACGTGCAGGCAGTCGTACAGGAGATCAACGACCAGACGGCCGCGTTCGACGGCACCGAAGTCCCCGTCACCGTCGAGTACGACGACGACGGCTCGTTCGAGATCGAGGTCGGTGTCCCGCCGACGGCCGAACTCATCAAGGACGAGGCCGGGTTCGAGACCGGCAGCGGCGAGCCCCAGGAGGACTTCGTCGCTGACCTCACCGTCGACCAGGTCAAACAGATCGCCGAGCAGAAACATCCCGATCTGCTCTCCTATGACCTCAAGAACGCCGCGAAGGAAGTCGTCGGAACCTGTACTTCCCTCGGTGTCACCATCGAAGGCGAGAACCCACGCGAGTTCAAGGAGCGCATCGACGCGGGCGAGTACGACGACGTGTTCGCGGCCGAAGCACAGGCGTAAGTCGGACTGGCGTTGCTGTGCGACTGGCGTGTGTTTTCCCTTGCTTTCGACGCCACTGAGCCACTGCACAGTCACCGGAACCCCAGCCCAACGCCAGGACCCTGCGAACCGGAAACACGCCCGTTAGCGGTCCTTGGGCTGGTTCGACGGGTTTAAGTGTCGCATTGGCGTCTACCCGGACGAGACAGGCATCCGCCTGTTTCACTGACCCGTAGAAGCCGATTGGCGTACTACGGAGGTGAACAATGGCAGATCAGGAAATAGAGAACGCAGTCTCGCGCGCACTCGAGGACGCACCTGAGCGGAACTTCCGCGAAACGGTCGATCTCGCTGTGAACCTGCGCGACTTAGATCTTAACGACCCGTCGAACCGCGTCGACGAGTCCGTCGTGCTTCCTGCTGGCACCGGTCAGGAGACCACTATCGTGGTCTTCGCCGAGGGCGAAACCGCCCTTCGTGCCGAGGAAGTCGCAGACGACGTACTCGACGAGGACGAACTCGAGGAACTTGGTGGCGACGACGACGCCGCCAAGGACCTCGCCGATGACACTGACTTCTTCATCGCAGAGAAGGGGATGATGCAGGACATCGGTCGCTATCTGGGGACCGTCCTCGGTCCGCGCGGGAAGATGCCGGAACCGCTCGACCCCGACGACGACGTCGTCGAGGTCATCGAACGCATGAAAAACACCGTGCAGCTCCGCAGCGGGGAACGGCGAACGTTCCACACGCGGGTCGGCGCGGAGGACATGTCCGCCGAGGACATCGCGGACAACATCGACGTCATCCTCCGCCGTCTGCACGCGGACCTCGAGAAGGGCCCGCTCAACATCGACACCGTCTACGTGAAGACGACGATGGGGCCTGCGATGGAGGTTGCCTGATATGAGCGCCGAATCCGAACGCAAGACAGAGACCATTCCCGAATGGAAGCAGGAGGAGGTCGACGCCATCGTAGCGATGATCGAGTCCTACGAGAGCATCGGCGTCGTCAACATCACCGGGATCCCGTCCCGACAGCTCCAGGACATGCGACGTGACCTGCACGGGACCGCCGAACTCCGGGTCTCCCGGAACACGCTGCTCGAGCGTGCGCTCGACGAGGTCGACGACGGACTCGAAGACCTCACCAGCTACATCACCGGGCAGGTCGGGCTCATCGGAACCGACGACAACCCGTTCTCGCTGTTCCAGGAGCTCGAGGCCTCCAAGACGCCCGCACCCATCGGTGCCGGCGAAGTGGCTCCGAACGACATCGTGATTCCGGAAGGCGACACGGGCGTCGACCCCGGTCCGTTCGTCGGCGAACTCCAGAGCGTGGGTGCCGACGCACGCATTCAGGAAGGCTCCATTCAGGTCCTCTCTGACTCGACGGTGCTTGACACCGGCGAGGAAGTCTCCCAGGAACTCGCGAACGTGCTGAACGAACTCGGTATCGAGCCGAAGGAGGTCGGTCTCGACCTTCGCGCCGTCTTCGCCGACGGCGTGCTGTTCGAGCCCGAGGAACTGGCGCTCGATATCGACGAGTACCGGAACGACATCCAGGCGGCTGCCGGCCGAGGGTTCAACCTCTCGGTCAACGCCGACTACCCGACTGCGACGACGGCCCCGACGATGCTCCAGTCCGCACGTGGCAACGCCAAGAGCCTCGCGCTCCAGGCGGCCATCGAGGACCCCGAGGTCGTGCCTGACCTCGTGAGCAAGGCCGACGCACAGGTCCGTGCGCTCGCCTCGCAGATCGACGACGACGAGGCGCTCCCGGAGGAGCTCCGGGGCGTCGAGGCCGACGTGGCGACAGAGGAACCGACTGACGACCAAGACGAGGACACCGCATCCGAGGACGACGCGGACGCCGACGACGCGGCCGAGGAGGCCGACGACAGCGACGATGACGACGACGAGGACGCCGGCGACGCGCTCGGAGCGATGTTCTAACAACCCACACTACAACAATGGAATACGTATACGCTGCACTCATCCTGAACGAATCGGGCGAAGAAATCAACGAAGACAACCTCACCGACGTGCTCGACGCCGCTGGCGTCGACGTCGAGGAGTCCCGCGTCAAGGCCCTCGTCGCCGCCCTCGAGGACGTCGACATCGAGGAGGCCGTCGACCAGGCCGCTGCGGCACCGGTGCCGGCAAGCGGCGGCGCGGCCGCACCCGCAGAGGGTGACGCCGACGAGGCCGACGAGGCCGACGAGGAAGCCGAAGAAGAGGCTGCCGACGACGGCGACGACGACGATGACGACGAGGACGACGAGGCAAGCGGTGAGGGCCTCGGCGAACTCTTCGGCTAACTCGGCTCCTACACAGCTCAGTTTTTCTTTGCGCAGGCCGGCGAGAGCCATCGCCGGTTACCAGTGGACCGCGAATCGTCGCGTTGGGTTTCCCGTGAACTGTCACTACCGAACAGACGATTGACAACTCGGATGTCGAAAGCGGCACGCTACTGGCGGCATCCGTCCCGGTGACCAGTGGCGAGGCTCTCAGTCGCGTGGCTGCTCCCTGCGTACGACGGTAAAATTCGGATGGACTCGCCGGGATTTGAACCCGGGGCCTCTCCCATGCCAAGGGAGTGATCTACCCCTGATCTACGAGCCCGCTTCGTACCAGTGATATCCGGTGGTTTTTCTTAAACCCATCGAAGCGAGCCGGGGGTGGGACGGACTGTCGTCCGGTCGGGCCAGTGTCATCTGCCACAATCGATAAAAGTATCGAGAACGTCGACTACTCAGAAACGGGCATGCAGACAGGAGAGGGGCCGAGATGAGTGGGTATCCTACACCAGACGTGCGCTTGCGTTCCGGGGAGCATTGCCATCGTCTTGGGGGGAGACACGGATGATGCGGGGGCAGACGACGCTGGATTTCGCCATCGGTATCAGCGTCTTCCTCGCGGTGCTCATCTTCATTTTCTTGTTCATTCCGGGCCTGTTGTCGCCGTTCACCGAGGGGGCACAGGAGGAGACGGTCATCTCGAATCGCGTCGCCGACAACGTCACGAAGTCGATGCTTGGGACGCCAAAGCGGCCGTATTCGCTGGACCGGTTCTGTACGGTCGAGTTCTTCGAGAACGACGCGGCGCCAGCACACTGTACGGGTGGGTGGGCCGGCGGAAATCCGGTCGAACAGCAGGTCGGGCTCGACGGGGACAGAACGCACATCAACATCACCATTCGGGGGAACGTCTCGTCGGGCGGCACCGGGTCAGATATCCTCTGCTGGGACGACAGTGCCGAGCAGATCGTCGAGAAGAACTCAGGGTCGTGCTCTACTCCGTTCCATCGCGGCGACCCGGCGCCCACGGCCAATGACCAGGCAGTGACGGCCACCCGAGTGGTCGGCCTGGCAGGCACCGACGTGACCGTCTCCGTGGAGGTGTGGTGAGATGTGGCGTCGTGAGACGGTCCGTGCACAGGCACACACGCTGGAAGCGATCATCGCGAGCCTGATGTTGCTGTCGAGTCTGGTGTTCGCGCTGCAGATGACGGCCGTGACGCCACTATCGGCGAGCACGTCGAGCCAGCACATCGAGAACCAGCAGGAGGCGACCGGCAACGGCGTGCTGGTCGCGGCGGCCGAGGCGGACGCGCTCAAGCCAGCGATACTGTACTGGAACAACTCGGCCGAGGAGTTCCATAACGTCGCCGGACAAGAAAAGTACTACACCAGCGGCCCGCCCGACAACACCTTCGGTCGGATGCTGGAACGGACGTTCAATCGGCAGGGCATCGCCTACAACGTCTACCTGAAGTTCACCAGCCCGAGTGGGGAAAACGTCATCCGGCCGTACATCTACAACGGAGTGCCGACGGACAACGCGGTCACGGCGACGTACACCGTGGCGCTGACCGACGACGACCCGCTGTACGACGCAGACGAGACGGCGAACCGGACCCGCATCGGCGACACAAACGTCACGCACCCGATTCAGGATACCGGACGGAGCCACTACAACACGGTCCGTCTGGAGGTGATCGCGTGGCGGATCTGACCGACGGCGACGGCCGGGGTCAGATCATCCTCATCGCGGCGTTCGCGCTGGCAGTGACCTTCATCGCCCTCGCGCTCATAGTGAACTCCGCGATATTTACTGAGAACCTCGCGAGCCGGGGCGAAACCGCAGGCGGCGACGGCGCACTGGCAGCGCGGGCGATGGTCGAGGACAGCGTCGGGACCAGTGTGCGGTCGGCCAACCGGTACAACACCACGACCGGCGACCGTCGGGACGCCATCGAGCGATCCACCGGACGGCTGAGTCGCCAGATAGAGCGCCAGCAGGTGACAACCGGTGGTCTGCTGAACGTCTCGACCCCCCACAATTACCACACTGGGTCACGCGTCGCGATGAACGACAGCGGCGGCGGGTACTTCACAACGGACGGTCTCAGCAGCGGAACAGCGGACTGGCAGCTGGTGAGTCGCGTCGAAGAGAACGGCCAGCCACACGCGACCCGCGCGTTCGAACTGGATGTCAGAAAGGGTGGTGGCATACTGAGTTCGACGGACGGACTCGCCTTCTCGAACCGGTTCGCAGTCGTAATCAACAACACGGGCTCGCCGAGTCGAACCTGGCGAGTCGCGCTCTGGAGAGACGCCACGGATGCCGAGGAGATTCACGTCCGCACCGAACTTCCGGGCGGTACCACCAAGGAGTGTGTAAAGACAGTCCCGGCCGAGGAGTTCACTGTCTCGCTGACGGATGGGACCGTCGCGTCCCAGCCGTGTACAGCCCTCGGCTACGACCAGTCCTCGGAGACGTACTACGGGTACGGCGCGGGTATCTCGACGCCGTACAACGTCAGCTTCGAGAACGGAGACACGGTCAGGGGCAACTACTCGTTCGTGGTGGCGAACTCGCCAGACACGGCCACGCTCGCGGCGAGTCCGGGACCGGGACCCACGCCGTACATGACCGACGCAGTGTACGCGACCGACGTCGAGTTCACCTACGTCAACGCGAACATCAACTACACGGCGGACGTTCGGGTCGCCCCGGGTGAGCCCGATGCGTAACCGCGCCGTCTCGACGACAATCAGCTACACGCTGACGCTCACCATCGCGACGCTGCTGGTCACGGGACTGGTCGTGGCTGGCGGCAACTTCGTCAGCGACCGCCAGACCGAAGTGGTCCGAGAGGAGCTCTCGGTCATCGGGCAGCAGGTCGCGTCGGACCTCGCACAGGCCGACCGGCTGGTCCGGGCGGCGGACAGGTCTGACCCGACGGTTACGATCACGCGTGCCTACCCCGAGCGCGTCGCGGGCGGGAACTACCGGATTTCGCTCGACCCGACCGATGACAACATCGTGTTGGAGTCGACCGACCCGGCGGTGACAGTTACCGTTAGCATCGTCACCGTGACCCCGTACGGCGATTCGTCGGTCGACGGGGGTCGCGTCCGCGTCATCTACGACGACGGGAGCTCACAACTGGAGGTCCAGAATGACTGACCGGGCCGTCAGCGAGGTGCTGAGCTTCGTGCTGGTGTTCACGCTGATCATCGCCTCGATCACACTGATCTCGGTCAGCGGGCTGGGAAGCCTGCAGGACGCCCGGAACGCGGAGCAGGTCAACAACGCCGAGCGCGCGTTCGACATCCTGAGCGACAACATCGCGGACATGTACCAGCGGGGCGCGCCGAGCCGGGCAACCGAGATTAGCCTCGGCGAGGCACAGCTACGGACTGCCGACAACGTCACCATGACGGTCGAAGTACAGGAGGGGGGTAGCTACTCCAGAGTGGGACAGTGGCAGATCCGCCCCATCGAATTCGAAGGCGAGGAGGACCGCAAAATCGTCTACGAGGCCGGCGGCGTCTACCGGACGAACCGCGACGGTGGCCTGCGAATCCGCGACCCGCCGCTGCTGGTCAACGACAACCACGCGCTCATCACTATCGTCGGTATCAATCGCCCACAGGCACAGAGCCTGGGTGGGTCGACAGTGCTGGTTCGAGCGAACCACCGGGACACCGACATCGCCTATAACGACACCGACTCAAACGCCGAAAAGATTCGCATCAACGTGACCGGTCCGCGGTCCGACCTGTGGGAGAGGTACCTGGAGGAGGAGAAGGGGTTCACCTGCACCGGGGGCGACGACTGGTGCGTGTACGACGGGGGCGGTTCGGACATCAACCGCGTGTACGTCGTCTACCACGACATCAGGGTCACAATCGACCAGTAGGGGGCCGCGCGGCCGTTGTGACCGATCAGGAAGAGGTCACGTTGATGCGGTTGACGGAGATGTGGAGGTACGTGATGCGGATGATGTTTGCTTCCTCGGGGACGGCCCGCGTGTTCCGAAGGCTCACGTCGTAGTGTATCGCCCCGTCCTGCCAGACGTCCACCTCGCCCGTGACGACCCCGCCGTACACCTCGCTCTGGCGCATCACGAGCCTGTTTGTCCCCTGGCTGGGCATGTAGATGATGCCGACGACCTTCGAGTTCCCTCCGTCTTTCGAGAGAGTCGTGTTGACGTGGCTCTTGCCGTAGAACGCGACTTGCGTCGCGTTCTCGCTCGGGCCGCTTCCGACAGTCTCGACGGACCCGCCGGCGATGTCCACGTGTGACAGCGTCGAGTCGCCCTTGATCGTCCGGATCCCCCACGCGTTCTCGCCTTTGATGTAGAAGCGAGCCTCGTGGGTGCCATCGACCTCGATGGCCGCCTCGTCGAGACTGATGTAATCCCGGACGGCTACCGAGACGTTCCCGCCGCTCGTGTCGATGGTAAGCGTCTCGCCGGAGTCCAGGTCGATGTGTTTGGCGTAGTACTGTTTATCGCCGCCCGCGGAATCGAGCGTGCCGGTGCTGGATATCGTTCCCCCGCTGTAGTACCCGCTATCGGGGTCATCTTCGATGTCCTCGACCCGGCGGTTGACGTAGCCGTCGATGGAGGACACCCCCTCGACGCCGGATATCTGTTCCGTCTCGACGCCGGCTGGTGCCGGGTTCGGGGAGTAGCCGTCGGCGTACTCGACGCGCTCGCCCTCGAAGTTCTTGCTCCAGTCTTTCAGGTCGACGTAGCCGCCGGAAGTGATGTTGCCGTACACCTTGACGCCGTTGTCCTGGATATCCACGTCACCGGCGGTGTTGACAGAGCCGTTGTTCCAGCCGTTGGCTGCCCCTTCGCCAGCGTACCCGTCGCCGTCGGAGGAGTCGTAGGCGTCGAATCCGGGGTCGGTCGACCCCTTGAACTTGATGACGCCGGCCGGCGAGGAGGACTTGACCGCGCTCCGGACGCGTCGGTCTCCGACAGGCGTGACGAGCGTGGCGTTGACCGTATTCTTCGAGTGGTCGTAGTTGACGTCCCCGTCGGTTCGCGTCTCGAAGTACTCGCCCCAGCCACGGTAGTACTCGCTCTGGACTGTCACCGTCACCTGGCCGTTGTCCATCGGGTTGACGAACGTCGGGTCTTTCGTCCGGTTCGGGAAGTGCCGTGTCGACCCGCTCTTGCTGATGGTTCCTCGCGTCCCGAGCGACCGGTCACCGCTGACTGTAATCAACGGCAGCGTGAGCGTCGCTTCGCGGTAGTGGAACTCCGGGGGCGACACCATCACCGACTGGCCTGCGCCGTCGGAGCGCCAGACCCCGCCGCCCTGATACGCGATTTCCGTCTGCGAGTTGTCCTCGTTGATCACCGCACCCATCCGCTCCCGGAAGATAACGGTCGTATTTCCGGTCTCGGGGTCCTCGTAGGAGACGTTCATCCAGCCGGCCGTCCCGTCGACCCGGTAGTTCTCCGACCCCCGGGAGGCCAGTTCGACCTGCTGGACGTTCGACTGGCCGAGCGCGACGAGGGCGGCCCGCGAGTCGAACTCGGTCAGCGACTTCTGTGTCCGTTCCGCGCCGAGCCGCGTCTCCGTGTCGGTTATCGCCCCGGCCCCGATGGCCAGCACCGCCGTCGTCGAGATTATCATCACTGCGAATACGAGTGCCACCCCGAGCGGTGCTGATTGAGCTCGTTGCCGTCCGTCGGCCTTGCTCGGGGGAATCTTCATTGTAGCACACTTGCTATCAGTGTTGATAAAGTTGGTGGCTACCACGGCGACCTGGAGACTGCACTGCAGGTCGATACCGGACGCTACGCCCCGGACATCGCGTGGTCACCCGGCCGTCACGTTCACCCGGTTCGTCGACACGTGGACGTAGGTGACGGAGGGGATCGCCCGTGCGACCGTCGTCGTCTCGGTCTGCTGGAGCGCTTCGTCGTAGTGGATGCCGTAATTGTTCGAGACGAACGTCACGTCGCCCACGAGGCCGCCGTAGACGTGCGCGTTCTGGTCGAGCGTGATGTCAGCGCCGTCGTTGCTCGGGCCGTTGGGTCCATAGAGCACGCCGGTGAACTCGGCGTTCTGGTTGAACTCCACGTCCGCACCGGGGTTCGTGTACACCCAGAAGTTCGGAGCCCTGTCGTCTTCGACGGTGACGAGCGCGTTGTTCTGCTGGTAGTAGTCGCCCTCGACGTAGACGTTGGTCCTGTTCCCGCCGACCACGTCTATCTGCTGGCCGTTCTGTATCGTTATTGTCCCGTCGACGACAATGTTCACGTCGCCGCTGGCGGTATCGATTTTCAGGTTTTCGTTGCTGGTGAGCGTGATGTCCGAGAGGTAGTAGTCGCCGGCGGTCAGTTCACACTCCGGGTCACAGTTTGCCAGCGTGTTCGTACTCTCGTCGACGTCAGCGGCCGCGGCGTTGTCGTTCGACGACGAGATACTCGACCGGCGTGTGTCGATGAGCCGCTCGACGGAATCCGGAGAGAGAACTGAGGCGTTCTGTGCGCTCCACCCGCTGACACCGCCGGGATAGCCGCCGCCGCTGGCTGACCCGCCGTAGGACAGGTTCCCACGTATCTCTCCGTTGTTGCTTATCGTCACGTCACCGCCGGATTCGAGATCCCCTTCGATTACCGCGTTGTTCTCCACGTCGACGTCGCCGGCGGAGATGATCTTTGTACTCGAACTGTCGGGGAACCCGTTGTAGGAATCCTGCGAGGAGTTGTAGCTGTCCGCCTCGGCGTTGTTCTTGATCGTCATCGACGTGCCGGGCGTCCCGGCGACGATACCCCCCTGAACCGGCGGATTGGTCGCCGGGACGAGCAACTCAAGCGTGACTTCGTCGTTGCTGTGGTCGTAGTCGACAGACCCGTCAGTCCGGGTCTCGAAGTACTGCCCCCAGGCCTGGTAGTACTCGCTCTGGACGGTCACCTCGACCGTGCCGGTATCCAGCGGGTTCGTCCTGCCGGCCGACTTGTTCGGCCAGTACTGCGTCGATGAGTTGTGCGTGACAGTCGCCCGGTTGCCGAGTTTCGCGTCGCCCTGCACCGTCACAAGCGGGAAGGTCAGCGTCGCGTCTCTGTAGTGAAACTCCGGCGGCGACACCATCATGGCGTCTCCGGAACTCCCGGAGCGCCAGACCCCACCGCCCTGGTACGCGATAGTCGCTCCGCCCTCGCTCTCATATACGACAGCGCCGAGATCCGCTTCGACAATCTGGCCCGATGGCCCGGAACTGGTGACCGTTATTTTGCCGACGTCGTCTTTCACCCGATAGCGGCTCGATTCGGCTGCTGAGAGGTCGACCTGCTGGACCTTCGACTGGCCAAGTGCGACCAGCGCTACCTCGGAATCCAGCTGGGTCATCGACTTCTCGGTCCGTTCGAGGTCCAGTTGGTCTCGCGTGCTCGCAATCGAATCGGCTCCGATCGCGACGACAGCCGTCGTCGTCACTATCATCACTGCAAACACAAGTGCCAGTCCGAGCGGCCCGCTTTGTCCGCGACTGTCCGCTCTTTGCCCGACCCGACCCATGTTGACAATATGTAGCCTGAGTACCCTGTTAAATGAGACGGGTGAGTTATCAGTTGTAATACCGCGAAGACTTATACCGCTCGGGCAGATTCGACGGCAGTGTGACCGGTTTACGCGGTGACCGGGAAGCGGAACGGTTTAGTCGCGTCCTCTCAGACAGGGAGATGGGAACAGCACGACCGCAAATCTGACTCGCCGTGGGTTTCCGCGGCTCGGGATTGCGGCCGTGTTCGGCACTGTACAGTGCCAATACGCCTCGTAACGAGAGCGGTTCGTGCGGTTCCAACCAGATTACAATGGCACGAATGCATACACGCCGCCGCGGTTCGTCCGACTCGGACAAACCGGCGGCAGACGAACCCCCGGAGTGGAGCGACGTCGACGAGGACGCAATCGAAGACCGCGTCGTCGAACTGGCCGAACAGGGCCACTCGCCCAGCGAGATCGGCCTGAAGCTGCGCGACGAGGGCGTTCAGGGCACGCCGATCCCTGACGTCTCGCTCGCGACCGGCAAGAAAGTCACCGAGATCCTCGAGGAGAACGAGGCCCAACCGGACTTCCCGGAGGACCTCCGTAACCTGCTCGAGCGGGCCGTCCGCCTCCGCGACCACATGGACGAGAACCCCGGCGACTACCAGAACAAGCGTGCACTCCAGAACACGCAGTCGAAGATCCGACGCCTCATCGACTACTACCGCGGCGACGAGGTCGACGAGGACTTCACCTACAGCTACGACAACGCCGTCGAAGCGCTGGGTCTCGAATAGATGTCGGCGACCGGTCGGGAACCGACGCCAGCCACGTCGCCCAGTGCCCTCGCCGGGTCGCTCCGTGAGGCCGCCTTCGTGCGCCTCGTCAGCGACGCGACCGGTGAGGCGCTGGCCGCGACGGGACTGCTGGCACGGGCCCTAGATGACACGCCCTTCCAGGCGAGCGTCGTCCGCCCGTTCGAGGACCCCGACCGGACCACAGAGACCGACATTACGGTCGCCATCGGTCGCACACAGCCGACCGCCGACGTGACGCTGACCGACCGCGCCGCCGGTACTGCCTTCGAGACCGCCCGCGAACTCGGCTCGACGCCCGACCGCGCGCTCGCCCTGGCCGGCACGATTGCCGCCGGGGAGGCCGACGGATCCGTCGCCGAAGCCGCAGAACAGGCGGGGCTCGAACGCCGGCCCGGTGTCGCGGTGCCGACAGCAGACCTCGCGGACGGGCTGGCCCACTCGACGCTGTTCGTCGCGCCCTTCTCGGGCGAGACGGACGCCACGCGGGCCGCGCTCGCCGGACTGGACTTCGACGCGGACTCGGTTCGTGCGGGTGACCTCTCGGCCGACGACCACCGACGGCTCGCGTCGCTGGTCGCCCTGACAGTCACCGCGGACGCGCCCCCGCGGGCCGCCGACGCAGTCCAGCGCGCGCTCCGCCCGACAGTGGGCGGCCCCTTCGAGACGGTCGGCGGGTACGCCGACGTACTCGACGCCGTCGCTCGCGAACAGCCGGGCACCGCCGTCGCGCTCGCGCTCGGCCACGAGGCCGTCCGCGAGAACGCCCTGGCCGCCTGGCACAGTCACGCCACGCGCGCCCACGAAGCGGTGTCAGAGGCGACTACGGGCCGATACGACGGCCTGTTCGTCGCTCGCGGCGACGCGATGCCAATCGGCACTGTTGCCCGCCTGTTCGCGGACTACCGCACACCGGAGCCGGTGACGCTCGTCGTCACCGACGACCACGCTGCGGCCCGTGCCACGGACGGCCGGGACGTGGCCGAGACGATGCACGCAGCCGCCGATGCGGTCGGCGGCGACGCCGTCGGGACGGGCGACCGGGCGCGCGCCCGGTTCGATGTCTCGACGGCCGACTTCATCGAGGCGTTCCGGGAGGCAGTATGAGACGGGCCGAGGTTCGCACGACACACGACTCGCCCGAACGCGTCGCACGCGCAGTGCGGCCGGACAACACCGACGAGATGACCACGCGCGTCGAGGGCGACGCCGTGGTCACGACCGTCGAACGTGACTCGACCGGCGGCCTGCAGGCGACCGTCGACGACTACGTCGTCAACATCCGGGTCGCAGCACAGCTCACAGACCAACACACACAATCCAACCATGAGTGAACGAAGCGTTTCCAAGCGCACAGAACAGAAACGGTGGTACACCGTGCAGGCTCCCGAGCAGTTCGACCGGGAGGTTCTCGGTAAGACACCGGCAGACGAACCGGACAAGGTGCTCGGACGCACCATCGAAACAACGCTCGGCGAACTGACCAACGACGCCAGCGAGAACAACACGAAGCTGACATTCAAGATCAACGAGGTCGCCTCGGACTCGGCGTACACGGAGTTCATCCGCCACGAGCTCACGCGGGACTACCTCCGCTCGCTCGTCCGACGGGGCTCCTCGAAGGTCGAGGCCTACATCACCGTGCTGACCACGGACGACTACCGCGTCCAGATCCAGCCCGTCGCCGTGACGACGAAGAAGGCCGACGCCTCCCAGGAGAAGGCCATCCGCCGGACGATGATCGACCTCGTCCGCGAGACGGCCAAGGACCGCACCTTCGAACAGCTCGTCGACAGCGTCGTCGAGGGTCGGCTCTCCTCGGCCATCTACGGCGAGGCCAAGGACATCTACCCGCTCCGACGCGTCGAGATCAAGAAGACCACGCTCGAAGCGCGGCCCGAAGAAGTCGCCGCCGAAGAGGAGACGGCCGTCGACGTTGACGAGGAAGACGTCGACGTCGAAGCCTAACCCCGTTTCAGCACCGACGTTCGATTTTCCGATTCAGTGAGAGACCGTTAGCAGCGCGACCGGAGAGCCAGACGGCGACGCTACTCGCCGCTCGTCACTGCTTCCGGGTTTTCGGTCACGACGACGGTCCCGACCATCCCGGCCCGTTCGTGTGGAATACAGAAGTAGGGATGCTCGCCGAGGGTATCGAAGGTATGGGTGAAATCGTCACCTTCGAACATCGTCCCGCCGGAGGAACTCCCCCAGTTGTCGCGGGCTTCCTGTTCGGTGTCGTAGCCGCCGGAGGCGAAGTACTCGGCACCGTCGGGGAGTTCGTCCCCGTAGGCCGTGACCGAGTGGCCCTGTTTGCTCGTGTTGAGCCACCGGACGGTCGTCCCCGGCTCGACGGCGATGCGAACCGGGCGAAACGCCTTCGCGGACATGCCCACGTCGTAGTCGGTGTCAGCGCTCCCACCGGCGAGGCAGCCAGCGAGCCCTGCGACCGCCGCCGGGCCGGCCGCACGGAGGAAATCCCGTCGCTCCATACCGCGACTCGGGACCGCACGGACAAAGACCGCTCGGTTCCGGACCACGATGGACCCGGCGGTCAGTCCGTCGCGGTCACTCGAAGGTCAGACCGTCCCGGAGGTCGCGCGCGTCGGCGAGCAGGCCGTCGCGGTCGTCAGCGGTCAGCGTCACGTGGCCCATCTTCCGGAGGTCGTACACCTCGCGCTTGCCGTACCAGTGCAGGTGTGCCCGCGGCGTCGCAAACACGCCGTCTTCGCCCTGCAATGCTGCCGGCTGGCGTTCGGCCACGTCTCCGAGGATGTTCGTCGAGACAGTGGGGAACCGCTGGTCGGTCGACCCCAGGGGTCTGCCGGTGACGGCCCGCAGGTGTTGCTCGAACTGCGAGGTGTGACACCCCTCGATGGTCCAGTGCCCGGAGTTGTGCGGTCGCGGCGCGATCTCGTTGAGCAGAATCTCGCCGTCAGTCGTCTCGAACAGTTCGATGCCGAACACGCCGCGGCCGTCCATCACGTCCAGCACGTCGTGGGCCACTTCTCGTGCGCGCTGGCGGACGGCCGCCGACGCCCGTGCCGGCGCGACCGACTCACGGAGTATCTCCTCGCGGTGGATGGTCTCGGTGACCGGGAACGTGTCCCGCTCGTCCGCACCGCGACAGCCCATGACCGCGAGTTCGCGCTCGAAGTCGACCATCTCCTCGACCATCGCGGGGCCGGCGATGGCGTCGATAGCGTCCTCGACGTCTTCCGGGCCCTCGACGCGGATGTTCCCGCGGCCGTCGTAACCGCCTGTCCGGGCCTTGAGCATCGCGGGGTAGCCCAGTTCCGCGCAGGCCTCGCGGAGGTCCGCGGCGGTGTCGACGGCGCGGAACGCCGGCACCGGGACGCCGGCCTCGGCCAGCCGGCGCTTCTGGCCGAGTTTGTCCTGGATGGTCCGGAGCGTCTCGGGGGCTGGATGGACCGGCGTCCCCGTCTCCTCGGCGACCCGTTCGAGAACGTCCGGGTCGGCCAGTTCGATCTCGAAGGTGAGGTAGTCGGCGCGTTCGGCGAGCTCCCGCAGGGTCGCCTCCTCGTCGAAGTCGCCGACGAGCTGGTCGCGGACGACCGGTGCCGCCGGACAGTCCGGCGTCGGGTCGGTCACGAGCAGTTCGAGGCCAAGCGGCGCGGCCGCCTCGCCCAGCATCCGGCCGAGCTGGCCACCGCCGACCACTCCGACAGTGGGTCCTGGTGACGTGAGCGTCATACCGCGCGCTTTCACAGCAGAAGGGTTAAGCGTTCGTTTCTCGGCCGTGTGACTCGTGGACCCACACAGTCATGTCGTTCGAGCTGTACTTCGTCCGCATTCGATGGGTTCGGGGCTCGTACCCGGCGGCTTCCAGCCGCTCTGCGGGGACCGTGCTGTCTATCTGCTGGGTGAGGATTATCGGCGGCTGCTCGTCCTGGGCCCGTTCGGCGAGCGCAGTAGACCGGTTCTCACAAGAGACGGTCACGTCGTCGGCCGCGTAGTACCACGGCAGCGGCAGCGAGTTGTGCCACTGCAGACAGGTCGGTCTGGTGTTCCACCACGAGTCGTTCCACTGGTCGCGGTTCTCCTTGACGTAGGCGTCGTCGCCGTCGTAGGCGTCGCCGCTCTCCCCGTGGTACATCACGACGTCGGTGCCGTTGTCGTGGGCCGTCGCGATGCGGTCCATCTCCGCCAGGTCCGCCCGGAGCGACTCCTGGGGCTGGGCGTACTGGACCAGCGGATTGCCTTCCAGATGCTCGTTCGTGTACACCCGCGTGGCGGCAGTGTTCACGACGAGTGCAGTAACGAGCAGGACGGTCACGGCGGCGATGGCAGCGCCGGTGACGTCATCGGCCGACAGCGACTCGCTCCCCCACCGGATCACGGCGGCGAGCCCGACGGCGGCCGGAATCGACAGCGGGACGACGACGTGGACGGCCAGCCACGGCGCGCCGATGTCGGTCCCGATTGGGTAGCCCAGAATCGAGACGTAGCCGCCGTAGGCCGCGAACGGGACGAGGTGGCGCGGTTCCACGGTTCCGAGCCGGTCGAGCGCGTACCCGAACGCCGAGAACAGGAGCAGTGGCGCCGCGGTGTAGCCAAGCGCCTTCAGCAGTATCTCGTAGTGGCCGTCGACGCTCTCGTAGAACGTCTCGAAAGACTCGACGAGGCCAGTTTCCGTCGTCGTGGCTTTCTCCGAGGCCGGCGAGAACCACTCGCTGTACTGGTCAACGACCCGCTCCCAGGTCACCTGGATGAGTTCCGGGAACAGCGACGGGTTCGTCACCCCGGACCAGAAGTTCACGTCGCCACTGGCGACCGGGGCTGGCGGGTATTCGATGCCCGCGACGCCGGCCCCACGGGGCGCATAGAAGAACAGCGAGACGAGCCCGAACACCAGCGCGGCCAGGACAATGTGACTCGCGTACGCCACGAGGACGGAGACGGCGCTGTCGTGCCGGTCGCGGAACGAGCGACCGGCGTCGGCGACGAGTCCGACGTCCGCTCGGACACGGCCCGACAGTCGCCCCCAGATTTCGCCGGCACTCGGGACGCTCCGGAGGAAGCCAGCGGCGTCACGGTAGCCGTTGGGGAGGACCAGCACCTTCGCCAACAGGAGGCCGGTCGCGCCGAGCCACGTCAGCACGTAGACGATGGCGTTCTCCTTCGAGGCGAACCCCAGCGCCATGAACGCAGCGACGCCGTAGAGGTAGCGCGGCTTGCGGGTGTCGACGAACCGGACGAGCAGGCCGAAGGCGGCGAACATGAACGCCGCGACCAGCACATCGCTGCGCATGAACCGCGAGAAGTACAGGAGGATCGGATTGAGCGCGAGAACGGCGGCCATGAGGACCGTCTCGTCGTCCCGGAGGTGTTCCCGGAAGAGCAGCGCCGTCAGCGGGAGGAGGCCGCCGACGATTGCGACCGGGAGCCGCATCGTGAAGTCGGTCGGCGCGGCGACGCTGAACAGCCAGGCGTCGACGTGCTGGATGAACGGGCCGTGGATGATGTAGCGGTACGCAAAGGAGCCGGAATCGCGGAGATTGAGCGCCCAGTAGGCCACGCGGCCCTCGTCGAAGTGGGCGACGCGGCTTCCGAGCGCCGCGACCCTGAGGGCGAGTCCCAGCAGCGTCACGGCAACGACGAGCTTCACGGTGGCGCGGGGGTCGTCCGCGAACCAGGACCGGCTCCGGTCCCGGATGTCGTGGAGGGCAGATAGCAGGGGCGGCACAGCCATACCCGGACCAAGCGCACGGGGCATTAGAATCCTTCTGGTTTCCAAAAAATGTCGTACATCTGGTGGATTGTGGACGGCACCGGGAGGAGCAGGACGGAACGGTAGTTCTTTAGTCGCCCCTCCCCGGGAGTCTGGTATGGTGCAGCTCGGGCTGGTCGTCGCCCAGTACGACAAACACGGGGCAGTCATCGAAGAGATGGAGCGCGGCGCACGCGAGGCGGCCGCCGACAGCGGCGCCGAGATTGTCGGCTCGCTCGCAGTTCCGGGGTCCTACGACACGCCGCTGGCAGCCGACCGGCTGGCGCGCCGGTCGGACGTCGACGCCGTGGCCGTCCTCGGTGCGATCATCAGCGGCGACACCGACCACGACCAAGTCATCGGCAACGCCGCCGCACAGGGACTGACCGACGTGTCCCTCGACCGCGACACCCCCGTCACGCTGGGCATCATCGGACCGGGCATGAGCCAGGACGAAGCCGAGGCCCGAACCGACAAAGGCGCCTCGGCCGTCCGGAGCGCGATCGAACTCGCCACCGAACTCGAACAATGACTATGGACTTCGCTTCCCGCGTCGAACGTGTAGAACCGAGCGCGACCCTCGCGATCAGCAACAAGGCCGCAGAGCTCGAGGCCGAGGGGAAAGACGTCGTCGACCTCAGCGTCGGCGAACCCGACTTCGACACGCCGGAGAACATCAAAGACGCCGCCAAGGACGCACTCGACGCCGGCCACACCGGCTACACCTCCTCGAACGGCATCCCCGAGCTGAAAGCGGCCATCGCCGACAAGCTCCACGACGACGGCCTCACCCAGTACGGCCCGGAGAACCTCATCGTCACGCCGGGCGGCAAGCAGGCGCTGTACGAGGTCTTCCAGACCATCATCGACGACGGCGACGAGGTCGCGCTGCTGGACCCGGCCTGGGTGTCCTACGAGGCGATGGCGAAACTCGCCGGCGGGACGCTCACCCGCGTCGACACCGCAGCCCACGACTTCCAGCTGGAGGGCGCGCTCGACGACCTCGCCGACGCCGTCTCCGACGAGACGCAACTGCTCGTCGTCAACTCGCCGGGCAACCCCCACGGCGCAGTGTACTCCCGCGAGGCGATGGCGGGCGTTCGCGACCTCGCCGTCGAGCACGACATCACGGTCATCTCCGACGAGATCTACAAGGAGATAACCTACGACGGCGTCGAAGCCGTCTCGCTGGGCACGCTCGAGGGCATGGAGGACCGAACCATCACGCTCAACGGCTTCTCGAAGGCCTACGCGATGACCGGCTGGCGGCTTGGCTACTTCGCGGCCCCGGAAGAGCTGGTCTCACAGGCGGGGAAGGTCCACTCCCACTCCGTCTCCTGTGCCGTCAACTTCGTCCAGCACGCAGGCGTCGAGGCCATCACGAACACCGACGACGCCGTCGAGGAGATGCGCCAGGCCTTCGCCGAGCGCCGCGAGTTCCTCATGGGCCTGTTCGAAGACCACGGCGTCCACGTCCCCGAGCCACAGGGCGCGTTCTACATGATGCCCGAAATCGCCCCCGACGGCGACGACACGGAGTGGTGTGACGAGGCCATCTCGGAGGCCCAGGTCGCCACCGTCCCCGGGACCGCGTTCGGGACGCCCGGGTACGCCCGCATCTCGTATGCCAACAGCAAGGAGCGTCTGCAGGAAGCTGTCGACCGGCTGGCCGAGGCTGACCTCATCTAGACCGGTAGTAGCGCTCGGCTGCGGTAAGCCGGGAACTGCCGTCTGCGCCCGCGGCGAGACGGTAGAACGGTATTTTTGCCACGTCACGACGACCACCGTCACCGGTGTGTGGCTGGCGAGCGCTTCGGGTCCCAGTACGGGCTCCGGAGACAGACCCGGGCAGTTCCCGTGCGAACCGTTTTCCCTCGACCGCTGGAACAGCCGGTATGCGAACCCGGAGAACGATGCTCGCCCTCTCGGTCGGAACGCTCTGTCTGGCCGGTTGTAGCGCACCCGGCGGCGGCTCGGACAGCGGTCTCGCCGTCGAAACCTCAGACGCGACCGCCGCGCCCGGCGAGACGGCGACGGTCGAGGTGCAGGCCTCGTCGGTTGGCGTCGTGACCTGGCAACTGGCCGGGATTCCCGAGTCCTGGCAGGTGACACACGAAGGCTTCGAGCCGGAGCCCACCGCAGTCCGGGAGTCCTATCCGCCGGAACTGGTATGGGACCCGGTCGCCGATTCGGTGACCGGTAGCCTGGCCGTGGCCGTTCCGGACGACGCGTCCCCCGGCGAGTACGCGCTGGCGGTCGAGGCCGGGACGGACGCCTCGGACGAACGCGTCGTCTCGGAGGCGACGGTCACCGTCGAGGGCTGATGACGGGGCGAACTACAGGTCGGGCTGTTCCACGTGGCGCTCCCAGAAGGAGGGCTGCGTGTACTTCGCGTAGGCTCCCTGATAACCGGCGAGTTCCGCGACTGGCGTGAGCAGGTTCGACAGCGGTTCGAGCCGTTCCTGTCTCGTGAAGACGGTGTTGCCGTCGAGACGGTCCGCGATGAGGGCCTGCTGGAGCGGGTTCTCGGGGTCGCCGTCGTTGTCGTGGGCCAGGCCGCCCAGCGTCGGGAGCACCTGCCGGAGCCGGCCCGGCGAGCCGATATGTGTTGTGACGACGGCGCGCTCGTCGGTGTGGTTCTCGAAGGTGTGAGTCACGCCCGTCTCGACGGTGGCCGTCTCGCCCGCTGTCACCTCGGTGTCCGTGCCATCGAGGGTCATCGTCAGCGAGCCGCGTTCGACGTCGAAGCGCTCGGGACTCTGCTCGTGGTAGTGCTCGGGCGGCCCGCTGTAGCCGGGTCCGAAGACGCTGAGCGTCCGAATGGTGTCGTCCGAGTTCTCAAGCGGGATGCCCCACACGGGCCGCGTCGGGTGTGACGTGATGGGGCCGGTCCGCTCCCGCACCTGCTCGGCGAGCCAGCTGTCGGGGTCGAGTTCGAATCCGGTTCCTGCCACTGGGTTGCCGTGGTCGTCCAGCGTCCGGCCTGTCGTGACGGTCGACATAGCCCCTAGTTGGGCCGAAACCCCGAAAATATTGTCTTCTCAGCAGCGCTCGTCGATAATCCGGTCGATAATCCGGCCGGTCGAGAGGAGTCGGTCGGCCGTCTCGGTTTCCAGCGGGCTGGCCCGGCGGATCGCACAGTCGATACCGCGGGCGGACAGCGCCGCTTCCAGTTGCTCGTCGTCGTGGTGCTGGTCGTAGCCCAGGGCGATGATGTCGGGTTCGATGCGCTCGATGGGGACGAAGATGTCCTCCGGATGCCCGAGGTGTGCCTCGTCGACCGGTTTGAGCGCGCCGACCATCTCCCGGCGTTGCTCGTCCGGGATGACTGGCGGCTCCTTGTGGGTGACGTTGACCGAGCGGGCGACGATGACGTGCAACTCGTCACCCATGTCGGCGGCGTCTGCAAGGTAGTGGACGTGGCCCGGGTGCAGGATGTCGAACGTTCCCTGTGCGACGACGCGGGTCACTGATCGAACTCCTCCTCGCGCAGCTCCGCGTCGATGTCGGCCTGGTCGAAATCGAAGAAGGACTCCTCCGGGGGCTCGACGTCGAGTACCGGGAGTTCGACCACGGAGCCGTCGCTGTCGAAGGCCTTCCAGTCGTCCCGGCCGTACGGGTAGCCGACGATGATGTGGACGTCGCCGCGACCGAACGTGGCGAGGTCGGCGTCGCTGGGCTCGAGGACGCCGTTCGGATGCGAGTGAATCGACCCCGCCGCTCGCATGTCGTTTGGAACCATGCTCGTCTTGACGGTCGCGCTGACCGGGTTCGACTCCGTCCCCGGAATCACCAGTACGTCGGTCAGAACTGTGCCGTCGTCGTCGAGCCCGAGCTTGCTGGCGTCATCGCCCCGGAGGAAACCCATGTACTCGTTGGGATGGGCCTCCTCGGAGGCTGCGAGCGCGAACTCGAGTGCGGACTCCGCGATCCCGAGTATCCCGCTCGTTCGGAACAACCCCATACCACGGGGTCGGGTCGGACGCTTTTTACGCGTTGTGTTCGCCCCTCCGCGGATTCCGAAGAGTACAAACGGGGGAGAACCGAAGGTTCGGCAAATGTCTTCGCCAACTGGCACCGGTGACGGTGCTACGGTCCCCGACGGCGGGACCATCGTCTACGATCTCGCGGACCAATGTACGTCCGACGACCTCGAAGAAGGCGCACTGTACCACGCAACTGTCAACGGCACCGTCGAATACGGCGTGTTCGTCGACCTCTCCGACGCTGTCTCCGGCCTCGTTCACGACTCTAATCTCCTGGGCCAGTACGACGTGGGCGACGACCTCATCGTCGAACTCGGCGAAATCCGTCCCGACGGCGACCTGAGCTTCGAGGAAGTACGGGTCGCAGACTACGAGGAACAGCGGGTCGTCCACGGCGACGCGACCACCGTCGCCGACCTCGCTGATGCCACCGGTGTCACGGTCATCATCGAGGGCCAGGTCGTCCAGATCAAACAGACCGGCGGCCCGACGGTGTTCCAGGTCCGTGACGAGACCGGTATCGTCCCGTGTGCCGCCTTCGAGGAGGCTGGCGTTCGCGCGCACCCCGATGTCGAAATCGACGACATCGTCCGCGTCTCCGGGCGCGCCGAGGAGCGCGACGACGGCCTGCAGGTCGAGGTCGAGTCGCTGACCGTACTCGACGGCGAGGAAGCCGCCGACGTCGAGAGCGACCTCGACGCCGCGCTGGCCGAGGCCGCCGAGCCAGCCGACGTGGAACCGCTCGTCGAGTGGCCCGCCTTCGAGAAACTGTGGGACGACCTCCGCGAAGTCGCGACCGAGCTCCGAAAGACGGTGCTCTCGGGCCGCCCGATCCGGATGCGTCACCACGCCGACGGCGACGGGCTCTGTGCGAGTGTCCCGCTGCAGGTCGCGCTGGAATCGTTCATCGCCTCCCAGTACGAGGACGCCAGCGCGCCCCAGCACCTCCTCAAACGCCTCCCGAGCAAGGCTCCCTACTACGAGATGGAGGACGTGACCCGTGACCTCAACTTCGCGCTGGAGGACCGCACCCGCCACGGCCAGAAGCTCCCGATGTTGCTGATGCTCGACAACGGCTCGACCGAGGAGGACACGCCGGCCTACCGCAACCTCCGACACTACGACATTCCGGTCGTCGTCGTCGACCACCACCACCCGGACCCGGAGGCCGTCGAGCCGCTCATCGAGCAACACGTCAACCCCTACCTCCACGACGAGGACTACCGCATCACCACGGGCATGCTGTGTGTCGAACTCGCCCGGATGATCGACCCCGACCTCACCGAGGACCTCCGACACGTGCCCGCGGTCGCGGGCCTGTCGGACCGCTCGGAGGCCGAGGCGATGCGCGACTACATCGCCCTTGCCGGCGAGAAGGGCTACGACGAGAGCGACCTGCGAGACATCGGCGAAGCGCTGGACTACGCGACCCACTGGCTGCGCTACAACTCCGGCGAACAGCTGATCACCGACGTGTTGAACGTCGACTGTGACGACCGGGAGCGCCACGGGGAAGTCGTCGAGTTCCTCGCCGAGCGAGCCGAACGCGACGTGGAAGACCAGCTCGATGCCGCCATGCGCCACGTCGACCACGAGCGCCTCGACAACGGGGCACACCTCTACACGATCGACGTGGAGAACCACGCCCACCGCTTCACCTACCCCGCGCCGGGGAAGACGACCGGCGAGATTCACGACCGGAAGGTCGCCGAGACCGGTGACCCCGTCATCACCATCGGTTACGGGCCGGACTTCGCGGTCCTGCGCTCGGACGGCGTGCGTCTGGATATCCCGCGGATGGTCACCGAACTCACCGAGGAGGTCGACGGCGGCGGCGTCTCCGGCGGCGGCCACCTCGTCGTCGGCTCCATCAAGTTCGTCAAAGGCCGGCGCGAGTCGGTCATCGACGCCCTCGTCGAGAAGATGGCCGAGGCCGAAATCGACGAGGAACTCGGAAGTTCGACGGCGCTGCCCGAAGAAGTGTAACGCCGACAGACACGCGATACCCTCTTCTAGACCTCGAACGAGACCCGACGAGCGGCGAGCCCGGCGACCACGAGGAGTCCGAGCAGGGCCAGGAGTACCCCGACCGGCGTGTCGAACCCGCCGCCCTCCCAGTCGGCGTCGAAGACAGCGCCGAAGTAGTCGGCCGCCTCGCTGCCGTGCAACACCAGCACGACCTCGCGGTTCGCGGTCGCCGCCTGCTCGTTCCAGTTGAGGCTACCGACGACGACGCGCTCGTCATCGATGACGGCCCCTTTGGCGTGGATTTTCCCGTAGCGACCGTCGCCGACAGCGGCGCGTCGGTTCGCTCGGCCCACTCCCGGAACCGCCGTGCCGTCTGCTCGTTGTCCTCGCGAACGTACCAGGCGTCACTGAGAAGCAGGCGGACCTCGACGCCGCGGGCCGCGGCCCGGCGGAGCGCCCGCAGCAGCGGGCTGTCCCAGTCACCGAGCGTCGGCTGGATGACGTCGATAGAGTCGTCCGCGCCGTCTATCGTCGCGACGAGTTCACCCTGGGCGTTGTCCGGGGTGACCAGGAGGTCCGTCCGTTGGACGGACACCGACTCCGCGGGGAACCGGGT
The DNA here is from genome assembly GCF_032027985.1 of Haloarcula sp. 1CSR25-25. Lineage (NCBI taxonomy): Archaea > Methanobacteriati > Methanobacteriota > Halobacteria > Halobacteriales > Haloarculaceae > Haloarcula > Haloarcula sp. 1CSR25-25. The sequence goes on from NZ_JAHYBW010000006.1 coordinate 212,943, forward strand.
GGGATACTCCCCGGTGGCCGGCTCCCCCCGCTCGAACCGCCGACCCTGACGGTACGCTGGCCACCGCTGGCTGTCCTGCCAGCCGGCATCAGATTGGAACGTCCGGTTCAGCCCCGCGACGACCCGCGGCTGTGACGTGACGACCCCCCAGCCGCGGCTGCTGTTGCCGCCGGTGCCCGCGGGCTTCCAGTTCTCCGTCAGCACGACGGCCTGCCGGTCCGCGACGGCGTACTTCGCGTGGTGGTAGCGGTATCTGGCACGCGGGCCCGTCAGTACCCGGACGGAGACGCCGGCGTCGGCCAGCCGGTCGAGGGTGCTGGCTTCCGCAGCGGTTCGGCTCCCGACGGGCTCGCCCTCGAGCAGGACGCAGACAGTCGCGCCGCGGCGCTGGGCGGCGATGAGGGCGTCGGCGACTCTGGCAGAGGAGAGCGTGTAGCCGGCCAGGTACACCCGCTCGGTGGCGTTGCGAATCGGTTGAACCGGAGCGGCGGGCGCGTCCGGAAGCGCGAACGCCTCCACCTCGCCGCCTGCGGCCCTGACGACGGGCCGGTCCGTCGCCCCTAGCGGCCGCCAGCGAACGACCGACCCGTTCACGACGCCGAGTTCCCCCTCGACGGCGTCGGTGTACCGGACGGCGTCGACAGTCCGATTGGCGCGCTGCAGCCGGATTCGCTCGCCGCTGTTTGCCAGCGCGAGATGTCCGTCGAGGCCGACGACCGGCCAGTCGGTGATCCCCCGTGTCCGGTTCGGTGCCGTCGAGAGGACGACGCGCCCGCGGGCGGTGGTGTTCGGAATGCCGGCAGTACCGTCGCCGTCGGTGATGGCGTACTCCCCAATTTCGGTCCCGTCGGGGACGCTGAGGACGACGAACTCTCCGTCGTCGCCGGCGGCGACCGGGTCGGGATACACCGCGTGGATCGACGGTTCCGCGGGACCGTCGGCCGCCGTGGCGGCCGAAGCGGTCTGTCCGATGGCGACGGGCGGGCCTATCGTGGCGAGGACGAGCACGCAGCAGACGAGTGTGGCGGTCGACCGCATCGGGGCGTCTGGCCGCCCGTTCGCATAAAAAGGTTCCCAGCCTCAGGCGCTTGCGGCCTTCTCGGCTTCGGCCTGGACGAGATACGCGCGGTCGTCCGTGTAGCGGGCGGCTTCATCGAGTGCCGTTTCGGTCCCGATCTGTCGGAGTGCCCATGCGGCGGAGGCGCGCACGGAGTCGCTGTCGTCGGATTTGAGTACGTCGCTCAGCGGCTCGATGGCCCGGGTGTCACCGAGCAGGCCCAGCGCGCGGGCCGCGACTGAGCGGACTTCCTCGCTGTCGGCGTCGAGTCGGTTGGCGACTGGCTGGACCGACTCCGCGCTCCCGATAGCGCCCAGCGCGCGCAGCGTGACCTTCTGGAGCGCGGGGTCGCCGTCGCCGTCGATGTAGTCGTGCAGCGTCTCGGTGGCGCGCTCGTCGCCGATTTTCCCCAGCACCTCGATCGGCCCCTTGTCGCGTTTCTGTGCGCGCTGGTGCATCGCGTCGAAGGCCGGCTCGGCGTCGCTCCCGAGGTTGTACAGGAGGTCGACGATGTACCCGTCGAAGAACTCCGATCCGAGTTTGTCGTAGGCGAACAGTATCGGCTCGAAGTTCCCCGCCTCGGCGTGGAGTTTCGCAGCGTTCCACTCCGGCGGGAAGTCCTTTCGGTTCTCGTTGGTCAACACGTCGTAGAACCCGCGGGCGTCGAGTTGCTCCTGTACAGTCAGGTCGTCCCAGACTTCAGCCTCCTCGAGCCCCGTCTCAAGCGTCTCTGCCGCTTCGAGGAGCCCCTCGATAGTCTCCGTGTCTTCGTCGGGGTCGAGGTTCTCGGCCTCGATGGCGTCGGCGACCGTCTCCAGCGCGTCCCCGGCGGCGACGAAATCGCCGCCCGTGTCGGCGTCGTGGTCGACGAACTCGGCGCTCTCGTCGAGGAACGTCTCGACGGCCTCCTGGGCCGCCTCCTCGCCGTCGTCGGTCCACTCGCTGTCGGTGACGGTGTCCGCCGCGTCGGAGACGATGGTGACCACGTCCTCGGCGTAGGGGCCGCGCTGTGCTTCGAGATTGTCCCGGAGGTCCGAGAGCTGGGACTCCAGTTCCTCGCGAGGGTCCTCGGCATCGTCGTCGTCCTCGTCGGGTTCCGGCAGGTCGGCGGCTTCGAGGTCGCTCTCGATGTCGTCGAGGGACGACTCGACGTCGTCGAGGTCCGCCTCGGTCTCCGCGGCCTCTAACGCGTCGCCGGCCTCCGTGAGACGCGATTCCAGTTCTTCTGCGGTCACGTCTATCTCGTCTGCTGCCTCGGCGTCGTCCGACGCGTCGGCCTCGTCGTCCCCGTTGCTCATGTCCAAGACTGTGTCGGAGCGGGCCAAGAGCGTTTTCCTTTCGAGGCGCGGGTCCAGAAGCTGACACAGGCCTGTCATCCGCTGGGCCAACGAGCAACAAATATGTATCGGGAGTTTCAGTGCGATGGATAGCGAGCATGACTGACGAGACACCGCCGGATGACGGCCAGAAAGCGACCACACCGGAGGAACCGAGCACCGCCGGGTTCGTCGAGTACGGTATCGACGACAAGCCACCGCGGAAGCAAGCGGTACTGCTCGGCGTCCAGCACTATCTGACCATGATCGGCGCGTCCGTGGCGATTCCGCTCGGACTCGCGGGCGCGATGGGGATGTTCGAGGCCGCACCGGACCAGGTCGGCCGACTCATCGGGACGTTCTTCGTCGTCTCCGGGGTCGCGACGCTCGCCCAGACGACACTCGGCAACAGATACCCGATCGTCCAGGGCGGGACGTTCTCCATGCTCGCGCCGGGGCTGGCCATCATCGGCGTGCTGGCCCAGCAGGGCGCGGACTGGCAGACCATGCTCGTCGAGTTACAGGGGGCCGTCATCGTCGCCGGCATCGTCGAGATGGTGATCGGCTACAGCGGCCTCATGGGGAAGCTGAAGCGGTACGTCGGTCCTGTCGTCATCGCGCCGGTCATCGCGCTCATCGGACTGGCGCTTTTCAACGTCCCACAGATATCGAACCCGAACTTCGGCAGCCCCGGGACCGGCCAGAACTGGTGGCTGCTCGGGCTGACAATGCTCTCGATTGTCGCGTGTTCGCAGTACCTCGACCGACGCCACCGCGCGTTCAAGCTGTTCCCCGTGCTCCTCGGTATCCTGTTTGCGTGGACTGTTGCAGCCGCCCTCTCGGTCACCGGCGTCTTCGCCGCGGGCTCGGTCAGCCACGTCTCGCTTGGCTCTGTCACGAGCGCACCGCTGGTCCAGCCGGTCTACCCGTTCCAGTGGGGGCTCCCGCAGTTCACGCCGGGGTTCGTCGTCGGGATGTTCGCCGGGATGCTCGCCTCTGTCGTCGAGAGCTTCGGCGACTACCACTCCGTCGCCCGTATCGCCGGTCGCGGCGCCCCGAGCGGCCGCCGTATCAACGACGGCATCGGGATGGAGGGTGTCGGAAACGTGTTCGCCGGCATCATGGGGACCGGCAACGGCTGTACGTCCTACACTGAGAACGTCGGCGCAATCGCCATCACCGGCGTCGCCTCCCGCTACGTCGTCCAGATCGGCGCCGTCGTGATGATTCTGGTCGGCTACTTCGGTCCGGCGGGCCAGCTGTTTGCGACCATTCCGTCGCCGATCATCGGGGGCCTCTACATCGTCATGTTCGGACAGATAGCCGCCGTGGGGCTCTCACAGCTCAAGTACGTCGACCTCGACGCCAACCGGAACGTCTTCATCGTCGGCTTCGCGATCTTTGCCGGCCTCGCAGTGCCCGAGTACATGAGCCAGGTCGGGCAGGGGATGGACGTCGGCGGTGCAACGGCGCTCCAGCAGGGCCTGGCGGCTGTCCCGGTCTTCGGGGGCGTACTCGGGACCGACGTCGTCGCCACCACGCTGTTTGTCATGGGCGGCACCGGGATGGTCGTCGGCGGCATCGTCGCCTTCGTCCTCGACAACACCGTGCCGGGGACCCGCGAGGAGCGCGGGCTCGCTGCCTGGGCCGCGCTCACGGAGGACGACAGCGAGTACGCCTCGTCGCTGGACCGCATCCGCGGACGCGGCGGTGACCGGCCGCCAGCGGTGGGCGACGACTGACCGTGGCCGACGGCAGCGACGGCGCGACTGTGGACACCGACACACCCGTCGGGGCCGAGCGCTACGCCGGCACGCTCCGGACCGGCGGGACCGTCGTCCTCGGTGCTGACCGCCTGGTGGTCGACCGCGGCGACGGTCCGGTCGTCGTCGACCTCGACGACGTGGTCGAAGTGAGTCTCCAGGACGTCGACTGGTTCCTGGCGGTGATGAGCGCCGCGCTGGTCGGGTTCGGCCTGCTATCGCTGGACCAGTCCGTCCTGCTCGGCGGGGCCTTCGCCGTCGCCGGCGCCGTCAGCCTCGCGCTCACCTACCGCAAGCGGAACGCGCTCAGGATACGGGTCGCCGGTCGTGCCGACCCGCTCAGATGCTACCCCGAGGACCCGGGGACGCTGCTTGCTGAACTGAACCGAGCGCTGTCCGACTGACCGGAAACCGCCTACACTTACGCCGCTCCCGGTCGCAGTCGGTCCTATGCCCGCAGACAGCGTCCAGTCGCTCATCGACCAGTTACACGAGGAAGCCGAGATGGACCGGCCGAACGACCTGACGCCCGACGTCGGCATCGTCATGGGGTCGGATTCGGACCTGCCGACGATGGCCGGCGGGCAGGGCAAGCGGCCGGGGGCCTACGCGGCGCTGGCCGACGAACTCGGGTTCGAGGAACAGACGGACTACACCGACGCGCCCGAGAGCCGCTTCACGTTCGAGACGTTCGTCTGTTCGGCCCATCGGACCCCGGACCTGATGTACGCGTACGCGGAGACGGCCGCGGACCGGGGCATCGACGTGATTATCGCCGGCGCTGGCGGCAAATCCGCGGACCTGCCCAACATGACAGCCAGCATCGCCTATCCGCTGCCGGTCATCGGAGTCCCGGTGCAGGAGAAGTCCGTCGACTCGGTCATCGGGATGCCACAGGGCGCGCCGATGACCGCTGTCGACGCCGGCAAGTCGTTCAACGCCGCGCTCTCCGCGGCACAGATTCTCGCCCGGCAGTACGATGACCTCCGTGACCGCCTCGTCACGTATCACGAGGGGCTCCAGACCGGCGTCGGCGAGGCGTCGCGCGACCTCCACGAACTCGGGACCCCCGGATTCAAACGCGAGTACTGGGACGAGTGACCACCGAGGGGCGTCACGACCCATCGGCTACGGACCACTTGCCGTTCGAGAGAGCGTCGGCTCTTAAAGACCTACAGGGCGGAAAAACCGAACAATGAATCCTTATATGCGAGTACTTCTAACCGGCAGACGATAGGAGATACCGGAATGAGTAATCCATGGATCGCCATCGGCGCGCTCGCGGTCGTGGCAGTTGCCATCCCAATGACGATGATGGCAGTTTCGAGCCTCTTGCGGCCCAGCGTGCCGGAACAAGGCAAACGCACCACCTACGAGTCCGGTGAAGTGCCGACCGGCAGCAGCCGGCAGATCAAGTTTAATATCCAGTACTACATGGTCGCGCTGCTGTTCGTCGTCTTCGACATCGAGACCATCCTCATCTTCCCGTGGACGGTCATCTACAGCGACGCTGTCGCCGAAGTCGGGATGACCAAGGCACTGCTACCGATGGTCGTATTCATCGGGATTCTCGCCGTCGGACTCGGTTGGGCCTGGCGTAACGGCGCAGTTCAGTGGGTGCGCAGTCCGCGCGCCACGAAGGGGGCAGACACATATGAGTAGTGACCAGACACCACCGGCCGTCGAAGACGTATCGACACAGGAGGCCCGCATGGGTGACGGGGCCGACGACCGCTTCAACTCGACGCTACGCGAGGCGTTCGGGTCGACGCCGTTCATCCTGACCAAGTTCGACAAGTTCATGAACTGGGTCCGGGGCTCCTCGATGTTCATGCTACAGTTCGGAATCGCCTGCTGTAGCATCGAGATGATTCACACCTACGCGATCAAACACGACCTCGACCGTTTCGGGTCAGGGGTGCCACGCGCGTCCCCGCGCCAGGCGGACGTCATCATCGTCCCCGGGACCATCGTCTCGAAGTTCGCCCCGCGGATGAAACGCGTCTACGACCAGATGCCCGAACCGAAGTTCGTCGTGTCGATGGGGTCGTGTACCATCTCCGGGGGGCCGTTCCAGGAGGGGTACAACGTCATCAAGGGCGCAGAGGAGGTCATCCCGGTCGACATCCACGTCCCGGGCTGTCCGCCCCGTCCCGAGGCACTCATCTACGGCGTCGCCAAGCTGCAGGAGCGCATCGCCGAGGGCGAGTCCTCGCCGGTGACGGTCAAGCCCTACGAACTGGAGCAGTTCGGCGACCTCGAACAGGACGAGCTCGTGGACAAACTCGCCAGCGAGATCGACGAGGACGACCTCGTCATGCGGTACAACTGGAACGACTCTCCCTAACCTGCCATGAGTTTAGAGAAACCATCACGCGATACGGCGCTCGACGTCGGCGTTACGGAGGACGGCCTTGATTACGACGCGCTCGCGGACCTGCTCGGGGGCCACGTCCTCGACCGCGAGGAGCACGTCAACGCCGAGGGGTTCGTCATCCGTCCCGACGAGGTCCAGGAAGTCCTCTCGACGCTGAAAGAGGAGGCCGGGTTCGACCACTGCTCCTGTGTCACCGCACAGGAGTACGACGACCGGTACGAATCCATCTACCACCTGCGGAAGTTCGACGACCCGACACAGGAGCTGTCGATCGTCGTCCCGTCGCCGAAAGACGACCCGCACAACGAGTCGGCCGCCCGCGTCTACGACACCGCGGACTGGCACGAGCGGGAGGCCTACGACCTGGTCGGCATCGACTACGACGACCACCCGGACCTGCGTCGCATCCTCCTGCCCGAGACCTGGCAGGGCCACCCCCTGAGCCAGGACTACAACCAGGACCAGCCACAGATCGTCTCACTGCGCGAGCACGCGAACCCGCTGCAGGACGACAAGCGCAGCGAGGACGACCCGGACACGATGTTCGTCAACATCGGCCCGCACCACCCGGCGACCCACGGCGTGCTCCACGTCGAGACGGTCTTGGACGGCGAGCAGATCGCCGACATCGAGCCCGATATCGGCTACCTGCACCGCTGTGAGGAGCAGATGTGCCAGCAGGGCACCTACCGCCACCAGATAATGCCGTACCCCGACCGGTGGGACTACATCTCCGCTGGTATCCTCAACGAGTGGGCGTACGCGCGCGCAGCCGAGGACCTCGCGGACATCGAGGTCCCCGAGTACGCACAGGTCATCCGGACGATGTCGGCGGAGATGTGCCGGATCGCCTCGCACGAACTCGCGCTGGCGACGTTCGCGCTGGACGTGTTCGGCGACTTCACCGCCGTCTTCCAGTACGGTATCCGCGACCGCGAGATCGTCCAGAACCTGCTGGAAGACCTGACCGGGCAGCGACTGATGTTCAATTACCTCCGACTGGGCGGGGTCGCCTGGGACCTGCCCGAGCCCCGCGAGGAGTACTTCGAGAAGATTCGCGACTTCCTCGATGACCTCCCTCACAAGCTCGAGGAGATTCACGACCTCGTTACCGGAAACGAGATCTTCCAGATGCGGTGTGTCGACACCGGCGTCCTCTCCCCGGAGCAGGTCAAGCAGTACGGCGCGACCGGTCCCGTGGCACGCGGTTCCGGCGTCGACTACGACATCCGGCGCGACGACCCCTACGGCTACTACGACGAACTGGACTGGAACGTCGTCACCGAGCAGGGCGGCGACAACTTCAGTCGCGTCCTCGTCCGCCTCCGCGAGGTAGAAGAGTCGGCCCGCATCATCGAACAGTGTGTGGACCTCCTGGAGCAGTGGCCGGAGGACGACCGCGAGATCCAGGCCAACGTCCCGCGGACGCTCCGCCCGGACCCTGACAAAGAGGTCTACCGCTCCGTCGAGGGCGCGAAGGGCGAACTCGGCATCTACATCCGCTCGGACGGGACGGACAAGCCGGCCCGGTTCAAGATCCGCAGCCCGTGCTTCTCGAACCTGCAGACGCTGCCGGAGATGTCCCAGGGTGAATACATCCCTGACATGATTGCCTCGCTCGGGAGCCTCGACATCGTACTCGGGGAGGTGGACCGGTAATGCAGTCGGCGCCGTTACCGGAAACGCTCGCGAACCTGCTGGGGCTTGACCCCAACAGCACGGCCGTGATGATCGTGATGAGTCTCATCGGGGCCGGGCTCATCGGGACGCTCATGATGACGAACACGGCGCTGGCCGGCCCGTGGGCGAAGCGAAAGATTACGGCCGCGTTCACCGACCGAATCGCCGTCGACCGTATCGGCCCCTACGGGCTGTTCATCATCGTGGCCGACGCCGTTCGCCTGCTGTCGAAGGAACTAATCGTTCCCGAGGGCGTCGACCGACCGGCGTGGGACCTCGCGCCGCTGATCATCGCCAGTACCGCGTTGCTTGGCTTTGCCGTGATTCCGATGGGGAACGGCATCCACCTCGCCGACCCCGAGGTCGGGCTGGCCTACGTGTTCGCCGTGGCCTCGACCACGTCGATCGGTCTCGTGATGGCCGGCTACGCGTCGAACAACAAGTTCTCGTTCCTCGGCGGGCTGCGTGCCGTCGCGCAGAACCTCGCCTACGAGATTCCGCTCATCCTGACGGGTGCGTCGGTGGTCATCTTCGCCGGCTCGCTCCAGATGAGCGAGATCGTCGCCGCACAGCAGCAGTCGCTGATCGGCCCGCTGCCCTCGTGGTACGCGTTCGTGAACCCCTTTGCGTTCGTGCTCTTTATGATCGCGAACCTCGCGGAGGTCGGCCGGAACCCGTTCGACATCCCGGAAGCGCCGACCGAGATTGTCGCGGGCTACCAGACCGAGTACTCCTCAGTGTACTTCGTCCTCATCTACCTCGGGGAGTTCATCCACATCTTCCTCGGCGGGGCGATCATCGCCACGCTGTTCCTCGGTGGGCCGGCCGGGCCGGTCCTTCCGGGCATCGTCTGGTTCCTCATCAAGATCTGGGGCGTCTTCCTGTTCACGCAGTGGGCCCGCTCGGCGGTGCCCCGCGTTCGGATCGACCAGCTGATCGAGATCGGCTGGAAGGGAATGCTGGTGCTCTCGCTGGCGAACCTGGTGCTGACTGCGGTTATCGTCGGGGTGACCGTCTGATGACGGCCACGCGAACCGACCCACGAGCGACCGGAGGTGACCTGTCATGATTGGAATCCTGAAGTCAATGGCGACGACGATGAAACACGCCCTCGACGGGGAGACGTTCACGGTAGAGTACCCGGACGTCGCCCCCGAGGTGAGTCCCCGGTTCCGCGGCGTCCACAAGTGGAGCCAGGAGCGCTGTATCTGGTGTCGGCAGTGTGAGAACGTCTGCCCGAACAACACGATCCAGATCGTGATGGACGAGCAGCGCAACGGCGAGCAGTACAACCTCCACATCGGGCAGTGTATCTACTGCCGGCTGTGCGAGGAGGTCTGTCCGACCGACGCCATCCTGCTGACCCAGAACTTCGAGTTCACCGCGGACACGAAAGACGAGTTCGCCTACGACAAGGAACAACTCAAGAACGTGCCGTGGTACAAGGACATCGACCCGCTCGAGTCACGCGAACCCGACCGGGGCGCGTGGATCGGCGAGGGCGACGGCGAAGTCGACTACCAATAGCGGAACGTCCCACGCCCTCGGCGTGCGGTTTCTCCGGGTGCGAGTGCCGCGAGCACGCGGCCGTTTCGTCCAGTTTTGTCGAGAGTGGTGACCGCTGGCCACCCAAGCGAGAGAAAGATCTGATTGGGGCGAGTGGACCGGCGGGGCGACGGCGAAGTGGATTATCAGTCGCTCTGTTTCGCGACTGCTCCGCAGTTCTCCTCTCCGTCTCGCTTCGAGCGTTCCTCCTGTAATTTGCTTGCCGTCATTGACTTCTCCAGAACCGTGTCTGTTCGCCCAGCGGGGCCGAGTTTTCACTGGCGATTCGCGAGTGGTGTGACAGTATCCGACACCGGAACAACTCTGTCCGGTGACATATTTCCGCCAGCAGGACGGGAGTGCCCACAATCTGGGGGGTCATACGGGCAAACAGTGGCTCTACTGGCGAGACGAAAGAGGAATCTTCAAAGGGACGCCGGAAAGAGTCTCCAAGTAAGATGGCACTGGCAGAGTCAATTGCGTTCGCGCTGTTCGCTATGGTAACGGTGGGCAGCGCTGCGGGCGTCGTGTTAGTCCGGGACGTCTGGCACTCGGCGCTGTTACTGGGCGTGTCACTCATCAGCGTCGCAGTGTTCTACGTCATGAACCAGGCGGCGTTCGTCGCAACGATGCAGATCCTGGTGTATGTCGGCGGCGTCCTCATCCTCATCACCTTCGCGGTGATGCTGACCCGCGAGGACGAGTCGGTGATCGAGGTGACACCATGACCACAAAGCCCGAACTACAGACGGAGGGGAGTTTCGTCGCTGGACTGGCCGCAATCGCCCTGTTCGTCGTCTTCGGCGCGGTGTTCATGGGCGTCTCGTTTCCGGCGCCGGCCGGGTTCGGCGAGGGCGCGTCGATAACAAAGAGCCTCGGGGCAGCTCTGTTCGACATCGAGCCGAGCCTGCTTGTCGGCGACGCGGCCGTTCCCGCCGAAGGGTTCCTCGTGGCGTTCATCCTCATCGCCGTCGCCCTCGACGCGGCCCTCGACGGCGCGTTGATGCTGGCGAAACGCGACGACGAGGAGGAAACAGCAATCGCCGACGGTGGCACCCACCACGGAGGTGACGACTCGTGATTCCGGCCGAGACGTACCTCCTCCTGTCGGCGGCCATATTCTGTATCGGCCTGTTCGGCATCCTCACTCGACGGAACGCGCTCATCTTCCTGATGTCCGTGGAGCTGATGCTGAACGCTGCGAACATCAACCTCGTCGCGTTCTCGCTGCAACACGGGAACCTCACTGGCCAGGTGTTCAGCCTGTTCACGATGGCACTCGCCGCCGCGGAGGTCGCCATCGGAATCGGTATCATCCTGGTCCTGTACCGCAACTTCACAGACGTGGACGTGACGAAGGCGACGACGATGAGGTGGTAACAGATGGCTGCATTCACATACGCTCCGGCGATTGTCCTGCTGCCGTTCGTATCGTTCCTCGTCGCGCTGTTCGCCGGCGACCGCATGCCGAAAGGCGGCGCGCTCGCTGGAATCACCGCGACGGGCGGATCGCTCCTGCTGTCGATCTGGGTCGCGCTGACGGTGGCCGGCGGGGCGGTCCACAACGAGATACTGTACACGTGGACCGCAAGCGTCGAGACACTTCAGCTAAACTTCGGGCTACTGCTCGACCCGCTGTCGGCGCTCATGCTGCTTATCGTCTGTCTCATATCCTTCCTCGTCCACATCTTCTCGCTTGGCTACATGAACGACGAGGACGAGACCGGACTGCCGCGCTATTACGCCGGACTCGGCCTGTTCACGGCGAGCATGCTCGGGTTCGTCGTCGCCAACAACCTCCTGATGGCGTTCATGTTCTTCGAGCTGGTGGGCCTGTGTTCGTACCTGCTCATCGGCTTCTGGTTCCGCGACGACGGCCCGCCGAGCGCCGCCAAAAAGGCGTTCCTGGTCACCCGCTTCGGTGACTACTTCTTCCTCATCGGCGTCGTCGGCATCTTCGCCACCTTCGGGACCGGCCTCTTCGCCCCGATTACGCAGGGCGGCGAAGTGGTCGCCGAGAGCTTCCCGATGCTGGCCGAACACGCCGTCATCGACGGCGAAACGGCGGGCATCGCGATGCTGGAGACGGTCGGAATGGGGCCCCAGGCCTGGTTCACCGTGCTCGGTCTCCTCGTGCTGGGCGGCGTCATCGGGAAGTCCGCGCAGTTCCCGCTGCACACGTGGCTACCCGACGCGATGGAAGGCCCGACGCCGGTTTCGGCCCTGATTCACGCGGCGACGATGGTCGCAGCCGGTGTGTACCTCGTCGCGCGCATGTACGGTTTCTACGCCATCTCGCCGACGGCACTCGCCGTCATCACGCTCGTGGGTGGCTTCACCGCGCTGTTCGCGGCGACCATGGGCCTGGTCAAACAGGAAATCAAGCAGGTGCTCGCGTACTCCACCATCTCCCAGTACGGGTACATGATGCTCGCGCTGGGGTCGGGTGGCTACATCGCCGCCGTCTTCCACCTGACGACCCACGCCGTGTTCAAGGCGCTCCTGTTCCTCGGTGCGGGGTCGGTCATCATCGCCATGCACCACAACGAGAACATGTGGGACATGGGCGGCCTGAAAGACCGGATGCCGGTGACCTACTGGACGTTCCTCGCCGGCTCGCTCGCTCTGGCCGGCATCGTTCCGTTCGCCGGCTTCTGGTCCAAAGACGAGGTGCTGTACGAGGCACTCATCCACGGCTTCGGCACCGAGGGCGGTCTCGGGACGGCCTATCTCGCGGCGTACGCCATGGGACTGCTGGCCGTGTTCTTCACCGGCTTCTACACCTTCCGGATGGTGTACCTGACCTTCCACGGCGACGCGCGGAGCGACGTTGCGCGTGACCCCGAGCCCGTCCGCTGGAACGTCAAAGGGCCGCTGGCGGTGCTTGGCGTCCTTGCCACGACGATCGGGCTCATCAACATGGCCCCGGTCGCGAAGCTCACCGGTGCGCCGATCGACTATCTCCACAAGTGGCTGACCGGGCCGGAGGAGGGCGGCTGGCCCGCGCTCCTCTCGACTGACCTGCACCACTACGAGGAACTGCTGCACGAGGTCCCGCAGGTCGACCCAGCCTATCCGCTGGGCGGTGAAATCGGTACGCTGCTGGTTTCGGCGGCTGTCTCGCTCGGGCTGGCACTCGCCGGCGTGCTCGTCGCGCGGAGCCTCTACAGCGGTGCCGACCCTGTCGAGCATACCGACAAGCTTGGCGGTCTGAAGACGCTACTCATGCACAACTACTACCAGGACGAATATCAGGTGTGGCTCGCGACGGGTGTCACCTACCCGCTCGCCCGTGTGATGAACAAGTTCGACCAGGGTGTCGTCGACGGTGTCGTCAACGGCATCTCCAGCGTGAGCCTGTTCGGCGGCAGCCGCATCCGACGCATCCAGTCCGGCGTCGTCAGCAACTACGCGACGCTGCTGACGCTCGGGCTCGTGCTCTTGCTTGCTGCCTTCGGCATCATGGGAGGGTGGTTCTAGATGTGGGTCGCTGCGCTCCTGCTCGTGACCCTGCTGGGAACCGGCCTCGTGTTCCTCTCGCCTGACCGGTACGCTGGAAAGCTCGCCGCGGCCGTCAGTGCGGTTCCGGCGCTTGGCAGCCTCTACATGTACTGGGTGTACCTCACGCAGTACGGCGGCACGGGCAACGCGCTGCTGTCGCCCGCCGATATCGCGTTCGGCCAGCAGATACCCTGGATCTCGCTTGGCGAACTCGAGGTGTCGTACTACGTCGGCCTCGACGGCATCAGCATGCCGCTGCTCGCGTTGACGACGGTGCTGACGACGCTCGCCATCGTCTCCGCGTGGACGCCCATCGACGAGCGCCAGTCCCAGTTCTACGGGCTGATGCTGTTCATGGAAGTGAGCCTCATCGGCGTGTTCTCCGCGCTCGATTTCTTCCTCTGGTTCGTCTTCTGGGAGGGCGTCCTCATCCCGATGTACCTGCTCATCGGCGTCTGGGGTGGCCCACGCCGGAAGTACGCCGCCATCAAGTTCTTCATCTACACGAACGTGGCATCGCTGGTCATGTTCGCGGGACTGTTCGCGCTCGTGTTCAGCACGGACCTCACGTCGCTGTCACTGCCCGCGATGGCCGAGGCGTTCCGCACCGCAAGCGGCCTGCCGACCATCGCCGGCGTCAACCTGATGACCATCTCCTTCATCCTGATGTTCTTCGGGTTCGCGGTGAAGGTGCCCGTCTTCCCGCTGCACACGTGGCTGCCCGACGCACACGTTGAGGCCCCGACGCCGGTGTCGGTCATGCTGGCCGGCGTCCTCCTGAAGATGGGGACCTACGCACTGTTGCGGTTCAACTTCACGATGCTCGCTGACACGGCGCGCCAGCTCGCGGTGCCGCTGGCCATCATCGGCGTCGTCAGCGTCATCTACGGCGCGATGCTCGCGCTCGCACAGCGGGACCTCAAACGCATCGTCGCCTACTCCTCGATTTCCTCGATGGGCTATGTCATCCTGGGGCTGGTCGCGTTCACGCCCTACGGCATGGGCGGGGCGACCTTCCAGATGATCGCTCACGGCCTCATCTCGGGGCTGATGTTCATGTGCGTCGGCGTCATCTACAACACGACCCACACGCGCATGGTCGGCGACATGTCCGGCCTCGCGGACCGCATGCCATGGACGGTCGGCATCTTCGTCGCCGCCGCCTTCGGCTACATGGGCCTGCCGCTGATGGCCGGCTTCGCCGGGGAGTACTTCATCTTCCAGGGCTCGTTCAACGCGCCGACGCTGGGCGGGGCCGCCCCGGTGTTGACCTCGCTGGCGATGTTCGGCATCGTCATCGTCGCCGGCTACCTGCTGTGGGCCATGCAGCGGACGCTGTTCGGTGCCTTCAGCCTGGAGACCGACTACGAGGTCAGCCCGGCCGCGTTCCACGACGTCGCGCCGCTGGCCGTGTTGCTCCTGCTGGTCATCGCACTCGGTGTCGCGCCAGACCTCTCCTTTGCTATGATACAGGACTCGATATCACCGGTTCTCGAGATCGGAGGTGGTGCATAGATGGTCGCGCTTCCCGACTGGATGGCGCTGGCCCCGGCGCTCTCGCTGGGCCTCGCCTCCCTGGTGTTGCTGCTGGCGGACTCGATTGACCCGGACTCGACGAACACGGGGCTGCTGGCCGGCATCTCGGTGCTTGGCTCCCTGTTCTCGTTCGGGTTCGCCGGCTGGTTTATCACCGCCGGCACCGGGATAGCCGATAACACTGGCGTCGCGCTGTTCAACAACCAGCTCGTCGTCGACCAGATGGCCCTGTTCTTCATGGCCATCGTCGGCAGCGTGACGACCCTGGTCGTGCTTGCGAGCTACGACTACATCGCCGGCCACAACTACCAGGCCGAGTTCTTCTCGCTGGTGCTTTTGTCCGCGACCGGGATGAGTCTCCTGAGCGCGGCCAACAGCCTGGCGACGGCGTTTATCGCCCTCGAACTGGTGTCGCTGCCGTCCTACGCGCTCGTCGCCTTCCTCAAGCACAACAAGGGAAGCGTCGAGGCCGGACTCAAATACTTCCTCATCGGCGCGGTGTCCTCGGCGGTGCTTGCCTACGGCATCTCGCTGGTGTACGCCGCGACGGGCGTCCTCCGGTTCGACGGCGTCGCGACGGCCATCTCCAGTGGCACGGTCCAGACCATCGTCGGCGGGTCGGTACAGGCCCAGCCCGGCGACCCGGCCGTCCCGATGGCTATCCTCGGCGTCGGTATCCTGATGATCATCGGCGGCGTCGCGTTCAAGACGGCCTCCGTGCCGTTCCACTTCTGGGCACCCGAGGCGTACGAGGGCGCACCGGCACCCATCTCGGCGTTCCTCTCCTCGGCGTCGAAGGCCGCCGGCTTCGTACTGGCGTTCCGCGTCTTCGCCGTTGCCTTCCCGATCGGTGACCTGCTCGCCGCCGGCGGTGCGATCAACTGGGTGATGGCGTTCCAGATCCTCGCCATCGCGACGATGTTCATCGGGAACTTCGCCGCCGCGACCCAGGAGACGGTCAAACGGATGCTGGCGTATTCGAGCGTCGGCCACGCCGGCTACGTCCTCATCGGCCTCGCCGCCGTGTCCAGTTCCGGCGAGGGGCTGAGCCTCAGCCTGAGCGCCGGTATGTCCCACCTGCTCGTCTATGGCTTCATGAACACGGGCGCGTTCCTGTTCATCGCGCTGGCCGAGTACTGGGGCGTCGGTCGCCGCTTCGAGGACTACAACGGCCTCGGCAAGGAAGCGCCGGTCGCCTGCGCGGCGATGACGGTGTTCCTGTTCAGCCTCGCTGGCCTGCCGATCGGCGGCGGGTTCTTCTCGAAGTTCTACCTGTTCTCGGCGACGCTCAACGTCGGGGCGTGGTCGCTGGCCGCCGCGCTCATCATCAACAGCGCACTCAGCCTGTTCTACTACTCCCGCGTCGTCAAGGCGATGTGGATCGAAGACTCGGACGGCAGTCGGACCATCGAGTCGTACCCGATGGGGCTGTACACTGCCGTGGTGGGAGCGGCCATCGTGACGGTGCTGCTCGTGCCCGGCTTCAACCGCGTCTCCGAGATCGCGTTCCAGGCCGCGCAGTTGCTGTAATAGTGGACTGACGCGCCTGCTGTTTTCCGTCTCTCCCACTCGGTCACAGCCGAAGCGAGGTTACGCCGGAAGGAGACTACGCCGACTCGTAGACGAACACGCCGCCGCTCTCGCGTTTCTCGACACGGCCGGTGACCTCGAGTACGTCCAGGTGGCCGACGGCCTCGCTCATGCCGGCGAAGTACTCCGTGGCCGGCAAATCACCGAACAGCGCCGTCATCACGTCGCTTGGGGTCGTTGCCCCGCCGGAGACGATGTCGGCGACTTCCGCGGTGCGCTGGTCGTGTTCCGCCAGGATGTCGTCAATGCGCTCCCGCGGTGATTCGACCGGCTCGCGGTGGCCAGTGAGAAAGCGGTCGTGGCCCTGCTCGCGGAGCCACCGGAGCGAGTCGTTGAACGCCGGCAACACTCGCGGGCGCGCCCCGCTCTCGTCGGGTATCTGGAGGAACGGATTGGGCGTGATATCGCCCAAGACGTTGTCGCCGACGACCGCTTCACGGCGGCCCTGATGGTCGTACGAGAATATTATTTCGCCGGCGGAGTGGCCCTGCACGGTGTCGACAGTGAGCTCGCTGTCGTCGACGGTGACGGTGTCACCGGCTCCCAGGGCGCGGTCAGTATCGACGCTCTGGGCGTAGGGCAGGAACGCTTCCGGTAGCTGTGTGACCGTCTCGGCAGTCTCGCGTGAGACCCCGCAGCGTTCGAAGAAATCCGAGAAATACGACTGCTCGCTGTGCAACTGCGCCGCGAAATCGCGCATTATGTCCGCTGCCGGCTCGCTGGCGAGGACGCGCGCACCCCGCTCGGCGAACCGGTTCGCCAATCCGAAGTGGTCCGGATGCGGGTGCGTGACCAGCACCTGCTCGATGTCCGCCGGCGAGAGCTCTCGGGCCTCGAGCATCTCGACCAGGCGCGACCACGCCTCTTCGCTGTCTGGCCCTGGGTCGACGATGGTCCGTCTCGCGATGTAGGCGTTGACTGCCCCGATCTGGAACGGCGTCGGAATCGACACCCGTGTGAACATGTCTTCCCGTTGCAGGTGGTGGCGCAAAACAGTTCGTACCCGCGGAGCACGTTTACTGCTGTGGACGCTTTCCGTCCCTGGATTAGTGCTGGCTTTTTTATTCTCTTTCGGGCACAAGAGATATATTCGTCCTTCGCGTAAGGTCAGATATGAACAAGCACTTCGAAGACGCACGGTACTACCTGAAACGCGCCGGCGAGACGGCAACCAAAGGCGTCAAAGAGGAACTCGAACCGGTCGAGGGCCGGTTCCGCGAACTCACCGGAAAGGAAGCAGAGCCCGAACCCAGCCGGCTGGAGGCCGTCAGGGCTGATCTGAAGGACCTACAGGAGAAAGCCGAGGGCGAAGCCGAGGAAGCGATCGCCGACGCTCGCGAGAAAATCAGCGAGTATCGCGGCAAAGAAGAGACGGAAGCGTAGTCGGAAAGCAATTCTTAAGGGATGCGCTCGAATAGACTCGAGTGCATCGGGTTGGTGATCTAGTCCGGTTATGATACCTCCTTCACACGGAGGAAGTCGGCGGTTCGAATCCGCCCCAACCCATCCGCTCGCTGTACGCTGCTGAAGGAGGGCGGGGTTCTGTTTCGGGCATCTACACAATAGCTCCTGCAGTGGTGTATGTTACGCGGGAGAGAGCGACTGGAACGAGTGATAAGTCCGCCTGTGACAACTGTTCTCGCCTCGTTCACGCGCGTTCGACGAACCGGGCGTCGGCGGAGGTGTGGTCTCTGTTGAACGACAGCACCTTCGCCCGGATCACGTCGCCGGCCGACACCGACGACGGCACGTCCTCGGTGAACAGGACGAACCCCTCGACTTTCCCGACGGCGATGCGGTCGCCGGAGTGGTGGTCGGTAAATTCGGTGATGCCGAACTCGTAGGTCGCACCGAGTTCGACCGGTGGGTCGCGCTCCTGTGCGGCCTCGTGGGCGCGTTTCGACGCATTACTCGACGAGCGGCGGGTAATCGCGAACGCCAGCGCGAGGCCCACGGCGAGGGCAGCCCCGCCCGCAGCGAGCCAGATCGGTTCCATGCATGGGGTTGCAGGACGAACGGATTAGTACCTTTCAAAATCCGGCGACGGCGCTTACAGTCCGAGGCGGTCCCGAATGCCGCCACCACTGGAGTCCGAAGCCCCTTCTTCGGGGTCCCACTCCGTCGGCAGTTCGGCCGCGAGTGACGTGACCTCGTCGTCGCTAAACCGGGGGTCCGTCGTCGCGTCGTCGAGCCAGTCCGCCCACTCCTCGGCGGTCATCTGACCTTCCGAGTCGACCTCCCACTGGTCGACGAGCGCCTCCCGGTCGCGGAACGGGATGTCCATGCCGCTGTCGCCCCAGTACAGCGGGGAGAGCGCGAACTCGTGGGTGTCGCCCTCGAGCCAGACGAGTCGGTAGGGGTAATCGTTGTAGCAGAACACGTCGTCCGGCGAGACGACGTCGCCGTTGGGAAGCTCCAGGGTCCGAGACATCACGCTGACGTAGGGGCTACCCACGTTTCAGCATTATGTGTGGGTAGCACGACGCACACCGCGTTACAGGCCTCGCTACACGAGTGGGTCACACAGCGCCCACTCGTCCGTCTCGGGGTCGAGATTCGAGGGTTCCGCACCGCGGTCGGTGACGACCCCGGCGTGGTAGTATATCGCCTTCAACTGGAACACGGTGGGAGAGTGGTAGACGCTCCCGTCGGTGAGTTCCGAGCGGCGGAGTGCGCCGTCGCCGGTCAGCACCCGCTGGCGAACGGCCTCGTCGCCACGGAGGAACAGTTCGACGGTGAACTCTGGGTGGAGCGCGTGGAGGTACTCGACGAACTCGACGAGCGACGGTAAGTCGTAGCCGTCCCGATGGCAGGCGTAGAGGCCGTCGACGAGGAGCTCCGTCGCCGGATAGTCGGCGACGACGCGGCGGACGAGCTGGCCCCACTGTGGCGCGACGTCGATGAACCGCTTGCGGGAGCGTTGCCAGTCCTCGAACCGTCGGAGGGCGGCATCGACGTCGCCGACCGTCCGGAGCGCGAAGCGGACGACCTCGCGGCCAAGCGGTGTTAGCGTGAGCGAGCCCTGGCCGGTATCGACCAGGTTCAGGAACGCCGCGCCGGCGATGGCGCCGTCGACGGCGCCGACGACATGCGTCGCCAGCAGGTTCCGTGCGTCGCCGTCGTGGTGGACGGAAAGCGGCACCGCGACGTAGTTCTTCGGATGGTTGAGCCCGAAGTTCTGGTCGGCGACGCCCTGGGCGCCCGCCTGGAACCGGATAGCCGACGCGGCGTCCATCGACCCGTGGCCGACTACGCGGGGCCGTTCGAGGACCGCGACCGAGCCGTCGGGTTCGACGCCCAGCACGCCGACGTTTAGCTCGCGGGCCATCGTCCGCGCGGCGGTGGAGATGCCGCTCCGGGGAGCTGTCAGGAAGGCGACGTTGGCTTCGTTGAGGCGGTCGTGGGCCTGGACGACTCCGCGCTCGGCGTCGACCCCGCCGTCGCCGGTGTAGCCCTTCGCCTCGACGGCAATCAGCGGCGGCCGGTCGCCGAGCCGGTCGACGGACAGCAGGTCCGCCGAGAGCGCCTGTACGCCGACGAGGTCGGGATAGCCCGTCCCGACCTGAACGTGGTTGAACGGCGCGAGCGTCGCCTGTACGGACGCCTCGATGGGCGTCTCGTCCAGCCAGCGCCGCTGTGCGAACTGCGTATCCGCGACGACGTAGGCGTCCTCACGTTCCGCGAACAGCCGGTCTTTCGTCCGGGCGAGTACCTGTGGCTCCGAGAGCCCCGACGCCGCTGTGGCCATAGACGGCGTTCACACAGGGCGGACATGAGTGTTCTGCCCCCGGAGAACCAGCGCGTCGGACTTCGGAGCCCACACCGCCCGGCAGCAGTGTTATGATTCAACACGGCTAAGCGGAACACATGACAGCACCGCTACCGGACAGCGTACAGGACTGGTTCTGGGCCCGGCATTCGAATCCCAGGAGCGGCTGGTCGCGGGTCCCGACCGGCGCTGTCATCGTGTACGCGGTGTATCAGCGTCGCTGGCGACTCTTGGCCGCGGCGCTGCTATGGACAGCTATCAATCCGGTCCTGTTCGCGCCGCCGGAGACCGAGGACGCCTGGATGACCCGGGCCGTGCTGGCAGAGCTGTGGTGGCTCAGAGAGCAGGACAACGGAACGATGGGGCTCGACTACCCGAACGTCTGTAACACCGGCGGCGCGCTGGCCTCGGCCGTTGCGCTGTACGCTGCCTGGCGCCGACGGCCGGTCAGCGCGGCAGTCGCAACCGTTGCGATGAGCGGGCTGAAGCTCTGGTGGCTCTATGAGATTGTACAGCGATACGACACACGCGGCACGGAGTGACCAGCGGGCGCGTACGCGACAGGAACGGCCGGTCGCGAAAGGGAATGTCTCTGTCGGTCGTCAGTACTGGTGGAGCGGCTGCCGGCGGATTTTGGCCCGTAGCTCCCCTATCGATGGGTCCCCATCGCCGACGAACTGCTGTGTCACGGAGTGGACCTCCTCGCGGGATATCTTGACGTTGCCCTGCTCGATGACGTCGGCGGGCCGTTCCCGGAGTTCACGGATCGTCCCGACCGCAAGGAGGAACGGAATCGCCCAGGCGGAGAGCGTGTTACCGCGGGTCTCCGGCATGGCTTCGAGCCACGCCTGCGCGTCGTCGAGGTAGCTCTCGGCCCGTTCGGTGACCTGCTCGATGACGGGCACGAGCGACTCGACGTTGTCGGTGTCGCTCACGTCGCTGTGGTCGAGCCCCTGCTCGTGGAGCAGTTCCAGCGGGAGGTAGACGTTGTTCTCCTCTTCCATGTCTGTCGCAGCGTCCTTGGCGACGTTGACGAGCTGAAGCAGGAGGGCAAAGGAGCGGGCGTTTTCCTCCATCCGGGCCACCTGCTCGGCGGTGGCCTCGTGAGAGACCAGCCCGGTCACCAGCGTGCCGACGGTCCCGGCGGCGTACCAGCAGTACTCCTCGAGTTCGTCGAGGGTCTTGATTCGCAGGCCGCCGGCGTCGGCGTAGCGGTCGACGAACATCGCCATCCCGTCGACGAGTTCCCGGACCGGACCGCGAATCGTCTGTGTGGAGTGGTCGTCGAGGGTGTGAAACACGTCGACGATACGGTCCGCGTTCTCGACGACTTCCCAGTCCGCGTTCGTCGTCGCAGGAATCCACTCCTCGACGGCGTCGTGAAACGACGAGACGGTCGTCCCGCTAGACGGTTCGAGCGAGCGGCTGTACGTCCGCAGGAGTTCGGTCTGGACCGCCGGAGGGAGGTGACCGGCGTCCTCAATCGTGTCAGCCACACGGCAGAGAAGATAGCCCAGACAGATGTCCCGGGCCATCGGTTCGTTGAGTTCCGAAATCGTGAGACTAAACGTTCGCGACACACGATGGACGGCATCGTAGCACCACTCGATGTCTTCCGAAGACGACCGGTCTGTGTGGTTCTGAGACATTCCCGACATCCGGGGTAGGGCATACGATGATAAAAATGGGACGGCTACAGTGTCGGCACCGGTTCGGCGTTTCGACAGACTCAGGAGTGTCCACGCCCAACGAGGGGTATGAACGGCCAAGCGGCGGGGAGGCCACGACCGTGAACAGTCAGGACGCAGTGGTGCTGGCGCTGACGGTGGTCCTCGTGGTTGTCATCCCGGGCCTCGCGAACTGGGGGTTCAGCACGCTCGGCTACCCCTGGGTCGGGAGTGCCGTCTGGGCGCTGGGGTACGGCGCCGGCGTCGTCTTTATCTGGTACGAGTGGGTCCGTCCGATCGATATCACCGGTCCCGAAGGCGTCAGCCAGAGCGAAGAATCTAGCGACTGACGGGCTGTCGAGCCCGTCCACCATCAGTTGCCTCCTATCGTCGCCGTCCCGGACCGGACGTATTGCATATATTTCATACAACACCTGTAGTACCCGCCTGACAAGCTTTATAGCCGTGGTCCGCCCAACGTCGGGTATGACAAACGAGGCGCTCGGCGAGGGTCGTCCCGGAACTGGAGCCCGCGCCGGCTGGACACGTGAGCAGGCGAGTCAGATAGAGCGGACCGACGACACCGTGGCCCCGATCGTCTACCCACCCGCGACCGAACAGATTCCGGAGGTCCACATCTGGGACACCTGGTTCCTCCGGAACCGCGACGGCACGCTGGCGACAGTCGACGGCTACCGGGTCTGTTTCTCGCTGACTGCGCCGTCCGACCTGCTGCCCGGCAAGCGCCACGACGTGGCGACCATCCGCTGTTTCTACTCCGACGACGGCCGAAACTGGCACAACGCCGGCCCGGTGTTCGAGGACGCCCTGGGCCAGCGCCAGTGGGCCGGCTCGGCGCTGTACGACGACGACGGCAGCGTCTATCTGTTCTATACTGCGGCCGGCGAGGACGGCGCCGAAGACCTGACCTACGCCCAGCGTATCGTCGGTGCGGGCGGCGGCAGCATCGAGACGGCAGACGGGTTCGAACTCTCGGGCCCGTGGACCCACCACGAACTGCTCCAGCCCGACGGCGACCGCTACGAGCGCGAAGACCAGTCCCGCGGGATGATATACACCTTCCGTGACCCGTGGTTCTTCGAGGACCCCGAGACGGGCGAGACGTGGCTCCTGTTCGAGGCGAACACGCCGGTTCCGGAGGGGAGCGACGTCTGCGGTGGCGACGCCGCGCTCCAGGAATTCAACGGCAGCGTGGGGATCGCCCGCTCGCCGACGGGCGACCCGCTGGCGTGGGAGCTCGAGGACCCCCTGCTTGACGCCGTGGGCGTCAATCAGGAACTCGAACGGCCACACATCGTGTACCGGGACGGCCTGTACTACCTGTTCGTCTCCAGTCACCTCCACACGTTCGCGCCGGGGCTTTCCGGCTTCGACGCGCTGTATGGCTTCGTCGCCGAGGAACTCCGCGGCGACTACGTCCCGCTGAACGAGTCCGGGCTCGTCGCCACGAACCCCGAGAACGCGCCGTTCCAGTCGTACTCGTGGATGGCGTTTCCCCACGGCGACGAGATGCTGGTCCAGAGCTTCTTCAACTACTACGACTTCGACGGCGAGACGCTGGACGAGATCGCCCATCTGTCCGAGTCCGAGCAGATGCGCCGGTTCGGCGGCTCGCTCGGCCCGACGCTCCGCCTCGATGTCGAGGGGAGCCGGACGACCATTATCGGGACGCTCGGGCACTGGCACATCCCGCTGGACGGCGAGACGCTCCCACTGACCGACAGGGAACTGATTCGGCGCGCCAGAAGCGACGACGACGGCTCAGGGGGCTACGACGCCCGGACCGGGACCGAGTCGCAGTAAGGGGCACCGAACCGCCGTTTCGCGGGAATCCGGCCGTGGCTGGTTACCAGACGGAGTCCAGTTCCCAGACGTCCAGCGACGCGATCGTCGCGTGCCCGCCCTCGGCGGACAGCGAGATGCCGGTCGCGTCCTCGCGGGTCGGGTACACGCGGCTGGTCAGGCAGTGCCGTTCGTTGGCGAACACCTCGACGACGCTCCCGTCGACGAAGACTCGCAGGGACAGCGGCGCGTCGTACGGCCGGACCCGCATCGACTGGGTGTCGGCGGTCGCCTTGGGGTCGGTGCTCGACGCCGACCGGTCGACGGCGATCTCGCTCTCGTAGGAGTACCGGATGGGCGTCCGCTCCTCGCCATCAGGCGATTCGAGGACGGACAGCTCGACGGCCTCGGCGTCCTCCAGTCGAACCGTGGCACGGAGCTCGAACGACCGGCTCTCGACCGGCAACTGCTCGGTGTCGCCCGAGCCGAGTCGCACCACGTCGTAGCTGGTGTTCTCGCCCCGTAGCTCGGTGAGTTCGGGGGCCGGTCGCTGACAGAGGCCGCCGTCGTCGGCCAGGGACAGTTCCCGCGGGAGCGACATCGCGCCGGACCAGCCGGCGTCCCACTGGCCGCTCACGTCGCGGGCCTCGGGGAGCCACCCCCAGGTCAGGATGCGGCCGTCGTCGGTCCACATCGACTGGGGGGCGTAGAAGTCGCCGTGGTCGAGCTTGTCGCGGCGGTCGACGTCGAACTCGCCGTCCTCGTAGGTGCCCAGAAAGTACACCACGTCCTCGTAGTTCGAGATGTGCAGGAGCTGTCGGTCGCCGAAATCCAGCAGTTCCGGACACTCCCAGACGGTCCCGGCGGTGTCGCGGTCGCCGGCCAGAATCGGGCCCTGATACACCCAGTCCCGGAGGTCCGACGACTCGTACAGCAGCGCCGCCCCGCCGCCGCCCTCGATACCGGCCCCGATGAGCTGGTACCAGGTCCCGTCCTCGCGCCAGACACAGTGGTCCCGGAACTCCCCCTCCCAGTCCTCTGTCCGGAGCACCTCCGGTTCGGCCGGCAACTCCTCGATGATAGGGTTGTCCGGGTCCTTGTCCCAGGCCGTGAGGTCGTCGTCCGCGGCCGTGGCGATACAGGGGAGCTGGCGCTTGTCTCGACCGCCAGTGTACAGCACGGTCGGGACGCCGTCGTTGTCGACCGCACAGCCGGACCAGCAGCCGTCCCGGTCGGGGCCGTCGGGCGAGGGTGTCAGCGCGACCGGGCGGTCCTCCCAGTGGACGAGGTCGTCGCTGACGGCGTGGCCCCAGTGGATCGTGTTGTGGAACGGCCCGGCGGGGTTGTACTGGTAGAACAGGTGGTAGCGACCGTTCCAGTGGATGAGGCCGTTCGGGTCGTTGAGCCAGTTCGCCGGCGGCGTCACGTGATAGGACGGGCGACACGGGTCGTCGTCGAACCACTCGCGCAACTGGCCGAACGTGTCGACGTCCTTCGGGCGGCCGGTCAGCGGGTGGCGCTGGTCAGTTCCCAGAAACTCCAGTGCGTTCCCGATGAGCGTCTCGCGGTTGCCCTGACAGACGTCGTGGGTGGGCTGGGCGAACGCCACGGACGACCCGATGCCGAGCACCTGTCCGTCGTCGGGCTCCCAGGAGAGAATCGCCATCTGTTTGACGACGTCGGTGTCGCCCCGGACCGTGCTCGCGAGCACGTCCCCGGACTGGGGCGCGATGGACTCGTATCTCGCGTAGGGGATCGTCACGCCGGCGCCGCGGGTGTGGACGCGAAGGGTGTCGTAGTCCGTATGGATGGGATGGTCGGCGTACAGCGCCTGCCAGAGGTGGCCGGTCGGCTCCGGAATCTCCTCCCAGCCGACGGCGTCGGGCCCGACTTCGTCGAACCCGAGCGGTTCGACGGCGGACAGCGCGCTCAGTGTCAACAGGAGTGAACCGCCGTCGCGGACGTACGCGGCCAGCGCCGGCGCGTCGGCCAGCGCCCGCTCGTCGAACAGTTCGTCCCGATGCCACCAGAGGACGTCGTACTCGGTCGGCTCGACCGACGAGAGTGCGCATCGCTCGGCATCGTCGACTGCCCCCTGACACCAGTCGTACGCCGCCGCCTGCTCGTCCGTACAGGAGTCGACGTAGAGACAGCCGATGCGTAGCGAATTTCCCATTGCTCCGTTATCTTCTCCTGAAATATAAAAACATTCGGCAATCGTTTCTGAACGAATATGCACGCTCTTGTAGACTATATCGTCGGGATGGCCAGCGAGGGGTTCAGGGCCCCAGCGCGGGCGTACGGGTCCGTCAGCACGGGTCGGCGACGATGCCACTGCGGCGAGCCCCAGCGGTCAGTCGACGGGGCAGTGGCTGCAAGCGGGAGTATCGGTGAAAAGGGGACTGGAACCGGTCAGTGAACGCGGGCGTTGCGAGCCTGGGCCTTCCAGTCGATGACGGTGTCGTGGCAACTGGGGCAGACGTACTCGGTGAGTTTCGTCGTCTGGTCGTTGTATGACATCCGTGTGCCACAGTTGGTACAGTACATTATAATTGTATATATTCAACTAAAGAGTATAAACTTTCTCCCGCCCATAGTCGGCTCGGGCGAGAGACGGCCTGAAACGGCTGGATTATGCTATACTGTCACATGATACCGCTGGGACCCCCATCCTGTGGTGCTGGACAGGGTCCCCAGAACGCGGACGGTCACCGACGACAGGCGGCCGGCCGAGAACGCTGGCGCGGACTATGACCCGCCGTGTCCCGTCGGGTCGATTCTCGGGTCGGTGTCCTCGATAGCGTTCTCGATGTCCGAGAGGTCGGTCGGGTCGGCCGGTGACGGCGAGCGCTCCTCGGCGGCCGTCAGGTCCAGGTCCGGCGCCGTTGCGGCCTCGTCGAAGCGGTCGTCCACGTCGACGGGCTCGCCATCGAGTCTGGCTTCCGTCCGCGAGAGCCGGTGTTCGACGGCGTCGAGTTCCGCTTCCAGGTGGTCGGTGGCGTCCGGATAGCAGTCCCTGGCGTCCGCCAGTGCCGTCTCGAAGGCCGCCCGTGCCGTCTCGTACTCCTCCAGGGCGGCGTCGGGCTGGCTGGCGTCGGCATACCAGTCCCCGGCCTCCATCGCGTCCGTCGCGACCGTCCGCCGGGCGGCGACGAGGTTCTCCGCGACGGCCCCCAGTCGGTCCCGGACCTTCTCTGGGTCGCCGGCGAACCGCCGCTCGTCAGCGCCCCAGTCGAGTTCCAGGACCTCGCGGTAGGATTCGAGCGCCTCGGCCCAGTGGTCGGCGGCGACAGCTGGGTCCGCTGCCGCGACAGCCTCGTTGTCGGCTGCGACCGCGGTGCGAAGCGGCGACCGTTCGAGGTCCTCGACGACGTCGTCCAGCCGGTTCCGCTCGGCGCGGACGTCGGCGAGGTCGGGGACGTCCTCCGTCGGGAGCGAGAAAATCTCGTCGTACTCCGCCCGTGCCGCGTCGTAGGCGTCGTACGCCGCCTCGAACTCGTTCTGTCGCCAGTGTCGCTCGCCGGTGTCGACGGCCCGTCTGGCGCGACTGCGGCGGACTTCCGTGAGTGTCCCGATGTAGCGCGCCCGCACCGTCGCGACGCGCCCTTCGAGCGCGTTCGCATCTCCTGGCGGGGCGAACTCGGCGGCCGTCTCGCCGGCCGTGTCGAGGCGGTCCTCGGCTTCCAGCACCGTCTCCAGTGCCTCCTCGTGGTCCCCCCGGTCGCGCTGTTCGGTTGCCGTCACGAGCATCCGCTTGACCTCGTCCAGGATGTTCTCGACGCGGACCCACGCCTGCGACGCGTGCGAGAGATACGCGGTCAGGTCGACGAGTCCCTGCTTGCCACAGTGGACCCGCCACTCCGTGTCGCCACACCGCCGGAACGTGATCCGGCCGTGTCCCAGCGACCGGTCGCCCGCGACCTGGTCGATGTCGACGTGTGGGACGGTGTACTGCGTGTCGCCGTCGTCGTGGCCCACCAGTACCAGAAGTCGCCTGTCCGTCACGACGCCGATCATGCGGTAGTTGCTTCCCGGCCGCACCGTCTCCCCGGACTCACCCGCACCGATCTCGATGCCGTGCTTGCGGCTGGTGAGGGCGAACTGCGGCGTCTCGTCGTCGTCGACGGCTGCGAGTGCCGGCCCGTCGTGGAGATACCCGGACGAGAAGAGCCCGCCCGGACCGGTGCCGGTGAGAACGTCGGGCGGGTCCCCCTCTAAATTATCTAAGTTGATAATTTTTCCCATTATCGGGTTGAAATACGTCTGAGGCCTTGAGTTTCACTTATCTATTCTGATATTGGTTGGATAAATTAATATAGTTTATAAGTGGATTATACTGTCGGTCCCCGGCCGAGGCCACGGCCGTCGATGGCCAGCGTGTCTCGCGGCTCGTCCGGCAGTCGGCAGACAGGCGTCTGACTTGGCTTTAGGTGTCATGTCTCCGTAGTCGTCGACATGCCACGTACCCGTCTCGGCGGGGGGTCGTCCCGGGACCGACAGGGTGGTGCTCTCTCGGCCGACACGACCCGCCTCGGAATCGATACCGACGTGTTCGAGCTGCTTTCGGCCCGTCGGGAGCACAGGATGGCACGGACCGAGCCCAGAATCGAGCGGTGGCTGAACTGCTGGCAGAACCCCTAGTTGGTCTCTACGAGCCGCGCCGCGATGCGCTGAGCGCCGATGGTCGGAGCGACGTCCGGCTCGTCGGCGGCGATGACTTCGATGTCGCGGTTCAGCTCCGCACTGAGCCGTTGCTCGAACTCGTCGACGATGCCAGGGATGCAGGCCATGCCGCCGGTGATGGCGATGGGCCTGTCGAGCGCCAGCTGGTACACCTTCATGTAGTCGTTTGCCAGCTCCGGCAGGAACGTGTTCGCCAGCTCGTCGACGGCGTCGTCGAGGTACTCGTCGAGCGCGTCCATCACCGAGCGCTCGATGGTGAACTCGTGTGAGCCGCCGCCGGGCTGCTGGATGATGTCGGTGAACGGCTCGAAATCGACGAAGTCGGCGTGTTCTTCCTTGTACTCGCGGGCGGTCTGGTTGTCGATGTTGACACGGCCCTGGGTCTCCTCCTCGACGTAGTTGGCGATCATCCGGTCGACTTCGTTCCCGGTCACCGCGCCCGTCGTGAAGGGTGAGAGCTGCTCGCCGCG
This sequence comes from Haloarcula sp. 1CSR25-25, assembly GCF_032027985.1. Taxonomy (NCBI): domain Archaea; kingdom Methanobacteriati; phylum Methanobacteriota; class Halobacteria; order Halobacteriales; family Haloarculaceae; genus Haloarcula; species Haloarcula sp. 1CSR25-25. Next base: position 241,700 of record NZ_JAHYBW010000006.1, read on the forward strand.
CCGGTAGGCGGAGGCCTCGAGGTTCGTCGACCCCATGTTGACAGCGACGAAAATCTCGTCGATGGCTTCGAGGTCGTCGCCGAAGGCCGGGATGGAGCCACACAGCGACTCCGGATAACTCTCGACGAGGTCCAGCCCGATAGAGGAGTTCTCGATGACGTCCCTGAGATTCTCCAGCCCGGTCGGGTTGTCGATGGTCGGGATGGCGTACACGACCCCGCTGTGGGCCGGGATGTCGTGCTCCTCGATGATCGCCTCGAAGAACGTCTTGGTCATCTCGGCCCGGTCAGCGTCCTCGGGCAGTCCCGACCGGAGCATGTACTGGACGCGGTCCGGGTACTCGCGGGCCGCTTCCTCGCCGTAGAGGATCTTCTCCTCGCCGGTCAGGGCGTCCTCGTAGGTCGCCATGCAGGTCAGTGTCTTGATGATTCGGTTCTCCGTGCCGTGTTCGCCCGGCAGGGCAATGACAGTCCGGGTGCTCCCGAGCTTTACCCCGACCGGAACAGCGGCAGCGCCGCCTGACGACACACCGGCGTCCGATTCGGACCCGGTGCCGTCGTCCGCATCGTCGTCACTCATGTACGGTCGTCCTTGTTGACCACCCGATATATATCCTCTCCCTAGTATTCAGGACTGATAGCTGCCCCCTCCGGTAGCTGGGGCTGAAACCCGTCAATATCAGGGGTTCGAGACAGAGAATTGTTTCTGAAAACGAAGATTACGTCATCGCAGTGAGCTTCGCGACGTAGACGAGACTCAGCATGTGGTCGTCGACGCTCAGTTCGTTGTCGTCGTTGGTCGCGGACTCGTCGATGCCCAGCAGGTAGTCCGAGAGGTCGTCCTGTACGTCCTCGGTTATCCAGTCGATGGAGCGGTAGTACTCGAGCGCCTCGTCGGCCCCCTGGTACCCGGAGTGCATCAGCAGGAACTCCAGCCACTCGAAGACCACGAACTCCGCGGCGTAGGTCTCGGGCAGTGTCTCGAGATAGGGCTTCTCCTGGGCCTCGCCGCCGAGGAAGGGCAGCAGTTCACGGTACAGCCCGGAGCGAAAGGAACTCCCCGCGGGCACTTCCTCGCCGGCGTCGTCCAGTCCTATGTCCAGGTCCGTCGGGTCCGGGACGTCCTCGTCGCTCATCCCGTTCCCACGCTGACGAGCCATCTTCCGCAGCTCGTCGAGGTCGTAGTCACGCGGGTTGATAGTCATGATACTGGCCCTTCAATCCGAACAATCATAAATCTTGCACACCGTCAGACGGCCGTCATGCACGCGCTCGCGGGCGTTTCCGGTTCACCCCCGCTCCGTCTCCGAGTTGCGACGTTGATAATCGGGACCACATTTTTATAGTGACTCGGGGTCGACCTGTGGATACTCCGACGATGAACCGGCAATCAGGAACCGGTCCAGCCCGCTTCTGCGTGACCAACGCGAAAGGCGGGACCGGAAAGACGACTGTTGCGATCAACGTAGCCGGTGCACTGAACGACCGCGGCCGGGACGTCCTCTTTATCGACCTCGACCCGCAGGGCAACGCCACGGAGGGCGTCGGCCTGGTCGAGGCCTACGACGCCGAGCCACCGACGCTGTTCGACGCACTGACCGGCGACCCGTCGGCGCTGGGAGAGCTTATCTGCGAGGGTGAGGAGATGGACGTGATTCCGTCGAGCATCGATATGCTCCAGGCCGAACACGAACTGACCATCGCGGACCTCATTGCCAGAGTCAACACGCGGGGCGGGGATATCGACCAGGCCGACCTTGCCTCGTTTGCCATCAACGTCACGCCGGAGATGGTGACGGGGTCACACGCGCTCGACACGCTCGACCGGGCGCTGTCGACGCTCGATACCGACTACGACTACGTCATCATCGACTGCCCGCCGTTCTACGGGAAACTGACAGACACCGGCATGTACGCCGCACAGAACGTCCTCGTTCCCGCACTGACCGAGGCGACCTCCGAGCGGGCCATCGAACTGCTGATGGACCAGATGGCCGCGATGGAGCGCGGGACCGACGCGTCGATAAACACGCTCGGCGTCGTCGCCAACCGCATCGAGACCACCGCCGAGGACGAGACGATGCTCGAGTGGTTCAACATGGCATTCCCGGACAGCCCCGTCTGGGAGGTCCGCAAACGGGTGGCGCTCCAGCGGGCGTTCAGCGCCGGCCGGTCTATCTTCGCGACCGAGGAATCGTGTGACATGGCGGCCGTCTTCGAGGACATCGCCGCGGAACTCGACGAGCAGTTCGGCTTTACCGACACAGAGGTACCAGCATGAGTGACGACGAACGCATGGACAGGGCGGAGCGCATCCGACAGATGCGCGAGGGGAACAAGGCCGAAAGTACCGACGACACCGAGGAGACGGACGACGCCTCGGCGGACGGGGCCGGTGGGCGTTCCGACGACGCGGCCGAGGACGCAGCCACCGAACCGACAGCCACGGAGCCAGCGGCCGCCGCCAGCGACGACGCGACCGGCGACGGGGGCGGGGCCAACGGAGTGGCTGCCGACGACGGCGACGCCGACACAGACACCGGCGGCACACCCCCTGACCAGGACGACACCGACGCGATGGCCGCGGCACAGCGGGCGGCTGAGGCCTCTGCACAGGTGGCAGGCGACGCTGACACCGGCACTGACGCTGCCGACCAGCCGACCGACGACCTGTCGGCGTCGGCCACCCCGATGCAGGGGCCGACCGGCGTCGAACTACCCGACCAGGAGCTCATCGAGGCGGCGATGGAGTCGGGCACCGCCGCGACGACCGAAGGCGGCGCTCGCGCCGCGGCGGTCGACGACGAGTCCGCCCAGACCGAGGAACTGGTCCGGGTACTCGAGTTCGCGCTCGGCGACGAGTACTACTGTCTCGACATCGACTACGTCGAGGAGATCGTCAAACGCGAGTCGGTCACCCGCGTTCCAAACACCGACGACTACGTCGAGGGCGTCGTCGACCTCCGGGGCCAGATCACGACGATTCTCGACCCCAAGGCGATGATGGACATCGACAGCGACGGCACGCAGAACCTCATCGTGGTCTTCGACGCTGATGTGTTCGAGGAACAGGGCGCGATGGGCTGGATCGTCGACGAGGTCCGGCAGGTGGTCCCCGTCGCCGAATCCGAAGTGAACGCCGCCCCGGTCGACGGCGAGTACATCAACGGCGTCGTCGACCGCGACGACGAGGACGAGTTCGTCATCTGGATCGAACCTGACGACGTGCTCGAGAACGCGACCGAAGACGGCGAGGACTGACGCGCTGTTTTCCGGCCTGGTTGAAGCCCCTTCCTGACCGATACAGAGGCGCCATGCAGCACGGCGGCTTCTTTTTATGTCGGAGATGTGGAACCAGCTGCTCACTGAGCCTCCAGAAGCCCGAGGGGAGTTTGTCTGGAGTCGATGTGTGGCACCACGTGAGACCGAGTACTCCCGGGAGTTGGGAGTCTGATGTGGCGATCTGTGTATATGTAACCGGCGGGGGTCGCGAGATGCGCCGTCAGGACTCGCGCCACTTGTGGCCGCACTCGACGCAGGTGAACAGCCGAACTTCGTAGGAGCCGCCCGGCTTCGGCAGCATCTCGTAGTAGGCCCGGTCGCTGTCGCAGTCGTCCGCCGGACAGGGTTCCTGTATCGTCTCGGAGGAGTCCTGGGTCGCGTCGGCCACGGCAGGTGCCCCGTCGTCCCGCTGTCCATCCTGGGTCGCCATCGCCGCTTCTGCTTGCGAGTCCCGCGGCGCCTCGTGCTCACAGGAGCGACACACCCAGGTGTCACCCTCCGTATGCATTATTGAACCACATTCGTCACAGAATTGCATATAAAATCCGAATACACGGGTGTCGGATATACGTGTTAACTTCCGCTCCGCCGTGGGTTTCAGGCAACGGTTCGTGCTGACGGCCGCGAAAATCCATTTTCGGTTGAGGGTGTCACCGAGGCTGTTTTTCCGGTGTTGTTACTCGCTGTCCGACTCCTCCTCAAGGTCCAGTTCCTCCCTGACGAGGTCGACCGCGTTTTCGACGGCGCCCACAGTCCCCAGATAGCCCGCGCCGACGGTCGTCTTGAGCGCCAGCGCGGCCCGCCCGGTGAGGATAGAGGGGCCGACCTTCGCCACGGCGTCGTCGCCGACCGAGACCAGCCACCCCGGCACGTCGAACTGGTACTGGGTGAGCCGGGGCTGGAACTCGCCGGAGCTGTTCTGCCTGTGGTCGATGACGGTTCCGATGTTGTCGGCGGCGACGCGGGCCTCGCGGATGGCCGCCGCCGCGCTCGCCGGCACGGCCTCGCCGTCGCTGTCGACGACCCGGGCGGCGTCGCCGACGGCGAACGTCGAGTCGCCGAGACGGAGATCCGCCCGGACGACGGGCCGGTCGGCGTCCAGCGCCGGCGACCCCTCGATGCCGCCGGTCCAGACGAACTGGTCCATCGCTATGTCCGAGCCGTCTCCGAGCGTAATAGCGTCGGCATCGGCCCCGGCCACACCGGTTCCGGTTCTGACCGTCACGCCGACATCGACCAGCGCGTCGTGGACCGCCGACTGGAACGACGCCGGGAACGACGGCGCGACGGCGTCTTCCTGTTCGAGCAGCAGGACCTCGATATCGCTTCCGTCGCGCATCTCGGCCAGTTCGCCGGCCACCTGGACGCCCGACAGGCCGGCGCCACCGACGACCGCGCGGTCGCCGTCGCCGAGGTCGAGGAACCGCTCGCGGATCTCGCGGGCGTCGTCGAGGCGCTTCAGCGGCGTCGCGTGCTCGCGCACGCCCGGAAGGTCGTAGAACGCCGTTTGCGCGCCGAGACACATCGCACCGACGTCGTAGGACAGCGTCTCTGAGCCGTCGAGCGTCGCCGTCCCCTCGTCGGGAGCCACGTCCGTGACCGTCGCCCGTCGGAGTTCGCAGTCCAGCACCGTATCGAGGTCGACGGTGATCTCCTCGGCCAGCGACGGCCGCCGGACGACCCGGTGGAGTTCGTGCTGGACGAGGTGCTCGTCCCCCTCGTCGACGACGACCAGCGAGACATCATCTGGAAGCGTCTGTTCGAGTTTCCTGGCGAGCGTGAGCCCTGCGTATCCGGCTCCGAGAACGGCGACGCGCATTGTACCGCCCGGTTAGGGCGGCGTCCGGTTAATCCTGTGCAAGGGCGATAGCCGACCACCCCGATTCAACTCAAAACAGCGCCTCGTCCTCGTCGAGAACCTGTGCGGGCCCGCCGACATCCCAGACGCGGGTGTCGACGCCGCAGTCGGCGACCGTCTCCTCGACGCGGTCGACGTACGGTTCGGTGGTGTTGATGTAGACGCTCGCGCCGGTGTCGACGGAGAAGTACACCGGGATGTCCTCGGCGTTGCGGAGCTCTCGGACGGCGTTGAATATCTCGATGGTGCGTGGCTGCCAGTACACCCAGCCCGCGGGACCGGTCATCGTCGCGGCGGCAAGCGAGAGTGAATCCTTCTCGGCGAGGTCGAAGACGGCGTCGAAATCGCTCTCGTACAGCGCGTCGCGCATGTCCGAAATCTGGCCGTGGATGTGGGCCATCCGCGACTCGAACATGTGGCTCTCGGCGGCCTCCCTGTGAGCCTCCTCGGTTTCCTTGTAGGAGGGGACCATCCCGGCGACGACGCGCAGGTCGTCTTCGAGGTCCGTCTCGATGCGCTCGCTCCGGCAGTCCCGGTCGTTCATCCCGGTCCGCAGGTGGGAGAACGCACCCGTCACCGCGCGTGCAGCCGAGGAGGAGCCCCGACGTGCGACGGTCGAGATTTCGGGCCGTGTCATGTCCAGCCCGGCCGCTTCGACCAGCGCCATCGCCGCGGCGGCAAAGCCCGACGAGGAGGAGCCAAAGCCGATGTTCGTCGGGAAGTTGTTCGCCGACTCGAACCGCACGCCGTGGTCGATGCCCGCGAGGTCCCGGACGTGGTCGACGACGGCGTCGATGCGCTCGGCCCCGCGGCCGGTGACCGCCTCGCCGTCGATGACGTACACGTCCTCCTCGCGGTCCGGCTCGAAGGCGGCCGTCGTCTTCGAGTGGCTCGGCGCGGTACAGACGGAGATGCTGTCGTGGTACGGCAGTCGCAGTTCCTCGTCGCGCATCCCGTGGTACTTGACCAGCCCCTGGATCGGATGTGCCTTCGCGGTCGCTTTCATACCTCACCCTTCCGGGCCTGTCACTTTGCTATTGCGAACCGCCGTCGCTGGCACGGCGCCGAACCGCCGGCAGCGACCGACTGAAAGGAGCGTGTCGGAGTCGTCAGTACTCGGGGTTCTCTTCGCGGACGCCTTCGCGCTTGTTGACGAGCCGGGCAAGCGTAAACAGGGCGTCGGAGAGCCGGTTCAGGTACATGATGGCCGCCTCGTTCACGCCGGCCTCCTGGGCGGCGAAGCTGACACAGCGGCGCTCGGCGCGCCGACAGACCGCGCGTGCGTGGTGGAGTTTCGCCCCTGGCTCCGACCCGGAGGGGAGGATGAACGATTCGAGCGGGTCCAGTTCCGCGTCGGCCTCGTCGATGAGGTCTTCGAGCGTTTCGACGTGGGATTCTTCGATCCGTGGGTCGTCCTCGTCCGGACTGGGGTTTGCGAAGTCGGCCTGGACGATGTGGAGGTGGTTCTGAATGACCCGGAGCTTCTCGTCGATGTCGTCGTGGCCGGTCGGCCTGACGACGCCGACCAGCGCGTTCACCTCGTCGACGGTGCCGTAGGCCTCGATTCGGCGGCTGTCCTTCGATACCCGCTCCATGTTCCGGAGGTCTGTCTGGCCCTGGTCGCCGCGACCGGTGTAGATAGTCATACCTGAATCTGGCACTGCCAGCGTCTTATACTCGTGGGCGAATCGTTTGGGGGCGGGCGACCGTGGCACCGAAAGCGGCGTCAGAGCCGGCGGCGGACCTCCGAGAGCGCGGCCGGCGAGAGGTCCAGCCTGGCGAACAGCGCCTCGCGCTCGTCGGCGTCCCCGTGGCCGGCGACGAAGCCGTTTAGCCGGGCGGCGACCGTCGAATCGACGAACGCATCGCCACAGCTGTCTGCGAGTTCGTCGGCGACCACCGGCGTCGACCGGAGCTCGTACTTCTGGTGGTAGTCCTCCGCAAGGTAGAACCGGTCGAGGGTTTCGACCGCCGTCTCGACGGACTTCCCCGTCCGTGATTCGAGTTCCTCGCGCGTCCGCCTGGCGGTCTCGCGCTGCTGGTCGTCGTGTGCAAGCACCACGCCGCGGTACTGGCGCTTCCGGGGCGCCGAAAACGGCGTGTGGTTCGCCCAGAACACGTCCAGCAGTTCCTCGTAGCTCACCACGTGGGGGTCGTACTCGACCTGAACGACCTCGGTGTGGTCGCCAAGCGAGTAGTAGCTTGGGGCCGGGTCTGTCCCGCCGGCGTAGCCGACCCGCGTCCTGACCACGCCCGCCATCGCGCCGAACCGCGCGTCCGGTCCCCAGAAACAGCCCATCCCGAACGTCGCCGTTTCCGTCGCCGACGGTGGCGGTGCCTCGGCATCGACGGTCAGTTCTGTGGGGCAGGTCGGCTCGTATGCGCTCGGGGTCATACCTGAACGAAGGGGTTCCGGCGGTTTGCCTGCTTCGACGGCCCGAGTGGAACCGGGAAATTCAACTGTACCCCTGCGAAAACAACTCCACATGGGCCTCGAACTCGAACATTACTGTCCCGAATGCGAAGAGTACCGCGACTTCTGGAAGGTCGCGAGCACGACGATGCACCTGGGGACCAAGGTCAAGTGGCACTGCCCGGAGTGTGACTACGGGTTCGTCCGCATCGACGGCGAAGTCGACACGGGCCAGGCAGCATAGCTCTCCCGAGCGGTATAGAGCCCTCTTAGCAGTTGTTTTACACTATCCCCGAGAGGTCTCTCTTACCGATGAGCCTCGACACGGGCGGTACAGAGAGCGCGACAGACGAGCGAACGCGGGCCCCACAGGAACTGTCGATGACCGTGGTCGAGTACACCGGCGAACCGGACCGCTGTACCGTGGCGCCGCGGGGGCTCTCCGGCGTTGCCAAACTGTCGACGTGGATTACCGTGGACAGGGCGGTTGTCGTCGACCTGGACGCGGTGCGGTGACCGAGAGTTTTTACCGGGGAACCACGGACATAGAACCGATGAGCATCGAGGTCCTACTGGTAGACGAGGACGTAGACGTTCTCGAGATCGTCGGCACGTTCCTGGGACAGGAAGACGGGTTCGAGATCACGACTGAGGACGACCCCGAGGCGGCGCTGGACCTGGCAACAGAGGGCGGTTTCGACGCAGTCGTCAGCGACTACAAGATGCCCCGGCTCGACGGGATGGAGCTGTGTCGCGCGCTCCGGGACAACGACGTCGACATCCCCTTTCTCCTGTTTACGGCCCGCGAACACGACGACGTCGCGGATGCTGCCGCGGAACACGGCGTCACTGCCGTGGTCCAGAAGGGGACGGGGACCGAGCAGTACGGCGTGCTCGCCGACCGGATCCGCGACGCCGTCTAGGTATCTATCCGAGGCAGTTCTAGCGTGACGACTGTCCCACCGTCCCGACCGCCGGCGAAGTCGACCGTGCCGCCGTAGGTCTCGGTCACCCAGACGACCAGCCACAGGCCGAGCCCGGTCCCGTGATGGAGTTGCGTGATCGGTTCGTCGCCGGTCACGACGTCGAGTTCGTGCTGTGGAATCCCCGGCCCGTCGTCGGCGACAGTGATCGAGACGGTTCGCTTGTCAGCCTGGACGTCGATGCGGACGGACGGGTCGTCGCCGCCGTGTTCGAGACTGTTCTCGATGAGTTCGCCGAGAACCCGATGCAGGCGGCCGTCGCCCGCTGTAACCGACGTGTCCGGGAGGGCCGTCTCTATCCGGCCAGCGTGGTCCTCCCGGTACGAGGAGACGATATTCGAGACGGCGGCGTGGACGTCGATCGGGTCTGTGCTGAACTGGTCGCGTCGGACGGACTGCTCCATGTCGCGTGCGCGCTCGCTCAGCGACGCCATCTCCTCGGCCTTCCGCTTTAGTCTGTGGAGAATGGAACGGAGGTCCCCGTCGTCGATTCGCTCCTCAAGCGCGTCAGCCATCCCGAGGACGACAGTCAGGTCGTTCCGGAGGTTGTGCCGAAGCACGCGGTTGAGCAGTTTCAGCCGACGCTCGCGCTCCCGCTGGTCGGTGATGTCGGTGTAGATGCCGAACCCACGGACGCTGTCACCGTCCCGGCTGTACGGCACGCCCCGGAAGAGGAAGTCACGGAACCCCGTCTCGGTCATCAGCCGGAGTTCGGTCTGGAAGGGGTCACCGTCCGCCTGCTTGTCGTCGAACCGGGGCAGTTCGCCGTGGGTGGTGTCCGGCGGCCGGAGGAGGTCGGAGAGCGGACTGTCTACGGCTCCGTCCTGGCTGTACCCGAACACGTCGGAGAACGCGGGGTTGACCGACCTGACGACCGACTCGTCTCCGACCGTCTCCGTCTCGATGACGGCGTCGGGGAGCGTGTTGAACAGATACGAGAACCGGTCGCGCTCGTCTTCCAGCTCCGCCCGCGCCTGCTTGAGTTCTGTCAGGTCCCGGACGACGCCGACAGTGCCACGGAACTGGTCCTCGTCGAGCAACGACACCTCGATTTCGGCCGGGCGCTGCTCCCCGGCGGCCGTCTCCAGCGTCGTTTCGAACTGGAGCGACCCGGTCTCGCCCTGCTGGCGGAGGTCGGTGATACGGCTATCGAACTCGCCGATTGCGTCCCGGTCGAGCACAGCACGCGGATGTTGGCCCAGCAGCGTCTCCCGCTCGTAGCCCAGCCACTCCGCGAGCGGTTCGGTAATCAGTCGGACGCGGCCCTCGTCGTCGAGGACGTACATCATATCACGGACGTTCTCGACCACCGATTCGTACCGCAACAGGCTCCGTTCGCGCTCGACGCGGTCGAACGCGGCGGCCGCGTTGGATGCGAGAATCTCCCCGATAGAGACGTCGGAGTCGGTGAACTCGTGACCCTCTCGCGTGCCGATGCTTACGACCCCGTGGTCACCGATCGGGAGATACATCACTGCGGCCAGAACGTCGGAATCGTAGTTATCGACCCGTTCGAACTCGTCGACGACCAGCGGGTCGCCGCGCTGGAACGCGTCGCCGGGGAACCCCTCGTCGGCGTCGTACACCGGTCGCTCGGGGACGGTGTCGCTTGCGGCGACCGGTCTGAGCGTGTCCGTCTCCTCGTCGTACAGCCTGACGAGCGAGTGGTCGAACCCGAGGTCCGACTCGGTGGCCTCGATGACTGTCTGGGCGACTTCCTGGGGCGTCTGGGCCTGCATGAGCGACCGGGTCGTATCCAGCAGTCCGGACAGCGCCTCGTCGCGCCGTTTCTGCTCCGTGATGTCCCGGATGACCCCCGCGGTCCCGGCGAATCGCTCGTCGTCGTCGTACAGCAGCGTCATGTGGTCCTGGGCCGGGAACGAGTCCCCCGACGCCTGCTGGATCTCCAGCTCGAACGTCTCCTCGTCGTCGCGGTCCTCGAATATCATCTCCTGGACGATGGACGTGGCCCGCTCGACGACCCCGTCGTTCTTGATGAACCCGGTGTAGGAGTCGAGCAGTTCGCTTTTCGAATAGCCGGTGAGGTCCGTCATTGCCTGATTGACGAACTCGAAGTGCCCCTCTGAGTCCAGTGCGTACACGCCGTCGTCGACCGCTTCGATGATGTTCTCGTAGCGCTCGAGCTCGTCCTCGCGGTGGCGGCGTTCGAGTTCGTGGTTCACCCACTCCACGAGGACGTTCATGAACGCCTCCTCGCTCTCGGAGAACGACTCAGACCGGGGCCGCTCATCACCGAAACAGAGCGTTCCGTAGGGCTCGCCGTCGACCGTGATGAGGCCGCCGGCGTAACACGCGACACCGCTTTGCTGGTACACGTCCCTCGCATGGCCGCCCTCCATTGCGGCGTCGGTAGTCGCGTAGAGGTCGCCGGATTCGAGCACCCGCTGGCAGTAGGTGTCTTCCAGCGGTGTCCGGGTCCCGGACTCGAGCGAGGAGCGGCCAGTAATCGTCTGGATTTCGTGAACACCGTCCTCGATACGGCTCAGGTAGCCAAACGCCATGTCGAGGCGCTCCAGCCCGATTTCGATGACCCGCTCGACTGTTTCGGCCTCGCTGAGCCCGTTGCCGGTGGCGAGCTGTGTCAGCTCCTGCAGCGAGTCGTTGTTGGCACGCAGCGTCTGTTCGCGCTCCTTGCTCTCCGTGATATCCGTGGCGATGGCGACGAGGCGCGGGGCCTGTGCGTCGCGCTCCTCGACGACGCCGCTCGTCCGGAGCCATCGCGTCTCTCCGTCGACGACGGCCCGGAACTCGGCGTCGAATCGCTCGTCGCTCTCGGGCAGTCGCTCGAACGCCGCTTCGAGCGACTGGCGGTCGTCGGGGTGGACGTACTCGTGGAACGCCGAGACGGTGCCGTCGAAGGCCTCCGGGGTCGTCCCGAAGAGGGCCGCGGTCGCTTCGTCCCAGACCATCTCGTCGGTCCCCAGGTTCCACTCGTAGACGCCGGTGTCCGTTCCGTCGAGCGCGAGGTCGAGCCGCCGGTTCGTCTCTTCGAGAGCCCGCTCGCGCTCCTTGCGGTCGGAGATGTCCCTGAGGACCCCAGTACAGAACCACTGCCCCTCGCGCTCGAAATCGCCGAACGAGACCGCGACAGTCACCTGGTCCCCGGCGGCGGTCACGAGCGGGAGTTCGAGGTAGTCCCAGTCGACGTTCCGGTCGCCGGTCCGGAGATAGCGGTTCACCCCGTCGAGGTGAGTGCTTCGCAGGTGCTCGGGAATCAGCTTCAGGAAGTCGTCTCCGACCAGGTCCCCGCGGTCGTATCCCGTCAGCTCGGAGGCGCCCTCGTTTGCGTACACTATCTCGCTCTCGGCGTCGATCGTGACGACGGCGTCGGAGATACTGCCGGCGATAGCGTCGAAGGAGTCCACGATCTCCGTCGGCAACGGCGTTCTCGGAGCCACTTCGCCGGCTCCCTCCCCCGTTGTCCCGCGGTCTGTAGCGGGCTCCGGGTCCCCGCGCCGCTGGCTCACGACGTCGTTCACTCGGTCGGCCAGCGCCGCCTCGCTGCGGGGCACGTACTCGGTGACGCCGAGGCGCGTCGCGCGTGCGGCGACCACACCGTCCGGTTCGGCCGTCGTGAGGACGACCGGAAGCGCCGCGTACTGCTCGCGTATCGCCGCCAGCACGTCCAGCCCGGACTCCGCTCCCGACAGGTCCTGTTCACAGACGACTGCGTCGTAGGCGCGGTCGGCCAGTTCCGACAGCGCGTCCGTCCCTGTCGTGACCGAGACTGCAGCGTCAGGTGTGGCTGTGCCCGCGTCCCCGTCGGCGGACCCAACGTACAACAGATGCGGCGTATCGGACATAGCGTTCGGTTGTGACTGCTATACAGCGGGGTGGCATATACGCTCTGGCGGAAGTATCAAATATCGAAACGAGCGGCTACGTGTCGTCGAGCGACTGCCAGGAGAGCCGCGGGTTCCGGGCGGCAGTCACCTGGTCGATGCGTTTGGCCGCCGGACGCGACGGCGCGTCGGCGAGTTCGGCGTCGGAGTCGCCGGCGACGGCGTTGAACGCGGCCGCGAGCTGGTCCAGCGAGCGTTTGGTCTCTCCCTCGGTGGGCTCGGTCATCAGCGCCTCGTCGACGGTTTCGGGCCACTTCGTCGTCGGCGGGTGGACGCCGTAATCGAGCATCCGCTTGGCCGCGTCCGCGGCGTCTTGCTCGCCCGCGCTGGCGACGAACTCGTGGTGGAACGGGCCGAAGGGCACCTCGTACTCGATCTGCTCGGCGAGGTAGTTCGCGTTCAGGACGGCCTTCGCGCTGGCGTCCCGGAGCCCCTCGTCGCCGAGCCTGGCGATATAGGCGAAGGTCTTGACGAGTACCGGCCAGTTGCCGTAGAACCCGTGAACCTTCCCGATGGAGTTCGCCGGCTCGTAGTGTTCGTAGTTGCCGTCAGTCTCTCTGACGTGTGGAGCCGGGAGGAACTGGGCCAGTTCCTCGCGGACGCCGACCGGGCCGGCACCGGGGCCCCCGCCCCCGTGGGGCGTCGCGAACGTCTTGTGGACGTTGTAGTGCATCACGTCAAAGCCCATGTCGCCGGGGCGAGCCCGTCCAAGCAGGGCGTTGAGGTTCGCGCCGTCGTAGTACAGCAGGCCGCCGGCGTCGTGGACGATGTCGGCGACGTGCTCGATGTCGCGCTCGAACAGCCCCAGCGTGTTGGGGTTCGTGAGCATGAGCGCGGCGGTGTCGTCGCCGACGGCCGCCTCCAGCGCCTCGATGTCGACGCGGCCGTCGTCGCCGCTCGGTAGCTCCACGACCTCGTAGCCGGCCATCGCCGCCGTCGCGAAGTTCGTGCCGTGGGCGGAATCCGGGATGACGACCTCAGAGCGCTCGTGGTCGTTGTGCTCGTGGTAGGCCTTGGCGACCTGTATCCCGGTGAACTCACCGGCCGCCCCGGCGGGCGGTTGCAGGGTCACCGCGTCCATGCCGCCGATGCGGCCGAGGTAGTCCTGCAGGCGGTGACACAGCGCCAGCGTCCCCTGGACCGTCGAGTCGGGCCGGCTCGGATGAACGGCGGCGTCCGCCCGAGCGGCCACGTCCTCGGTGAAGGAGGGGTTGTACTTCATCGTACACGAGCCAAGCGGGAACGGCCCGCTCTCGACGCCGTAGTTCATCTGCGAGAGGCGCGTGTAGTGCCGGGCCAGTTCCGGTTCGGCGGGGTCCGGGAGCGTAAGCGAGTCCCGCGTCAGGTCTTCCGGCAGCGGCGAGTCCTCGATTTCGGTCGTTTCGTTCGCCTTCTCCGAGAGCAGCGGTTCGTAGCGGTCGTCGCTGTCGTCGGTCCAGCGGGCCTGGTCGTATTTCACGCGAGACACCCCCGTGTCGAGCGTGAAGCTCGTGGGACGCTTGTCCCACGGTGTTTCGCCGAGTATCGCGAGGCGAAGAGACACCCCCGTGTCGAGCGTGAAGCTCGTGGGACGACTGTCCCACGGCGGTTCGCCAAAGGCAGTGCGGCGAGTGTCATTTCGCCACCTCCCAGAACGCCGTGACGAACTCGTCTTCGGCCTCGGCGGTGGTCTCGGTCGCACACACCTGCACCAGGTGGTCGTCGACGGTGTGGACCGCGTAGCCCTTGTCCGCGAGGTCGGCGACAATCGCGCTGGCCGGCTGGTCCGTGTGGGCGAGGAACTCCCGGAAGTGGTGGCGGCCGTGGACCGGTGCCTTCACGCCGACGATGTCGTCGAGGCGGTCGGCGAGGTCGCGGGCGCGAGTGACGCAGTCCTCGGCGAGGTCGACCAGCCCGTCCGGGCCGAGCCACGCGGCGTGCATCGCGGTCCGGAGCGCGACCCACGCCTGGTTCGTACAGATGTTGGAGGTGGCCCGCTCCTTGCGGATGTGTTGCTCTCGCGTCTGCAGGGTCAGCGTGTACGCGCGGCGGCCGGCGGCGTCCTCGCCCGCCCCGACGAGGCGGCCGGGGACCTGCCGCAGATACGCCTCCCGGGTGACAAACATCCCCAGCCCGAACCCGTAGGCGGTGCCGGTCCCCAGTGACGCGGCGTCGCCGACGACCACGTCGGCTCCGACGTCTGCAGGGCGTTCCAGCAGGGACAGCGCAATCGGGTCCGAGCCCAGACAGAACAGTGCGTCGTGGTCGTGGGCTATGTCGCCGACCGCGCCCAGCCGTTCCTCTATGACGCCCCGGACCGTCGGTGACTCGGCGTACACCATCGCGGTGTCGTCGCCGATCTGGTCGGACAGCGCCGCCACGTCGACGACACCGTCAGTCATCGGGTAGGACGCGACTGTGAGGTCCGGACCGTCTGCGTAGTTCGACAGGACGGCGCGCTTGCCGTCGCGGAGGTGTTCGGGAACCAGAATCCGGTCGCCGGACACCGAACGTACTCGCTGGGAGAGCGTCGCCGCCTCGCCCAGCGCCGTCGCGTCGTCGTACATCGAGCAGTTGGCGACGTCGAGCCCAGTGAGTTCGACCAGCATCGACTGGAACTCGAAGAGGGCCTGCAGAAAGCCCTGGGCGACCTCGGGCTGGTACTGCGTGTAGGAGGTCAGGAACTCCGAGCGGCTGGCGAGGTCGTCGACCACGCTCGGGACGTAGTGGTCGTAGTGGCCACGGCCGAGAAACTCGGTGAGGTCGGCATTGCGACCCAGGAGGCCGGCGACTTCCCGGCGCGTCGCCCGCTCGCTCCGGGCGTCGATACCGAACTCGCCGTCGAAGGCCACGGACTCGGGAACGTCGAACAGCGATTCGAGGTCGTCGGCTCCGACTGCATCGAGCATCGCCGCGGTCTCTGCGGCCGTCTGCGGTGCGTACGGACTGCCTGTCGCGTGTGAATCACTATCGCTCATTGGAGAACCACCCAGTAGCGCCGGGGTGACATGATAGCGAAGCTAACGACCGTGTCCACATTAGAGTACTCCTTTTACCCCCTCAAGGGGGGCACTGCCACCGGGGTTATTCGATCTGGTCGCGGTACGCGGCGGGTGAGAGCAGGTCGTCGATGTCGCTCTCGTCGGCGATCTCGACCTCGAGCATCCAGCCGTCACCGAACGGGTCCTCGTTCAGCAGTTCCGGTTCGTCGCGGAGCCGGTCGTTGACAGCCGTGACGGTGCCGGAGACGGGGGCGTACACGTCGGACACAGCCTTGATCGACTCGACCACGCCGAAGTCCTCGCCCGCGGTCAGCTCTGTTCCTTCCTCGGGCAGTTCAACGAACACCACGTCGCCGAGTTCGTCCTGTGCGAACTCGGTGATGCCGACCTCGGCAGTGTCGCCGGAGACGCGCGCCCATTCGTGTGACTCCAGATATCGCAGGTCGTCGGGAACGTCGAAGCTCATCTATCGAGGAATGGCGTGCTCCTGATACGTGCTTTCTTCGGTTCTCCACGGACAACGACGCGGACGGATTCGCCCGGTTCGGCACGGGCCGCCGGGACGTAGGCGAGGGCGATTGGCGCCCCCAGCGTCGGACTCATCGTCCCGCTCGTGACGTGACCGAGCGGCTCCCCGTCCGGCGTCGTCACGTCGTAGCCGTGCCGTGGGACGCCGCGGTCGACGAGTTCGATACCGACGAGCTTCTCCTCGGGACCCTCCGCGGCGACCCCTTCGAGTGCGTCCCGACCGGTGAACTCCGTATCGAGCTTGACCGTCCAGCCGATACCGGCCTCGTAGGGCGTTCTGGGCTCGTCGACCGGATGGAACTCCTGGCCCGAGAGCAGAAAGCCCATCTCCAGACGGAGGGTGTCGCGAGCGCCCAGTCCGCAAGGCTGGCACTCCAGCGCGCCCCAGACCGCCTCGGCGTCGTCCCACGGGCAGAGGATTTCGAAGCCGCGTTCGCCCGTGTATCCCGTCCGGGCGATCAGCGAGTCGACGCCGGCGACAGCCCCGTCGGCCACCTCGAAGCGAGACAGGGTTGAGAGCGTGATGCCCTCCGTCTCAGCCGCCAGCAACTCCGGCGCGGCAGGACCCTGGACGGCGAGCATCGCGTACTCCTCGGTCCGATTCCTCACGGTCGCGTCCAGGCCTCGTTCGTCCCGTTCCGAGAGCCACCGTTCGGTCATCTCCCCGTCGTGTCCGGCGTTGGGGATGAACAGGAATTCGTCGGTCGCCCCCTCCGGCAGCCGGTAGACCACGGTGTCGTCCAGCATGACCCCGTCCTTGTCAGTGATGGCCGCGTACTGAGCCTCGCCCGGTTCCAGCGCTGTCACGTCGTTGGTGATCAGCCGCTGTGTCAGCTCGGCCCCGTCCGGACCGGCCACGGTTATCTCTCCCATGTGCGACACGTCGAACTTCCCAACCTCGCTCCGGACCGCCTCGTGTTCCGTGCGAATCGATTCGAACTCGACCGGCATCTCCCACCCGCCGAAATCGGTGAACGAGGCGTCGGCAGTTTCGTGAACCGCAGAGAGCGGTGGTGACCGCAGTGACATACGCGGACACGTCGTACCGCGTGGTCTTACCGTTTGGCCCCCGTGGCGCGCCGATAAATCATATGCGACGATATCAAATCCGCGATTTGGTCAGATGCGACCCTGAGACCACGGTCGAAAATTAGCCGCCCGCGTTCGTCTCCTCTCGCGCCCGCGGGAACGTGAGTTCGACCCGCGTCCCGCCGTCCGGGGCTTCCGTCAGCGTCACGGACCCGCCGATGCGGCGGACGAGCCACGTGACCGCCCACAACCCGAGGCCGCGACTGTGTGCTACTGGGCCCTCCGTCTCCGACGTCAGAACGTTGCGCTCTATGTCGGGGATACTGGACTCGTCGGTGTCGACCGTGACGGTGACCTGCCCCGAAGACGTCGGTTCGGCAGCAAGTTCGACGGTCGGGTCGGGCGTTTCGGTGTACTCCAGTGCGTTCTCGACAAGAATGTCGAGTATCAGGTCGATAGCCATCCTGTCACCCGATACCTCCGCATCGGTGGTTCCTACCTCGATGGTGGCCTCGGGATGCTGTTCTGCGAGAGCGTCCCGGACATCGGTGAGGGCCTGCCGGAGGTGAACTGTTCCATCTCGGGGGTCACGCTCGATGGCCCGGTCGAAGGTCCGTGCTCGCTCGGCCACCGAATCGAGTTCCCTCGACGCGCGGTCGATCCTGTCGATGTGTCCCCGAGCGGCGTCAGCGGTGAACTCGGACGACCCGAGTTCCTCTTTGAGGAGTCGCGTGTTCCCCCGTATCACGGTCAACTTGTTTCGGATATTGTGCCGGAGAATCCGGCTCATGACCATTATCCGCTGCTCTCGCTCCTTGTCCCGGGTGATGTCTCGAACGATTCCTCGTAGCTTTGGCGTCCCGTCCCGAACAGTTTTTTCGGCCCGGAGTCGGAACCAGCGCTCGGTTTCGTCCGCAGTCTTTCGGCGCGCTTCCAGCTCGATCGGTTCGCCGGTCTCACGACAGGTATCGATTGCATCGCGAACGGCCGCTCTATCGTTGGGATGGTACTGCTCGATGGCCTCCTCGAGTGTCGGGTTGTACTCCGGCATCCCGTACAGGCGCCTCATACCCGCAGTCCCCCCTATCTGCCCAGTTTCCAGGTCGAGTTCCCAGCCGCCGACGTCGGCCAGGATTTCAGTGCCGACGAGCCACTCCAGTTGCTCCTCTCGTTGTTTCAGTCTCGTCGCGTCGTCCAGTCCAACGACGACGCGCTCGACATCCCCGCCAGCACCCAGTATCGGCGCGGCGTTACTGGAGAACCACCGCTCTGTACCGTCGGCAAGCTCTATCCAGTGCTCGAACCCGAACACCGGTTCACCCGATTCGAAGACCCGCGTCACCGGGTGCTCCGACTCGGGGATCGGGGTCCCGTCTTCGTAGTATATCTCCCACTCCGGTTGGTTGTACCGTCTCCGGGTGATTTCCTCGCGTTCGAGACCGAGCAGCTCTTCGGCACGGGCATTAGCCGTCGAGATATCGCCGGACGGCTCCACGACGACGAGACCGACCGGGCTTATCTCGAACACCCGCTCGATGAGGGCCTGCTTCCGTTGGCGTTGCTTCCGTTGCGTGATATCTTCCGCCAGCCATACCACGCGTCCCGCATCGCCACCGACCGGCGTGGCGCGGGCCTCGAAGTGTCTGTCTACACCATCGAGCGAGAGCTGGTACTCCATCTGCTGGGTCTCACCCGTCTGTAAGGCGTCCTCGATGACTGTGTAAAACCGGTCAGCCTGTGGTGTGGAGAACACGTCCCAGAGATCTGTTCCCAGGAGCGTCTCCGGGTCTCTGTAGAATAAGGCCCCGTTGTGGGCGTTGTGGATAACGTCGACGAAGACGCCCTCGGCGTCTATGACGACCGCCGGGTCGGAGATAATCTCACAGAGCCCGCTTAGCACGTTAGTATCGGGAAGAGATTGATCAGTCATGATACCGAGTATCGATCCGTTGTCGCCGGTCGACTCCGTCTCGAAATACCATTCGAGAGGTGGGGTAGGTACCCTCCTAAGTTTTGCGCATACGCGTTTAATATAGCGAATATTGGTTTAGAACGTGAAACGGCACGCATAAGCGGGGCGGGCGGGGAAAGGGGCGCATGGAGCTGTTCCGTCGGATATTCGGGGAGATAGACTCGCGCCGTCGGGTCGGACTGTTCGTCGACGGCCCGAACGTGCTCAGGTCGGAGTTCGACGTCGACCTCGACGAGGTCCGCGACATCGCGGCCGAGTACGGCCCGCTGGCGCTGACCCGCCTCTACGTCGACCAGAACGCCTCGCCGGGGCTTATCCAGGCTGCCGAAGCCCGCGGGTTCGAGGTCCGGACCACCAGCGGCGACGTGGACGTGCGGCTGGCCGTCGACGCGACGGACGCCGCCGTCTCCGGCCAGATAGACGTCCTGGTCGTCGCCTCGCGGGACACGGACTTCAAGCCGGCGCTGGAAGTGGCCGCCAGAGAGGGTGTCAGAACGGTCGCCGTCGCGCCGGGGGAGTACGGCCGTTCCGACGCGTTGCGGAACGCGGCGGAGGACGCGGTGACCCTGTAGGGAGACGCCAACTGTTTTTCCGGCCAGTGCCATTGCCCGCGTATGGACATCGACGACACGCCGGTACTGGACAACCACCTCCACCTCGACCCGGTCAACGGACGGAACGTCGCCGCGGCCCAGGAGTTCGCCGACCACGGCGGGACGCACCTGCTCGTGCTCAACAAACCGTCCTGGCATCTCGTCGAGGCAGCGACCGAGGAAGCGACGTTCCGGGAGGCGTTCGACCTCACCGTCGGTGCCGCCGCCGAGGCGTCGGCAGTACTCGACGGGCGAGCGTGGCCGGTACTGGGAGTCCACCCGGCCCTGATTTCGAAACTCGTCGACGACGGCTACACGCCGCCGGAGGCGCGGGACATCATGCAGACCGGCCTCGACGTGGCGGCAGAGTACGCCGCCGACGGCAGGGCGCTCGCGATGAAGTCCGGCCGACCGCACTACGACGTGGACGACGCCGTCTGGGATGCCTCGAACGACGTGATGTGCCACGGGTTCGAACGCGCCGCCGACGTGGGCTGTGCGATACAGCTCCACACCGAGGGCGGCGAGGACTTCGAGGATGTCGCCCGCTGGGCAGAACAGCGCGGCCTCGACCGCACGCAGGTGGTCAAGCACTACTCCGGGGGCCGGCTCCGCGGCCCGGTCAAATCAGTGCTCGCGGACAAGGACGAACTGGAGATCGCCGTCGAGACCGACGAGCCGTTCCTGATGGAAACGGACTACATCGACGACCCGGACCGCCCCGGCGCGGTGCTGGGGCCGAAAACCGTGCCACGGCGCGTCCACTGGTTGCTGGAGAACGGCCACGAAGACGCCGTGCGGACGGCACACGTCGAGACGCCGGCAGACGTGTACGGTATCGACACCGAAGCGACGCTGGAGCGGTGAGTGGCGACGGGAAAGAGCGGGTCTGCGGGCGACAGCTATCCGAACTTGCCGGTGATGTAGTCCTCGACGCGCTGGCTGTCGGGGTTCTCGAAGATCTTGTCCGTGTCGTCGAACTCGACCAGCTCGCCGCCGGTGAGGAACACGGCCGTCTTATCCGAGATGCGGGCGGCCTGTTGCATGTTGTGGGTGACGATGACAACCGTGTACTCCTCTGCCAGTTCCTCGATGAGGTCCTCGATCTGTGAGGTGGCGATGGGGTCGAGCGCCGACGCCGGCTCGTCCATCAGGATGACCTCGGGGTCGACGGCGATGGCGCGGGCGATACACAGTCGCTGTTGCTGCCCACCGGAGAGGTCAAGCGCGGACCCGTCGAGGCGGTCCTTGACCTCGTCCCACAGCGCCGCCTTCCTCAGGGACTGCTCGACCACCTCGTCGATGTTGTCCGTCTTGTCCTGAATGCGGAGGCCGTAGGCGACGTTGTCGTAGATGCTCTTCGGGAACGGGTTCGGATGCTGGAACACCATCCCGATCCGGCGCCGCAGTGCCACCGGGTCGACGTCGGCGTCGTAGACGTTTTTCCCCTTGAACGTGAGTTCGCCCTCGACGCGGGCGATGTCGATGAGGTCGTTCATGCGGTTGATACACCGCAGGAACGTCGACTTGCCACAGCCCGAGGGCCCGATCATAGCCGTCACCTGGTTCTCCGGAATGGCCAGGTCGATGTCCTGAAGCGCCTGCGTCTCGCCGTAGAACACGTCGAGGTTGCGGGATTCGATGACCGTCCCCGCCCCCGTTTGCCCGACCGACCCGCGGTCGGCGTTCTCGTCTAGGCCGCCCTTGCCCGGGTCGGTCGTCACGAGGGAGTCGTCGTCGGTCTCAACGTCAGTTTCGCTGGCCATGTCCTGTGAAGTCATTAGTTCGCCTCCTGTTGATATTTGTTGCGTACGAGAATCGCGACGGAGTTCATCGTCAGCATGACGATGAGCAGCGTCACGACGCCGGCCGCGACGACGCCGTATCTGAACTCGTCGCTCGGTTCGAACGCCCAGGCGAAGATCTGCATCGGCATCGCCGTGAGCTTACCGAACAGTCCGCTCGGCGGTGAGAACTTCGTCGTCGCCGCACCGATCATGATGAGCGGCGCGGTCTCCCCGATCGCTCGCCCGAGCGCGAGAATCGTCCCGGTCAGGATGCCCGGCAGCGACCGCGGGAGGACGACGTTCCGTATCGTCTGCCACCGGGTCGCGCCCATCCCGTAGGACGCCTGCCGCAGCGAGTCCGGCACGGACCTGATCGCCTCCTGTGCCGAGATGATGACGATGGGCAGGATGAGCAGAGACAGGGTCATCGCGGCGGTCAGCACCGTCCCGACGCCGAAGCCGGCGTAGGTGAACGGACCGACCTGGGACTCGATGTTCACGAAGATGCCCAGGCCCAGCAGGCCGTACACCACCGACGGGACGCCGGCGAGGTTCGAGATGTTCACCTTGATGATTCGCGTGACGCTCGCCAGGGGGCCGGTCCCCGGCGCGTACTCCTCGAGGTAGATGGCCGCGCCGACGCCGAAGACGAACGTGAACACGCTCACCAGTACGATGAGGAATATCGAGCCGATGATGGCGGGGTACAGCCCCGCCTCAGCCGCGGTCTGGGACGGACCGCTGGTGACGTACTGCCAGTCGAGCCACGGCGTCGGCGTCGTCGCTCCGATGGCGGCGACGACGGCTTCGCCCGCGAGGAACCCGAGACCGAGGATCGCCGGGAACGCGAACGCGGGCCACCGGCTGCGGGTCTGTGCCGTGTTTGCGACCGCGAACCCGACCGGGAGGCCAAGCAACACGAGCCCGATAAGCCAGACCGACCGCGAGATAGCCGGAACGGTGTCGACGAGCGGGACCGCGGCGATCGCGAGGACGGGAAAGCCAGCGCCGATGGCCAGACTCCGACGCCGGGAGAGAGCAAGCCGTTCCGCCGACAGATACGCGGCGATCGCTGCCGCAGGGACCACGAGGGACACGAAGTAGATACCGGGCGCGCCCAGCAGCGAACCGACAGAGGTCAACACACCGAGGCCCAGCGTTCCGACAATCGGGCCCAGAATCAGTACCACCAGCATCGCCAGTCCGACCCAGGTCGCCTTGCGATCGTACTGGCCGTAGACGTACAGACCGAGGGTCGGGCCGACGACGGTGAGGAAGTACGCGAACCACACGTCCGGACTGGCGATAATCGAGAGGATAATGACGCCCGCCCCGGTCAACAGGACGCCAGCAAGCGTCATACTGAACAGTTCGAACGCCCCCGCGACGACCTCCGGTCGGGTCCGGGCGTAGGCGAAAAACGCGAGCAGCGGCACGAGTAGCGTGCCCGTGTACGCGAGATACCACCCGGTGCCGGCGGTCTCCAGTCCGAGCGCGTCCCAGAACACGTAGGCGAGCAACACGCCGAGTGCGAGGATGCCGACGATGGACGCGGCAAACGAGATGTACTTGAAAACGATGCCCTTGATTCGGCTGACCTCGCCGAACTCAGTTTCGGTCGGTGATGTCGTGGCCATTTACTCGTAGACCTCCCGATAGCGACTCGCCACGAGGTCGCTGACGACGTTCATCGCCAGCGTGATGACGAACAGCGTGAGCCCGATAGCAAAGAGCGACTGGTAGGCCGTCGACCCGCCGGAGATGTCCCCCTGGGCGATGTTGACCATCGCGACGGTCATCGTCGCGGAGCTCTCGGTGAAGAGCCCGAGCACGTCCATCGGGGCCACGTACGGGATGCCGAAGGCCTGCTGGACCGGCGGGATGTCCGGCGGCTGGGACCCCGCGGCCAGCACGACGGCCATCGTCTCGCCGATGGCCCGCGAGATGGCGAGGATGAACGAGGAAGCGATGCCCGAGACCGCCGCCGGGACCACGATGGTAAGCGAGACGTTGAACTTCGTGGCTCCGAGGCCGTAGCCGGCCTGGCGCAGCGAGTCCGGGACCGAACTCATCGCGTCCTCGCTGATGGAGGAGACCATCGGGATGATCATGATGCCGACGACGATAGAGGCCGAGAGCCCGTTGAACAGGCCCAGTGTCCCGAACTCAGTCCCCAGCAGGCCGTTGAATCCGGTAATCACAGTGTTCAACGCGGGCGTGACGTAGACGATAGCGAAGTAGCCGTAGACGACAGTGGGGACGCCGGCGAGCACTTCGAGCATCGGTTTCAGTATCGACCGCGTCCGGTCGCTCGCGTACTCGCTGAGATAGATCGCGGTCAACACGCCGGTCGGGAGCGCGAGCGCACCCGCGCCGATGGTGATGAGAATCGTCCCGAGCACGAGCGGCAACACGCCGAACGAGACCGGTTCGAGGTTCGGGCTGAAGGTCGTGCCGGTCAGGAACCGCAGTACGGGCACCTCGGCGAAGAACTCCGCGGCGTCCAGAACGAGCACCCCGATGATACTCACCGTCGTCAGCACGGACAGGACGGCACAGCCCGCCAGCGCGTATTTATATGCCGACTCACGGACTGACCTGAATCCCCGGTCGCCCGCCAGGTCCGGGGCCTGTCCTTCGTTGCTCATCGGTGTTGTTCGCTCATTCTGTGTATCTCGGGAAAAAGTACCCGGATTGTATCCGTAGTTCTCTATCGTCTATATATCTGACTCGTTACTGAACTTCGTCGATGACGCTGTTGAGGGCGTCGAGTTCCTCCTGCATCGCCTCCTCGGTTCGTGGGACGTAGCCGATCTCCTCGGAGACGAGTTCGGTGTTGGCGCTTTGCTCGACGAAGTACCGGGCGAACTCGGCGACGTGTTCCTCCGCGAGCGCGCTCTTTCGGGGATAGGTAAAGAGCGGGCGCGAGAGCGGCTGGTAGTCGCCGGCCTTGGCCGTCTCCAGCGAGGGTTCGACGCAGCCGTCGCCGTTGTCGATGCTGAGTGCCTTGACCGCGTCCGTGTTGCTCTGGTAGTAGGCGAAGCCGAAGTAGCCGATGCCGTACTGGTCCTGCTGGACGCCCTGGAGGATGAGGTTGTCCTGCTCGGTGGCCTCGTAGTTGCTGGTGTGGTCGGCTTCCTCGCCGAGAATCGCCTCGTTGAAGTAATCGAACGTCCCGGACGTGTCGGCGGCACCGAACCGGCTGATCGGCTCGTCGGGCCAGTCGGCGTTCACGTCGGCCCAGGTCGACGCGCCGTCCGCGCGCCACATCTGTCTGAGCTGGTCGGGGGTCACGCAGTCGACCCAGTCGTTCTCGGGGTTGACAATGACGGTCACTGCGTCCGTCGCGACGTTGATCTCGTGGAACTCGATGTCGTTGTCGGCACAGAGCTGCTCCTCTTCGCTCGATATCGGCCGGGAGGCGTTGTTGAACTCGGAGTTTCCGACACAGAAGTGGTTGCTGAAGCCGCCACCGGACCCGGTCGAGGAGAGGCTGATGTCGACCTGGCCGTGTTGCTTCTGGAACTCGTTTGCGACGGCCGTCGCAAGGGGGAACACCGTACTGCTCCCAGTGATCGTAATCTCACCGGACAGCTGGCTGCCACCGCTGCCGTCAGTGCTGCCACCGTTGTTGTCGGCCCCGCCGTCACTGCCGCCCGACTGTTCGGTACACCCGGCCAGTGCCAGCGCCCCGACCGCACCGGTGCCTGTCAGGAAACGACGACGTGAGAAACCACCGTTCGGTGAATCTGTCATCACCTGTTGGGAGATGAAGAGCGAATAAGTACCCTACTATTAGCCCTATATCCCGATATGAGCGTTATATACTACTATATAGCTGTTGCAGTCGCAACGATATCGCGTGTTCGGGACGGTACACCGGCAGTCTGAGACCCGTGCATCGTCGGATTGGAGCCCCGTTATCCGGGATGGGGTGTCGCACGCGTACTCGTCGCCAAGGGTAGTTTTGTCCGGTAATCCAGTGACGAACAGGGGTAGTTTCGGCCGGTCGTCCAGTGACGACGCGGGTCCCGATTCCGACCGCTAATATATAGTTACGGCATCTTTTATAAATCACCAGCGTGTATTAGTAGTACTATGGAGACGCGCAAGGTGCAGCTGACGGGCGGGTCGACGTATACCGTCTCACTGCCCAAAGAGTGGGCGACGGAGAACGGCGTCGACAGCGGCAGCATCGTCGAGTTCTACGCCGAAGACGACCTGCTACTGGTCTCGCCACAGCACGGCGACGAGCACGTCGAGGGAACGCTTGACGTGACCGGCCTCGACAACAGGCACGAGCTCACGCGGGCCGTGATGACGATGTACGTCAGCGGCTTCGATATCATCCGACTGGAGGCCTCGCGCATAACGGCCGAGCAGCGACGCATCATCCGCGATGCGACACAGGGACTGGTCGGCCTGGAGATGATCGAGGAGACGGCCGACCGGGTCGTCCTGCAGGACCTGCTCGACTCGTCGGAACTGTCCGTTCTCAACGCCATCACGCGCATGCGGCTGGTCTCGCTGACGATGCTTTCGGACGCTGTCGAGGCCCTCATCGAGGACGACGACGACCTGGCGGCCGACGTGATGCAACGCGACGACGACGTGGACCGCCTCTGGTACATGGTCTCGCGCGTGTTCCGTACCGTCCTCCGTAATCCGACGGCTGCCAACGAGATCGGATTCCCGCGCGAGACGGTGTTCGACTACCAGTCCAGCGCCCGCCAACTGGAACGCATTGCCGACCACGCGACCAAGATCGCCGGCCTCTCCCAGGAAATCGGCGAGATCACCGGCGAAACCGCCGACCTCCTCGACCAGTTGGAGACCGAGGCCACCGCGGTCCCCGAGACCGCGATGGACGCCCTCCTTGCCGACGACAGCGACGAAGCCGTCGAACTGGCAAACGAGGCCCGTGCCAGGATTCCCGACGTCGACGAAACGGCCCGCGGGGTCGACGGGAAGGTCAGGGAGCTAGACCCACAGAGCGCCCAACTGCTCGGTCGCGTCGTCGATTCCCTGTCCCGGACCGCCGACTACGGCGGCAACATCGCCGAGAGCGCGCTTCAGAAGGCTGCCCCGCGGCCCTGACCGGTGCAGTCGCTGCGTGACCGCAGACAGCCGGAAAAACTGCTCGCTCGCCGGGTTACTCGACCAGCACGGCGCTGACCTGACCGTGCTGCCCGGGGCGGGAGGTCACGCGGGCCTGTCCCTCGGACGTGTCGATGATTGCGCCTTTCGTGATGATGTTCCGTCGGGCGTAGTTCGGGTTCGACGGGTTCTCGACGACGTTTTCGATGGTCGCTTCGACGGTCTCCGCGCCGTCAGCGACACTCGCGACGTTGGTCTGGACGGCGCGGATCTTCTGGGTGTTCCCGCGGGCGTCGACGGTCTTCAGTCGCTGCTCGCCGACCTGGGTCTCGATGGTGTCCTTGCCGAGCTCGTGTTTCTTCTTCTTGTGGTTCGGTCGTCGGCGTCCGCCTGTCCGCTTGCGAGGGGAGCGTCCCTGGTCTTTCATACGGGAAGGAAGACCCAGCGGCTACTTGAACCGTTCGATGCCGACTCGCCATCGTAATCGTTACCCCCGCGCCGGCTGGTTACTCTGACGATGAGTCTGAAGACGGCCGTCGCCGCACCGTTCCGCCAGCGTGGAACCGACCGGATGGCGGAAAGCGAGTTCGTCGTCGCGCTCTCGCTGGACCGGAACTGGTTCTCGCCCGACCAGGCCAAGACACTGGTCGACGTGGCCGCGAGCGAGGGGTTACTCGAGCGGGACGACGACGACATCGTCGTCGCCTTCGACGCCACACACACCGAGGTTCCGGACGGGTTCACGCCGGGCGAGGAAATCCTCCAGTCGCGGTCGACGTTCGAGCGGGTGCTCGACGCGGTCGTCGAGGCCGGCATCGAGAAGCAGACCGCCGTCGCCGGCATCAACGCCCTCCAGTCCGAAATCGGCGTCACGCTGGAGGCCGCGGCCGTGGTGTACGCGCGCAGTGAGGGCGTCGACGTCGGAGACATCGCGGCGAGCGTTCGGGAGGAGCTCTAATGGTCAAAGACAGAATCACTGACGGCCGACGGATCGGACAGCTTCTCGCCTCGGAGCTGACCGGCCTCCAGCGCGGGCCACTCGCCGAGGTCTCCGTCGTCGATGCGGACAGGGAAGTGGAACCGACAGCGGCGGGCGCTTTCGCCTACCGCGTGACGGCCGACGGCACCGAGATAGCGGTCGTCGAGGTGACGCCGGAGACGGCCCGCCTGGTCCTGGACCGAGAGCCCGAAGCCGTGCCGGCGCGCGACGACATCACCGTCGACGGGACCACCGTGGTCGTACACAGCGGCGCGGCAGTGAAAGCCGCGGTCGACGTGCTTGCGCAGTCTCTCTCGGGGTAGGACGGGTTTCCGGACGGCAGGAACCAGTGGCTGGGGCTTCGGTCTGCAATCAGTGGCGGCTGGGCTCGGCGATCGCTGCGGAGGTCCACGCGACGAAGCCGGTGAGAACGAGTACGGAACCGACGACCGCCATCGCGGCAGCGATAGCAAGCACCAGCGTCGGGAGGCCCAGCGGCGTTCCGACTGCGATGACGATCGGCGTCACGGTGATACAGAGCGAGCCCAGCGCGACGGCCCGGCGCTGTGTCGTCGTCAGTTCGATGCCGAGATGGAACAGCGACCCGGGCTCCGGGTCGGGGGCGGCCAGGCCGAGACACAGCAGCGGGACGCCGATGAACACCAGCGTCGCGGCGACGGCGTACGACCAGAACAGCCACTGCCCGGACGTGGGCGCGAGCGACAGCAGCGCGCCGACGGCAACGAGCCCGACACCACCGACGAGTCCGAACTGCCGTAGCCGTGGGTCTTCCAGGGCTTCACTCAGGTCCGGGAGCGTCTCGGCCACGTGGCCGACATCCACGAAACGGTCCATGAGCGGGCTTCTACCTGCGATGTAAAATAGACAGGGGCGAAATTATCAAATCTGATTCCACGGGGCCCACGACGTGAGAAGGAAACGCTTGTGTCGCTGCCAACCGGCGCGGTACCTATGCACTTCTTCGACCGCCTCGCGGACCGCATCGCCACCGCCGACAGCGTGGTGTCGGTCGGCCTCGACCCGGACCCGGACCGCCTCCCCGACAGCGTGCTGGACGCCGACCTGCCCCGTTGGCAGTTCAACCGCCGCATCATCGATGCCACACACGAACACGCCGCCTGCTACAAGCCAAACGCCGCCTTCTACGAGGACCCCGACGGCTGGCGCTCGCTCCAGGAGACCATCGCCTACGCACACGGGAAGGACGTGCCCGTGCTGCTGGACGCAAAGCGGGGCGACATCGGCAACACGGCGCGGCAGTACGCCCAGATACTCGACGACGAGGAGGGACCGGCCGCCGACGCCATCACGGTCAACCCGTTCCTCGGACGGGACTCGCTGGAGCCGTTCCTCCAGCGCGCGGACAAGGGCGTGTTCGTCCTCGGGCGCACCTCGAACCCCGGCGGCGAGGACCTCCAGGACCTCGAACTGGCCTCCGGCGAGAAACTGTACGAACGGGTGGTCCACCTCGCGGACCTCTGGAACGGGAACGGCAACGTCGGCCTGGTCGTCGGCGCGACCAACCCCGACGAACTCGAAGAGATACGTGACCTGGTCCCGGACATCCCGTTTCTCGTCCCCGGCGTGGGCGCACAGGGCGGCGACGCCGAAGCGGCCGTCGAACACGGCCTCGCCGACGGCGTGGGCCTCGTCAACTCCTCTCGGGGTATCATCTTCGCCGGCGAGGACGCCGACACGCGGCGGGGCGACTCCGGCGACGCGTTCTTCAAGGCCGCTGGACAGTCCGCCAGACAGCTCAAACAGCGACTGAACCAGTTCCGATAATCAAAATCGGTACGTGTCCACGCCGTCAGGCATGTCTTCGGGCGACATTCGGTCGCTTGGCCGACCGACCTCCGCGCCGCACTCGACGCACATCCCGGTGTCCTCGTCCCAGTGGCGGTCACAGACCAGTCGCCCACACCTGTCGCAGGTGTGGTCCACGTCGGGGCGCTCACAGAGTTCACAGAGTCCGGCGACGCTCATGCGACCATATAGCACACTTGGCGGTTTGTATCTTTGGCGGCCACGAAGTATTTCCCCGTGGGCATTCCTATCTGTATTATGTTGCCACTCCTCCAGCTCGGCTCACTCTCACCGCCGGCGATACTCGTCGGCCTGCTGGCCATCGCCGTGGTACTGCTGGTCGGGCGACTCATGATGAAAGTAGCGTGGCGGCTCGTCATCATCGCCATCATCGCGGTCGCTGTGCTCTGGCTGCTCGGAATCCTGGGCTTCCAGGTGCTCTAGAGTCCGGCGAGGAAGTTCCGGATGACGTCGTGACCGACCGCGGTCAGGACCGACTCCGGGTGGAACTGGACGGCTTCGATGGGGTGCTCGCGGTGGCGCACGCCCATCACCAGTTCTGTGCCGTCCTCGGTCTCCGTCGTCGCGCTGACGACGAACTCCTCGGGAACATCCTCGGCGACCAGCGAGTGATAGCGCCCGCCCTGGAACCCCTGTTCGAGGCCGGCGAAGACGCCGTTCCCGTCGTGGTCGATGGGGAACGCCTTGCCGTGAATCGGCTCCGGCGCGCGACCGATGGTGCCGCCGTAGGCGTACACCGCCGATTCGAGGCCGAGACAGACGCCCAGTGTCGGCACGTGGGGGCTGACCTCACGGAGCACGTCGAGCGTGACGCCGACGTCCCGTTCGTTCTTCGGGTGGCCCGGGCCCGGCGAGAGAACGATTGCGTCGGGGTCGAACGCCTCGACGTCGTCGAGGGACGCGGTGTTCCGGACGACTTCCGTTTCGGCGTGTTCGGACACGTACTCGACGAGGTTGTAGGTGAACGAATCGAAGTTATCCACGAACAGCACCCGGAGGTCGTCCCTGACGGCGTCCTCGCCGGCGGGCCGTGACGCGCTCATCGGGGCACCCTCTCTGGAGTGTCGGCGGCCGACTGGTCGCCCGCGTCCTCGATTTCCTCCAGTGCCGTCAGCACGCCGTCCATCTTCTGCTCGGTCTCGACGTACTCGCTTTCCGGGTCCGAATCCGCGACGATGCCCGCCCCGGCCTGGACGGTGATGCGGTCCCGGTCTCCCTCGTCTTCGACCGTCGCCGAGCGGATGACGATGGCGAAATCGGTGTCGCCGTCCCAGTCGAAGTAGCCGACGCCGCCGCCGTAGGGCCCACGCGGCGAGCGTTCGAGTTCGTCGATAATCTCCATCGCGCGGATCTTCGGCGCGCCCGAGAGGGTCCCCGCCGGGAACGTCGCCCGGGCGGCGTCGAAGGCGTCCTTGTCCGCGGCGAGTCGCCCCGTCACCGTGGACTCGATGTGCTGGACGTGGCTGTACTTGAGGACGTTCATGAACTCGGGAACGCGGACGCTCCCGGCCTCGGCGACCCGGCGCACGTCGTTGCGCGCCAGGTCGACGAGCATCGTGTGTTCGGCCCGCTCCTTCCCGTCGGCGAGCATCTCGCCCGCGAGGCGGCGGTCCTCGACGGGTGAGTTCCCGCGCGGGCACGTCCCCGCGATGGGGTTCGAGACGACGTGGTCGCCCGCAACCGAGACCAGCGTCTCCGGGCTCGCGCCGACGATGGTCAGGTCGTCGTAGCCCAGCAGGTACATGTACGGCGACGGGTTCACCGCCCGGAGCGCCTCGTAGAAGCCCAGCGGGTCGACCTCGCCGTACAGTTCCCGCGTTCGGGAGATGACGCCCTGGTAGATGTCGCCCGAGAGGACGTACTCCTTGGCGCGCTCGACGGCTGCCTCGTACTCGTCTCTGGGTCCGGCCACCTCGTCCTCACGACGGAAGCCACCGGTCGCAAGCGGTGACAGGTCCGAGAGCACAGCCTCGACCCGCTCGGCCTCTGTGACGAGTTCGTCGTAGCGCTCGCCGGCGTCCTCGTCCTGGCGGACGACCGGCGTGAACACGAGCGAGACGGTCTCCTCGACGTGGTCGAAGCGGACCGTCGACGTCGTGAGGACGAACTGGGCGTCCGGGAACCGCGAGTCGGGCCTGTCCATGCCGACCTCGTCGAGCCAGAGGTCGTAGACAGCGTCGTAGGAGAGGAAGCCGACGAGGCCGCCTTCGAGGTGCTGGCGGTCCATCGCCGGGAAGTTCCGCAGCGCCACGTCGGGCATCGCCGCCCGGAGGTCGTCGACCACGTCGCCGCCGTCGGTCGTCACGAGGTCGGCGTAGCGGTCGTCAAAGGCCTCGACCTCGCTGTCGTCGCCAGTGACGGTGACGACGGCCCGCGGGTCGTAGCCGACGAAGGAAAAGCGGGCGTGGCGGTCGTCGGTCTCCGGCGCGAACGCGCCGTCGGGGTCGCTGGAGGCGACCTTCTCGGCGCTTTCCAGCAGGAACGTGTAGTCGCTTGCGGCCACGTCGCTCGTGCGGCCGGTCAGGGCCGCGTACGCGGTCAACGGCTCCACGTCGACGTCCAGCTGCGCGGCCGCGCGGACGACGACCGGGCGGTCGGCCTTGGCGTGTTCGACGAACGCCTCCCGGGAGATGTCGATGGTCATACCGCGCCCTCCGACGCCCGCGTGGCGTTCCGGACGAACCGCTCGACGGCGTCGTGGTCTTTCCTGCCGCCCGAGGATTCCACGCCGCTGGCGACGTCGACGGCGAACGGCCCGACCGTCTCGACGGCCTCGGCCACGTTCTCGGGGGTCAGCCCGCCCGCCAGCACGACAGGGACGTCCAGCGAGTCGACGACCTCGCGCGTGCGCTCCCAGTCGTGTGTCTCGCCCGTGCCGCCGCCGCCGTCGGCGTCGACCGAATCGACGAGCAGGGCGTCGGCGTGGTCGGCGTAGTCCTCGATGGCCGGCGCGTCCGCCTCGACCACAGCGACGATGTCCTGGGTGATCCGGCTGTCGAGGGCCCCGAGTTCCGCCGGCGAGAGCCCGTCGTGGACCTGTACCGCGTCGGGTTCTATCCTGTCGATACGCCTGACGACCTCCTGGACCGTCGTCGGCATCGTCACCAGCACGCTCGTCACGAACGGCGGGACGCCGTCGGCGAGTGTCTCGGCGGTGGCCTCGTCGACCTCGCGCGGGGTGTCGACCGGGACCCCGTGGATGAGACCGACCGCGTCAGCGCCGGCCGCGACGACGGCGTCGCGGTCCGCACTGTCTGTCACGCCACAGATCTTCACGCGCGTCATGCCCCGATCAGGTCGTCGAGTTTGTCGGCCGCCGCGCCCGACTCGATGGCCTGTCGGGCCTGTTCGACTCCCTCTTCGTGTGTGTCGGCGACGCCGGCGACGTAGATGGCCGCGCCGGCGTTGGCGAGGATGATATCCCGCTTCGCGCCGGTGACCTCTCCGGAGACGATGCCGCGGAGGTCGGCCGCGTTCTCCTCTGGCGACCCCCCGGCGATTGCCTCGATGTCGTGCGTTTCCAGACCCATATCCTCCGGGGTGATGGTGTACTCCGCGATGCGGTCACCGGTGACCTCCGCGACGGTAGTCTCGCCGTGGATTGCGATCTCGTCGAGGCCGTCGCCGTGGACGACCAGCGCCCGCTCGACGTCCAGCCGGGCAAGCGCCTCTGCCATCACGGGCACGAGGTCCGGGTCGTAGACGCCCAGCACCTGCGCGTCCGCGTCGGCGGGATTCGTCAGCGGCCCGAGGATGTTGAAGACGGTCCGCATGCCGAGTTCCTGGCGCGGGCCGATGACGGCCTTCATCGCCGGGTGGAACACGGGCGCGAGCATGAAGCCGATGCCCTCCCGCTCGATAGTGTCCTCGACTTCCGGCGGTTCGGCCTCGATGTCGACGCCGACCTCTTCCAGGACGTCGGCACTGCCCGACGACGACGAGACGGAGTAGTTGCCGTGCTTGGCGATCGGGACGCCGGCCCCGGCCGCGACGATGGCGCTCGTCGTCGAGACGTTGATCGTGTTGTAGTCGTCGCCGCCGGTCCCGCAGGTATCGACCAGCCCCGCCCGCTCGGGCCGGATGGTCCGTGCGGCGTCGCGCATCCCCTCGGCGAAGCCGGCGATCTCGGCCTCTGTCTCTCCCTTCGCCCGCAGCGCCGTCAGGAGCGCACCGATCTGTGCTTCGGTCGCATCCTCGAAGACGTTCGTTGCAACGGCCCGTGCCTCCTCCTGTGTCAGGTCTTCACCGTCAGTGACGCGTTCGATGTACTCTTTCATTGTATTCACCAATGGACTTTTTCGTGTTGTAATGTACAAATCCGTACATTGACTTAAGCCTATCGGGACTCCCTGTTCCGCTTCGTACATGTGTGGGCAATCAACAGACAACGTGGCGATACGGAATCCGAAACCTTCAATTACACCCACCGGAAACAATGTGGTGTACCTCGCAGTGAGGGTTCGTGGTCTAGGTCGGTTATGACACCTCCTTGACATGGAGGAGGCCGGCGGTTCAAATCCGCCCGAACCCACTTCTGACGACGTCACCGACGAGCGTAGCGAGTCGCGGTCGGCGTCTGCGTGGTTCCCAAGGATTTGAACTGGACGAGCCGTCCGCAGCGTAGCGAGCACGTCTCGATGTGGTTCACAATCCGCCCGAGCCCACGTCTACTGTCGCTGCCCGACGAGCGAAGCGGGTCGGCAGCGGTAGATGCCCACTTCGCAGGTCCAGACGGACCGAACGTATCTAGGTGTCACATATTGGGACTGGACTCGACCCGCACAACGGCGACGCTGTCGACTCACCGGTATCGTTACGCGGTGATTATACAGGCCTGTCCGTCTGCGCCATGAGTACGGTGTTCGAGCAGTCCGTTTATTTATCACTTATTCAGCTTATCAGATAGATAGTTATACCGTCGACGGCTCTTGTTCACTCTCACGCCGGGATTTATGACTTCGCCAGTGTTCAAACAACTGTACGAATCTACGCTCTCTGACGCTCTTGACGAGGACGCCGTCCTTCTCGATATCGGGGCCAAAGACGGGAAGATCGCGTCCGAACTCGCCGACAGCATCGGCTGTCGCGCTCTCGCGCTCGATGTCGACTTCAAAGACGGGGCGGCGACCTTTCCCTGTGACGCCGTGCAAGCGGACGGGACGACGATGCCGTTCCCAGACGGCAGCGTCGACGCGGTCATCTCCAATATGGTGTTCGAGCACGTTCCGGACGAGGAGCGGCTCATCGCCGAATCGGCCCGTATCCTGGCTGACGACGGCGTGTTCGTCTCTATCTGTCCGAACCGAGCCTGGCCCGGCGACGGCCACGGCTATCCGGTCGGCATGCCCTGGCTACCCGAGGCAATCGGCAGCCGGGTCGCAAAGCCCTACGACCGGCGGTACGAGCGAGACGAGGGGTGGTATCAGGCCGCCTACCACCCCGTGTGGTCGATAACCGTCCGAAAAGAGCTAGCAACGCATTTCGACAGCGTCGAGTACCGGTCGGCGGCGCTGCTCGAAGCCGACCTCGACCGGTCGGATACGAGACAACGCCTGCTGGATACGTTCGCCGAACCGCTGGAACGGGCCTTTTCCTCGCGCGTGGGCACACGGCTCGTCGAGACGGTGTTTCCGACGCCGGTGTACGTTTCGACACAGCCGAAGTGAGACTGTCGGCCCGACAGGTGCCGTCCAGTACTTTCTTGCCCCAACCACGTTAGAGTCATCTATATGAGAAGTAAGGTCCAGTCGGCGGACGCGTTCGAACAGTTCGTGCTGCTTGCGGTCGCAGAACTGGAAACGGCCGACGAAACGCCGGCCCACTCCTATCACGTGACCCAGACGGCGAAGGCGCATCTCGCGGATATCGACCGCCAGCCGTTCGGGGGCGTCGAGCGCCAGGAAGTCATCTCGGCGCTGGGCCGACTCGCCGAGAAGGGGCTGTTGGTGAACGAACAGACGGAGTCACCGACGGGCAAAGGGCGGCCGGGCTACGAACTGGCCGAGGACCCCGAGGACGTGCTCGAAGCGCTGTCGGAGACAGACGAGTTCGAGTCCTATATCGAAACAGTCCGGTCCTCGTTGTCCAGCTAGACGACGCTCACGCCGCCGCGCTCCTGGTCGAGAGCGGGCGGCTGGCCCGCTTCGAGACGTTCGATGCGGTCCATGGTCGTGTGGACGACGTCGTCTTTCGTACAGGGTGCGAGGTGAACGAGCTCGCTGCCGTCGTACTCGGCCAGTCCCATGACGGGCAACGTCAAGGCATCGTACGCCGACTCCGTCACTTCCGAATCGACTGTCGTGTCCTGGTAGAACGAGTCGAGCGAGACGTTGCTGGTCAGCGCCCACTGCTTGAACTCGGCGACGCGGTTCAGGATGTACTTGCCTTCCTCCGTCCGTGCGGCGGCCGACCGCGGCGCGATCTGTTTGCCCCAGACGATGACGTTGAACCCGTCTATGTGGTCCTCTTCGTCGAGTGTTTCGAGGCGGCCGATGACCTCCTCCTGGCGTTCGTGTGCGCCGTCGGGAAGCATCGACCGGACGTACAGCTCGATGTGAGGTGTCGGGGCAGTATCACTCATAGCTGTCAGATAGCACTCCCGGCTGGCAGATATAGCTACTGTGAGAGATGTCGGCATAGGACAGATGCTGCTTTCAGGGCTGAATACGGGCGAAATCAGCACTTCTCGTGGATAGAGCTGTTTCCAGTTGTAACGCTGAAACAGCAGCAGTTAACAGCTGAAACCGGTATCGGATTCCTTACTATTCAGCGTTCGACTCGGGCGAAAGGCCATGCAGGTTCTCGTGGATACCGAGAATGAGCGCGGGAACCACGACCATGAAAATGTGCTCCTCGATGGGGATCCCGAGGAGGTCGACGCCGGTCCTCAGTTTGATCTCGAAGACGCCGACGGTGAGCGTGTACCAGTCCCAGACGTAGGCAATCGGATAGAGCACGACTATGGTCTTGGCCGCCATCCGGAGGGCGTTCGCACGCCAGAGCAACGCGAGGGCAACAGCCCCCCAGACCACCTCTGTGACCAGGTAGGTGTAGGGGCCGAAGACGCCGATGTCGGGCAGCATGCACCGACCTTAGACCCAAGGCCCTAAAGCTTAGTTCGTCTCCCGACTCCCGGGGACTAAACCAACCTTGATAACCCCACACGTCGAATCTACGAACTGTGAAGAACGATGGATATTGCTGATATCGCCACCAGAGAGTTTGTCGAAGTTGACGCCAACAAGCGCCTGGGGAAAGTCCGGTCTATCTTCGAACGCGAGAACCCCAAGGGAATCATCGTCACGGAAGACGGTGACTACGCTGGCGTTATAACGCAGAAACAGCTGGTCCAGTCCCATGTCGAGGACAACGCGAAAGCGGGGGCGATGACGCGCTCGGCGCCGAAAGTCGAGCGCACCGACGACGTGCGCGAAGTCGCGCGCGTCCTCGTCGAGGGTGGAGTCAAGCTCGCGCCGGTGTTCGAGGCGGGCGAGCTCTGGGGTATCGTCACCGAGGACGATATCCTCGAAGCGGTTCTCGACAACCTCGACGCGCTGCGCGTCGAGGACATCTACACGCGGGATGTCATCACGGTCTCGGAAGACACCAACGTCGGGCAGGTCGTCAATCTCCTCCGGAAACACGGCATCTCCCGGCTTCCGGTGCTCGATGACGACGACGGGCTGAGCGGGATGGTCACGCGCCACGACATCGTCGACGTCGTCGTCCGGGACATGAACAAGACGACGCGGGGCGACCGCTCCGGCGAGATCGAGCGCGTGCTCGATATGCCAGTCTACGACGTGATGAGCAGTCCGGTAGCGACGGCGGAACTCGGCGACTCGGTCGAGGACGCCGTCGCGCGGATGCTCGAAAACGACTTCGCCGGGCTCGTCGTCACGCCGGCCGAGGACGACACCGACGTCGCTGGAATCCTCACGAAGACCGACGTGCTCCGCGCACTGACCTACACGGAGGAAGACCACATGGACGTCCAGATCACGAACATCAAACTGCTTGACACCATCTCCCGTGCGGACATCCGGGCCGACATCGAGGCGGTCGCGGACAAGTACGGGGCGATGCAGGTCCAGCACGCTCACGTCCGGTTCCACGAGCACAAGGAGAAGCTCCGTGGCACGCCGCTCATCCAGTGTCAGATCCGCCTCCGGACCAACAAGGGCCAGGCGGCCGGCTCCGGCGAGGGCTACGGCGCCAAGACCGCGTTCAACGTCGCGCTCGATAAGCTCGAACGGAACGTCCTCGAACTGAAAGGCGTCCAGGCCGACGAGGAGTACCGCGGCCAGCTCCTCCGCAAACTCGGCGAGCTGTAGTTCGGCCAGTCACCTTCTTCGCCTACCGTTCAGCGACCTGCACGAGTTGCTTGCCGATGTTCTCGCCCTCGAACAGCCCGAGGAACGCGTCGGGCGCGTTCTCGATGCCCTCGGTGACGGTTTCCCGGTAGGAGAGCTCGCCCGAAGCGACCCACTGACCGAGTTGTTTCGTCGCGTCCTCGAACCGCGGCTCGAAGTCGGAGACGAGGAGTCCCTGGACAGTCACGCGAGACTGGATGACCTTGCCCAGTTTGCGCGGCCCCATCGGAACCTCCTCGCTGTTGTACATAGATATCTGGCCGCAGACGGCGACACGTGCGTCGGTGTTGAGGCGCGTGAACACAGCGTCGGTAATCGGTCCGCCGACGTTATCGAAGTAGACGTCGACGCCGTCGGGCGCGGCCTCGTCCAGCGCCGCCCGGTAGTCGTCGGTCGCCTTGTAGTTGATCCCCTCGTCGAAGCCGAGGTCGTCCTCGAGGAACGAGACCTTCTCCTCGGAGCCGGCGAAGCCGACGACGCGTGCGCCCTGGAGCTTGGCGAGCTGGCCCGCAACGGAGCCGACGGCCCCCGCAGCGCCGGTGACGACGAACGTGTCACCGGCCGATGGCTGTGCCACGTCCCGGGTGCCGAAATACGCTGTCAGGCCAGGCATGCCCAGGACGCCCAGCGCCGTCGAAATCGGTGCGAGTTCGGGATCGATCTGTGTGAGCGCCGGTCCGGCCGCCGTGGCGTACTCCGCCCACTCCAGCTCGCCAGTGACGACGTCGCCCTCCTCGAAGCCCGCGCCGTTGGACTCGACGACCTCACCGACGACCCCGCCCCGGAGCGGGTCACCTACCTCCCACGGGTCCGCGTACGATTCGCTGTCACGCATGCGGCCGCGCATGTACGGGTCGACAGAGAGGTACAGCGTCTTGACGAGCGCTTCGCCGGGCCCCGGTTCGGGGACCGCCTCCTCGGAGAGGGCAAACGTATCGCGGTCGGGGGTCCCTTCGGGGCGCTTTGCCAGCCTGTAAACGCGGTTCGTGTTCGACATACCACCCGGTACACCTGGGACCCGAAAGGGGGCTTCGAAAGGAGAAACAAACACCGGTATTATAATTTATCTAATAATTATGCACTGGTGTTGTGCGGTCAGCGGGGAGGTACCGCTGCTCGGCAGCGTCGAATCACCGTCCCAACGCAGAAAGTCGTGTTCGAACCGCGGCGAGCGAGCAAGAGAGCGCCGGAGCCCTACTGGAAGCCGATCCGACCGCCGGTCCCGGCCTGCCGTTGCGGGCTGGAGCCGCCTCTGAACTCCTCTTCCATCTGCTCGTAGTACTCGCGGATGTCGTCGGTGATCGTCGGGCGCACGCTGTCCATCGCCTGCCGGAAGTGGCGCATCTCGACTTCCTCCGCGTCGTCGTCCTCGCGGAGTGCCTCGATGGCTGCTTCCCGGGCGATGGATTCCAGGTCCGAGCCGACGAACCCGTCGCTGACTTCGGCCAGTTCGCGCAGGCTCACGTCGGGCGACAGCGGCGTGTCGTCCGTGTGGATCTTCAGGATCTGTTCGCGGCCCTCGATGTCGGGCTCGCCGATCATCACCAGCCGGTCGAACCGGCCCGAGCGGATCAGCGCCGGGTCGATCATGTCCGGCCGGTTGGTCGCGCCGATGACCATCACGTCCTCCATCTCTTCGAGCCCGTCGAGTTCGGTCAGGAGCTGATTGACGACGCGCTCGGAGACGTTCGACCCCATCTCGCCGCCCCGACCCGGTGCCAGCGAGTCGAGTTCGTCGAAGAAGATGATGGTCGGAGCGACCTGGCGGGCCTTCCGGAACGTCTGCCGGATGGCCTTCTCGCTCTCGCCGACCCACTTCGAGAGCAGCTGCGGGCCACGGACCGAGATGAAGTTGGCGTCGGTCTCGTTGGCGACGGCTTTCGCCATGAGCGTCTTCCCGGTGCCTGGCGGGCCGTACAGCAACACCCCCGACGGCGGCGTCACGCCCATGCGCTCGAACTTCTCCGGGGAGTTCATCGGCCACTCGACGGCCTCCTGGACCTGCTCTTTGGGTCCGCTGAGGCCGCCGACGTTGTCCCAGGACATCTTCGGGAGCTCGACCAGCACCTCCCGCATCGCCGACGGACTCACCTCGTTGAGCGCGCCCTTGAAGTCGTCGCGCTTGATTATCATCCGGTCGATGAGGCTCGGCGGGATATCCTCCTCGTCTAAGTCGATTTCCGGGAGGTACCGGCGCAGCGCCTTCATCGCGGCCTCCTTGGTCAGGCTCTCGATGTCGGCCCCGACGAAGCCGTGCGTGTCCGTCGCCAGCTTCGCCAGGTTCACGTCGTCCGACAGCGGCATGCCGCGGGTGTGGATCTGGAGGATCTCCTCGCGGCCCACCTCGTCCGGCACGCCGATCTCGATCTCGCGGTCGAAGCGACCGGGACGGCGCAGCGCCGGATCGACGCTGTCGACGCGGTTCGTCGCGGCGATGACGATGACCTGGCCACGGGATTCGAGGCCGTCCATCATCGTCAGCAACTGGGCGACGACGCGGCGCTCGACCTCACCGGTCACGTCCTCGCGCTTGGGCGCGATGGAGTCCAGCTCGTCGATGAAGATGATCGAGGGCGACTCCTCGCTCGCGTCCTCGAAGATCTCGCGTAACTGCTGTTCGGACTCCCCGTAGTACTTCGAGATGATCTCGGGGCCGGCAATAGAGAAGAAACTGGCGGAGGTCTCGTTGGCGACGGCCTTCGCGAGCAAGGTCTTCCCGGTGCCGGGCGGTCCATGGAGCAGGACCCCCTGTGGCGGCTCGATGCCGAGTTTCTTGAATATCTGGGGGTGTTTCATCGGCAACTCGACCATCTCGCGGACCCGCTGGATCTCGTTCTGGAGCCCACCGATGTCCTCGTAGGTGATGCCGCCACCGGTCTTCTCGAAGCCGGAGATGGGCTCCTCGCGGAGCTCGACCTCTGTATCTTCGGTGATGAGACAGACGCCCTCGGGCTCGGTCTCGACCGCGATGAGCGGGATGGCCTGTCCGGGCGAGCGCATGAACGGGTGGTTCGTCGACGACATCACCGGGACGATGTCACGCTCGACGACCGGCCGTTTCAGAATCTGCCGTTTGACCATGCCGGCGGCGTCGGAGCCGAACTGGACCGACGCCTCTTCCGGCGGCGCGAGGACGAGCTTGTCGGCCTTCTCGGCCTCGGCCTTCCGGATGGTGACGCGCTCGCCGATACCCACGTCGGCGTTCTGGCGCGTGAAACCGTCGATGCGGACGGTGTCGGTGTTCCAGTCCTGTCGGTCGGCGCGCCACACCTTCGCCGCGGTCGTATCGCTCCCTTCGATTTCGATGATGTCGCCGGGGGAGAGCTTGAGGTGCAACAACGTATCGGGGTCGAGTCTGGCGATACCGCGTCCCGAGTCGTTCGGGTAGGCCTTCGCCACTTCCAATTGGACTTCGTTCATAGTAGAGCCTGCTTACACTGAACTCGGGTAGCCCCGGAGATATGCTTTATGCTACCGGCGGGCAAGACGCACGGCGACGGGTTTATATGTTACCTAATAACATACTGCACAGCGGTATGGAATAGCCCCCGGCCTGGTGGGCGGTGACACAGGCTGCCGCCATCGCCGCGTTTCATAAGGCTGGACGCGATAGCGCCGATATGGTATTTCTCGTTCCCTTCGACGGGTCACCGCTCGCAGACGCCGCGCTCCACCGCGCCGTTACCTACGCCGCGGCGCTCGGCGAGGACGTCGTCGCTGTCGCGTTCATTCCCACCGGAGCCGACTATGCCGAGCGCCGCCGGCGCGTCGACCCGACCGAGGACTTCGCCGCCGAAACCGCCGCGGACGACCTCAGACGCAAGATCGAGGAGGCGACCGACGACTCCGAACTCCGCTACGACGACGTGAGCGCCCACTCCACCAGCGAACTGTCGGCGACAATCAGACAGTCTGCCCGCGACGTCGACGCAAGTGTCGTGTTCCTCGGCAGTGACGACACGGAGGACATCGTCGTCCCCATCGGCGAACTCACCGACGGCGAGGCCTACGACGTCCA
Organism: Haloarcula sp. 1CSR25-25; assembly: GCF_032027985.1. NCBI lineage: Archaea > Methanobacteriati > Methanobacteriota > Halobacteria > Halobacteriales > Haloarculaceae > Haloarcula > Haloarcula sp. 1CSR25-25. The sequence continues at coordinate 283,302 of NZ_JAHYBW010000006.1, forward strand.
CATCGTCCGCCAGGCCTGACCACCGACACGAGGGGTCGGTGGAACCGTAGTATGAGGGCTTTTACTCGCGGGGCGCGACCCCCTGTGTATGCGAACACTCGCTTTCGACGGCCGCATGGGTGCCGCCGGCGACATGCTTCTGGGGGCGCTGCTGGCCGCCGGGGCCGACCGCGAGGCCCTGTCGCCGGTCGAGGCCGCACTCCCTGTCGAGTACGCCGTCTCCGAGGTGGACCGCTGTGGCATCGCCGCCACGCGCGTCGAGGTGCTGGTATCCGACGCCGATAGCGATAGCGACGGGCCTCGTGACCACTCCAGCGACGACGGACGTTCCCACGACCACACCCACGCCGACGACGAACAGCCACACTCCCACGGCGACCACGACCACACCCACGCCGAGGGTCACGGCCCGAGCCGAGCGTACACGGACGTCGTCGACATCGTCGAGGGGATGGCCCTGCCTGGCTCTGTCCGGACGGACGCGCTGGCGATCATCGAGATGCTCGGGCGCGCGGAGGCCTCGGTCCACGGGACGGACCTCGACGGGACGCACTTCCACGAGGTCGGGGCCGACGACGCCATCGCCGACATCGTCGGCGTCTGCCTCCTGCTGGATGACCTCGACGTGGAACGGGTCGTGACGACGCCCCTTTCGACCGGCGGCGGAAGCTTGGAGATGAGCCACGGGACCTACCCGGTTCCGACCCCGGCGGTGGTCGAAATCGCAGCGCAGGCCGACTGGTCGCTGCAGGGTGGCCCCATCGACAGGGAGCTCGTGACACCGACCGGCGCAGCGATTCTCGCCCACATCGCAGAGGGGACCGAGTCGCTACCGCCACTCGCCGTCGAGGCGTCGGGCTACGGCGCTGGCGGGTGGAACCTCGACGACCGCCCCAACGTCCTGCGGGCGATGGTCGGCGACGGTTCGGGCGGGCTCCGCCGCGACGAGATAACCGTACTCGAGACGAACGTCGACGACGTTTCGCCGGAAGTCCTTGGCGACCTCCAGCGGTCGCTTCCGGAGGTCGGCGCACGCGACGTGTCGGTAGTCCCGACGACGATGAAGAAATCCCGGCCCGGCCACATCGTCAAGGTCATCTGCAGGCCGGAAGACGCAGAGCGGGTCGCGCGCCGCCTCGCCGAGGCGACCGGGACGCTCGGCGTGCGCGAGTCCGGGGCGGGCCACCGCTGGGTCGCCGACCGGGAGTACGAGACGGTCGCGCTCTCCGTCGACGGCGAGCAGTTCGAGGTCACGGTCAAGATTGCGAGCGACACCGACGGCACGGTGTTCGACGTGAGCGCGGAGTACGACGACGCCGCCGCCGTCGCGGAGGCGACCGGGCTCCCCGTCCGCGAAGTGATGCAGCGAGCCGAGCGGATGGTTTCGCCCTAGCCGCTCTCGTCGGCCGGTTCGTGTTCGGAGCTGTCCTCGTCGTCGGCTTCCCCCTCGCTCTCGTCGGTCGCGGTGTCGCTGCCGTGTTCGGCCAGCGCCTCCTCGACGGTGAGTGCGCCCGTCGCGACCCGCCGGGCCAGTCCCTCGCTGATTGCTCTGTTCGTGTCGCTTTCCTCCCGCGAGCGGTCCTTAATCTTCTGGAGCTCCCCGGCCGTGGGCTCGATAGTCCGGCTCTCTATTTCCTCGCCGTCAAGGCGGGCGATGTTGACCGCGGCCAGCACGTCGCCCATCCCGCGGGTGCCGGAACCGAGATACGGTGTCGTTCCCGTTTCGTCGACCAGTTCCACCGGCACTGACTGGACGTCGTCGATGATGCGCGCGCCGACGAGCCGCGCGCCGTCGCCGACGCGAACCACCGGGTTGACGGCGTCTTCGACCTCCCGACGGACGATCTCGCCGACCTCCGCTGCCGGCACCTGGAACGCTGCAACGACCATGTCGCCGTGGAGAATCGCGACGCCCGGTCGCTCGCCGGGGTCGATGCCGATGACGGTGCGACCGTCGCCGCCGCGCAGCGCCGAGATAACGGCCTCGACGGCCCGGCGCGGCGCGTCCGGGGCCGCCTGCACGACGTCCACGCCGTCGGGGATCTCGACCGACTCACCGGCCGCGATTACTGCGACGTCCGCCCCCTCGGGCCACTCGTCGCCCGGTTCGATAGTGGTAAACGCCACGCCGCGGTCGCGGAGCTCGTTGACGACGCCGTGGTACACTTCGAAATCCTCGGTGGCGACGACAATCACGGCCGGAGTTCGCCCGCCGATTACTTACAGCTGTGGGGGGTCCGGCGGTCCGAATCCCGGTTTCAGTTGGATACCAGAAGCGAAGGTGTAGAGACGGATAGAGACAATCTGGATATCTGTTACATTTAATAGACTTTTTATCACAGGTGAGTGGAAGTCCGATGATGCGGTCGGGGGGCAACACTGACGGAGGACGCGCGGCGTCGGACCCGCTGTTCGGTGCGGTCAGCGGCGCGTATCTGGGCTTTATCCTGGCGCCACCGGTCGTACCGCTTCTCGAAGGCGTCGGCGTCACCGAGACGTGGCTGCTGTATCTGGCGCTGCTTGGAACGTTCGCCACCGTGGGTACTGCGACGGCCTGGGGCCTCTCCGGTCGGCCGGGAGCGGCCGTCAGGCTCGGCGCGACTCGCAGGCGCTGGCTACCGACGGTGCTCGCGGTTGCCTACGCCGTCGTCGGGTTCGCGTCGCTGGGCAGCGCCGGGGTCGGCGGCCTGGTGGCGTTTTTCTTCGGCCTGCTGGCGTTTCTGGCCGGGGTCGCGGTCGCGGTCATGGCACAGACGCGGTACGCCGCCGCGGTCACCGAAGGCGCCGAAGTGGTGACCCGGTGGCGAGCGAGCTGGCCCGTGTCGGCACAGCGGCGGCGGTTGTACGTCGGGGGGGCCGTCGCCGGCGTCGCGACCGTCGGCTTCGCCGTCGGCGCGGTGTTCGACCTCGCCCTGCTCCAGTACACCGGCCAGATTCTGTTCCCTACTGGGTTCGTCCTCCTCTCGACTGGCGGGAACCGCACCGCAGTTGCGACCGAAGACGGGCTGGAGATCAGACTGCCGGTCGCCAGGCGGTTCTACGCCTGGGAGGACCTGGGGTCGTACGAACTGGACGCAGAATCGCTCGTCATCACCCGCAGGTGGGGGTCGAACCTGCGGTTCGCGACGGCCGAAATCGACGACGTGTCGCTCGCCGAGTGGACGCTGGCAGAGCGACTTTCGGACGCCTGACAGCAATACCGTCAGGTACCAGTGTTTTTATCCGAACCTGCCCAACCCCTGTTCGTGAGCGAGTACGTCCCGACCGGGTGTGGCGCCATCGACGACCTCCTGGGTGGCGGGCTGGAACACGGCACCGTTACGCAGGTGTACGGCCCGCCGGCGGCCGGCAAGACCAACTTCGCCCTGTCGGCGGTGATGGAAGTCGCCGCCGCCGGCGACGCGGCGCTGTACATCGACACCGAGGGGCTCTCCGCCGACCGGATGGAACAGGTCGCCAGCGGCCGCGCGCGCGGCACGGCACAGACCGTGGACGACCTCGCCGGCCGGCTCATCATCACCGAGGCGCTGGACTACGACGAACAGGCCGAAGCCGTCCAGGACGCCGCCGAGTTCGCCGCCGAGGTCGAACTCATCGTGCTGGACAGCGCGACCGGGTTCTATCGGCTCCGCCGGGACGACGGGGACGGCGGCGAGACGCTGCGGGACGTGGCCCGCCAGATCACCCACCTGCTCTCGCTGGCCCGCAAACACGACCTCGCGGTCATGTTCACAAACCAGGTGTTCACCGACCCCGACAGCGACCGCTCGACGGCGCTTGGCGGCCACACCCTCAACCACTGGTCGGGCGCAATCGTCCGCCTGGACCGGTTCCGCGGCGGCAACCGCCGCGCCACCCTGGAGAAACACCGCGCCAAACCGGCCGGCGACACGGCCCAGTTCCGCATCACCGACTCGGGGCTCGTGGGCGACGACACGCCCGAGACGCCGCAGTAGGCTCTTCGTAGAGAGATACTGCTGTCAGGCGCGCGCCGTCGCGGCGACGGCCGCGTCGCAAGCGCGAGGGACGAGTCGCGCAGGTGAGCGGAGCGAGCCGAGCAACGCAGTCGGTTGGGGAGGCGTGTGGCTGTAATAAGAATATACGGCGAGCAGCGCGAGCCGTTTCACGGGAATCGCTTGCGATTCCCGCGTTTTTCCCCAAGTTTTTGCGAGGAGCCCTCCCACAGCGGCGCGAAGCGCCGCGAGGAAGGGCGACGAAGTAAAAAGTGGGTCTTAGTAGATGAGGTCGTCGTCGTTCTCGACCATGTACAGCGTCCGCGCGGCGATGTTGACGGCGTGGTCGCCCACGCGTTCGATGTCTCGAATCGTCAGCAGGAGGCGGGACACGTCGGCCATCAGTTGCTCGATTTCGACCTCGCTGGAGTCGGCGTCGATCTCCCGCTCGATGAGGTCACGCACGACCGTCTCGGAGGCCGACTCACAGCGTTCGTCCACCTCGTCGTCGATGTCGGCGATCGTGTAGCACTGGTCGACGTCCTCCTCGCCGTAGGCCGCCATAGCGCTCTCGACCATCTCGATTGTCACGTCGGCGACGTCCTGAATGTCGACCTCGGGGTAGACGTCGCGTTCAGCCTCCAGAGAGTACTCGCCGAGGTTCGTGGCGAGGTCGCCGATCCGTTCGAGGTCGGTGATGATCTTGAACGACGCGGCGATAAAGCGGAGATCGGACGCGACCGGCTGTTGCAGCGCCAGCAGGTCGATGCAGTCCCGTTCGAGGTCGAGATAGAGCTGGTTGATCTCGTGGTCGCCTTCGATGACCTCCCGGGCCATCTCCTCGTCTTTCTGTTCGAGCGCATCCAGCCCCAACCGGAGCCGTTCGAGGACGACCTCTGACATATAGAGGACGTCCTCGCGGAGCGAGTTCAGTCCCTCCTGATAGGATTCGCGTGGCATAGTCCGGAATGTGCGAGTGGCGTTCATCAGCCTTTCCATTCTCCCAATATATCCCGATACCGACGCGACGGCGGTATCGGGAGTGATACGATGGACCAGCGCCCTCGACAGAGAGAGACAGCTACTGTGACACTGTCCCAGCGACGTCGCGGGGTTGGACGTCCAGGGTCGTCGCCTCGTCGAGGACCGTCCCGCCCTCGACGCGCTCGACGCGCAACAGTACGTCCTGTGGCGTTGCACAGCCACAGCTCACGAACTCGGCCCACTCCTCGCCGACGGACACCGGGCCACCGTGGGCACGGCGGAGGTACTGTTGATAGGAGTCCGAACGCAGTTCGTCGACGATCCACTCGGTATCGACGCCGGACCAGGGGTCCCCGCCGGTAGCGGTGGGGGCAAACGAGAGAACGATGCGGTCTGCAGTCGACGCCATACGATAATCGAGGCGGTAGCGAGGCTTAGTCTCTCGGGAAGAACCCCGCCCGCTCACTACAGTTTGTCGTTGACCGCTTCCAGGCAATCAGCGTCGACGAACACCACGACGTGGTCGCCGGGTTCGATGACGGTGTCACCGCGGGGGATGACCAGTTCCCCGCCGCGGCTGATGGCCCCGATGACCACGCCGGTCGGGAGTTCCTGCACCGACTCCTGAATCGGCCGCCCCGCGAGGACGCTATCGGCGGATATCTCGATTTCCAGCACCTCGGCGCGGTCGGATTCGATGATGGCGACCTTCGTCGCGTCGTACTCCCGGGTGAACCGGGTAATCTCCTCGGCGGTCGTCTCGCGTGGATTGACGGCCACGTCGACGCCGACGGCCTCGAACAGGTCGACGTACTCGCCGGCGTTGACGACAGCGACGGTTCGCTCCGCACCGAGTCGTTTGGCCAGCAACGTCACCAGGAGGTTCTTCTCGTCGCTGTCGAGCGTCGCGACCACGGCGTCGGCGTCTTCGACGTGCTCCCGCTCGAGGAAGTCGCTGTCGGTCGCGTCACTTTCGAGCACGGTGGTCCCCTGCAGGTTCTCAGCGAGCTCGCGTGCCCTGTCGTGGTCCTGTTCGATAAGTCGGGGTTTGATTCCCCGGTCCTGAAGCAGTCGCGCGGTATGATAGCCGACATCGCTCCCGCCGACGATGAGGACGTTCTGGGTCGTTTCGGAATCCGGTGCGATTTCGGTCGCGAACAGACGGACACTATCACGGCTGCCGATAACGACGATATCGTCGCCTGTCTTGATGACCGTCTCCCCACGCGGGATGATGACCTCGTCGTCGCGCAGTACAGCGGCGAAGGTCAGAGACTCATAGCGGTCGGCCTCCGCGACGGTCTGGTTCGTGATGGGACTGGAGTCGAGTACCTCGAACTCCCCCATCTGGACCTGCCCGTCGACGAACGTTTCCACGTCGCGCGCGCCGGGAAGACCGATGACGCGGGCGAGGTTCTCCGCGGTGAGCAGGTTCGTTGCGACCATGTGGTCCACCCCGAAGGCGCCCCTGGATTTCTCCCAGGTCCGGAGGAACTTCGCGCTCTTGACGCGGGAGATGGTGAACGGGTCGGCGGCCGTTATCGCGGTCCCGCAGGTGACGATGTTCGTCTCGTCGTCGTCGGTACTGGCGATGAGTACGTCGGCTTTCTCGATGCCCGCCTCCGAGAGCGTATCCAGTTCCGCGCCGTCCCCCTCGATACCGAGCACGTCGGCGTCGTACATCAGCGTCTCCACACAGTCAGGGTCGATGTCGACGACGGCGACTTCGTGACTATCCGCGAGGCTCTTGGCGATGTTCGAACCGACCTGGCCCGCGCCGACGATTATAATATACACGGCTGCGCCTCCGCCTGGTACATGTGCACCCCCTTTCAACCGATAGGTGAAGTGTATTTTCATCCGGCCAGCAAACAGTGGACCGCCGCCTCGCGGCAGGTGAGCTACGAACCTGACCGGGACAGGTACCGATGGGACAGGAGCGACAGGCGCCGAGCCTCTCAGGACTCGTCTCGGAGCGGCACGTCTAACCAGGGACAGAGGACTGACCGACGTTGGAACCGTTCGACCGCATCGAACGATTCTTTCGTCTCTTCGATCGCCTTTCGCATACTGGCGTAGTCGGTCATACACACTTTCTCTGTCTCCCCCACCGCTTGATTATATGCTTCTTTACGCCCGCTACCCCTGAAGTAGACGCGTACTTCTGTCAGACACTTGGGCCGCTGGATCGAACCGGTCACGACGACTGTGACATGGGTCCCGTCCGGGGCCCTCTCCAGCACGTAGCGGGCGCCTGGCGGAACGCTCGCTGTAGTAGCAGGTGACTACTGTCCCGTGCCGGTCGGCGTATCTGTCGCTCCCCCCCGGGCAAGCTCAGTAAGTGATTGGAGACGTCGATGTGGACGCGAGCACGAGTACGAGAAGGTGGGTCACAACGAGTCCGAGAAGCAGTGCCGGCCTGGCCGTCGGTGGACCCACGACCGCAGCCGTACCTATGAGGACCGTCAGGACACTCGCGATGGGACCGGTTCGAACCGTGTCACTCGGGTCGCAGTCGTTCGTGCGGGCCGGTTCGAACTGGGACCTGATAGCGTCGAATCTGGGGCCCTGACGGACCCGCTTTCGGTCCGGCTCGTACTCGACCAGCCCGACGGCGTCGAGCCTGGGAAGGTGTGTCTGACAGAGCGAGATGTACACGCTGTCGTAGAGGTCGTCACTGTCGGTCTCCGCGTCGGCGACTACGCGCGCCACCTGTCGACCCAGGTCATTGACAGACAGCTCCGTCTCGTGCTCGGAGAGACAGCCCAGACACGCTCGGCGGCGCTCGTTGTCGAGGATATCGAACATCGTCGCATCGTCGAGGCCGTCCTGGTCCGGGGACACGGTCGTCTCCTCTGTAGCAAGGACGGCGTCGAGCACAGCAGTCGGTACCACGATCTAGTGCCCTCTGAATGTGCCGCTGTGTGCACGCATCTATCCCGTTAGCAGCTTACGTCGCCTGGCTGAGAGCGGTCCGGAGACGGTCAGTGAGCGACTGTGGCACCGACAGCGAGAACCGATGGCTCAGCGACAACAGCAGGAACGCCACGCTCACGACAAGCGCGACGGCGACGCCCGACACTGCGGTCCCGCTGAGTGCGAGCCCCCCGACTGCGACCAGCGTGGCACACGCGGTCCCGAGATATCGACTGGACCACCGCTCGTCGGTCGACGCGTTCGCACCTGTCCGCGCGTGGTCGCGGTCGGACTCGGTCGACGGCGTCGACTCCGGGGCCGGCGTCGACAGTAGGGAGGGTTCCTCGTCGAGATACCCGTCGAAGGAGTTCGCGAGCGCGGTGGCCTCGACGAGTCCGCGGTCCTGATTGTAGTTGATGACGCCCGCGTCGTCCATCTTCGGGAGGTGGGACTGGTACAGCGCGATGTAGACGCGCTGGCGTTGTTTCGAGCGCAGCGAATCGACCGTCGTGTCGTGTTCCAGCGCGGCGATGTGTTCGGCGATATCGCTCATATCAGCCGGTCCATCGCCGGGGTACTCCTGGAGGTACTTGAGTACCAGGCGGCGGCGACGACACTGGAGTACGTGGAAGAGGTCGTCGCGGGCGAGCCCGTCGTCAGACGCGGATTCCGCAGACGGCGACTCGTCTGTCGTGGACTCCTCGGACTCAGCTGTCGTGGGTTCGGAAGTGGTTTCAGCTATCGACATGTTCGCTTCTCCCTTTTCCAGCAACCGACATATACCGGGTCGACTGTTCCGCCGATTGCGACTGTTTCACCGATTTAACGGGTCGATAATGGCCGACTTACCCCGAATCAGGGGACAGTAAAAATGGGCTCTAAAGACGTGAGGCGCCGATTTATCGGATTCTCTGTCACAGAACCGTTCTCTAGCACTGTTTCACGCACAGTACCGGATTGTTTCACCGCGATGACGACAACTCATGTATACAAAGAAACACATGCGTAGCTGCGGCAGTACCTGCAGTATGGACCTCTTCTGCCGTTTTCGGGACGTAGAAGGGCAGAATTGACGAAAATAGGCGGTTCCTGCATCCGCCGACCACTGCCGTGGCCACGTCCACGACTGCGTCGACGGCTGTAATTGGCGGAAACTCACGTGACAAACGCCGTCAACGTACAGCGATGTCACTGTCGACCCGGCTGTCCCGTGGGGTGTGGGCTGACTTATCCGCCTGGCGTCGGTGGCTTGATATCGTCCGCGTGGGGCGAGGTCGCGGCTGCGGGTTTCGCCCGCTCCAGACAGATGAGGTTCTCCCGGCCGAGACGGATCTTCACCACCTCGCCGTCCTCGACCATCCGCGAGAGGAGACGGCTGACCTTCGCCTTCGACCAGTCCGTCGCCTCGACGATGTCGGTCTGGTGCATGCGGCCGCTCTCGGCCTGCAGCATCAGCGTCACCAGCCGTTCGTCGGGCATGAACTCCCGGTCGCCTCGCTCGAAGACCTCAGCCGCGGTGTCCGCGTCGACGCCTGCGGCGTCGGCCGTCTCCTCGTCCGTGGCCTCGATTTCACGGTTGACCTCGATGATCTCCCGGTCCAGTTCGAAGCGACGGTAGACGAACAGTCTGGCCGCCGCGGAGAGCTCCGTGATCCAGCCGCGCCTGATCGCCGCGACTGTCAGCCCGATACCGATGAGGAACCCGAGAAGCGAGCTCGTGACCCACGCGGGCGTCAGCGCGCTGTTCGGGTTCGTTCCCCAGGCGACTTCCTGCCGGTCGGGCAGGAAGTCACCGTCCGAATCGGCCGCGAGCGGGTCCGTTCCGAGGGTCGAAACCTCTCGCCCGTCACGGAGGCCGTCGCCGTCCGTATCGGCGTTTGTCGGGGACGTGCCAGCCGCCAGTTCCTTGCCGTCGTCGAGGCCGTCACCGTCGGTATCGCTCTCGGTGGGTGCGGTCCCCGCTTCGAGTTCTGTCCCGTCTGCCGCCCCGTCTCCGTCGGTGTCCGCGACTGTCGGGTCCGTGTCCAGAGACAGCTCCCGTCCGTCAGCGACCCCGTCACCGTCAGTGTCGGCCTGTATCGGGTTCGTGCCGATCTCCAGCTCCCGGCCGTCGATGACCCCGTCACCGTCAGTGTCGGCCTCGGTCGGGTCGGTCTTTCCGGACGCCTCTCGCTGGTCGGACAGGCCATCGCCGTCGGTATCAGCGACGGTCGGGTTCGTCCCGAGCGCCAGTTCGCGTTCGTCCGACAGCCCGTCGCCGTCCGTGTCGACCTGCAGCGGGTCAGTGCCCTGTTGGATCTCGGTCCTGTCGGCGACCCCGTCTTCGTCAGTGTCCACGGCCGTCGGGGCCGTCCCGTGCTGGTGGACCTCCGCACCGTCCGACAGCCCGTCGCCGTCAGTGTCGGCGTCAGTGAGGTTCGTTCCCCGAGCGACTTCGTTACTGTTGGTGAGCCCGTCGCCGTCGACGTCACCGGCGCGCTGAATCGGCTGCAGAGACACCGACTGCGTATCCAGCGTGGCGTTGGCGCTCGTGCTGTAGAGAGAGACAGAGAGGTCATCGAGCCCGGTAGCTCCGGGGGTCGCGAGCGTGGCAGTCCCGTTCGGACCGACCGGCGTACACGTCGCTGAACCGTTCGCCTTCGCACAGACCGCGAGATTCTCCTGTGGCGAACTGACGGCCACCGCCAGTCGATAGTTGCTGGCACGCTCGCCGTCTATCTGTTCCCAGACGTACCCGGTCTCGTTTGGCCCGTTCCCGATAGCCTGTGTGGGTTCGGCCGACTGTATCGCCGGCTCCGTTTCGTTGCCCGTCGCTGTGTAGTCAGCGTACTGGCCGCCGTCCGCTGCGGCGGCGACACCTACGGAGACAGACGCGACGGTCATCAAGAGGAGGAAAGCGCATATCCCGCTCACGATTCGGTGTCTCATACAGCATGGGAGTCACAGCGAGCCAATATCCTTTTTGGCCCATAGACCCGTTGTCACTTTCTCCCACACTTGAAAATTCAACGACACGCGCGCCGGGTCCGTCCCTCACTCCTCTGTCAGTCCGAGCTCCGACCCGATGACCTGGTCCATCCCGCGCCGAATCCGCTGTGACATCGCCGACGGTGAGATGTCGAGTTTCTCCGCCAGTTCGGCCTGCGAGATTCCGCGGGGCACGTCGAAGTACCCCTCTCTGTGTGCCGTCTCGAGCGCGACTTGCTGGTCCGCGGTCAGCCCGCACGCCCCGGCCTTTGCCTCGCCGGTGGTCCAGTACAGCCGGTCGAGTCGAAACGTGATGTCCCGGTCGGAGCACTCCGAGCGGAACGCCGACAGCGCCGACCGGGTCCGAAACTGTGCGTGTACCAGCCACTGCCCGCCGGTTCCCTCCATGTCGAACACCCGACCGCCGGCGCGGACGAGCGACGGCGTGATCCGGACGGCGCTGTCCGCGACCTCGACCCGATACACGCGGTTCGTCTCGGTCCAGTCCAACACGACGACGTCACACACCGTGTTGTCCCGCTCCAGTTCCGTTTCGAACTGATCGAGGGTCTCGCCCGCGGCCGCGATAATCAGAAAGGTCGACGCGCCGTCGTCGACCATCTGCTCCGGACGCACAGTCACGTCCGGACTGCTCTCGATCGCATCCGTCAGAATCAGCTCCGGGTGACTCAGGCACAGGTCGACGCCGAGGCTTTTCTCGCGTGTCGCCCCGTCCGTCCCGGGAGGGCTCCCCGGACCGTACCCGGCGCCATCGACTGGCTGGTCCGCCTCGGTCGTCGACCCCTGGTCGCCGGTGTTGCTCATATGGACTCCAGAGGGATTGCACAGAAGGTCATTGCGACTATACGGATAGTGTCTGCGAATCGGGACGCTATATTGATAGCAACAGTGCGGGTCGGTGTGTCGTTCGCCTGTGCGCAAGAGCTTCAGTCGGAGCGCCCGACCGGGGAAACGCTCTCACTCCTCCGGAATGTATACCTGATATGGGCGACCCAGCGTGTTATCGCGACTACTGCCCGTCATGTGATGCACAGCTAACGATCACCGACGGGGAATGTCCGGACTGTGGGGCAACAGTAGAACCCCACGAGCCATAGAGACTATTGGACCGCGGATTGACCCTCCGAGTAGTCGGTGGGCAGCGGTTGGAGAAAAAACGATATATCAATGAAACAGTTCCCGTCGATACCACGCGGCGATGACGCCCCCGAAGAGATGTTCCAGGAGGGACACCTGTGGCTTCTGGAGAAGGTCGACGGGGCGAACATGCGCTTTCAGCTGCAGCAGTCAGGGCTCCTGCGCTTTGGCGACCGGAGCAACGTCTACGACGACCCCGACGCGATGCCTGATCCGTACCGCCACGCCGTCCGGCACGTCCGTGACAACCTCGACCGAGACGCGCTCCGGCGGGCCGTCGAGGACGTCGAGGCGTACGTCTTCTTCGGCGAAGCGATGCACCACCACACGATCGACTACGACTGGGACCGCACGCCATCGTTTCTCGGCTTCGACATCTGGTCAACTGCGGACGACCGGTTCCTCTCGCCGGACGTTGTCCAGGGAATCTACGAGCGTCTCGGTCTCCAGCCGGTCAACGCCGTCGAACGCGAACGGCGGGCACGGGAGTTCGACCCGACAAGCTACGACATCCCACAGTCGGCGTGGTACGACGGGCCGGCCGAGGGCGTCGTGGTCCGGAACAAGCGCGGCGGCCGTGCGAAGCTGCTCCATCCCGACGTTCGAGAGGTGGACGAGGCAATTCCGGTCGACGCCGACGGGTCAACTCTGGCCCACCGGTACGCGACCCAGCAGCGGTTTCGGAAGCTGGCTGCCAAACTCGAAGACCGCGAACAGCCAGTGACGGTCGAGACACTCTACGAGCGAGCTCTCGAGGACATCGTTCGGGAAGAGCACAAGCGGCTCTATCACGGTGCGGACCCGGTCGATATGCAGTCGTTTCGCTCCGAAGTGGCGGCGTTGACGCGGGCGTTTCTCGATGCACGGTAAGTGGCCCACGCTCACCCGATAATCTGGCTTCCGTTGCTGTCCGGTGACCTGAATGACTGCTGTCGTGGCCCTTTGCTCCTGTCTGTTCGGCTGTACTGTGTCTAACGCTTTTGCGATAGCTATAGTAGACGTTAGAAATAGTTGCTCACTTTTGGGATTGAAAGTTGGTCGAGAGCTGTATCGATCGCTGTCGTCAGCTCGTCGAGTGAGTCAAAGAAGCGGTTGCTAAGAAACGCTTGAAGCTGTCTCCAGCACTCCTCGACAGGATTCAGTTCCGGCGAATA